>JBCDKJ010000038.1:0-34162 GCA_038746745.1 Pseudomonadota bacterium
GTTGATTGCCCCGATTGCGATGGAAGAAGGGTTGCGCTTTGCGATCCGTGAGGGTGGCCGCACGGTGGGTGCGGGCGTCGTCGCCAAGATCATCGAGTAGGCCGGCATCGCCGGCGGGGACAGGCCTTGAGCTCTGATCCCTTTCCACATCTAAAAAACCCCGTAACTGCGGGGTTTTTTTATGGCCTCTGTTTTCCCAACAACCGACGTATCAGCTTGTCGCCTTCAATAGCAATGAAGCTCGGGAGGAAGCAGGCGAGAATAAGCGGCCACCACTCCACCGGGAATGCTGCAGTTCTGAACAATGCCGCCGCCTGTGGGACTACGGTGGGAATAAAGCGGATGATCAGGCTTAGCGCGATACCGCCCAGTAACCAGGGGTTGGAAAACGGACTAAAGCTGAAGGCCGAGCCATAAACAGAGCGGGCCGAAACAACATAGCCAAAGTGTGCAAAAAGAATTGCCCAGAAGGCGGCTGTCTGCGCCTGGGTCAACAGCAGTGGGTCTGCCAGTTGGCCGTCGATCACGGCAGCCGCGCCGAAGTTATAGTAAATAAGAAAGCCAGGAATCGATATGGCAAAGCCCAGCAGGATCACGCGCTGCAGGAAAAGCCCATCGATGATCTCTGCATCTGCGGGTCGGGGTGGCTGGTCAAGCAGCCCCTTCTCCTTCCGCTCCATCATCAGAGGCATGGTAAGCAATACGGAGTCTAAAAGGTTTACCCAAAGAATTTGTACCGGTTCAAGTACAAAGCGCACGCTAAATAACGGTACGAACGACGCCATTAGAATCGCGCCCATTATCAGCAAAGCCTGCGCTGCATTAGTGGGGAGCGTATAGAGGATGGCTTTTTTCAGATTGTTCCAGGCGTGCCGGCCTTCCTCAACTGCGGCGACAATGGTGGCAAAGTTGTCATCGGCTAAGACCATATCGGAGCTTTCACGCGCTACCTCAGTGCCAGTGATGCCCATGGCGACGCCAATATCTGCAGCCTTAAGTGCGGGTGCATCGTTGACGCCGTCGCCGGTCATGGCGACCACATGGCCACACTGCTGCAGAGCCTCGGCAATGGCTTTCTTGTGCTCCGGTGCAACCCGTGCAAACACAGATACGCGCTCGGCGACCTCGCGGTAGCCTGCCTCATCCAGCAGCGACAGCTCTGAGCCGGTCATGACCTCACCTGCCTCAATGCCCAGTTGGGCTGCTACTGCCTGTGCTGTATCGGGATGATCTCCCGTGATCATGACAGTGCGAATGCCAGCACGCTTGCAGGAGTCGACTGCATCGATCGCAGCCTGTCTAGGCGGATCAATCATGCCCTGCAAGCCCGCAAAGATCAGCCCCGTCAGATCTGAGCGCTCCAGCCCAGCGCAGTCGGCGGGCATCTCTTTATACGCGAATCCAAGCGTCCTCAAAGCGTCGCGGGCAAAGCTGCGCGCTGTGTCCAGGGCAGACTCGCGATCCAGTGGCACCAGCGCACCGCTTGCGTCCGACGCGCTATCGCACATAGCCATCACCTGCTCCGGTGCGCCCTTGGCCAGCAAGAATCGAGTGCCGCCAATATCCGCGAGGATCGCCATGTACTTCACTGAGGAATCAAAGGGAATCTCGACCAGCCGAGTGACACCGTCGGCGGCAAGCTCGGCCTTGGCTCCAGAGATCTTCAGTGCGAGTTCGGTGGGGTCCCCGGTTCCACCTTCGCCAGACAAATGGGCATTGTTGCAGTTAAAGCCAACCTCGAGCAGCCGCATCAACGCCGGTGTGGATGCTGGCTCGGTAATGGAGCCAGCGCGACTAAACTCGCCCTCGATGTCGTAACCGACGCCGCTGACATCAAAGACCTGGCTGCCAGCGTAAACCCGAGTAACGGTCATCCGATTCTCAGTCAGCGTGCCTGTCTTATCGGAGCAGATAACCGATGTGGCACCCAGCGTTTCTGCGGCCGGAAGCTTGCGTATGAGGGCTTTGCGGCCCGCCATAACAGTGCCAGACAGGGCGAGAATAGAAGTTACCAGTGCGGGCAGCATTTCTGGGATGGAGGCTACGACGAGGGACACCGCGCCCAGGAAGCTGTAGCTGATTTGATACCCCAGGTAGATACCCAGGGCGAAGTTAAACCCGCCCACCACAAGGATGGCACCGATAAGAGTGCGCACAAAGGCCTGCATTTTCTTCTGCAGCGGAGTCAGTCCCTGATCCGCTGATTTCACCAGGTCGGCGATACGGCCAAATACGGTCTGCGTACCGGTCGCTACGACGATGCCACGGGCGGTGCCGCGCGTGATATAGGTGCCTGAGAATCCCATATTGATCTGGTCGCCGGGGACCAAACCGGTGCCCTCCAAACGTTCCTGCGATTTGGTAACCGGAACGGATTCGCCGGTGAGCGAGGCCTCGTCCACGTGCAGGTCACTGATCTCAAGAAATCGAACGTCTGCCGGGATTCGGTCTCCACTTTCCAGTACGCAAATATCGCCCGGCACCAGTTCCCTGGCCGGGACACGTTGCTGATCGCCATCCCTTAATACCAGAGCTTCCTGCACCATCATGTTGCGCAGTGCGTCCAGCGCGCCCTCGGCTTTGCCTTCCTGCACAAAGCCTAAGATTGCGTTCATGATGACGACACCTGTGATCACCAGCGTATCAGGCAACATATGACTACCCAGTGCTGTTAGCACTCCGGTAATCGCAGCCGTAATCAGCAGAATGATCACCATCGGGTCATTGAACTGACGCAACATTCTCAGCCAAGCTGGAGTTTTTCGAAACTCAATCTCATTGGCGCCATACTGCGCCAGCCGATGGGTGGCTTCTTGAGGTGTGAGGCCCGCTTCAACCGTATTCAGGCGAGAGAGGGTTTGCGCAGCGTCGAGCCCATACCAGGCATCCTGAGGTATGGACTCGGAAGATTGAATAGTATTCACAACGGGAAGGCCTCTCGGCGTACACCGTTTTCAGTGTAGACCAATACGACTCTGCGCCATCACCTCAGCGGTGGTTACCTGTCCCTCAACGCGCCTGACTTTGATTTAGGGCAAGTCAGACCAGTGCTGGTCCACTTGCCGACCGATGCTGTTGGACACTACCAGGTGAGCGGCATACCAGGTGTGCAGGCAGCGCACCCTGACGGCGTTTTCAATGCCGCCTATACCGCGGTTTTGCAGCGTATGGTAGAAGCCGAGTTCCTGCAGTCGCCGTCGATCATGTGCCGTCATAAGTCGGTTACGCAGCGCGATGTGCTTTTCATGGTCCTTGCGCATGGCAGTCTGCAGGGCAGTGTCCTGGTCTACAGCTCTCTGTAACACTCCTATGAGGCCGCTGGCTTCCAGCTGGTCCAGGGCGTAGTTGAGTTCTGGATCTACCAGCCAGAACAGCGTTGGGAATGGCTTGTCGGCCACCAGCGACGCCACCTGAATCACTCTGGGTTCGCCGTCGTCGCGCTGAACCGCGACACGCCGCAGACCGCGCGGCTCCCTCCCCAATAGTAGGGCGATGCGCTCTCTAACTTCAGGAGTGATTTCCTCGGTGTTGCCACTGAACATAGCGATATGGTGTGCAGCTTCAATCGTGGTATTCGACGCCAAGCGCTTCAGCAAAGCAAGCAGACATATAGCTGCTGTCAGCTATCTGTTATAAGACATCCTGCTAAAGCGGTAGAGGTTATGTGAATGCTGCGTATCTTCGGTGCGGTCTCAGTTGTAGTGCTTGTGGTCGCCCTGCTGCTGGCAGCAAGTTTCTTCAGCTTTTGGCGTGCAGCGCAGCCTGCGCCTGATCATCTTGCACGCAAAGGCACGCTAGTCGAGGCTGAGCAAACGGCTGAGTACCTGCTGCCGGGTGGTGTCGCTCGAGAGTACCTGTTGCGGTCAGACACTGGTCTTGAGGTAGAGATAGCAGTGCGTTACCCGTATAAGCCTCTGTCATACCGCCCGCTGCTGCTATTGATGGGGGGGCAGGAAACCGGGCGGTCGGCCATAGAAGTATTGCCAGAGACTTACGGTGCCACGGTCGCTGCTATCAGCTACCCCTTTGGCACTGTACCGCACAGAAGCATGCTTGCTGTTGCCGCGGCTCTGCCCCGTATCCAGAACGGCATCTTCAATACGCCGGCCGCTGCTTTGCTTGCTCTGGATTACCTGCTGGAGCCAGCAGCCGGTATCAACCCGGGTCGCGTTGAGCTGGCAGGGATCAGCTTTGGGGCGTATCTGGCGTCGGTACCTGCTGTGCTGGACACACGTGTAGAGCGCCTTTGGCTGATTCATGGAGGCGGTGCGCCGGCATTGGTTCTAAACCACGGGTTGCGCAAGCGCATCCCTTTTGCCGGGATCCGCTCAGCTGTCGCGAAATACCTTGCCACGGTCGCCGGTGCTGAGCACATGGGGCCGGAAGCCTGGGTAGGGCGTGTCTCACCACGACCCGTAATCCTGGTGCATGCTCGCTCGGACAACGATCTGCCGCCTGCTGCGACAGCAGCTCTGCGAGAGGCAGTTGGTGAGCCGCTGGAGGTCCTGTGGACTGAGGGCAAGCACGTGCATCCCAAGCGGCCTGAAATTATCGAGGCGATATCCGAACTGATGTTTGAACGCATCGCAGGGCCGGATGTCGTCGATGAGTCCTAAAACTCCGATCGATGGGCAGACGAAATCAGCCCAATAGCGTGTTGACAGAGGGTAGGACCATCACTAGAATACGCACTCCTTTTTTGAGGGGTCCCTGTGCGGGCCTCTGGTTTTTTAGTGACAGGAGTACGATCAGATGCAGAACCAAAGAATACGGATTCGTCTTAAAGCATTCGATCACCGCCTGATAGATACTTCTACCCAGGAGATCGTTGAAACCGCGCGTCGTACAGGTGCACAGGTCAAGGGTCCGATTCCCCTTCCTACTCGCAAGGAGCGGTACACAGTATTGATATCTCCGCACGTTAATAAAGACGCGCGTGATCAATACGAAATCCGCACCCACAAGCGCCTTCTGGATATTGTTGAGCCCACGGAAAAAACCGTGGACGCCCTGATGAAGCTGGACCTCGCCGCTGGTGTTGAGGTGCAGATCAGCCTCGGCTAAAGCGCCGCGGCAACATCGGGTTAGAAAAGGCTACAAACAGAGTTAAACCCCTCGGGCGGTGGCATTAATGCAGCCGTCCCGGGTGTGTAACGCTCAGGAATGAGCGGCCATAGAGGGTGCGAGCCCCGTACACTAAGAGGTTAGAGCAATGGCTATAGGCTTAGTCGGCCGTAAGTCCGGCATGACACGCGTCTTTACTGAAGACGGCGCATCTATTCCGGTTACCGTGATTGAGGTAGAACCCAATCGCGTCACCCAGGTTAAAGACACAGACAGCGATGGGTACCGTGCCATTCAGGTAACAACGGGAGCGCGGCGTGCCAACCGCGTCAGCAAATCTGAAGCAGGTCATTTTTCAAAAGCCGGTGTAGAAGCTGGTCGTGGCCTGTGGGAGTTTCGTCTTGAAGGTGAAGATGAAGCTCCTGAAGTCGGCGCAGAACTCACGGTAGAGACTTTCGAAGCGGGTCAGATCGTTGACGTCGCGGGCAAGTCAAAAGGTAAGGGTTTCCAGGGTGCAGTAAAGCGCTGGAACTTCCGCACGCAGGATGCCACTCACGGTAATTCGCTGGCGCATCGCGCGCCGGGCTCCATCGGCCAGTGCCAGACACCGGGTCGCGTCTTCAAAGGCAAAAAGATGGCGGGCCATATGGGCGCAGAAAACGTGACTACCCAGGGACTCGAGGTAGTGCGTGTGGATGTTGAACGCAATCTCCTGTTGATCAAGGGTGCTGTCCCCGGCGCACCGGGCGGTGACGTTGTAGTGCGTCCTGCGGTCAAGGCTTAAGGCGGGGGGAGACGAAGACGTGGAACTGAATATCGTTAAAGCGGGAAATGCAGACGCGGGCAAAGTCTCTGTGTCCGATGCTGCCTTTGCACGCGACTTCAACGAAGATCTGGTGCATCAGGTCGTGACGGCATATCTCGCTGGTGCTCGCCAGGGTACCCGCGCGCAGAAAAACCGCGCTGCCGTTAGCGGCGGTGGCAAGAAGCCATGGCGCCAGAAAGGCACAGGCCGCGCTCGCGCCGGCACTATCCGATCGCCGATATGGCGCAGCGGTGGCGTTACCTTCGCCGCCCAGCCGCAGGATCATAGCCAAAAGGTCAACCGCAAAATGTACCGTGCGGCCCTGCGCTCCATAATTTCAGAGCTGGCACGGCAGGAACGCTTGATTGTGGTCGAGAGTATTGACGTAGAGGCGCCCAAGACCAAGGAGCTGGTCAAGCAGCTGGACGGGTTTGGTCTGGACAATGTGTTGATCGTGTCCACAGAGGTAAATGAAAACCTGTACCTCGCAGCGCGCAACCTGCACAAGGTGGACGTGCGCGACGTGGAGGGTGTAGACCCGGTGTCACTTATTGCTTATGACAAGGTGATGATGTCTGTCGATGCCGTGAAGAAGTTTGAGGAGATGCTGGGATGAATCAGGAGCGTGTTTTTCAAGTGCTGCTGGGGCCTCATGTCTCTGAGAAAGCAGCGGTTGTTGCTGATGCAAGCAACCAGTACGTCTTTCGCGTCGCCGTGGACGCCAGCAAGCTGGAGGTCAAGAAGGCGGTGGAGCAGTTGTTTAAAGTCAACGTGACCAATGTGCAGACGCTGAACATGAAGGGCAAGGTCAAGCGTAATCGGTTTGGCTATAGCAAGAAGCCAAGCTGGAAGAAGGCGTACGTGCGTGTACAGCAGGGTCAGGACATTGACTTTGCGGTCGCCGAGTAAGTGAGGAAGGAATCAGTCTAATGGCCATTTTGAAACGAAAGCCCACCTCTGCCGGTCGCCGCCACGTTGTAAATATTGTTAGCGAAGACTTGCACAAGGGTGCGCCTCACAAGGCATTGCTGGATAAAAAGTCCAAAACCGGCGGCCGTAATAACAACGGGCGCATCACCACGAGGCACATCGGCGGCGGGCACAAACAGCATTACCGGAAGGTGGATTTCAAGCGCAACAAGGACGGAATCGTTGCGGAGGTCGAACGTATTGAGTACGACCCGAATCGCACCGCGCATATTGCACTGCTGAAGTTCACCGACGGTGAGCGTCGCTACATCATAGCGCCCAAGGGTGTGAAGAGTGGTGACACGGTGCAATCTGGTGACAGCGCTCCGATCAAAGTGGGCAATGCGCTGCCGCTGCGCAATATCCCTGTGGGTTCGATTGTTCACTGCATCGAGCTGAAGCCCGGGAAAGGCGCACAAATGGCGCGTAGCGCCGGTGCGGCAGTACAGCTGGTCGCTCGCGAAGGCCGGTACGCCACCTTACGCTTGCGCTCTGGCGAGATGCGCAAGGTATTAGCGGACTGCCGTGCCACTCTGGGTGAGGTATCCAACAGCGAACACAGTTTGCGCAAGCTCGGCAAGGCCGGTGCAGCGCGCTGGCGCGGTGTTCGGCCGACCGTGCGCGGCGTTGCAATGAACCCGGTTGACCACCCGCATGGTGGTGGTGAGGGTCGCACATCAGGTGGTCGCCATCCTGTGTCTCCCTGGGGCACGCCGACCAAGGGCTACAAGACTCGTAAAAACAAGCGCACCGACGACCTTATCGTACGTCGTCGTCGCAAGAAGTAACGGAAGAGAGGATTCAATCGTGCCACGTTCACTGAAGAAAGGTCCTTTCATTGACCTGCACCTGATGAAGAAGGTTGAGGCTGCGGTAGAAAGCAATGACCGTCGCCCCATCAAGACCTGGTCTCGTCGCTCAATGATCTCTCCGGATATGGTGGGACTTACTATCGCAGTACATAACGGGCGACAGCACGTTCCCGTACTGATCAATGAGGATATGGTCGGCCACAAGCTAGGCGAATTCGCCGTCACCCGCACCTTCCGTGGCCATGCCGCGGACAAGAAGGCGCGCTGAGGCGTTAAGGAAGGTTAATGATGGAAGTAGCAGCCAAACTTAAGGGCGCGCGCATTTCAGCTCAGAAAGCTCGCCTCGTCGCTGACCAGGTGCGAGGTAAAGATGTTGAGGATGCACTCAACCTGCTGATGTACAGCAACAAGAAAGCGGCCCATATCATTAAGAAGGTGCTGGATTCTGCGATTGCTAACGCAGAGAACAATGAAGGTGCGGATGTCGATGAGTTGAAGATCTCCAGCATCTATGTAGACGAAGGTATGACCATGAAGCGTCTGCGCCCGCGGGCCAAAGGCCGCGCGGACCGCATCCTCAAGCGCTCGTGTCACATCACCGTCAAAGTCGCAGACGCGGAAGGGTAATCTCATGGGTCAGAAAGTACATCCAATCGGCATCCGACTGGGCATCGTCAAAGACCATAGCTCAGTCTGGTACGCCGACAGTAAGAACTACTCCAAGAATCTGATCACCGATCTGGAAGTACGCGATTACATTGAAAAGGCGCTGGATCACGCTTCGGTAAGCCGTGTGGTCATAGAGCGTCCCGCCCAGACAGCACGTATTACGATTCACACGGCGCGCCCTGGCATCGTCATCGGCAAAAAGGGTGAAGACGTCGACAAGCTTCGCGCCGTGCTGAGTAAGAAGATGGGTGTGCCCGTGCACATCAATATTGAGGAAATTCGCAAGCCGGATCTGGATGCGCGCCTTGTGGCCCAGAACGTGGCTCAGCAGCTCGAGCGCAGGGTTATGTTCCGTCGCGCTATGAAGCGTGTCGTTCAAAATGCTATGCGCCAGGGTGCGGAAGGCATCAAGGTACAGGTTTCTGGTCGTCTTGGTGGCGCTGAGATCGCTCGCACCGAGTGGTACCGCGAGGGCCGTGTCCCCCTGCACACGCTGCGCGCTGACATCGATTACGCCACGTACGAAGCCGCCACTACATACGGCATCCTCGGCGTGAAAGTTTGGATCTTCAAGGGTGAAGTGATTGGCGCAGAAGAGAGTGCCGATACCGCGTCCAAGAAGTCTGCGACAAGTTAAGGGTTAGGTAGATGCTCCAACCAAAGCGTACAAAGTTTCGCAAGACGCAAAAGGGCCGCAATCGCGGTCTGGCGCACCGCGGTAGCAAGGTGAGCTTCGGCGAGTACGGCCTTAAGGCTGTCGGTCGCGGCCGCATTACGGCACGTCAAATTGAGTCGGCGCGCCGGGCGATGACCCGTCATATTAAGCGTGGCGGCAAGATCTGGATCAGGATATTTCCTGACAAGCCTATAACGACCAAGCCGCTGGAAGTACGCCAGGGCAAGGGCAAGGGCAACGTTGAATACTGGGTGGCTCAGATTCAGCCTGGCAAGATGCTGTACGAAGTGCAGGGCGTGTCAGAAGAGCTGGCCAGAGAGGCCTTCACCCTGGCAGCCGCCAAGCTGCCGGTTGAAACCAAATTCGTTAAACGGTCAGTGATGTGATGAAAGCGAACGAACTGCGTGAAAAGTCCGTAGAGGACCTGGAAAAAGAGTTACTGAGCCTGCGCGAGCAGCAGTTCAAGCTGCGCATGCAAAAGAGCACGGGTCAGTTGGCGCAGACGCACCTGCTGAAGCAGAACCAGCGCGATATCGCACGCGTCAAAACCGTGCTGACCGAGTTAGCAGGGAGCTAAGCAATGACGGCAGAACAGAATACCGCACGCACGGCAACGGGCCGCGTTGTGAGCAACAAAATGGACAAGACCGTCACGGTGCTTATCGAGCGCCGCGTAAAGCACCCGGTCTACGGTAAGTACATTACGCGTTCGTCCAAGATTCATGCCCACGATGAGAAGAATGAGTGTGGCATGGGAGATGTGGTCACTGTTCAGGAGACAGCGCCTATCTCAAAATCGAAGAGCTGGAAGCTCCTGCGCATTGACGAGAGTGCGGTGCAAGTCTAGGCATTGGTTTAGCACTGGGACAGGTTTGGTTGGAGTAGAAGATGATTCAGACACAAAGCTATTTGGATGTTGCCGATAACAGCGGTGCTCGTCGCGTGATGTGCATAAAGGTGCTGGGTGGCTCCAAGCGGCGCTACGCTGGTGTGGGCGACCTGATCAAAGTCACGGTCAAAGAAGCCATCCCGCGCGGCAAGGTCAAGAAGGGCCAGGTAATGAACGCAGTTGTGGTGCGCACAAAAAAAGGCGTGCGCCGGACCGATGGTTCGCTGATCAAGTTTGACGACAATGCAGCGGTGCTTTTGAACGCGCAGAACGCACCCATCGGCACGCGCATCTTCGGACCGGTGACGCGCGAGCTGCGCAGCGAACAGTTTATGAAGATCGTGTCCCTGGCGCCGGAAGTGCTCTAGCCGGGCGACGGACAGGAATTGAGAGAGAAGACGATGGGCAAGATTAAGCGTGATGATGAGGTAATAGTTCTTACAGGTAAGGACAAAGGTAAGCGCGGCAAAGTGCAGCGCGTACTGGATGACCAGCGCGTCGTGGTGGCGGGTGTGAACATGATCAAGAAGCACACACGCCCTAACCCTCAGATGGGCGTTACCGGTGGCATCGTTGAGAAAGAAGCGCCGCTGCAGGTCTCTAATATTGCGATCTTCAACCCGGCGACCAGCAAGGCTGATCGAGTGGGGTACAAGATTGACGGCGACAGCAAGGTGCGCATTTTCAAATCAACCGGCGAAGCGATAGACGCTTAAGCCGAACGAGCGGATAACAGACATGGCAACGCTGAAAGACGTTTACAAATCTGAGATTGCACCCAAGCTCAAAGATGAACTGGGGCTCGGGAACGTGATGGAAGTACCCCGCATTACCAAAATCACCCTGAACATGGGTGTCGGTGAAGCCCTGGGCGACAAGAAAGTTCTCGAGAATGCAGTGTCCGACATGGAAAAGATTGCGGGACAGAAGCCCGTTGTGACTAAGGCGCGCAAGTCAATTGCTGGATTCAAAGTACGGGAAGGGTGGCCCATTGGTTGCAAAGTTACGCTGCGCAGCGAACGCATGTATGAATTCCTGGAGCGTCTCATAAGCATAGCCATCCCGCGTATCCGTGACTTTCGCGGCATCAGCCCGAAGTCCTTCGATGGACGCGGCAACTTTGCCATGGGTGTGACGGAGCAAATTATTTTCCCTGAAATCGACTACGACCAGGTAGATGCGTTGCGCGGTATGGACATCACTATTACAACCACTGCTCGCAACGACGATGAAGGTCGCGCTCTGCTGCGCGCCTTCAACTTCCCGCTGAAAAGCTGAGAGAGACACTATGGCTAAGAAATCAATGATTGCGCGCGAAAAGAAACGCGCCCGCACCGTCGCCAAGTACGCTGAGAAGCGTTTAGCTCTGAAGGCTGTACTGGCTGACGTGAATGCTAGCGACGATGAGAAGTGGGAGGCGCAGGTCAAGTTACAGAAACTGCCTCGCAATGCCAGTCCAGTGCGACAGCAGCGTCGCTGTCAGATTACGGGTCGACCCCATGCGGTGTACCGGAAGTTTGGTTTATGCCGAAACAAACTGCGAGAAGCAGCCATGCGCGGTGATGTGCCCGGGCTGGTTAAATCCAGCTGGTAAACGTAGCCCAGAGCTAGAGAGAGCAAATAGATGAGTATGCAAGATCCCCTGGCCGACATGCTGACGCGCATCCGTAATGCGCAGCAAGCGGGCAAGACGACGGTGGAAATTCCGGCATCCAAGTTGAAGATGGCCGTCTGCAATGTGCTATTGGAAGAGGGCTACATTGCTGGCGTGCGTGATCACGAACACGATGGCAAGCCCCGCTTGATTGTTGAGCTTAAGTACTTTGACGGCAAGCCCGTCATCGCTGAGTTGGATCGCGCCAGTCGCCCCGGACTTCGTCAGTACGCTGGTAAGGACAGGTTGCCCACCGTGCGAGGTGGATTAGGCGTTGCCATAGTGTCCACGAGCCGCGGCGTTATGACCGACCGCGCTGCTCGCGCTGCAGGCGTGGGTGGCGAAGTGCTCTGCACTGTTTTCTAGGAATTGAGATTTTTATAGGACGCCTCTTATGTCCAGAGTAGCAAGCAACCCAGTGTCAGTGCCCAGTGGCGTCGAGGTAAAGCTCGACGGTTTAAATCTGTCTGTGAAAGGCAGTAAAGGCACTATGACTATGACGCTCGACGAGAGCGTTGAAGTCAACCAGGACGACAATACGCTGACTTTTGCGGCCAAGACGCCGCGTGCAGTGGCGATGTCTGGCACGACCCGTGCGCTGGTGAACAACATGGTGGTAGGTGTGTCTGATGGCTTTGAGCGGAAGCTGGTGTTGAACGGCGTTGGCTATCGCGCGGCGGTGCAGGGTAAAAAGCTGAACCTTACGCTCGGCTTCTCACACCCTGTTGAGTACGAGTTGCCGGAAGGCATTTCGGCAGAAACACCCAGCCAGACCGAAATTTTGTTAAAGGGCATCGATAAGCAGGCCCTGGGCCAGGCCGCGGCAGAGATTCGCGCCTTCCGTCCCCCCGAGCCTTATAAGGGCAAAGGGGTTCGCTATGCGGATGAGTACGTCCGTCGTAAAGAAGCCAAGAAAAAGTAAGCAGGTAGCAAGAAATGAGTGCAAAGAACGATTCCAGGCTGCGCAGGGCGCGTCGCGCGCGTGTCAAGATGCGCGAACTGGGCGTAAGTCGGTTGAGCGTGCACCGCACGCCTCGTCATATCTACGCGCAGGTTTTTGCGGCTGGTGGCGATACAGTGCTGGCCAGTGCCTCTACGCTAGACAAAGACTTGCGCAGCGGCAGCACAGGCAATATTGAAGCTGCTGCTCAGGTGGGCAAGCTGGTGGCAGAGCGAGCAAAAGCGGCGGGTATTGAAAAGGTTGCCTTTGACCGCAGCGGTTATAAGTACCACGGACGCGTGAAGGCTCTAGCTGACGCTGCCCGTGAAAATGGACTGGATTTCTAAGGTACCGACATGGCGTATAACGATCGCAAAAAGGATGACAATACCGAGGGCCTGCAAGAGAAGCTGGTTCAGGTTAATCGCGTAGCGAAAGTGGTAAAAGGCGGCCGTATTTTTGGCTTCACCGCGCTTACGGTAGTGGGCGACGGCAATGGCAAGGTCGGCTTCGGGCGCGGTAAAGCCCGTGAGGTGCCTGTTGCGATTCAAAAGGCTATGGAAAATGCCCGCCGTAACATGATCCAGGTAGACCTCGCCGATGGCACTATCCAGTATCCAATCAAGGCGCGTCACGGTGCATCCAAGGTCTATATGCAACCGGCGTCGGACGGTACTGGTGTAATCGCTGGTGGCGCTATGCGCGCGGTGCTGGAGATAGCCGGTGTGCACAACGTACTCGCGAAGTGCTATGGCTCGACCAATCCGGTCAACGTTGTTCGCGCAACTTTTAAGGGGCTGCAGAGTATGCAATCCCCTGAGTCTGTTGCAGCGAAGCGCGGTAAGTCAGTAGAAGAAATCTTGGGTTGATCACTGAAAACGCTGTAGGACCAGGTTGATAACGTCATGGCTAAAGAAGCAACGATTAAAGTAACGCAGACTCGCAGCACTAACGGGCGGCTCAAGAGCCACAAGGCCTGTATAGCTGGACTGGGTCTTCGTCGCATTGGTCACACCGTCGAAGTGGAGGACACACCTTCCGTTCGCGGAATGATCAACAAAGTCAGCTACATGCTGACGATAGAAGAAGCTGAGGATTAAGACATGTCCGAATCACTTAGACTC
This sequence comes from Pseudomonadota bacterium, assembly GCA_038746745.1. Taxonomy (GTDB): domain Bacteria; phylum Pseudomonadota; class Gammaproteobacteria; order Pseudomonadales; family Halieaceae; genus JANQIO01. The sequence continues at coordinate 13,603 of JBCDKJ010000038.1, forward strand.
AACACGCTGCGCCCAGCGCCCGGCGCTCGCAAGTCAGCGAAGCGCGCAGGCCGGGGCATTGGCAGTGGTCTGGGCAAAACTGCGGGACGCGGCCACAAGGGCCAGAAAAGTCGTTCCGGTGGCACCGTTAAGCCGGGTTTTGAGGGCGGTCAGATGCCGCTGCAAAAGCGCTTGCCGAAGTATGGCTTTAGCTCGCGTATTTCCCGTACTACTGCACAGATTCGGTTGGGTGAGCTCGCCAAGGTCAAAGCAGAGGTTATCGACTTGGACGCGCTGAAACAGGCAGATCTAGTGCGCGACGACGTGCTACGTGCACGAGTGTTCCTGTCCGGAAGTCTCGATAAGGCAGTGACGGTCAAAGGTCTGACGGTAACCAAGGGTGCTCGCGCAGCAATAGAAAGCGCAGGTGGCAAGATCGAAGAGGATGCAGCCGACGCCTGAGCGGGCTGAATCGCTGGAATCTATCGACAAACAGGAACAGGATTGAATGGGTAAAGCATCTTTGCCGGGTGTGAATACCGCGGGATTAGGCGAGCTGTTTGCTCGCCTCCGTTTTGTATTGATGGCGATAGTGATCTATCGCGCCGGTACGCACATCCCTGTGCCTGGAATAAACCCCGATCAGATCGCGGCGCTGTTTAATCAGAACCAGGGCACCATTCTTGGGTTGGCCAATGTCTTCACCGGCGGGGCGTTGGAGCGCATGAGCATTCTTGCGTTAGGGATAATGCCCTATATTTCTGCATCCATCATCATGCAGTTGATGTCTGCCGTGACGCCAAGTCTTGAGCAGCTCAAGAAAGAGGGCGAAGCGGGGCGTCGCAAGATTAGTCAGTACACTCGATATCTCACGGTCGCATTGGCGTTTGTGCAAGCAACCGGCATGTCAGTAGGCATGGCCAACCAAGGCATGGCTTATAGCGTAAACCTGCTCTTCTATATCGTCGCAATAACGTCCCTGGTGACGGGCGCGGTTTTTATGATGTGGCTTGGCGAGCAGATCACGGAAAAGGGTGTTGGTAACGGTATCTCTCTGCTTATCTTTGCAGGGATCGTTGCAGGTCTGCCTGGTGCCATTGGACAGTCTTTGGAGTCCGCCCGTCAAGGTGAGCTTAATATTCTTGCCCTCCTGTTTATACTGGCGCTCGCACTAGGGGTCATCTACGCCATTGTATTTATTGAGCGCGGACAGCGACGCATTACGGTGAACTACGCAAAACGCCAGCAGGGTCGCCGTCAATACCAGGCACAGAGCAGCCATCTTCCACTCAAGGTCAACATGGCAGGGGTAATTCCTGCAATCTTTGCCAGTTCGATTCTTCTATTCCCGGCGTCCATCGCGCAGTGGTTTGGTGGTGCAGGCGAGAGCGAGTGGCTGCAGGAACTGGCGTTGGCGATTGGCCCTGGACAGCCACTCAATATTTTGCTTTTTACGGTTTTAATTGTGTTTTTCTGCTTCTTCTATACGGCGCTCATGTTCAACCCGGAAGAAGTGGCAGACAATCTGAAGCGCTCCGGTGCTTTTGTGCCTGGTATCCGCCCTGGTGCACAAACTGCCAGCTACATTGATGGCGTTTTGACCAGGCTAACGGTTTTCGGCTCGGGATACATTGCTGTGGTGTGTTTGATGCCACAGTTTCTGGTGGTCTGGTTTAACGTGCCTTTCTACCTGGGCGGTACATCTTTGCTTATCGCCGTCGTTGTCGTTATGGATTTTATGGCGCAGGTGCAGAGCCATCTGATGTCACAACAGTACGATTCCGTGCTGAAAAAGGCGAACCTGAAGAACTACGGGAACGCAGGACGCGCTCGTTAGCGTCTTTTTGTTGGAGAAGAGAGTCATGAAAGTACGTGCTTCTGTTAAGAAGATCTGCCGTAACTGCAAAATTGTTCGCCGCAAGGGTGTTGTGCGCGTTATTTGCAGTGCTGAGCCTCGCCACAAGCAGCGTCAGGGCTGAGTGTTCGCGCACGTAAGATATTGATTTTGGTGATTAATGTCGCTAGAATTGCGCGCCTTTCGCACAGCACACCTGGCCAGAGCTATGCCTTTGGTGGGTATGTTGTCGCTGAAAGCAGCCAATCTGGCACGATAAGTTGGAGAACGTAAATGGCCCGTATCGCCGGCGTCAACATTCCAGATAACAAGCATGCTGTTATCTCCTTAACCTACATTTATGGTGTGGGACGCACCCGCGCCCGGGAATTGTGCCAGGTTGCAGGTGTAGATGAAGCTACGCGTATTGGTGACTTATCTGAAGACCAGATGGATACGCTGCGCACGGAAGTGACCAAGTTAACGGTGGAAGGCGACTTGCGCCGTGAAGTGAACATGAACATTAAGCGCTTGATGGACCTTGGCTGCAATCGAGGTCTTCGCCACCGCAAGGGTCTGCCGCTACGTGGTCAGCGCACAAAAACCAACGCCCGCACGCGGAAGGGGCCTCGTAAGCCAATCCGTCGGTAATTGTCGGAAATTTATGTAGGAGCCCGCTACAGATCGGCGTCACTAGTGGGATAGGATGCGCTACTTCACCTGTTTCGCTGTGTATCTAAAGAAGCAAAAGCCGGAGCCACGCTCTGGTGTGAGATGCCTCAGAATATAGACAGACGAAATAGATAGATAGATAGATAAATAGACAGACAGACTAGATAGACAGATTAAGAGGATTAGGCGCCGACGTCAGTATTCGGTGCCGAAGAGGAATCACCTTACCTCGCAGGTTCAACAGAGAACAGTTCGAATCCGATTTAGTGTAGCTGCACCAGAGTGCAGTGTTGATATTAGAGCAGGAACTCAATATGGCTAAGCCAGGTGCAAAGAGCACTCGTAAAAAAGTACGGAAGCAGGTAGCGGATGGCATCGCGCACATCCATGCTTCTTTCAATAACACCATCATTACCATCACTGACCGCCAGGGCAATACCCTGAGCTGGGCCACCGCAGGTGGTTCAGGCTTTCGTGGTTCTCGCAAGAGCACGCCATTTGCCGCACAGGTGGCAGCGGAACGCGCCGGCGAAGCCGCAAAAGAGTACGGTCTTCAAAATCTTGATGTTCAGGTTAAAGGGCCCGGTCCGGGTCGCGAGTCTGCCGTTCGAGCGCTCAACGCCTGTGGCTTCAAAATCAGCAATATCACCGACGTGACGCCGATCCCGCATAACGGGTGTCGTCCGCCGAAAAAGCGTCGCGTATAAGGTAGGAACAGATATGGCCCGTTATATTGGACCCAAGTGCAAGCTCTCACGTCGCGAGGGCACAGATCTCTTTTTAAAGAGCGGTGTGCGTGCGCTGGAAAGCAAGTGCAACATTGAAAATGCCCCTGGTCAGCACGGCGCTCGCCGCGGCCGTCTTTCTGATTATGGTGTACAGCTCCGAGAAAAGCAGAAGGTACGTCGTATCTATGGCGTACTGGAAAAGCAGTTCCGTAATTACTACAAGGAAGCTGCGCGGCTTCGCGGTGCAACCGGTGAGAACCTGCTGCGGCTGCTAGAATGTCGTCTGGATAATGTTGTTTATCGCATGGGCTTTGGCGCTACGCGCGCCGAAGCACGTCAACTCGTATCCCACCGAGCCATTCTGGTAAACGGTGCGAGCGTCAATATCCCGTCTTATCAGGTTGCTCCAGGCGACATCATTTCACTGCGCGAAAAGGCTAAAAAGCAGCTACGTGTTCAGTCGGCACTTGCTTTGGCGGCACAGCGCGGCGAGCCCGAGTGGATGGAGGTCAATAATGACAAGCTTGAGGGTACCTTCAAGGCCTACCCGGAGCGTCAGGACCTCAGCTCGGATATCAATGAAAACCTGATCGTAGAACTCTACTCCAAGTAATCCGTTACCAGAGCCAATGGTTAACGGACCAACGCAAGCACAGGTGCAACTATGCAATCAGCAGTAAACGATTTTCTGACCCCGCGTGTGATTAACGTCGACGAGAAGAGCGATACACGTGCGCAGGTCACCCTGGAGCCCCTGGAGAGGGGTTTTGGACACACGCTGGGCAACGCACTGCGCAGAATTCTGCTGTCTTCCATGCCTGGCTGCGCCATCATCGAAGTCGATATCGATGGCGTCGATCATGAATACACCTCCATGGAGGGTGTGCAGGAAGACGTCATTGAAATCCTGCTGAACCTGAAAGGTGTGGCGCTGGTAATGCACGGCAAAGACGCTGCAGAGCTGGTGCTCAGTAAGCAAGGTCCTGGTGTCGTGACGGCTGCTGATATCCAGACAGACCACGAAGTGGAGATCCGCAATCCGGACCACGTGATCTGTCATCTGAACGACAAGTCAGAGATCCGCATGACACTGACAGTATCTCGTGGTCGTGGCTATTCTCCAGCTGATAGCCGCGAGAATCCCGAAGAAGAAACACGCGCTATTGGCCGGCTCCAGCTCGATGCCACCTTTAGCCCTATCCAGCGCGTGTCCTACGTCGTTGAAGCGGCTCGTGTCGAGCAGCGCACCGACCTGGATAAACTGGTGCTGGACCTCGAGACGAACGGCACCATTGATCCCGAAGAGGCGATACGTCGCGCAGCCACGATTTTGCAGCAGCAGCTGGCCGTCTTTGTTGATCTTGAAAGCGAGAAGCTTGAAGAGGCAGCTGAGGAAGAGGACGAGGTTGATCCGATCCTGCTACGCCCGGTGGATGATCTGGAGTTGACAGTGCGCTCGGCAAACTGCCTGAAGGCGGAGAACATCTACTACATCGGTGACCTCGTGCAGCGCACCGAAGTCGAGTTATTGAAAACACCGAATCTCGGCAAGAAGTCTCTGACAGAGATCAAAGATGTATTGGCCTCTCGCGGACTGTCTTTGGGTATGCGCCTGGATAACTGGCCGCCAGCCAGCCTTAAGAACGACGACCGGGTCCTGAGCGTCTAAGAGCGCCTGGACTCAACACCACGTTAACTTGCCCTGCCGTGAGTAACTGCACCTGGCAGCGCTGAAACAGGATTAGAACAATGCGACACCGCCATAGTGGACGTCAGCTCAATCGCAACAGTTCGCACCGCAAGGCCATGTTCCGCAACATGACGGCCTCTCTGGTCGAGCATGAGCTGATTAAGACGACTCTGCCAAAGGCCAAGGAGCTTCGCCGGGTGGCTGAGCCTTTGATCACTCTGGCAAAAAACGACAGTGTGGCTAACCGTCGGCTGGCATTTGACCGCCTGCGTGACAAAGCTGCAGTCGGTAAGCTGTTTGCCGAACTGGGTCCGCGCTACCAGGAGCGCCCTGGTGGGTACATCCGCATTCTCAAATGCGGCTACCGTGCGGGCGATAAAGCTCCCATGGCCTTCGTCGAACTGGTAGATCGCCCTGTATTTGACCATGACGACGCCGATGACAGCTTTGATGGCGATGACGATTGATGCATGAATTGGCGTAGATGGTCGCATTGATGTGTTCTGTACCCATCAAGACTAATGCGGCTAGGACATCAAATGCGACTACGTCGGATATCTAAGACGACCAGACGAATAAAGAGCCGGGCTGTGCCCGGCTTTTTTATGGGCGTATGAAACGGGAGCTTGCAGAGAGTAGCGTCGAAGCAGGGGCTAAGGCTGAGTCAAGCCAGCTCAGCCTGGTTCTCCTAATTCTCTTTAACCTGCTCCCCGTGGTCGGTATCGCGCTGTTTGACTGGGATGTGGCGTCCCTGATGGTGTTGTACTGGTCAGAGAATCTAATCGTCGGCTTTTATACCATCGTCAAAATACTGGTTATTGCGCCGGTCGCAGGCGTTTTCGCAGCAGCGTTCTTTCTGGTTCATTTTGGCGGTTTTTGCGCCGTGCATGGCCTGTTCATCGGGAGCCTGATGCTGAACCTGGAGTCCGCATTTCCCACTGGCGGGCGCTGGCCAATTTTTCTTATGTTTGTAGAACTGCTGGTTGACGTGGTGCGCAGTATTCTTGCCATCGCGCCATCCGAGTGGGTGTTGGCATTTGCTGCCCTGTGGGTTAGCCATGGCGTGTCACTGGTACAGCATTTTTTCCTGGGCGGTGAGCGTGAGCGGCTGTCGGTGGGCACATTGATGCTGGCACCCTATGCCCGGATACTCGCACTTCACGTCAGCATTATCTTTGGTGGTGTCGCGGTCCTGGCGCTGGGCGAGCCCGTACCTATGCTGCTGTTGCTTATCGGTTTGAAGCTGGCTGTAGATGTGCAGCTACACCGCAGAGAGCATCGTCGCTTTGCCGCGCACTCCAGTGCAGCAGACAAGTGAAAGGTTTTGAACCTATGCCGCGCGATCCTCAGAGGACTCAAGGATAGGCTTCAGGAAACGCCCGGTATGTGAGACGTCCATGCCAGCGATCTGCTCGGGCGTACCCTCCGCAATGATCTCGCCGCCGCCGCTGCCGCCCTCAGGACCCAGGTCTACGATCCAGTCCGCAGTTTTGATGACATCCAGATTATGCTCGATGATAACAACGGTGTTGCCGTGGTCGCGCAGCCGGTGCAGCACGTTGAGTAGCTGCTGGATATCATGGAAGTGCAGTCCTGTGGTCGGCTCATCGAGGATGTATAGCGTCTTTCCTGTATCTCGCTTAGAGAGCTCCCTGGACAGCTTGACGCGTTGAGCCTCTCCTCCCGACAGCGTAGTCGCGGCTTGTCCCAGCCGAATATAAGACAGGCCTACGTCCATCAATGTCTGCAGCTTTTTGGCGATAGCCGGCACGGGAGCAAAGAACTCAAGCGCATCCTCCACCGTCATTTCCAGCACTTCGTGAATGGTCTTACCTTTGTAGCGTATCTCAAGGGTTTCCCGGTTGTAGCGTTTGCCTTTACAAACATCACAGGGAACATAGATATCTGGCAGAAAGTGCATCTCCACCTTGGTGACGCCGTCCCCCTGGCAGGCTTCACAGCGGCCGCCTTTGACGTTAAAGCTGAATCGCCCGGGTTTGTAGCCGCGTGAGCGCGCCTCCTGCGTGCCTGCGAACAGCTCTCTGATGGCTGTGAATATGCCGGTATAGGTCGCGGGATTTGAGCGTGGCGTTCTGCCGATGGGGCTCTGGTCAATATCAATGCACTTGTCGACATGCTGCAGGCCGTCAATGGATTTGTAAGCGGCAGGGGACAGCGTACTGGCGCCATTCAGCTCGGTCGCTGCAAGCGGGAACAGTGTGGCGTTAATCAGAGTAGATTTGCCGCTGCCTGAAACTCCTGTAACGCAGGTTAGTAAGCCGAGGGGCACCTCCAAATCAACGTTCTTGAGGTTATTGCCGTTAGCGCCTTTGAGTTTGAGCATTTTCTTTTTGTCTACCGGTACGCGCTGCCGCGGTATTTCAATGCAGGTTTTGCCCGACAGATAAGCGCCGGTCAGCGAGTTTTTATTCTTGAGGATATCTCTGAGCTTGCCTTCTGCAACGACCTCTCCGCCGTGTACACCAGCGCCTGGGCCAATATCGATAATGTGATCGGCGGTGCGGATAGCATCCTCGTCGTGCTCCACTACAAGTACGGTGTTGCCAAGGTCTCGCAGATGGGTGAGTGTGTTTAACAAGCGTTCGTTGTCGCGCTGGTGAAGGCCGATAGAAGGCTCATCCAGGATATACATCACACCAACCAGCCCCGCACCGATCTGGGAGGCCAGTCGTATACGCTGTGCTTCGCCGCCAGACAGCGTCTCTGCGCTGCGATTCAGCGTCAGGTAGTTCAGCCCAACGTCCACCAGAAAGCGGTAGCGCGCCTGTAACTCTTTAAGAATCTTTTCTGCAATCTCGCCCTTGCGACCTTCCAGCTTCAGCTCTGTGAAGTAGATTTCTGCATCACCGACCGACATGTCCACAATCTCTGGCAGCGTTCTGTTGTCGACGAAGACATGCCGTGCATCTTCGTTCAGACGCGTGCCGTGACAGCTGGGGCAATCCTGCGTACTGAGAAACTTGGCCAGTTCTTCGCGCACAGAGGCGCTTTCCGTATCGCGATAGCGGCGCTCCATATTTGGCAGGATGCCCTCGAAGGGGTGTGTGCGCTTGAATACGTCACCGCGATCGTTAATGTAGGAAAAGGTAACCTCATCTTTGCCGCTGCCATTGAGGACAATGTCCCGGTGTTTCTTGCTCAGTTTCTCGAAGGGCGTATCAATATCAAATCCATAGTGGTCTGCCAGCGACGTCAGCATATGGAAGTAGTAGACATTGCGGCGATCCCAGCCGCGAATCGCACCTTCTGCCAGGCTGGCTTCTGGATGCAGCACGATGCGCTCAGCATCAAAGTACTGGCGCACGCCCAGCCCGTCGCAGCTCGGACAGGCACCGGCGGGGTTATTGAATGAAAATAGCTTGGGCTCCAGCTCGGTGATGCTGTGGCCACATACCGGGCAGGCAAAACGCGCTGAAAACAGCATATCGTCAATCTTCTGAGCGTCATCCATGCTGCTGACAGAAGCGAGTCCGTCGGTGAGTTCCAGCGCTGTCTCAAAAGACTCTGCCAGGCGTTGCTTCAGGTCATCGCGAACCTTGAAGCGGTCTACCACCACTTCAATGGTATGCTTTTTGTTCTTCTCGAGGGTCGGGACGTCGTCCAGGTCATACACCCGGCCGTCTACTCGGGCTCTAACGAAACCACCAGCCCGTAGCTGATCAAATACCTGTAAATGCTCACCCTTACGTGCGCGTACTACGGGCGCCAGCAGCATGAGCTTACTGCCTTCCGGTAGCTCCAGCACGCTATCAACCATCTGGCTGACAGTGCGAGCCTCCAGCGGCAGGTCATGCTCCGGGCAGCGAGGTTCGCCCGTGCGTGCGAACAGCAGTCTCAGGTAGTCGTAGATTTCTGTAATGGTCCCAACGGTGCTGCGAGGGTTGTGTGACGTGGATTTCTGTTCAATCGATATTGCCGGAGAAAGTCCTTCCACGTGATCGATATCAGGCTTCTCCATCATGGAGAGGAACTGCCGCGCATAGGTAGACAGGGACTCTACATAGCGTCTCTGTCCTTCTGCGTAGAGCGTGTCAAAAGCCAGCGAAGACTTGCCTGACCCTGACAGGCCCGTGATCACCACCAGTTTGTCGCGAGGAATGTCGAGGTCGATATTTTTGAGATTATGGGTGCGCGCGCCGCGGACCTGGATTTCGTCCATGTAATACCTGCGTGGGTTGTCGGAACTGCTGTCAAAACGCAAACCGGTGAGTATAACGGTGGCGTATCAGTAGCATCAAAAGGTATACGGGCAACGCTCAGCTGCGGATGCTTGTCATGTAGCCAAAACGGCGACCTCGGGTGCAGCGGCACAGAGGATCAGCTACTATCTCGCGCAGATTTCGGACAGAAAGCTATGCCCTCATCATCTCCCATGAACGCGTTAGAGCGGCGCTCCGTCGTGGCTCTCGCAGCCCTCTACTGTTTTCGCATGCTGGGCCTGTTCATGGTGCTCCCGCTTCTCACCCTTTACGGCAGTGAGCTGACGGGGAGTACGCCGTTCCTGTTGGGTCTGGCAATTGGCATCTATGGACTGACCCAGTCAGTGCTGCAGGTTCCGCTCGGTATGCTGTCCGACCGTATTGGCAGAATCCCTGTGCTGGTCGGCGGCTTGGCAGTATTCGCTCTCGGCAGCTTCGTAGCGGCGACGGCCACATCGATCGAAGGCGTGGTGCTGGGTCGACTATTGCAAGGTGCCGGCGCTATCTCCAGCACCATCATGGCACTCGTGGCAGATCTGACGCGTGATGAGCAGCGCACCAAGGCGATGGCTCTGGTGGGTATCAGCATTGGCGTATCCTTTGCGATTGCGATCCTGCTCGGCCCCGCGCTGGCCGCTGCAGGTGGTTTGAGCCTGGTATTCAATATGACGGGCGTGATGGCGATTATCGGGATTCTGGTAGTGTTGTTGGCGATTCCCCGCGTACGCCGTGTAGGAACGCATGGCGAGGTAGGTACGGTGCCGGCACTGCTGTGGCGAACGGTGACGGATTTCAGCCTGTTTCGGCTCTACTTCGGGGTGTTTACCCTGCATTTCATACTTATGGCTGCGTTTGTGGCGCTGCCGCTTATCCTGGAACAGGATCTGGGCATAGCACGTGCGGGTCACTGGAAGGTCTACCTTCCTATCGTACTGCTGTCCGTCGCCGGTATGGTGCCACTTATCGTGCTCAGTGATCGTATCGGCAGGCTGCGATTGGCGCTCGGTCTCGGTGTTGGTGGCCTGGCGCTATCACAGCTACTGGCCAGCGGTGTGCTGGGCCTGGCAGTGTTCTGCCTGGGCCTGTGGTTGTATTTCACAACCTTTAATTATCTGGAAGCCGCTTTACCCAGCCTGGTATCAAAAACGGTATATGCCGGCGGCAAAGGGACCGCCCTCGGTGTGTATGCCACGTTTCAGTTTCTGGGTGCCTTTGTCGGTGGCGCTGCGGGTGGAATCGCGATGGAAGTGGGTGGCACACAGGCCGTGCTGGCCACGTGCACTGTTGTTGCTCTGTGCTGGCTGCCGCTGGCGCTGAGTACGCGCGCACCGCGTAATCTCACCAATCGAGTGCTACGTCTGCCGGAGGATAGCCAGCAGGCCGAAAACCTGCTGGCGCGGCTCCCGTCTTTACCAGGCGTTGCGGATATGCTGCTCATTGCTGAGGAGGCCACGGTATATCTGAAGGTCGATGAATCCGTATTCGACACGTCGGATTTGGGGCTGGCACCTGAGTAAGCCCCAATGGCCATGCTGCACGGGGCCAAAGCAATCAGCACACCTGGAATACAGTCAGATAAGCGCTCCCGGTCTGTCGCTACAGCGCGGATTTGGGTGTTATAGTCAGCGGCTATCGTTGAAGAGGGCACTACCATGGCAAGGGGCATTAACAAGGTCATTCTAGTGGGCAATCTGGGGTCTGATCCTGAAACGCGTTACACCCAGGCCGGCGCCGCTGTGACCAATGTGTCTCTGGCGACCAGCGAGAGTTGGAAGGATAAGCAGACCGGCCAGCCGCAGGAACGCACTGAATGGCACCGCATTGTATTTTTTAATCGGCTCGCTGAGATCGCTGGTGAATATCTCCGCAAAGGCTCAAAAGTGTATGTAGAGGGTTCTCTGCGCACTCGCAAGTGGCAGGATCAGAGCGGCCAGGATCGCTACACGACAGAAATAGTCGCCAACGAAATGCAAATGCTGGACAGCCGCGGTATGGGGCAGTCTGGCGCTTACCCCGATCAGGAATTCTCACCACCGCCTCAGCAAGCACCCGCGCCTCAGGCTGCCGGCCAGGCGAACGCCCCCGCGGGTGGTCAGGCGGCTCCGGCCGGTGGTTTTGATGATTTCGACGACGATATTCCTTTCTAGTTTTCGCGAGATTTTGGCGTAACAGTTAATGAGCGAGGACCTTCCCATCCTCGTGGTCGGGACCGACACACCCCTGGGCGAGGCGTTGTGCCAGTTCTTTGACCTGCGCGGAACAGAGTACGTGGCCCTGCCGCGGTCTGACTGTCGCTGGAAAAATGAACGCCAGGTCAAGAAAGCACTGCGTCGAGCTACCTATCGCTTTGTGGTTGATTTGCGGCTGCAGTCCGCAGTTGACAGCGGTGGACGCTTGCACGATATCGATATCAACCGCAGCCTGTGGTTAGCCAGAGCAAGTCGTACTCTTAAATTGCCGGTGATGCTGGTCTCCAGTGCCATGGTGTTCGCCGGGCTGGAAGGGCACGCTTACAGTGAGGAAGATCACCCAGACGGTCACGAGCCGCTGTCTCAGCTGCTGGCATCCGCTGAAGAGTTGCTGCGTGAGAACAACAGCCGCCATGTGGTCTTGCGCTTGGGTACTGTGTTTTCGGCCAGAGGCAGCAACCCGCTGACTTACCTGCTGGCCCAACTTCACGAGAATGGCTATCTAACGCTCGACCGCCACCGCCGCGGCTGCCCTGTCCCTGTGGATGACGCCGCACGCGTGGTGTCCGGTATGCTGGATCAGTATAGCTGCGGTCTTGAACAATGGGGCGTCTACCATTACTGCAGCCCGGATATGACCAGCTGCTATGGCTTTTCAGAAGTCTTATTGGCCGCGGCGTCGCAGTACACTTCCTTTGCGGACGACACACAGGATGCCCTGTTGCGCCCCGTGGAAGGCGAGGTGCGAGAATTCCGCTTGGCCTGCGAAAAAATTCGCGACACCTTCGCCATCAAGCAACAGCCCTGGCGCGCCAGCGTTGCCGCCAGTGTGAAGCAGTTCTATGCTAAAAACAGCCCCCGAGAGAGACAGGATGACGCAGCCCCCCGCCAGCAGGATGCCACCGCTTAAGCTTACCGTTATGACGGTATCGGACACTCGCACGGAGGCGAACGACACCTCCGGAGACTATCTGGTAGCAAGTCTTGGCGACGCAGGCCATCAGCTCTATGACCGCTGTATCGTCAAAGACGACATCTACCAGATTCGGGCCAGACTATCTGCGTGGATTGCAGATGCCAATGTGGATGCTGTGTTAATGACTGGCGGCACGGGGTTCTCCGGCCGCGACAGTACGCCCGAGGCGGTGCAACCTTTGTTCGATAAGCAGATTGAGGGATTTGGGGAAGTGTTTCGCGCGCTCTCACTGGCAGAAATTGGCTCCTCAACCATTCAGTCGCGGGCCCTGGCGGGCTTTGCAAACCAAACGGTCATCTTCTGCATGCCCGGCTCCACCGGTGCCTGCAAAACCGCCTGGACGGGCATTATCTGCGATCAGCTCGACGGCACCCATAAGCCCTGTAACTTTGTGGGTGTGCTTTCCCACCAGGGTGACAGCCCCGCGTCATGACCGGCCTGACGCCGCTGGACGTTGCGTTGGAGCAAGTGCTCTCAACGGCGCAGCCAGTCAGTTCGGCAGAGACAGTGCTTCTCACCAGCGCTCTCGGTAGAACCCTCGCTGAGGATGTGCATGCCCTCGTTGATGTGCCTCCCTATGACAATAGCGCTATGGATGGTTACGCCATTCGTGCGGCAGACGCCTCGCGACACATACCTGTATCGCAACGCATCCCCGCGGGGTCTGCCGGAACAGCGCTCGAGCCAGGAACGGCGGCGCGCATCTTCACAGGCGCTCCTATTCCAGCCGGCGCTGATGCGGTCGTTATGCAGGAGAACTGTGAGCTGGAGGGCGAGTTTGTGCGCATTCTGGAGGCACCGGTTGTTGGCAGCAACATCAGGCCGCGTGGTCAGGATATTGAGGCGGGTACGGTGGTGCTCCCTGCCGGGCGCAGAGTGCGCGCGGAGGATCTTGGTGTCATTGCCTCGATTGGTGTCAGTCAGTTGTCTGTAAAACGCAGGTTGGTGGTCGCCATATTGTCGACCGGGGATGAACTTGCAGATCCAGGCATCTCCGAGCTTGGGCCCGGACAAATCTATAATTCCAACAGATATACCCTGACCGGTCTGCTGCAAAGTCACGGCTTCGACGTGTTAGACCTAGGCCTCGTAGCTGACGACCCAGCCACAACGCGAGATGCGCTCTCGCAGGCGGCGGAAAAGTCGGACTGCGTCATCACCACAGGTGGCGTATCGGTGGGCGAGGAAGACCATGTGCGTTCGCAGGTGCAGTCGTTAGGAAGTCTGGAGCTGTGGAAGCTGAAACTGAAGCCTGGTAAACCGTTGGCCTTCGGCCGCATAGGCGAGACCGTATTTTTCGGACTGCCAGGGAACCCTGCTGCGGTGTATGTCACCTTCGCCATGCTGGTAAGGCCCTGGTTATTGCGTGCGCAGGGCGCGCTGGATGAACCAGCCCTGGTGCTTAGTGCTGAAGCAGACTTTGTACATGACCGCGCAGGTATGAGGCTCGAATTCCTGCGTGGCAGGGTGTCTGTTGAGGATGGAGTCAGCAGAGTAAGACTGCATCCAAATCAAAGCTCGGGCGTTTTGAGTTCTGTGGCCTGGGCAAACGCGCTGGTCGTTATAGAGCCCGGGCAAACGATCAGCCGGGGTGACCCAGTAGATATCTTGCTATTGGATCAGCTGAACCGCTGAAATACCAGCGAAGCATTGGTCCCACCAAATCCGAAGCTGTTCGACATGACTCGCGTGAGGCCCGCGTTATCCTGCCGCGTGGTCGCGATTGGCATACCTTCCGCTTCGGGATCAAGTGTCTCGATATTGGCTGACGCCGCTATGAAGTCGTCTCGTAGCATGAGCAGCGAGTAGATCGCCTCTTGTACGCCCGCTGCGCCTAATGAATGTCCCGACAGTGATTTGGTTGAACCAATAGTGGGGATGGTTGCGCCCTCGAAAGCCGCTTTAACGGCCTTGAGTTCCTGAATGTCACCCGCGGGAGTGCTGGTTCCGTGAGCATTGATATAGTCTATATCGCCAGTCACCGTAGACAGAGCCTGCTGCATACAGCGCGTTGCACCTTCTCCTGACGGTGCGACCATGTCATGCCCGTCTGAGGTCGCTCCATACCCGACAAGTTCCGCGTAAATACTGGCGCCTCTGGCTTTGGCGTGCTCCAGTTCTTCCAGCACCACCATGCCGCCGCCACTGGCAATAACGAAGCCGTCACGGTTGGCATCATAAGCCCGCGATGCGCGCTCGGGCGTTTCATTGTATTTGGTCGACAGGGCACCCATGGCATCAAACAGGCAGCTCATGCTCCAGTGAAGCTCTTCGCCGCCGCCAGCGAATACCACGTCCTGCTTGCCAAGCTGAATCTGCTCCGCGGCGTTGCCAATGCAATGCGCACTGGTGCTGCAAGCGCTGGCTATGGAGTAATTGACGCCGCGGATCTTGAAGGGCGTCGCCAGGCAGGCTGAGACCGTGCTGGCCATGGTCTGAGTGACTCGGTATGGTCCTACGCGACGCAGTCCGCGCTCGCGCATGATATCTGCCGCCTCTACCTGACTTGCGGAGCTGGCGCCGCCAGAGCCCGCAATAATGCCGGTGCGCTCGTTCGAAACCATGTCCGGCTCAAGGCCTGCGTCCGCGATCGCCTGTACCATGGATAAATAGGCATAGGCGGCTGCGGGGCCCATGAAGCGCAACTGTTTGCGATCAATCAGCTCACTCAGATCGATGTCGATGGAGCCCGCAACGTGGCTTTTCATGCCAACATCCGCGGCCTCTTGCTGGAAACTGATGCCAGAACGGCCAAGACGCAAGGACTCCGTTACCGATGCCTTGTCAGTGCCTAGGCAAGAGGTAATGCCCAGGCCGGTCACTACCACGCGGCGTGTCATATCTGGAATCCTGGCTTAGCTGCAGGGTTGCTAGCTGCTACGACCAACACTAGAAGTTATCCGTTTGTTGAAACAGTCCCACGCGCAAGTCCTTGGCATTGTAAATTTCTCTGCCGTCTACAGACATGCTGCCGTCGGCTATCCCCATCACCAACTTGCGCTCGATGACGCGTTTCATGTTAATCGTATAGGTCACCTGTTCCGCCTGAGGCAGAACCTGTCCGGTGAATTTGATCTCACCTGCCCCCAGGGCCCTGCCCCGACCCGGGTTGCCACGCCAGCCAAGGAAAAACCCTACCAGTTGCCACATCGCGTCCAGCCCAAGACAGCCAGGCATGACGGGGTCGCCGTGGAAATGACAGTCGAAAAACCACAGGTCCGGGCGAATATCTAATTCTGCCACGATCACGCCTTTCTCATAGGCGCCGCCCTCCGAGGAGATATGCGTGATTCGGTCCATCATCAGCATATTGTCCGTGGGTAATTGCGCAGTCCCCGGCCCAAACATATCGCCCATACCGCAGGCAGCGAGCTCATCTTTGGAGAAGCTGGATTGGGCGGTCATGCCGATGGTCATCAGGGAAAGTGTCCCGGGCGGGCGAAGGTGGCTGTGCATTCTAAACTGTGGTGACCGCATGTCCAGTGTGCGTTACACTCCCCTGCCCGCGCGATATCCAAGTGCATATCAGAGCCGCATGCAGTTAGCACGACCTGAATATCCCCTATGTTAGTACCTATTTTGCTCGCTGGCGGCGTCGGTAGCCGGCTTTGGCCAGTCTCTCGGGAAGCCTATCCCAAGCAGTTTCTGCCCCTCGCTTCTGAAAACTCCATGCTGGTGGATACCCTCAAGCGCCTCACCGGCATTGAGGTGGAGTCGCCCATCGTCATTTGCAATGACGAGCATCGTTTCATCGTGGCTGAGCAACTGCGTGACCTCGAGGCTGCGGACGCCAATATCGTTCTGGAACCCTTTGGTCGTAATACCGCTCCCGCGGTCGCCGCGGCGGCTTTGTTGGCATTGCGCAAATCGCCTGAGGCCGTGTTGCTGGTGCTCCCAGCGGACCACCTTATCGCCGACACGCGAGCGTTCATCGACGCTGTAACGCATGCGCGGATACAAGCGCAGGACGGGAAGCTGGTAACTTTCGGCGTAGTGCCCAGCCGCGCTGAAATTGGCTATGGCTATATTCGCCGCGGTGATGCGCTCGACAGCAACAGCTTTACTATTGGCGAATTCGTTGAAAAGCCGGATGCGGACACCGCTATGGCGTATCTTGAGAGTGGAGACTATTACTGGAATAGCGGCATGTTCCTGCTTAGTGCATCGGCCTACCTGACGGAACTTGAGAAGTTTGCTCCCGCTATCCTGCACGCCTGCAAGGCAGCTATCGAAAACGCCGCCGCCGATCTGGATTTTGTGCGCCTTGACGAAGAGAGCTTTGCAGCTTGTCCATCTGACTCCATCGACTATGCGGTTATGGAGAAGACAGACGTGGGGGCTGTGGTACCCCTGGACTGCGGATGGAGCGACGTTGGCGCCTGGTCAGCGGTTTGGGAAGCCGGCTCTACGGACGCCGCCGGCAACGTCGCCCAGGGCGATGTGATTCTGGATGACACCACGAACAGCCTGATTCGGGGTGAGTCGCGGCTGGTAGCAACTACCGGCGTTGAAGACCTCGTGGTCATTGAGACGGCAGATGCAGTGCTGGTGGCGGGACGAGATAAAGTCCAGGGGGTAAAGAATCTGGTGAATGTGCTGAATGCGCAAAACCGTGATGAACCCAAGCTGCATGCCCGCGTATACCGGCCCTGGGGGTCCTACGAATCCCTGATTGCCGGCGACCGCTTTCAGGTCAAGCGGATTGTGGTAAACCCCGGACAACAGTTATCCCTGCAGAAGCACCATCATCGAGCAGAACACTGGATTGTGGTAAACGGAACCGCTCAGGTCACCTGTGAGGACAAAGTCTTCATGCTGGGGGAAGATGAATCCACCTATATCCCGCTGGGTCATAAACATCGGCTGGCGAATCCTGGCCGCATTCCCTTGGAACTGATAGAAGTTCAGTCCGGCGCTTACCTGGGCGAGGACGACATCGTTCGCTTTGATGATATCTATGGTCGCTCTGAGGTAGACGGCAAAGAAAACAGAAATCCCCACACAGACCAGGACCAGGAGCGGTAATGATCAAGAAATGTCTATTCCCTGTCGCCGGCTACGGTACGCGGTTCCTACCCGCAACCAAAAGTATGCCGAAAGAGATGCTGCCGGTTGTGAACAAGCCGCTAGTGCAGTATGGGGTGGAAGAAGCCATTGAAGCTGGCATGGAAACGATTTCCTTTGTCACAGGCCGCGGCAAGCGCTCGATAGCCGATCACTTCGATATCAGCTATGAGCTGGAGCATCAGATCGCCGGTACGTCTAAGGAGATATATCTTGGCAGTATTCGCAACGTTCTGGAGAAGGGTGTTTTCACCATGGTGCGTCAGCGAGAGATGAAAGGGCTGGGTCACGCTATTCTCACCGGCGAACCGCTAATCGGCAACGAGCCCTTTGGCGTTGTTTTGTCTGACGACCTGTGTCTCAACGATGGGCCCGGTGTGCTGGCGCAGATGGCCGAGTTATACGCGCAGTTTCGCTGCAGCATTGTAGCGATCCAGGAGGTGCCGGAGGATCAGGCGCATAAGTATGGGGTCATTTCTGGCGAAACGCTGAAAGACGGTCTCTATCGGATTGATGACATGGTGGAGAAGCCTCCGGCAGGTGAGGCGCCGTCTAATCTTGCCATTATCGGGCGCTATATTTTGACGCCCGATATCTTTGACATCATTAGGGATACGCCGCCGGGTAAAAACGGTGAAGTGCAGATCACCGACGCCTTGCTTACCCAGGCTAAGAAGGGTTGCGTCATGGGCTATAAGTTCGAGGGACGCCGTTTTGACTGCGGCAGCGTAACCGGGTTTGTGGAAGCGACCAATTACGTATTTGAAAACGTGTATACAGAGCCCTCATGAGCGAGTTGAGCTGTTTTAAAGCCTATGACGTCAGAGGGCGCATCCCCGACCAACTTAATGAGGATATTGCTCGGCGCATCGGGCTTGCGTACGCCGAGGTAATAAAACCCGAGCGCGTTGTAGTCGGCCACGACATTCGTCTTACCAGTGAAGCGATCAAAGGAGCGTTGGTTGACGGCCTGCGCGATGCCGGCGTGCATGTGTTCGACATCGGCCTTTGTGGGACGGAAGAGATCTACTTTGCCACGTCTTACGCCGAGATGGATGGAGGCATCGCGGTCACTGCCAGCCACAATCCGAAAGACTACAACGGCATGAAATTTGTGCGCGCCGGATCTGAGCCCATCAGCGGTGACAGCGGCCTTAAAGACATTCAACGGCTTGCAGAGCGGAACACCTTCGTTATGGCTGGTCACCGCGGAGAGCGATCGTCCCTCGATACCAGCAAGGCGTACATAGAACATATGCTGTCCTACGTCGACCTGCAGGGCTTGAAGCCGATGAAGTTGGTAGTAAACGCGGGCAACGGCGGTGCTGGATTGGTGGTAGACAGGCTGCAAGCTCATCTGCCCTTTGAGTTCGTGAAGTTGCAGCATGAACCGGATGGCAACTTCCCGAATGGCGTTCCCAATCCGCTTCTCATGGAAAATCGTGATATTACGCGTCAAGCAGTGTTAGAGCATGGTGCAGATCTTGGCATTGCCTGGGACGGTGATTTTGATCGCTGCTTTTTCTTCGATGAGCGCGGCGAGTTCGTCGAGGGTTACTACCTGGTGGGCTTGCTCGCAGAGGCATTTCTGCGACGCGAGGGCGGCGGCCGCATCGTGCATGATCCGCGGCTGACCTGGAATACAGAAGAGGTCGTGGCTGCGCTGGGTGGAGAGCCGGTAAAGAGCAAAACCGGGCACGCCTTTATCAAGGAGCGCATGCGACAGGAAAATGCTGTTTATGGCGGTGAAATGAGTGCCCACCACTATTTTCGCGATTTCGCTTTCTGCGATAGCGGGATGATTCCCTGGTTATTGGTCGCAGACCTTATCAGCCAGCGGGGTCAGCCATTATCTGAGCTGGTGGCAGAGCGCGTTCGCGCGTTTCCGTGTAGCGGGGAAATCAACCGGCAGGTGGAAGACCCTGCAGCCCTGCTGGCCAAGGCTGAAGCAGAATACCGGACAGATGCCATTAGCGTTGACCATACGGACGGCCTGAGCATTGAATTTGAGACCTGGCGCTTTAACCTGCGTATGTCTAATACAGAGCCGGTCGTTCGGCTCAATGTGGAAAGCCGGGGTGATGAGGCCCTGATGTCGGCGAGAACGAAAGAGTTACTGGCCTTTATCGACTGCTAGTCAAGGGGGTGGAACTACAACCTACCGTCGACCGCGTCCGCCGGGAGCAAATAGGTGGCGTCATAGAGCACCGCGTCGGGCTTACAGAATGCGCGGATGTGCTCCACTGATAAGGCAGCAAACTCACGATGACCTACGGCGAGTATCACGGCGTCGTAGGCCTGTCCGGGTGAATCAATCAATTTCACGCCGGTGTCCTGCTCAGCCCGCGCCGGATCGACCCACGGATCCCACACTTCAGCGGTAGCGTTACACGCCTGCAGGTCGTTGATGATGTCCATCACCAGCGTGTTTCGAATGTCGCTGCAGTTCGGTTTGAAGGCCAGGCCCATCACGAGCACGCGGCCATCGACGACGTGCAGGCGGCGCTGCGTCATAAGATGCATCACCTCCCGGGCAACCTGCTTGCCAATCTGGTCGTTCAGGCGTCGGCTCGCGGAGATAATTTCGGGAAAGTAGCCCGCTTGATGAGCGCGGTGCACCAGATAGTAGGGGTCCACGCCAATGCAGTGGCCACCGACCAGCCCAGGCCTGAAGGGCAGAAAGTTCCACTTGGTGCCGGCTGCGGTCAAAACTTCTTCTGTGTTGATATCCAGGGTCTTAAAGATCTGCGCGAACTCATTGGCTAGTGCAATGTTCACATCCCGCTGTGTGTTCTCTATCACTTTGGCCGCCTCGGCGACTCGAATGCTGCTGACGGGATAGGTGCCGGCACTAACGATGCTTTTATACAGCGCGTCCACGGTCATCGCTGTGGCTGGGGTTGAGCCTGATGTGAGCTTGATAATGTCAGCGAGACCTCGATCCGGGTCGCCAGGATTTATTCGCTCCGGGCTGTACCCGATAAAGAAATCCTCGTTGAAGCGCAGGCCGGAGGCGCGTTCCAGAATTGGCACGCAGTACTCCTCGGTGCAGCCGGGATAAACGGTAGACTCATAGATAACAATGTCGCCGGGTTTTAGCAGCTCACCAATGGTTCCGCTGGCTGCGCCCAGTGGGTGTAGATCGGGACGCCGGTCAGCGTCGATTGGAGTAGGGACGGTGACAATGTAGACAGAGCATACTGCCAGA
>JBCDKJ010000039.1:0-32891 GCA_038746745.1 Pseudomonadota bacterium
ACCTGAGTGCCGTTCAATACAGCGGGTGAGGTAGCGTCGCTCCTCCACTGCGGCCAGAAGTTCTGCGAGTTGCGTAAGCCAGGATGCGTCAAGCGGCTCAATCAAGACCTCAAGCCGACCGCCACAGGGCAGACCCAGGCGCTCGTTTTCCTCCGCAGAGACGCCGTATTCCAGAGTCCTCACGTGCTGAATCTCGCCAGCGAGCAACTGCGCTATCAAATCCTCTTCAACGCAGCCACCCGACAGAGAACCGACGGTTTGCCCGTCGTCGGCACAGGCGAACAGTGAGCCGACCGGCCTGGGTGAGGAGCCCGCGGTGGCAACTACCGTACAAAGCCACGCCTCGCGGCCCTGCTGCAGCCACATTTTGAGCTGGCTTAATACCTGTTGATCGAGGCTGTGCATGCTGCTTTATGGGCCTTAGGCCAAAGGGAAGCTCAGGGCTAGCGCTGCTTACGGGGACTACCCCAGCGACGATAAAGGTCGTGGTCCAGATCAAACTGATCGAAAATGCGCCCCACCGTATGGTTGACAATATCGTCCACTGATTCCGGTTCATGGTAGAACGCGGGCACCGGTGGCAGGATGATGGCGCCTGCCTCCGCCGCTTGCACCTGAAGTTTCAGGTGGCCCAGATGTAAAGGCGTTTCCCTGACCACCAACACCAGGCGACGAGACTCCTTCAACACAACGTCTGCGGCGCGCACTATCAGTGAGTCTGCATAGGCGGTCGCAACACCAGACAAGGTCTTGATACTACAGGGCGCAATCATCATGCCCGCCGTTTTCACCGAGCCGCTGGCGATCGTCGCCGCCAGGTTATTGTCATTGTGCACCACGTCAGCCAGTGCTCGAACCTGGTCGGCACTGTAGTCCGTTTCAATCGCGATATTGGTCTCAGCGGAATCGCTGAGAATCAAATGGCTCTCGACATCAGGTTGTCGTGACAGCGCTTCCAGCGCGCGAATTCCATAAATCACACCGGAAGCACCGGTAATGCCGACAATGATTCGCTGTGTCATCGCACGCTTTCCCTATCGCACCAGGGCGATCATGACGCCGGCCGCGACTGCAGAGCCAATGACGCCGGCAACATTCGGGCCCATGGCGTGCATCAGCAAGTAGTTCTGTGGATTGGCCTGCAATCCTACCCGGTTAGCAACCCGCGCCGCCATGGGCACGGCAGAAACGCCGGCAGCGCCGATCAGGGGATTGATCGGCGTGCTGCTGAGACGATTCATTACCCGCCCCATCAGCACACCGGATGCCGTACCAATAGCAAACGCCACCACACCGAGACCCAGAATGCCCAGTGTATTCACATCGAGAAACTTGTCGGCCACCAGCTTGGAGCCGACTGATAAACCCAGAAACAGGGTGGTGATATTGATCAGCGCGTTGCGGGCGGTATCGCTGAGGCGATCAACCACGCCGCACTCCTGCATCAGATTTCCAAAACAAAACATACCCAGTAGCGGCGCTGCCGAAGGCAGCAACAGGGCCACGAGTATCAGCAGTAACAGGGGGAAAAAGATCCGTTCTGCACGGGTAACCGTGCGCAATTGTCGCATTTCGATGCCACGCTCTGCTTCGGTCGTCAGCGCATGCATGATGGGGGGTTGTATCAGCGGCACCAGTGCCATGTAGGAATAAGCTGCAACAGCAATAGCACCGAGCAGATCCGGCGCCAGAATACTCGAGACATAAATCGCCGTGGGGCCATCGGCCCCCCCGATAATGCCAATAGCGGCCGCGTCAGCCAGCGTAAAGTCCATCAAACCGTACTGCGACAGCGCCAGCGCACCCAACACGGTGGCGAAAATGCCAAACTGCGCAGCCGCACCCAACAGCAAGGTGCGCGGGTTAGCCAGTAGCGGACCAAAGTCGGTCATAGCGCCGACGCCCATAAATATCACCAGGGGCGCAATCCCACTGGCAATAGACACCTGGTAAAAGCTGTACAACATACCATGGCCATACCCCGCCGCACTGACCAGCGCGTCGACAGATGCGCGTGCGGAGGGATCTGCCTGTTGGTAGAGAGACACCAATACGTCGCCGGGAGAACCTGCGGCGACGCCCAGAACGGCTGATAGGCTTGTTAGCAGCTCTATGTCCCCCAGCAACGTCGCGCGTTCCATCGCAGAGAGCGCAAGACCAGCACCGGGTACGTTTGCCAGCAAGCCGCCAAAACCAATCGGCACCAGTAACAGCGGTTCGAAGTTACGCGCGATGGCCAGGTAAAGCAGTAGCAAACTGATGCTCACCATAACCAGTTGGCCGAGGCTTATCTGGGCCAGGCCGGATGCCACCCAAAGACTGATGATAGGGTCCACGCGATGCGCCTAACCGATGTCCAGCAGGCTATCGCCTACGGCGACTTTGTCTCCCTCCGCCACGTTGACGGCGAGTACGGTGCCTGGGCCGGATGCGCGCACCTCTGTTTCCATTTTCATCGCTTCCAGGATAATCACCACGTCGCCTTCGTTAACGCGATCACCCGGACTCACGCAGACTTTAAAGATATTGCCGGCGAGGGGTGCGGGCAGCGGTGTACTCGCAACCGCGGCTGGCGCGATCGGCGGCGCAGTGGGTGCCATCGCCGCCACCGCAGTAGATTCTGGTGCGACGGCAGCCGTCACATCTCCACCTTCGCTAACCTCGACGGTAAAGCGCTGCCCATCCACGGTCACGGTATACACTGAGGCCGCTGACATCGCAGGTGGCTGGGAGGCGGGTGCTGCAGCCGCTGGCGGCGCTTCCTGACCAGGTGCAGGTTCAAAAGCCTCCTGGTTACCCCGATTTTCCAGAAACTTCAGTCCAATTTGGGGAAACAGCGCATACGTCAACACATCGTCGATACGCCGCTCGCCCTCGACCAGCGCAATAGACTTTTCAGCGGCCAGAGCCTGCAGTTCCTCGCTCAGACTATCCAGTTCGGGGTTAAGCAAATCTGCCGGTCTACAGGTGATAGGTTCTGCGCCCTCCAGGACGCGGCGCTGTAGCTCTGTGTTTACCGGAGCCGGCGTAGCCCCGTACTCGCCTTTCAGAACACCGGCAGTTTCCCGAGATATTGATTTAAACCGTTCGCCAGTGAGCACGTTTATCACAGATTGAGTGCCGACAATTTGGCTGGTCGGTGTTACCAGTGGAATAAAGCCCAGGTCTTCACGCACCCGCGGAATCTCCTCCAGCACCTCATCCAGTTTGTCCTCAGCGCCCTGCTCTCGCAGCTGGTTTTCCATATTGGTGAGCATGCCACCTGGCACCTGGGCCACCAGAATCCGGGAGTCCACTCCACGCAAGGAGCCTTCGAATTTCGCATACTTCTTGCGCACTACGCGGAAGTACGCAGCAATCTCCTCCAGCAGATTGATGTCTAATCCGGTATCGCGCTCGGTACCCTTCAGGATGGATACCAGCGTCTCGGTGGGCGAGTGTCCATAGGTCATAGACATGGAAGATATCGAGGTATCGACGTTATCGATTCCCGCTTCAATGCACTTGAGATAAGTGGCGGTGGAAAGTCCGGTTGTCGCATGGCACTGCATATGAATGGGAATACCACAGCTCTGCTTGAGTCGGCTCACCAGCTCAAAGCCCACGTAGGGCGACAGCAAGCCCGCCATATCTTTGATTGCAATGGAATCCGCGCCCATATCTTCGATGCGCTTGCCCTGGTCCACCCAGGTATCAATGGTGTGGACCGGACTCAGGGTATAAGCAATGGTGCCTTGGGCGTGTCGTTCCACATCCTTTACCGCCTTCAGCGCTGACTCGATATTGCGCATATCGTTCATGGCATCAAAGACTCGGAACACATCGACACCATTAAGCGCCGCACGCTCGACAAACTTGGCCACCACGTCATCAGCATAGTGGCGATAGCCCAGAATATTCTGCCCCCGAAACAGCATCTGCTGGGGAGTGTTCGGCATGGCTTTTTTTAGTTCGCGTATACGCTCCCAGGGATCTTCTCCCAGATAACGAATGCAGGCATCAAAGGTAGCGCCACCCCAGGACTCCAGAGACCAGAAGCCTACGCGATCGAGCTTCTCGGCTATCGGCAGCATGTCCTCCAGTCGCACGCGGGTTGCCAGCAGAGACTGCGAGGCATCGCGCAGGACGACATCAGTGATTCCAAGCTTGCTCATGACTCTGAACTCCTGCGATGAAGATGAATGGCCGCGGTAATTGCCGCCAATGTTCTGGGATCTACTTCCCTATTAGCAGGCGTCGCCTGCGGCTCTGTGGCGGACAGCTCAGTACTGGTCTGCCCCACCAGAGCAGACATCAGTCGTGTAAGCACCACCAGAAGACTGAGAAACACCAGCACTGAGCCCATGCCGTAGAGCATGAGTTCCAGTCCCTGTGTCATTAGGCTTTGCGTCACACCATACCTCGAAAAGACACCACACCTCGATAAATCGTGCTCATGTTAGCAGCCTCAATGAACACTCCATAGCAACGTGGCTAGAAAGTCAGGTACTTACTTAAATAGTTACTTAGAACGTTGCTTAGATAGTTAGTAGCCAGACACTCGAGTAGTCAAAAAGTCACGCTCCAGAGCCTAGCTGAGTGCCGTAGGCACCAGCGCGTCGATCAACACGGGTCCGCGCTGACTCATGGCCTCAGCAAAGCGAGCATTGAAGTCTTCCGCGGTTGCCACGCGCCAAGCCTTGACACCCATACCCTCCGCCATCACAGCGAAATCCATATCCGGTTGACCCACGTCCAGCATGCTAGATGCCTTGGGGCCGGGAGCACCGCCACGGGCACCGGTGCGGGCAAACTCCAATTCCAGAATGGAGTACTTGCGGTTATTGAAAATCACTACTGTGATATCAAGTTCCTCTCGCGCCATAGTCCAAAGCGCAGAGATGGTGTACATAGCAGAACCATCGCCTTCAAGGCATACCACTTTGCGATCCGGGCAGGCCAGCGCTGCGCCAACAGCGGCAGGCATGCCCCAGCCGATACTGCCCCCGGTCTGATTGAGCCAGTCATGCGCCCGTGCCGTCTCGGAGTAAGCGGTACAGTAGATGCCTGACGTAATCCCTTCGTCCACCACAATGGCCTGCTCTGGCAGATAATGCGCAAAAGCGGCACCCACGGCGTTGACATCCAGGGGACCGTTAAGCAAATCTGGCAGCACTAACTCATAACACTCCGCTTCAGTAGTGTCACCCCCAACCGCGGCCAGCAGGCTCTGCAGGCAGGCCTCAATATCGTCACCTGGCTCAGCGAGCTGAAACAGTTCGCAACCAGGAGGGCTGATTTCGCTGGGCACCTCAGGATAGGCAAAGAAAGACACCGGTGGCTTCGCGCCAGCCAACAACAACACGTCAACGTCTTTGATATGGTCAATGGCCAGTTCTGCCAGATAGGGTAAGCGCTCCACTTTGGCGCGCCCCGCGCCGCGCGCTACCCGCGGGGGGAAGGTATCAGTGCTGACACGAGCACCGGTTGCCTGGCCGAGGCGGTTCAACAAGGCCGCGCAGGTTTCGCTGACCTCCGTTCCGCCTACCATGACCATGGCATTTTTTCCTGCCGTCAGTTTCGCGGCGGCCTCTGCAATGGTGTCAGGCGCGACGGTATTCAACGGAGAGCGCGTGACGGCGGGCACTGCACCTACCGGGTTATCGCCCCAGGATACGTCTGCCGGCAGTATCAATGTGGCGACCCGGTGTCCCGCCGCCTCGTTAATGGCTCGCGCGGCATCCGCAGCGATTTGTTCTGGCGAGGTCGAGCTATGAACCCAATGGGACACGGTGCGGGCAATGCCTTCTATATCCGAAGTTAACGGTGCGTCGTACTGCAAATGATAGGTGGCGTGATCCCCAACAATGTTCACCATCGGCACGTTGCCTTTCTTTGCGTTGTGCACATTGGCCAGCGCATTACCCAGCCCCGGCCCGAGGTGCAACAAGGTGGAGGCCGGTTTACGCGCCATACGCGCATAGCCATCGGCGGCGCCGCTTACCACGCCTTCGAATAAACACAAGACGCAACGCATGCCCTCGACTTCATCGAGCGCTGCGACAAAGTGCATCTCAGAGGTACCCGGGTTGGTGAAACAGATATCCAGCCCGCTGTTGACCAGCGTCTGAATCAGGCTCTCTGCCCCGTTCATCCTGATGCGCCCCCGCTAGTCCAGGCGCGGCACAGAGGCCAACAGAGATTTGGTGTAGTCGTGCTGAGGCTTGGTCAGTATCGCCTCCGCAGTCCCCTGTTCTACCAGCTTGCCTGCGCGCATTACGCCCACCTGATGCGCCAGGGTGGGGATAATCGAAAGGTCGTGGGTGATAAAGAGATAAGACATACGCAGTTCTCGCTGCAGCTCCTGCAGCAATTCCAGCACACCGGCACGAATACTCACGTCCAGTGCGCTGGTCGGCTCATCGCAGATAATCAATTCTGGCTCCACAGCGAGTGCGCGCGCGATAGCCACTCGCTGTAGCTGTCCGCCGGAGAACTCATGCGGGTAGCGCTTGGCCATGTCCGGTTCCAGGCGCACACGCTGCAGCAGTTCGCGAACGCGCCCCTCGCGCTGCGCCGCAGTCAGGCCCAGCCCCAGACTCTCCATACCTTCCTCGATGATGCGGCCTACGCTCATACGCGGATTCATGGAGGAATAAGGATTCTGGAAAATTACCTGCATGCGTTTGCGAAACGGCAGCATATGCTTTTTTGTCAGCAGATTAATCTGCTCACCATCGAAGCGGATGGTTCCCGCCGTGGCAGGCTCAAGGTTGAGAATGGCGCGACCCAACGTTGATTTGCCACAGCCGCTCTCACCCACCAGGGCATAGGTTTCGGCTTTGCCGATCTGCAGACTGATGCCGTCCACGGCGCGAGTGTGGTCGACGGTGCGCTGCAGCACGCCCCGCTTGATCGGAAAATGCACCTCCACGTTATCCACCTGCAGCAGCGGCGCGTTCTCTGGTGCGCTGCGATAGTGGGTCAGGTCGGGTAATGAGTTGATCAGGCGCTGACTGTAGTCTTGTTGCGGATGGCGGAAAAATGCATCGACCGTGTTGCGCTCAATAATCTCTCCCTGATACATCACCGCCACCGTATCGGCGGTATTTTTGACCACGCCCATGTCGTGGGTGATCAGCAGTACCCCCAGATCGCGACTTCTGGCCAGCTCGCGGATCAGTTTTAACACCTGCTCCTGGATGGTGACATCCAGTGCCGTGGTAGGCTCATCGGCAATTAGCAGGTCAGGCTCGCAGGCCAGCGCCATGGCGATCATCACCCGCTGCTGTTGCCCGCCGGAAAGCTGATGTGGGTAAAAATCAAAACGCTCTTCGGGATTGGGAAGCCCGACTTCCCGGAACAGAGATATGACGCGCTCCCGCAACTCAGCGCGGCTCAGCGCGCGGTGCAGACGCAGCGTTTCCGCCACCTGATTACCCACTTTTTGGACCGGGTTTAGCGAGGTCAGCGCATTCTGAAAGATCATGGCCACGCGACGCCCGCGCACGGTCTGCATATCCTTTTCGGTGAGAGCAAACAGGTCTGCGCCGGGCATGAGCACGGTACCGCCGGTCACTTGCAGGGCGTCGGGCAACAGGCGCATCACCCCGAGAGACGTTACCGATTTACCGGAGCCGGACTCTCCTACCAGCGCAAAGATTTCACCTGCTTTGACCTCAAAGCTGACGCCTTTGAGGATGCGCTGCCCGCTGGCGCGCAGTGACACCTCGAGGTTTTCAACCGTCAGTCGCGTTTCCACCGACTCACTCATGCGTCTTTTTCACCCAGGCTGGTGCGGGGATCAAAGGCGTCGCGGACCAGATCGGAGAACAGGTTGGCCGATAGCACCAGCAGAAACATAAAGAAAAACGCGCCGACCAGCGTCCACCATACGGCGGGCGTCCGGGACAGTTCAGTGCGAGCACCATTGATCATATTGCCCCAGCTCGACATGGAGGGATCGATACCGACGCCGATATAGCTAAGCACCGCCTCCGCCAGCACCAGTGCGCTGAACTCCAGTACGAAAGTGATCAGAATAATGTGCACCACATTTGGCAGAATATGGCGGAACACGATACGACTGTTGCTTACGCCAAAGGCGATTGCTGCCTGCACGTATTCCAGTTGACTGATCTTCAGCGTCTCTGCCCGAATCAGTCGGCACAGCGTTGACCAACTGGTCACGCCCAGAATGAAACACAGCGCGACAAACTTCGCATCGGCCTTTTCCAGGCCAACCTCAAACATGTCCGGGTTAAGGTCGATGTACACCTGGAACAGCAGCACCGACGCCGCTATCAACAAAATACCCGGGATAGAGCTGAGCGTGGTGTACAGGTACTGCACGATATCGTCAGTCCAGCCTTTGAAGTAGCCCGCCATCACGCCGAGAGACACGGCAATCGGCAACATCACCAGGGTTGCCAGCGTCCCTAGCAGCACACCGGTGCGAATTCCCTTGATGCTCTGGAACAGTACATCGCTGCCGCCAAGGTCGGTGCCCAGCACGTGATAAAGCTCGTTCAGCTTAAGCAAAACGCTGGCGCTGCAGACAATCGCTGCCTGGGCCGCCCAGGCCGCCCGCCACGGCAGCGGGCTGCTGCGCAAAAACCACCATTGCGGCAGAATCAATAAGGCGGCAATCAATAATCCACGCAGCAGGCCCAGCACGCTATTCCAGGCAATGTCTGCTGCGCGATCCTCGGGATTTTCAAGGTGCTGGCCAGCGTACTTCAACGGTGGAAAGCCCCGGTAACTGTTGCCATCGGCGCCGGTGAGGTTCTGCTTCTCAAAGGAGTTCAGCGCAAAGGGGGCAGAGTAGGTGCGCTCGTGGTCCACATTGACATTGCCAAGCCCGATATCCAGCAGGCTGATAACGGTGTTGTCGTAATAGATCACGTCCGGTGCCTGCCCGGGCTCGGGTTCGAGCGCCAGCCGTATATGCAGAGAGTCTGCCAGCGCTATGAGCACATAGCTCATGATCACCACGAAACTCACCATGCCGAGTTTAGATCCGAACACCTGCCCCCAGCGCTCACGGGTGCGGGGGTCCTTACGCAGGCTGTAAAAAAACGCGATCAGTGCAAGCACCAACAGAAAGATCAGGGCATCAGACCACAGCAGCACGAATTTCATGACAGCAGCACCAGCCCTTTAATTCAGTCGAACTCTGGGGTCTGCAACGGTGTAGGAGATATCCGTCAACAGGAGACCCAGGATGTAGAGAATCGAGCCGATGAACACCATGGAGCGCACGATTGCAAAATCCTGCGAGCGTATGGCTTCGAGCATATAGTTGCCCAGACCGGGAATGCCAAAGAAGGACTCCATTACCAGGCTCCCCATAAACAGAGTCGGAATCAGCACCACCACGCCAGTTAGAATCGGAATCAGCGCATTAGGGAGGATATGCCTGAAAAGAATGGCGATCTCGCTGCAGCCCTTGGCTCGCGCCGTGCGCACGTAGTCCTGGCCCGCTTCTTCAAGAAACAACGTGCGGTACCAGCGCGCGCCCTGTCCGATGCCCGCAACCACACCGACCGCGACTGGTAGTAACAAGAACTTCCAGGCCTGGGCATCGGCGTTGAAACCAGAGATGGGCACCAGTCGCCACAGCTTCGCCACCAGGTACTGCCCGCCGATAATGTAAAACAGGTAGGAAATCGACATCAGCACCACAAACACAAACACCGCCCAGCGATCCAGCCTGGTGGCGTGAAACATCACCACCAGCAGCGCTACACAGATATTTACCCAGATACCGACCACAAAGGTGGGCAAGGCGAGCGCCAGACTGGGCCACATGCGCTGGCTGACATCGGCGGTGATATCGCGGCCACTCTCAGATCGACCAAAATCAAAGGCAAACAGACGCACTGATTTGGTAAAGAAGATGGTCTCAGTAAGGCTGCTGGGAAATCCTCTTTCTCCGTTCACAAACAGCGGCTTGTCGTAACCGTTTTCCGCTTTCCAGTTATCGATAGCTGCCTGAGTGACATACTTTTCGCCCAGCTGGCTGCGCGCTATATCGTCGGGACTGTTGACCACAAAAAACAGCATGAAGGTCAGCAGGTTGATACCAATGAGGATGGGCACGGCGTAAAACAACCGCCGGATGATGTAAGCCAGCATTCGTCTATTCCCTGATCCTGGCGCGCTGCCTGCGGCGGTAGGCGACTACTCCAGGGAAAATCAGCGCGGCTACGCTCGTTGCGCCCGCCATTAATGGCCAGGTCACGGGCTCGTTCCACTCCGCCTGGCGCCGGGCGCGAACATCAGTGTCCAGACGAAGGTATTTCAACGTCCCCTTGCTGATGCCGTGGCGTTTGGTGTTATGGACCCATTCGTTATTGAGGTAGTACTCCAGCGGATGGAAGGCATTCATCCACACTGCGTCGCGACGCCACATCTCGACCAGCTCCGCGATAAGCGCGTCGCGCACAGGTCCAGGCTCCAGTACCCGCATGCGTTCAAACTTTTTGTCGAACTCCGGGTTTTCATAATTGGAATTATTGGCGCCATCGCAGTTACATACTAACGGACTCTCCGGGCCATACATGAGAAACAGAAAGTTTTCCGGGTCAGGGTAATCGGCTAACCAGCCGTGGGAATAGATCTGCGTGTTACCGGTCAGGTATTTCTCGCGGGTGCGGTTCCAATCCGCGGGGCGAAACTCCACCTGCACGCCGAGGCGACCCAGCGTTCGGCTCATCCAGCGCATCGAGGTATTGCTGATAGCCTGGGACTGCACATCAATAAATAAGCGCAGGGGTTCTCCGGTCTCCGCGCTGCGTCCGTTAGGGTAGCCCGCCTCGGACATGAGCTGTTTGGCGTAATCAATGGGCTTGCGCTGTGGTTCGCTGTCCACCCAGTCATAAAGGTAGGGGTTAATACCCGCCTTCCCCTTCTTTGCCCCAGGAATACCCGGTGGTATTGGACTCTGGGCTGCAATGATATTGCCCTTGTAAAAGATATTGCCGTACTCCTCCATGTCGAAGGCAATAGACAGGGCGCGGCGCAGTTTTCTTCGCTCCTCGGTGTAGCCGCCGACCACCGGGTCGCGCATATTGAATCCGTAATAGTAAAGGCTGGGCTTTACGTCCTGGGAGATACTCAGGTTACGCGAGCGCAACTCTTCCGTGAGCGATAGCCCCTCAGGTCCGACCACAAAGGCCTGATCAAAATAGCCCGAGGTGTTTGCGTGAACCTCGCCAGAACGGTCGTAGTAGCCCTGCAGAAACTTTGTCCACAACGGCAACACCTCGCGCTCCAGTCGAAAATGAGCGCGGTCAATAAAGGGAAGACGTTTGCCTGCGTCAGCCAGGTAGCCAGCCTCAGCATCACCTGGCGAGCCCTCCGAGGGGTAATAGTCTTCGAAGTAATTCGGGTTGCGCGCCAGCACGATTTCGCTATTCGGGTCGTTCTTGACCATCATGTAGGGACCGCTGCCAACCGGCCACCAGTCCAGAGTCATATTCTTCTCCCTGAACCCTGGGTTGTGGTAGAAGCGGTCTACTTCGCGTGGAATGGGTGACAGGAATGGCATGGCCATCCAATATTTGAACTGCGGATAGACGCCGTTGATGAGTATTGAGAAGGTATGGTCGTCAATGCGCTGCAGCCCTTCAACATCGTGCTGTGATAAGTCCACCCAGCTACTGCGATTCAACGCTGCGAGGCGCTTGGTAAAATCACTCAGACCAACAATGTGTGACCCCATGAAGCCCAGCATGGGCGACGACAGCTTGGGGTCACCCAGCCGTTTGATCCCATAGATATAGTCTTCGGCACGAACGCCGCGAGAGGCGCGCTGCGGAAAGTCCATCACTGTCGGATAGACGCTGGACGCCTCGGCACTGTCAAAAAGATACAGTGAGTCCCCATTGTCGTCGCGAGCGAACGCGGGATGAGGCTGAAACTGCTGATCTTTGCGCAGCCGCAGGGTATAGCGTGTGTACGCTATGGCGGGGTCATCCTTCTGCAAAGGCTGTCGGTCCGCACTGAGGAACTCGACCTCGGGCATCGATTCAAGACCCAGCGGAATCAGTTCGTAGGGACGCTTGAGGAAATGGTATCCCAGCGGCGGATGATAAATCTGTTGTAGAAAAAGACTTTCGTCGCTGGCGTAAGACAACGCGGGATCCAGATGCTTTGGTGGATGCGCATAGATCACCGAGTAGTAAATGGACTCGTCGCCGCGCTCGGGTGCGTTGGGATTATTCCACGCGCCTTCCCCACAGGCTGTCAGCAGTGGCAGTGATAGCAATGGCAGTGATAGCAGCGAAGTCAGCGACAGTGCTCGCAATAAAGCACGCACTGCCAGCCGCAGGTTTGTCCGCAAATCAGGCTGCGCGCCGGGCACGCACCGCGACCGCAATTGCATCTGGACCGCGCGGCTACGCGCTATAGGGGTGTACCACATGGATTTGGATTATCCCGTGCTCGCCACCGTCATACAACTGAACACCGTCTACGGAAGCCGCACCGATGCGGTAGCGTCCCGCAGCGCCTTGAACTCATTACCACTGCGCCAGTTGGGCCAGTCACGGCTATTGGCCAATTGGCCGGCCACATCGAACAGCAAGATCACGTTTTCCGCGCTGCCGCTGAGATCCCAGCTTTCAGCATATTCGTCCGAGGGCTTGTGGTAATTCTGGGACGTATAGGTGTTCTGCCGCGCCATCCCCCATTCTGCGCCATGCTCCCTGCTATCCACAGCACGCGTTAGGTACAGCGCTGGTACCCCATTGAGCGCAAAATTCAGGTGATCCGAGCGGTAGTAAAACCCCTTCTCCGGGGTCGGCTCCTGCGTAATGACTCTATCCTGGCGCTTCGCCGCGTCCGCCAGATAGTCTTCCAGCTCACTGTTGCCGTAACCAACCACGGCTATATCACGGGTGCGTCCGTCAACGTTCTTATAGAGGTTGTCCATATTCAAATTCGCCACTGTGTACTCCAGCGGTAACACCGGGTTCTCCGCGTACCATTTTGAGCCCAGCAGACCCGACTCCTCCGCCGTCACCGCCAGAAACATCACCGAGCGCTCGCTGGCTCCCGCCGCCCTGTGCAGATTTGCTAGTGCCAGCAGTCCCGCGGTGCCCGAGGCGTTGTCGCTGGCACCGTTAAATATTTTGTCTTCACCTTCAGCGCCATCACGTGTGCCGAGGTGGTCCCAGTGCGCGCTGTACACAATGATTTCATCGGGATGCCGGGTGCCGGGCAACAGGGCTATGACGTTATGGCTGAAAGTGCTTTCCAGAGAATTTTCCAGCGCTACAGACATGGTGAGATCACCCAGCGGAACAGGCGTAAAACCGGGCTTGGCTGCCGCTGCACTCAAGGCTTCGAAGTCCTTGCCAGCCGCCGCAAACAGATCTTGCGCGACCTCCTCCTGTATCCAGGATTCAGCTTTCAGCAGATCGACGTTTTTGTTGGCCGCGGTCAGCCCAATTTGTGGCCCCATCCAGCTACCGCTGACCACCTCCCAGGGGTAGGCGGCAGGCGCCGTTTGATGAACAATAATAGCGGCGGCCGCGCCCTGACGCGCTGCCTCCTCGTACTTATAGGTCCAGCGACCGTAGTAGGTCATGGTGTTGCCATTAAACAGTTCAGGATTCTGCGTGGCGTAGCCAGGGTCATTTATCAGCACAACAACCGTTTTGCCCCTTACGTCGACGCCGGCGTAGTCATTCCAGCCGCGTTCAGGCGCGCGAATGCCGTAACCCACAAACACTAATTCGGAGTTGGTCACCGACACCGACGATAGCTGCTGCTGAGTAGATACCATCACCTCGTCGCCATACGCCAGATCGCGACTCATGGACGCGCCTCGAATAGACATGACCATCGCGGGACTGGTCTCCACGGACGTGATCGGAACCTCCTGGAACCAGCTATCGCCATTACCCGGTCGCATGCCCGCCGCCTCGAACTGCTCGACCAGATAATTGATGGTTAGCGTTTCACCCTCAGTCCCGGGCGCTCGCCCCCCGAAAGCATCGGAGGCCAATACCGCCGTGTGGGCGTGCAGGTCTTCCGCAACCTGCGCGCGCTGCGCCTCTAATGAGGACGCGTTC
Source organism: Pseudomonadota bacterium (assembly GCA_038746745.1). GTDB lineage: Bacteria > Pseudomonadota > Gammaproteobacteria > Pseudomonadales > Halieaceae > JANQIO01. Next base: position 14,061 of record JBCDKJ010000039.1, read on the forward strand.
GCAGGTGAGCTGGCTACGGGTACTGTTGTTTGGCTGCTTTCGCCGCAGGCGGTGAAGGCAAGCAGTCCCACAAAGGCGAGGACTAGGCGCTGGGCGGTGTCCGACATAAGAGAAGTCCGAGAATTTTTGCAGGAGCATAACAAACTGCAACTCGCTCTGACGAACACAGCGGGTCGCTGCGCGCAGCCCTGCTCTAACAATGGCTATAATGCGCGCTGCCCCACCAGACACCATCGATTATGACGTCTATCGCAGACAGCAGCGCTCCCGCTGCAGACTATCCCGACCTGCTCGGACACCCACGAGGTCTGTTTATTTGCTTCGCCACCGAAATGTGGGAGCGCTTCTCCTTCTATGGGATGAAATATCTGCTACTGCTCTATCTCACTAAATACCATCTGTTCAGCGATAGCATGGGTCTTGACGTGTTGGGTAGCTATGCCGCGCTGGTGTATGCCATGCCCGTCATCGGTGGACTGCTGGCTGACCGCTATCTGGGGATGCGTAAAGCTGTGGTGTTTGGCGGCATCCTGCTGGTGTTAGGTCACCTTGGTATGGCCGTAGAGGGCGAGCAGGCACGGCTGGTGAACGGCAGCGTTGTGCGCGATGAACAAGCCCTGCAGGTGTTTTATCTGTCCCTGGCTTTGATCGTGATGGGCGTTGGCTTTTTAAAACCCAACATCTCAACCATCGTCGGCCAGCTCTATCCGCAGGACGACCCCCGGCGGGACCCGGGCTTCACAATTTTTTACATGGGTATCAATGTTGGTGCCTTCACCGCGGCGCTGTTATGTGGCTACCTCGGAGAAACGCTGGGCTGGGCCTATGGGTTTGGCGCGGCGGGAGTGGGCATGCTGATCGGCCTCGCCACCTTTACGCTCGGACAGAAATATCTGCTTGGTCATGCTGAGCCCACTAACCCGGAACAGCTCAAACAACGGGGCTTCGGGCCCCTCAATAAGGAATGGACCATTTACATCGGCGCTCTGCTTGCTGTGGCGCTGATATGGAAAATGCTGCAATTCCACGCTGTGGTTGAAACCACACTGAATCTTATGGCGTTAAGCGTACTGGTTGGCCTGGCCTGGTTCCTGACCCAGCGATGCAACCGCGTGGAACGTGACCGCATGCTGGTGCTGATCGTACTGACCATATCCACCGTGGTGTTCTGGGCGCTGTTTGAACAGTCGGCCGCTTCCATGACCCTGTTCGCAGACCGGGTGGTGAACAGACAGATGTTGGGCCTTGAGTTCACCGCCGCCCAATTCGGCTCTTTAAATGCACTCTTCATTTTTCTGCTGGCCCCGGGCTTTGCCTGGCTGTGGACTCGCCTGGCGCAGGCGGGCCTGGAACCCAGCACCCCGGTAAAGTTTGCTCTGGGGATAGCGCAGGCGGGCCTGGGATTCGGCGCCCTGGTTATCGGAGCCTCTATGCCCGATGATGCGGGCCGCGTTGCCGCTGTATGGCTTGTACTGGCCTATATGCTGCACACGACCGGTGAACTCTGTCTGTCGCCGGTAGGCTTGTCCGCAGTCACCAAGCTGGCTGTGCCCAATGTGGTAGGCGTGATGATGGGTGCCTGGTTTCTGGCCACGGCCTATTCAGAATTTGTGGCGGCGCAAATCGCCAAAGTGGCAGCGGTCCCTGCAAATCCCGACGCGCTGCAGGATCTCGCCACCACGCTGGCCCGCTATACCGAGCTGTTTCGAGATCTGCTCTGGGTGGGCCTTGGTGTTGGAGCTTGCGTACTAGTGCTATCACCACTTCTAAAAAAACTGATGCACGGCATTCGTTAAAGCCGGTAAATACTGGAGACTGCTATGGGCGCTGGGACGTCAAGGGATTTCGCCATCATTTTATATGGCGCAACCGGCTTTACCGGCAAACTGGTGGCGGAGTATCTGTTGCAGCAGTACGGTGCAGACGGTGATCTGCGTTGGGCCATGGCGGGTCGCAGCCTCGAGAAATTGGAACAAGTGCAAAGGGAACTGGGCAACCCCGACCTCACACTGCTAGTGGGTGACAGTAACGAAGCAGCCTCGCTGAGAGCCCTGGCGCGACAGACCCGAGTGGTGTGCACAACGGTGGGCCCCTACGCGCTTTATGGGTCCAAACTGGTCGCTGCCTGTGTCGCGGAAGGCACGCACTATTGTGATCTGACAGGTGAGACGCAATGGATGCGGAAGATGATCGATCAGCACCAACAGGAGGCAGAAGAGTCTGGCGCGCGCATCGTACATACCTGTGGCTTTGACAGTATCCCCTCGGATATGGGTGTGCTGTTTCTGCAAAACGCCATGCAGGAAAAACACGGCCACCCGGCAAGTCACATTAAATACCGCGTTGATAAAGCCAGTGGCACATTCTCCGGCGGGACCGTTGCCAGTCTGATCAATGTGCTGGAAGAGGCCGGGCGAGATAAAGGACTCAGAAAACTGTTGGCAGATCCCTACGCACTAAATCCGAAGGACTCCGCGCGCGGCGAGGATGTTAACGATCAGACCACCGCAGTTTACGACGAAGACCTGGAGCGATGGACATTGCCCTTCGTCATGGCGGCAATCAATACACGGGTTGTGCGGCGCTCAAATGCCCTGATGCATGGGCGCTACGGCGAGGATTTTCGCTACGACGAGGCCATGCTGGCATCAGAAAACATGGGCACCGTCACCGCCAAACTTGCTGGCGCGGGCATGACCGCAGGAATGGTCTCGCTGGCCATCCCTCCGCTGCGCGCAGTTGCCAAGCGCTTTCTGCCCAAGCCCGGTGAAGGCCCCAGCCTGGAGGTCCGGGAAAAGGGCTTTTTCGACATTATTTTGTACGGCGTCAACGGCGCCGACAGAGACGGCGACATGGTTGCGCGCGTCACCGGAGATCGCGACCCCGGTTACGGTTCAACCTCAAAGATGCTGGCAGAGTCCGCCGTTTGTCTGGCAAAAGACAAGCTGGACTGCACAGGCGGCTTCTGGACACCAGCCTCCGCCATGGGCGAGATATTGTTGGAGAGACTGCAGGCCAGTGCCGGGCTGCGCTTTGAGATCACCCAGGGCGCCTAGCCTTATAGCAACGGGTTCTCGTACCAGAGGGTACCCATGCCCTCCGGTCGAAAGTAACCAAATAAACCTGGGCGCCGTCCATTTTCCTCGGTAGTGATCAGATCCAGATCCCCGTCGTTATCGATATCCGCCATAACCACGTTGTCGTGCTTGATACCTTTATACGAGGCGAAGCGTCTGTTGCCGATCGTAATCATTTCCAGCGGCTCAGAGCTTCCGGGATCGAGATTCATCAGCGCAAACAGACCGACCCCCTGTCCACTGACCGACACCGCAATATCAGGCAGCGGGTCGTCATCCAGATTGCCGCAGGCGAGACCCTTTACGGCGTAATCCTCGCTGTCTCGAGGCACCGCCAGGCGGCTGGCAATCTCTTTAATGGCCCAACCGGATTCGCTGCTGGCATCCTGCATAATCAGATACAGGGCACGCCGTCCCGGCTGATGCTGCGAGAGGTCAGTACCTGTAACCAGCATCAGTGCCGCGTCCCCGGTCGAGCACGCGGCAAAGTAGGGTCCGGTACGCTCAGAAATTGTTTGCCGGGACCAGCGCCCCGCGCCTTCACCGGGGTTCCTGAACCAACCCAGGAAGCCATTGTGATTCATCAGGATGTCCCGTAGACCATCGCCGTTAATATCGCGTATCAGCACGCTATCGACCCACTCAACCTCATCGATAAAGGCCGCTTGCCAGTGCAGAGGGCTTTCACCCGGCACGTTTGCGCGAATCCACAATAGGGCACCGGGCGCGTCATCTGCCTTCGCGCCTGCAATCACATCAGCCACGCCGTTGCCGTCGAGATCACCGAACGCCAATTTAATGTATCTGTAGCGTGGAGCGGCCTCCAGTATTTGCCCTTCCCAGCTGGACGCCCGCCCTGGTCTTGCCGCATCTCTGAGCCAGTGTGCCGCAATGCGCTCGCTGCCCTTTTCTGCTGCAGAAAACACCGCATCGATCACGCCATCGTCATTGAGATCGGCAAATCGTGCATCTTCAATCTTGCCCACCGGTACACCCCCACTAATGTCTACCGCAGGCCAGGCAGAACGCACCCGAGACACTCCTGGGTTGAGGTATAGACGCAGGGCGTTGGATTCCTCCCACCCGACCACTGCGTCAAGGTCTCCGTCGGCGTCAATATCGAACAGATCGACACCATCAGCGCCGCTCAGCGTATTATCAATAACGTGCATAGCCCAGCCAGACGCGAGGTCGTCAGTTGCTGGCTCGCAGCCTGTCACCACTGCTATGGCAATCAACGCAAACACTCGCGCTGCCGTCGAATATGTCAGTGGATGTGTCGTATTCAAGCTCTGCATCTCGTTGAATGAGCACACAGTGGCAATACACGAGAGACTAACGCAACCAGAATGGACCGGAATAGACCGCCTGGAAATGGTGCCGGAAATAGGAATCGAACCTACGACCTTCTCATTACGAATGAGCTGCTCTACCGACTGAGCTATTCCGGCGTGGGAGGGGTTCTGAAAGGCCGCGCAGTCTACTGCGCAACCCCTTGTCGCGCAAGGGTTTGCCAAGTAAATTGGCGCGGTGAAAACATTCCGTATCAGCTTTAGCGGCGCGACCCTGCCAGGGGTTGATCGCGACGCCGCAAAGCGCGGATTGGCGCAGTTCTACAGACTCAAATCCACGGCGGGGCTGGACAGGTTTTTCTCTGGTAAGAAGGTCACCTTACGCCGCAATCTGGCCAAAGACGACGCTGCACAGCTTTATGTCACCCTGCGCAAGCTGGGGTTAGACATTCGCATCGAGCCGGAGCCACAGACGACTGTGGCACGAAAACACACTGCGTCATCGGAGGCGACTTCGCCAAATGATATCTCTGCGTCAGGCTCTGGCAGCGTTGACAGCTCGACGGCACCAGAACCAGCGCAAGCAACGGTCGCGACATCAGACTTTTCCACCACGACACCAGCAACGCACGAATCATCGGCGCACGCTGAGTCAATGCCAGCGTCGGGTCTGCAGAGTCGTCGCAAACGACAGCCTGGCGCACCGAATTTGTTTGACATTCGACCTGCGGGAGAAGTCAAAGCGACAGCGCCCCAGGACGACTATCGGATGCACGCTGCGCGCGTGGTTGCGGGCGTACTGGCAATAGCATTTCTCTTTGTGGCGCTGCGCTTTGCCGTTATGGGCGTGGCAAACAGCGATAAATCCACGGTCGCTTTGACGGTGACGCCACAGGGTCAGCCTCAGGTGCTGGTCGATAACGTTCTGCTGCGTCACGACCGATCTGGCTTTGCTGGCGCAGTGCAAACGCTGACATCGTTTAGTGCCGGTGAATTGGTTGACTGGTATGCGCTCGATAGCAACAACTTCGTCCTGTTGCGAGCGCCCTTCACGACCCCGCTTCCCCCATGGCTGGCAGGCTGGTTCGGTCTGCAAAATGCATCGGGGCGACTAGAGCGTTGCGAGCTTGGGACATCAACCTGCACGCTGTTACGGGAGGGGTTGGATCAGGCGTCTCTGCACCGTGAAACCGGCCGCGACACCTGGCTGCTGGCAGACCGGGCTCGCAGCGTTTTACTGCGCCTGACTACAACCGGTGAATCGCTAGCCAACGCTGCTTTGCCGCTCACTGCGCCGACAGGGCTTTGGCGGCACGATGGACTGCTGTATCTCGTTCAGGGCGGCGTTCCAGAAATACTGGTTCTCAAGCCAGACGCAGCCGAATTCGGAGCGGTCCTCGAGCGCATCGAACTTGATGGTGTCAGTGCGCCCATCACCCTGGCAAGAACCGCGACACACTGGTGGCTGCTGGATCAGCAGGAAGGCAACCAAAAGCTACTGCGCCTGGACGATACCTGGAGGGTGGACAGGACTCTTGCCCTGCCGGTGGGCTCGCAAGTGAAAAGCCTGCAACCCTGGAACAACAAACTGTTGCTGGCCGATTCCTCCAGAGGGCAGATCTATCGCGTGGCAGAGGATGGCGAGCTGGAAAGTCCCTTTAGTGAAGAGGCCATCAGTGAGCTCCTGGAGGCTGGCGAGACCGCGCGCGCTGAACAGCGCTCGCTACAGGTTCTCGTGCTGGTACTGTTATTCCTGCTCATCACCGCGCTGCTCGCCTTCGCCAGCTTCAAGTCACTACAACACAAACTCTATCGGGCCGATCTCTACCCGGATCAAAGCTTCGATATTACTGATGAACGGATTCAGTGGTTAGACCCGGCGCCCGACCCCTCTCCACACCTGCGCAAGGTCAGCCTGGGGCTTCTGCTGGCAGCACCCCTCAGCATGTTTATCGCGCTGCTTACGCCTGCCAGCCCGGCGATAATGATTGCTATCAGCTTGGTGATGCTGGGACTGGCGGGCTTTAGCTACGCTCTGCAACAGTCCGTTGGCTGTCACCTGGGGCTGGTAGACGAGCAGCTGGTCCTGGTGGACCATCGACGTACCTACCGTATTGGGCAGGGCCCAAATGTGCAGTACGTCAGCAACTTCATCATGATCGATGATGTAGTGGTGTACCTGGGTAATCGCCTGTTACCGCTGTTTGATGAGGGCCCCTTGCGAGAGCGCTTTGAGCCCGTTGTAACCCGAGGCATACGTGTCGATAACACCACGCTGCGCGTAAAACTTATCGACCAGCGACACCCGCTCTTTTATGGAAGTCTGGCCCTATTGCTTTCCGCAGCAGCGGCCACGCTGTTGGTGGTGGCAGGGTAATGTGAAGCTTAGCCACACTGGCCCTAGCTACCAAACAGTTCTGTCAGAAAGTTGCTTAACGACTGCCAGGAGCGCTGGTCTGCGGCGGGGTCGTAAACGGTGCCGAAATCCGGATCGTTGGCGCCTGGGTTGGTAAAAGCATGCAGTGCGCCACCGTGCGCGTGCAATTGCCAGTCGGCTCTGGACGCGTCCATTTCCGCTGCGAAAGCGACCACAGCATCCGGCTCCACCATGGGATCGGCCCAGCCGTGCTCCACCAGAATTCGAGTGCTGATCGGTGCACTGCCATCCTCTTCAGTACTGGCAAGAATCCCATGAAAGCTGCACACCCCTGCCACCGGCAGCCCGGCGCGCGCCATATCCAGTACGCAAAGACCCCCAAAGCAGTAGCCGATCGCAGCGAGCTGCGCAGCATCGATTTCTGCCTGTGCCTGTGCCACCTCGACACAGGCGCCCAGGCGTCGACGCAACAGCGCGCGATCGTTGGTGAATCGGCTCATTAACTCAAAGGCCTGTTCGTTAGTTTCTGCAGCAACCCCTTTGCCAAACAAGTCCAGGGCGAAGCCCACATACCCCATTTCGGCGAGTTGTCGCGCTCTGTCGCATTCAAACTCCTCGCGACCCCGGAACGCATGGGAGACCAGCACGCCGGGGCGAGGCTCCGTGCTGGCGTCATCCCAGGCCATGAAGGCCTCCAGCACTTCGTCTTCGTGTGTGTATTCAATCAGGCGGGTTTGAATAGCCATATCGTGTGTCCGTCCGTGTGCTTGAGTGGGCCTGATATCTTCCGTATGTTCGGTGGCAGTTGCAACGCACCGTGGAGAGTTTTATGCATCTGGCGTTCAGTTCCATGAACACGCCGCTGGACCCGCTGCCCGCGGAACTCGCGCAAGCACTGGAGCAGCGCGGCTACGAGTCGCTGTGGTATGGCGAGCACAGTCATATCCCCTGCTGTCGCAGCACGCCCTACCCGCCAGGCGGAGACTTGCCCGCTCCCTACAGCAACATGATGGACCCCTACATCTCCCTGATGGCAGCAGCAGCCGCTACTACGACCCTGAAGCTGGGTACGGGCATCGCCCTGCTGATGGAGCGCGAGCTGTTCTCGCAAGCAAAAACCATTGCCAGCCTGGACCGGCTTTCCAACGGTCGCGTGCTGATTGGCACCGGCGTGGGCTGGAACCAGGAGGAATTCAGCAACAGCAATCCCCACCCGTTTAATAAGCGCTATGCCGTACTCAAGGAGACGGTGGCTGCTACACGTGCACTGTGGACACAGGACGAAGCGGAGTATCACGGTGACTACATTAACTTTGACCCCGTTTGGCCGGGACCCAGGCCGGTGCAATCTGGCGGCCCTAAGATCTATATGGGTGCCATGGGTCCACTTGGCATAAAGCACGCCGCCCGCTGGGCCGATGGCTGGTATCCGGTGGATATCGGACTGCCGGACCCCGAACAGGCTGTGACCGACTTCAGAAAATTGGTAGCGGACGCTGGCCGCAACTCCGACGAGGTAGCAATCAATATCCAGATTATGGACACTTCTGACCTGGACAAGCTCAAACGCTATCGGGATCTGGGCGTAGAACGCGCCACTATAGGTGTTTCGGTGGATATGTGGGACAAGCCCGATGAGGTCATGCCCATGATCGATCGTTTTGCTGAAGTCATTCCTGACCTGGCCGCCTGAGCTCACGGCCGTCCGCAATCGGCTGGCTTTCATCAAACTGCGACCACCGCGGCACCAGGCCGCGACGGAGAATAATTATGATCTCTAGCAATGCCCTCTCCCACCGTTCATTACGCGCCCTGATGGCGACGCTGTTCTGCCTGCTCCTGATGGCGCAACCTGCCCTGGCCGACAAAGCTGAGAAGCAGCGAAAGAAGGTCCGCAATATGCGCCAGGATGTGCTGGAGCGCCTCTATGAAGAACAGCCCGAGACTCGTGACATTATTGCCAAAGCCGAGGGTTATGGTGTGTTTTCCAACGTCGGTTTTAACGTGATTTTGTTTTCCGCCGGCGGCGGCAATGGCGTGGTCGTAGACAACAAATCGGGCCAGGAAACCTTCATGAATATGGCCTCCGCCGGTGTTGGCATCGGCCTGGGAGTGAAGGACTTTCGCGCCGTATTTGTATTCCACTCCCGCACCGCGCTGACCAATTTCGTTGACAAGGGCTGGGACTTTTCGGGGCAGGCAGACGCTGCGGCGAAAACCAGCGATAAGGGTGTTGAAGGCAGTGCCGCTGGCACCGTGGTCAACGGGGTCTCTGTCTATCAGTTGACGGAGGCCGGGCTGGCTCTGCAGGCCACCTTGCAAGGTACCAAATACTGGAAGAGTGATAAGCTCAACGAGTCGTAATACACACATGATTCCCCGCACGGAGGAAACCTCATGCCCCTGCTGAACCGGCTGTCATCGCCCCCTGCACTGCTGCTCATACTGACGCTGCTTGCGCCGCTGGCGCAGGCCGCCGAAGGGGAAACTGTTTTAATTACCGGCGCCAACCGTGGCATTGGTCTGGCGCTGGCGGAGGCCTTTAGCGAGGCGGGCTATGAGGTCATCGGTACTGCGCGTACGCCCGCCAAAGCCACCGCTTTGAAGGCAACCGGCGCGCGGGTCATTGCTCTGGATGTCACCAGTGCTGACAGCGTGAACGCGATGGCCGCTACTCTCGAGGACGTTCCCATCGATATTGTGATTAACAATGCGGGGATTTCCGGTCAGGACAGCCGCGACTTTGCTGCCTTGCGCGTCGACGATATGCACAAGGTGCTGGACGTAAACACGATGGGGCCTGTGCGGGTGATGCAGGCCCTGTTTCCCCATGTGTTGGCCAGTGACAGGAAAATTTTTGCCAACATCAGCAGTATGATGGGGAGCATGGAGCTCAATACCTGGGGCTGCTGCCTGGGCTATCGGGCCAGCAAGGCCGCCCTCAATAGTGCGACCAAAACCCTGGCGGTGGACTTTGGCAAGCTGGGGGTCACGTTTGTCTCCCTGCATCCAGGGTACGTCCAGACCGACATGAATGATGGTAAAGGCCGCATAACGTCCACTCAGAGTGCCGCTGGCCTGCTCGATGTCATTGCGGGACTCACCGCTGAAGACAATGGCGCCTATTACGACTGGCAGGGTAAAACCCTGCCCTGGTAGATAATGGACCACCAGGAGGCGCGACCTGGGCAACGCCTCAAAACACTTTCAGTGCAAACATTGATCTAGCTATGCACAGGCAATGTTTACCCTGTTAATATGCAGTGAACGCCAATCATTAACATTTTGATTCGATGCGGTACATGCTGCGACATCGGTTACGCAACAGCGCCTCGTTTCTCACCGCCCTGGCGACCCGCGTTTTAGGCAGGGTTCTGGACAAGCGTCCGAAAAGACATCTGGAGAGACATCTGGAGAGACGTCTGGAAAGATGTCCGAATAGGTATCTCAACAGACGCCTGGCAGGGTGTCTTCTGGGTTGCCTACTGGGATGCCTGGTGGGGTGCGAGTTCGAATCAGGCGTCAGCCCCCGCGCCAGTCATGGTCAATTAGACCTCAGCAACTGGAACTGGCGGGAACAGGGCAGCCTGACACTGGATGGGGAGTGGCTTTTCTACCCCAACAAACTTCTGACCCCCGCCGAAATAGCTAGCACTAGCGAGTCTTCTCGCACGGGAACTGCCGATCAGCGTCCCTCTTCACCGATCACACTGAAAGTGCCCGCCGCCTGGAACCGGGCTCAGGCCGATGGCAACGCGATGAGTGCGATAGGCTTTGGCACCTATGCCCTGCGGATAACGCTGCCTGACAATGCACCCCCGCTGGCACTGGGCAAAGTCGACACCGGAACCGCGCATAAGGTATTCATTGATAACGACCTGGTTCACACGGCAGGTCAGGTTGGCACGCGTCGCGAAGACACTATTGCCGGGTTTAATCGCAACTACGCCATACTGCCTGACAGCGACGACTCAGTACGCTGGATTGTTGTCCAGGTCGCCAATTTTCACTACCGCACTGGTGGCATCTGGGAACCCGTTACGCTGGGCGTGCGCGATAGCGTGTACCAGGCGGCGGACGCCTCGCTGGCCTACGCGATCTTCCTCGCAGGCGGAATCGGTGTGATTGGGCTGTACCACATCGGGCTGTACAGCCAGCGTCGGGAAGACACATCGCCTTTATTTTTTGCCCTGCTTTGCTTTGCGATTTGTCTACGCGTTCTGTCCATCGATGACCGCTATCTGCAGCAACTGCTGCCATCGCTAAGCTTTGCCGGCTTGTTACGCGTGGAGTTCATTTCTTTTCTACTCGCACCCCCAGCGTTTGCCGGATTCCTGCGATCGGCCATGCCCGGATGCTTCTCAGGCACCATGCTGCGCTGGATCGCAGGCCTGGGTCTGCTTGCGACAGCCTTCGTTCTGGTGACGCCACCGCTGATGTTTTCACGCTGGCTGTATGTGTACGAGCTGTATCTGGTGCTTACCTGTGGCTACGGGCTGGTCGTCTTCAGTCGCGCGGTCAAGGCCAGGCTGCTGGTAGCGCGGGGCTTTCTGCTGGGTTTCGGCATTCTGGTGGCCGCCATTATTAACGACATTCTGATCACACTCGGCGTGCAACTGGTGCCGGTATTCCTGGTGGGCGCAGGATTGTTTTGCTTTATCGTGATTCAGTCATATGCGATCTCACTGCGCTCGGCGCAGGCCTTCGAATCCATCAAAGACCTCACCCGAGAACTGGAATCCTACTCCGCGGACCTGGAAAAAATGGTGGAAGAGCGCACCCAGGAACTGGAGAGCGCCAATGTGGAACTGGAACGCCTGGTGGTCATGGATGGGCTTACCAAAATCGCCAACCGCCGCAAGTTCGACGAAACCCTGCGACGGGAATGGACGGCGCACCGGCGACGCAAAGGCTCACTCTCGGTGGTACTGGCGGACATTGATGACTTCAAGCGCTATAACGATCGCTACGGGCATATCAAAGGCGATGAGGCCCTGCGCTTTGTGGCCGGCGCGATTGCCGGCAGCCTGTCCCGACCCACCGACCTCGCGGCCCGCTACGGTGGCGAAGAGTTCGTGGTACTGCTGCCCGACACACCTCTGGAAGGCGCCATCGATGTGGCGGAACGGCTGCGCGGCGCTGTCTCTGATCTACACATCGCGCATGAAGATAGCCGGCGCGGCGAGCTGAGTCTGAGCCTGGGTGTCGCCTCACTGATACCCGGAGACGACAGCAACGGCGCCACACTGGTGCAGTTGGCAGACGATGCGCTCTACCAGGCCAAGGCCAAGGGGCGCAATCGCGTGGTGACTTCTGCCTGACGCAAAGCGAGGCGTTACCCGCGATTGCACATCCTGCTACCATCGCGACACAACAGACTGCACTGTATTTTCGGTTCAACACCTAATGCCCTATTCACTAAGGCATCTCCAATACTTGCTGATCGGTATTCTGCTGTTACTGGGCGTCACCGCCTGTAACCAGATTGATCCCAATCTGAACTTACGTGCCAAATCTGGCGTGTTGGATTTGCGGGACTGGAACTGGGCGATAACCGGCAGCGTCAGCCTCCAGGGCGAGTGGGCGTTTTTCCCCCGGCAGTTGCTTGCCCCAGAAGAATTGCCAGCGCTGCCCAGTGCGGAAGCCGACCGCATAGAGGTGCCAGGCATGTGGCGGGACAGTGATCTGACAGCAAGTCCTATGCCCGGCCATGGTTACGCCACCTATGGTCTGCGCGTTCTACTGCCCGAAGATGCGCCACCGCTAAGCATGAAAGTTATCGATGCGGGCACTGCCTACACGGTTTACGTCAACGGTGTGAAGATGCACGGCGCCGGTGTCATTGGTACCACGGCGGACAGCTCTATCCCTGATTTCAAACGCTTGCTGTTCCAGCTACCGCAGCCCAGCGACCGGGAGCTCCATCTCGTGGTTCAGGTCAGCAACTATCACTACCGATCCGGCGGTCTTTGGAACCACATAGCACTGGGCCCCACCGAGCAGCTCTTTATGCTGTACAACGAGAGTCTGGCCTACTCAATTGGTCTCGCCAGTGCGATTAGCGTTATCGCTCTTTATCACCTGGGGCTGTTCTCGCTGCGACGGGAAGATCGGTCCACGCTGTATTTCGCACTGTTCTGCCTGGCAATTGTGGTGAGAATCCTGTGCACCGATGAGCGCTTTATCACCCAGCTACTACCGGGTATCCGCTATAACAACATGGTACGTCTTGAGTTTATGTCCTTCCTGCTGGCGCCACCGGCCGCACTTGCCTTTCTGGGTTGCGTGATGCCGCGCTGCTATGTGCTGTGGCAACTGCGAGCGATCCAGGTTACTGGCGTGCTGTTGGCAGCGTTTGTGGTCGTCACTGATGCTGCACTGTTTACCGAGGTGCTGCCTGCGTTCCAGAGCTATCTGCTGTTCTGCTGTGGCTTCGGTTTACTGATTTTGATTCAGGGGGTCAGGCTCCGGGTGCAGATGGCTCAAGGCTTTCTGATCGGCTTTATCATCATGTCGCTCATGGTCATCAATGACGTCCTGGTATCCATCGGCGTGCTGCAAACACCCCTGCTACTGGCGGGTGTAGGTCTGTTCTGCTTTATCGTGATACAGGCCTACGCCATTTCCCTGCGCTCCGCACAGGCTTATGCGTCAATTACCGAGCTGACTGGAGAGCTTGAGAACTACTCTGCCGATCTGGAGCAAAAAGTTGAGGCGCGAACCCGAGAGCTTGAAAGCGCCAATACGACACTGGAACGACTGGCGGTACTGGATGGGTTGACCAATGTCGCCAATCGCCGCAAGTTTGATGAAGAACTCACCAGAATCTGGGCAGAGCACCGCCGTCGTGGCAACGCGCTATCGGTGCTGCTGTGCGACATCGATCAGTTCAAACCCTATAACGATCTCTACGGCCATCTGCAGGGTGACGAAGCTCTGCGCCGGGTTGCCAGGGCGATCGAGAGCGCGCTGGCCCGTCCTGGCGATATGGTGGCCAGATTCGGGGGCGAAGAATTCGTAGTGCTGTTGCCCGACACCCCTATAGAAGGCGCGCTGCAGGTAGCCGAGAAAATTCTGCTGACGGTGCAGACTCTGCACATCCCCCACCAGTCATCTGTCAGTGGCGAACTGACAATCAGCATAGGCGCCGCCTCAATGGTGCCTGGCGAAGGTGTGGCCATGGCAGAAATTCTGCTGCAGGCAGATCAGGCGCTATATCGCTCCAAAACCGAGGGCCGCAATCGGATTACTGCGGCGGCATAGGTTTGGTTTGGCCCTGCGGACTTCGCCGCTTTGCGGCTCGGTCCAACATGCTCCTTACGTCGCATATTGTCGAACGGGTACGTCTTTCGACTGGACACTTCATAAACCAAAAAGGCCCCATCTTGCGGGAAACGGGATCGAGTCGCACGGTACGATTGACCCAGAACAGCCACTGGGCTGTTCTGGCCCTGCGGGCTTCGCCGCTTTGCGGCTCGGTCCAACATGCTCCTTGCGTCGCATATTGTCGAACGGGTACGTCTTTCGACTGGACACTTCATAAACCAAAAAGGCCCCATCTTGCGATGGGGCCTTTTTGGTTTATGGCGCGCCCGGTACGATTCGAACGTACGACCGCCTGGTTCGTAGCCAGGTACTCTATCCAGCTGAGCTACGGGCGCTGAAACTTCTTAGAAGTGTAGCACGAATCATAATTCGACTGCTGCCACCCCAAGGGTCGCGTAATATAGGGGCCGCCCCCAGGTGAGTCAAGGGCTTGGACAGGCCTCGCCGGCTCTGATACAACCTGCGCATGGATATAGAGCGACTCCAGGCCATGCTTCCCCACAAGGTCTTCAATCGGCGCGTCCGCAAAGCGGCAATTCGACGGGTACGCAAGGATCTCATTCTGCATGGTAAGTCGGAACAAGACCTGAGCCAGGAAGAACTGGAATATCTGGTTGCGGACGCCGAAACTGATGTCAAAGGTGACTTGCAAAAGGCGGGTTTATTGGGCGCTTTGGCTCTGTTGGGGCTGGGCGGCCTGTAGTGTCCCTGTACCGATTCGCACGCACCACCGCTCTGCTGACACTGGCGACACGCTACCGCGCCAAACTGTTCAAACTGTTTATCGCTGTCGCGATCGCGCTCGTCACCAGCTGGGTATTCGACGATATCGCCCTGTATCTGGATGGACACAAACCGGAGTGGCTGGGTGCTGCGCTAATAATTAAAACACTCGTGGTGTACGGGGCACTGGTTTACGCTTTCTGGCAGTTACGGCCAGGTAGCTGGATTGAAGCAAAGGCTGCGGCAGCACCTGCGAAAGTGGTCGAAGAGTCACAAACCGCAGACGCTCCCGGACCTCTGGATCAGCTGCTGGACAAGCCTAGGCTAAAGTCTCGAAAGGATGCCATTCTCTCCGGCGATAAGGCCGACAACCGACCTTAGCGAGTCGCCACTGCGCAGTTGTCGCGTGCGTACTGTTGCTGCAGCCGGTCGGGTGCGATGCCGGCCACCAGGACCAGCGTCAGCTCTATACGCGCTTTCTGCGGACTCAAGTCATAGGCGGCGACAAAGCCGTTGGCATCATCATTGATCTCTACGTTACGTGACACCGTGCCATCCCCTACTTTACTGCTGCGCACTACCATCACGCCGGCTCGTCTAGCCTTGACCAGGGCCATCTCCACCGCCCTGCCCGTATTACCATTACCGTAGCCCGCAGTTACGATGCCTCGTGAACCGCGCTCAACCAATACGTCAATCAGCCCAGGGTCATGTCCCACATGCATGTAGTAGATCGGGACCGGCGGGAGCTGTTTGACTTCAGAGACGTCGACCGGCGCAGGGCGGCAAACCGCATTCGGATAAAAGGTCGCTCGCCCATTCACCATTTCGCCAAACAATCCACCTCCCACAGAGCGGATGGCATCAGGGTTTTCTGTATGTCGTTTGCTGACAAACCGCGGGTGATGAAAGCGCCCGTTCATCACCACAAACACGTCACCGCCAAGGCCGGGCGACGCGGCGGCCTTGATTGCCGCCAGCATATTGCCAGGGCCATCGGCACTGACTGCATCCGCCGGACGCATCGCGGCCGTTAATGCCACTGGCTTGCTACCGGTGTATACGCGGTGCAGAAAGTAAGCCGTTTCTTCGAGAGAATCAGTGCCGTGGGTAATCACAAAGCCATCGACATCGGATGCGCTGGCGCGCTCATTCAGATAGGCGGCTAAGGTGAGCCAGATGTCGTGGGTCATGTCCTGGCTACCGACGTTGGCAATCTGCACGCCTGTCACCGTGGCGCTGTCCTGAACGCCCGGAATCGCCATGATCATATCCGTCACTGTCAATGTAGCGGACTTGTAGCCAGTACCTGCCTGCGCCGAGGCCTGAGTGCCGGCAATGGTACCGCCCGTGCCCAGCACCTCTATCACTGGCTTCTCCGCAGCCATAGAGACGCTGCACAAAGCCAGCAGTAAAACCCAGAGATAGTGTATTGAGGGGTTTACGCGCATGATATGACTATCCTTATCGATCTGATCACTCTGAGGATTCGCTTCCGCTATCCGCTGAAGATTCTGACAGCGATGCCTCGGCCAGGGCAAGGACAGCGCTCGCACTCACACGTGAGCTGTACGCTTCCAAAAAGACTTTGCCCACAATAGTCCCGTCGGGCGCGATAATCAGACTACCCGGGTACGGCAGCCCGTAGTCTTCATCTCCAGGCGGATAATCTGCATTTAAGATACCCAGCGTTTTAAAGGTCAGCGCGTCTACGTCCGAGAGCATCGGTATGGTGATATCGTGCTTTTCACCAAAGGCAGCGAGTTGCTCAGGCGTGTCGTACGTCATTGCCACCAGCCCAATGCCCGCGGCACGAAATTGTGCCGCCGCTTCATTGAGTTGAATCATCTGCTTCATGCAATAGGGGCACCAGTCAAAGGAGCGGCTTGCCATAAATAGAGTGCCACGCGGCCCGGCAAAAGGCTCGATCAGGGCTATCTGTTGCCCCTGGTACAGCGCAGTAACGCCCGGGAAGCGCGATCCCAGCGCGGGCCCTACGTCAAAATCATCCTCATCGGCCTCCATGAACATGCCTTCTGTGATGCCATCGTAGGCGGCTTGTTTAAGGGGCTCGCGCATCACAAATACCGTGGCGATGAGAAGCAGCAACGCCACGCCTGCTGCGATCAGGAATGTCTTCATAGGCTTTTACTGTGTGTACTGTCGGTGGATACAATACTGTGACAGTAGCAGCTTGCTGATGTTGCATACACCAGACACAAGCTACAGATCCCTTTTATTACTATGTAAGAAAACCTGACGACCTAAAACCAGTAGCCAAGCACTAACGACTTTGACGACGCAGATGGAAACCGCTCGACTGAAAACCAACGAAGAGATGAACGCCGAAATACCTGGCGGCCGCGCCGAATTCACAGAAATGTCCCAGGCGACATCAGAAGACTATCGCCATATCAATGCGGCAGAGGGCTTGCTGGAATCTCAGCTACCCGATCGCTTAATGGCGTACCTGACAGCTTTGGATATCTCCAACGGCACGCCCATCAGTATTCTGCATCACAGTCTGCTGACGGCAACGCTTGCTGCAGAGGATGGCCGCTGCGACGAGTACGTGGCCTGCGCACTCGTACACGACATCGGTGATTTACTGAGCCCTGCGGATCATGGCGCATTTGCAGCGGCCATTGTGCGCCCCTACGTGTCGGAGGCGCACTGGTTTATGACCCGCTATCACCCGGAATTCCAGATGGCCCATCAGGCAGCAAATACGCTGGCTGATCCCAAGCTGTACCTTCGGCATCGTGACAGCCCTTACTTCGAGTTCACCCAGGAGTTCTGCCTGCGTTACGACCAGCGCGCCTTTGACTCAAGCCTGCCCTGCGCGCGGCTGGAGGATTTTCAGCCAATACTTCAGCGGGTGTTTGGACACAGAAAGCTGGCTCGCAGCGCCTGAGTTGGCTCACACACCGGGCAAGCAGACTGCAGGGATTGGGTTGGAAACTGCGCTACTCGCGATTATTCCGCTCTTCATAGGGTTTGGCATCGACAGCTTGTTGGAACATGACATTAAAGAGTGAGGCGCCTTATGAAATCCAACGATGTATCCACCTGGGAAAGACTGGCGGTAAAGGACCCCTACTTCGGAGTGCTCTCCGATAGGAAGTATCTCGGGCGTGATCTGACTGGCGATCTGCGTGCTGAATTTTTTGAGAGCGGCGTTGCTTACATCGACGTTCTTTTTAAGCAGCTTGAGAGCACTTTGGGCACGATATTTTCACCGGAGCGCTCGCTGGACTTTGGCTGTGGCGTGGGACGTCTGCTAATTCCGCTGGCTTCGCGTTCCCGGCAAGCCTGCGGTGTCGATGTATCTATCTCCATGATCAAAGAGGCGAAAAAAAACTGCGCGGCAGCGAATGCAACGAACGTCACTTTTTCCACGTCGCTGCAGGAGCTTTTGGACGAAGGAGCGAGCTTCGACCTGGTGCATTCGTTTATCGTCTTTCAACACATTCCTGTTGAGGAGGGCTATGAAGCTTTTTTAAAGCTTCTGAAACTGCTAGGACCCGGCGGCGTCGCGGTATTGCATTTTCCCTACGCCAAGCATCACTGGAGCCACGACCTGGCCTACTGGATGGTGCGCTACATTCCGCTTGCGAAAAACTTTCTCAATCTCTTCACGGGTCGTGGGTTCTTCTACCCTAGAGCGCAGATGAACAATTACGACCTGAATCGCCTGTTCCGCATTGCCTATGAGTTTGGAATTAAGACATGCAGCACGCGTTTGATTTGGGATGAAGGTGGTCTAGGCGCTGTTATTACGGTTAGGACCGATTAGTCGCGTTGAGGGCTGACGGTTTATCGCATGTTCAGTGGGAAGAGTCGTGGGAATGACGGATTGGAGGGATTGATGATTACGACCCTGGGGCCGTAATCACCCCTTCGTGGCTCCGTCGCTGCGCTCCTCGTCCAACATGCTCCTTTAGTTGAATGTTTAGTCGCATGTTGTGGAACCGGAGGGTTCAAATGGGACCTCCTTCTAGGCTAGATACGAAAGCGCCCGGCCAAGGCCGGGCGC
>JBCDKJ010000040.1:0-32317 GCA_038746745.1 Pseudomonadota bacterium
GGTCGCGGTCAAGGGCGATATGGATCCTGGCTATGGCTCTACCAGTAAAATGATTGCCGAAAGCGCTGTGGTGCTACTGATGCACCCTGAGCTGGGTACAGGTGGTATCTGGACGCCTGGCTCCCTGTTAGGCGAGCCACTTATCGAGCGCCTGCAGGCTCACGCCGGACTCACGTTCAGCGTAGAAAGCTGAGCATATTCGACAGACATTTTTAATAAGCTTGCAAAGATCAGGGTTCGCTCTGGCTCTGCAAGCTTAGTCTGCGTTCACAGATAGCCGAGGCCACCCGCAATCTTACGAAAGTCCGTATTGCGGCTGTCACGGATGGCGTTTCCTACCACGCGCATCAGCTTGTCACGCGCGGGTTTCTCTGCCGTACTGGCTACCCTGTGCGAGAACATATCCAGCGCCAGCTTGGGGGTGTCCAGGTCGAGCAGGCCAAAAACCTTTTGCATCCAGCTCTCGGGATCTGCCACAAGGTCCTCATATTTCAGTACCAGCAGGCCGTCCGGGTTCGTCTGAACGTGACCCATTAGATACACATATTTTTCCGTCCAGCTATCCACACGCCGCGCCGCCTTTTGATAAAGCAACCCGTCGTCTTGAGGCAGATCTGCGGGCGCTTCCCAGGCCAGCAGCCCGCTCACCAGAGTATCCAGCGGGTCCCTAACCAGCACGATGAACTTGCTCTCGGGAAACATCTCGCGCAAAAACCACAGCGTATGCTGACCTTTGCGGTAGCGGATTTCTTTAAAGCCCCAATGCACGGTATCGAGATCCAGCCCCTGCGCGAGTAGGTTCAGCACCAGGTTGCGGTGCTCACGGTAGACATCCTCTCGGGTAAAGTTATTGACCCAGCAGATATCCGCCTTGCGGTTTTTGATCGGCCCCTGAATCAGCTCGGGTGATACCGCAGTCTTGCTATAGATATAGCGCTCAACATCCGGGGTTTGCGTCAGCTTGTGGTAAGAGTTCGCAATTGGCCCGAGGAAGCCCTCGTGCTCACCGTACATAACAACATCAGGATGCGCGTTGATAGCACGCTGCACTAGTGTGCTACCGCAGCGGCCGCTGCCAAAGAGAAAAATCGGTGGCTTCATGGTTTCCTGAGGCTGGCTCGATAACTGTCGTACTGAAAAGTGAAGTGAGTATGACGTAAAGGCTCGCCATCATACGGGCTTTGCGTGGTGGGCTCCAATAACGCCGCCAAGCTTATGCACCGAGCTCCGACTACACATTCTCCACCACCCTAAGCGCTCACACACCAGCGACATACTCTCCTTGTCAGCACGAATTACTGGATCAAACCCTCGCGCACAGCCCTCGCGACCAACTCCGCAGTGGTGTGGGTCGCGAACTTCCGAAGCAGTGCGCTGCGGTGCTTGTCCACAGTTTTGGCACTGATAAACAACTGTTCACCGATTGCGCGATTTGTATTGCCCTGCGCTAACAGCGTCAGTACTTGGCGCTCCCGTGGGGTTAACGTGCTGTCGTCCGCATCGGCGATGTGCTCACGCGCCGCGTCGCTGATGTAACAGTCTCCGGACAGCACCGACTGAATCGCAAGCAGCAGTTCGTCACCGTCACCCTCTTTGAGCACCACAGCATCAACCCCCGCCCGCAGCGCCGCGTCCAGCACCAGGCCAGAATCCACCCCCGTCAGTAACACGATTGGAAGTGTCGGATGGGCAGTTCGAATATTCTCAAGGCCTTCCACCCCGTGCGCGTCTCCCATGCGGTAATCCGTCAGCAGACAGTCCACGGGGTGAGTCGGAATAGCATCCATTACCTCGCCGTAGCTACCAGCCTCAGCAACGACCTCGTAGCCGTTCTCAGCCATGAGCATCATGCGCAATCCCTGACGCACGATGGCGTGATCGTCGGCAATCAAAATGCGTATCTGCTGGGTCATGCTCATATCGCTCTGTGACAACCGCAATATAACGAAATTCCTTAAACGCTAGTACGTCGCTGTGAAATGGGGCGATTACCCCACATACGAGTCTACAGTCCGGCTCTAGACTTATCTGGGCGTGCATCACTTTGCGGGATTTACGGCATGGACTGGAAGCGGCGTACATTTATAAAGACAGCGATCAGCGGCGGCACCGGTCTGGGACTGCTGGGGCTAGCGGGTTGCAGCGACAGCGACTATCCGCCACCACTGCCAGAGTCACCGCCTGACCCCGAGCCAGAACCGGTTGCACCCGGCTCTGTTCGACTGCATTTCGATCTTCCCGTTTTCGACGAGACGCTAGGCCGTATGGTGTTTCAGCATCATGGCTTTAGCGCGGAGTTGCAGGAACACGACGAACAGTCTCTGGACGATCCTGCCATTGAGGGCGCGCCGCGCTTTTATGCAGACATCCCGACGCCGCGCAACGTAGGCCTGGGCTGGTTGTTGCACTACCCCGAAGGTGCAGAAGACGGGGAGCACCAGTGGCTACATCTGAAGCTTTTGATACCGCCCAGTGAGACTGTCGCGGCGCAGGCCAGAGCTCCCGCAGGTGTCGCTCGAGCCAGCGACCGAGTAGATGCCAACAACACCGTCGTCGCCCCTATCGACAGTAATAGCTCACCGCAGGACATCGCACTGGCAATAGTCTTTATGCATCCGGAGATCATGAGCATAGATCGCGATGAGGCGGAAGCCGTGCGCAACCATTTGCTCTCCACCACGCAACTCACTGCACTCGCTACTCAAATCCAATCCTTGGGAAGAGCCACGGAACAGGGTGGCTGGGCCACCCTGAAGCCGGTAGAGCGCAATGACGACTCTGGCGAAACCTACTTTAAAAAGGCCAATGGCGATCGCATCTACAGCCTGGAGCCAGCCCCCAGTCTGGACCCCGCCATTAAACAGGCAGTTACCGCAGCACTGGCCCTGATCAAAGCGGACGCTTCACTGCCTAACAAGCAGTACCAGGCAGGTTCGGTGACTAACCCTGTAAGCAGCGCCGTGCGTGCCGCCAACAGCAACAGCGCTATCGCAGCGCGGCTGCGAGAGGGCACCGTGCAGAACGGCGTAGAGTGGTCTTCTATATCACTGGAAGACCTTGAATCACGTCGTGTCCGCATTGCCGTTCACAATCGCTCTATGCGCTACTTTGGCATGTACGTGGAGTTCCTGAACGCCAAAGACGAAGTCATCAGCATCTCTGATCTGGACCGCTGGAAGGTCTTACTAAGGTCTACCGAAGACAGCACGGTTGATCGCATGGAGGACTTTGGCCTAGGCACGGACCAGCACAAGTTCGCCAATACCAGCAACGCAACGCCAGCCATTCTCGGCGTGCCAGTGAACATTGAATCGCTGCAGGATGTCGTCACCGTACGTATGCCCGAGGACGCTACTACCCTGCGAGTTATGTTGGGCTCTGCAGGCCTGGGCGGGCACTGGAGTGACGATATCGTTCCTGTCTCGGGCATGCTCACTACTGTCTTTATCAATATTCTGGTGCCTGCTGTTTTGATGAGCATCAACGCAGCGGCTGAGAACACCAAAGCGCTGGATGACATGATGAAGAGCCCCGGATTCTTCCTGGCGCTTGTTGAGCTGTGCAGAGTGACCTATAACGCGGGCAACCTGGCTGGCCCTGACCCAGATGTGAACGATGCCAATGGCCAGGCACTGCTGCGACAAATTGTGGGTGACGCGCTGATCATGGCGCCCATCGTTGTCAGAGCGGTGCTGGAGCAACTCCCAAGTCTGGCCGCTTACTTTGGCGCCATTGAGGCGCGCTCGGAAGCTGAGGATTCGGTGCCGATCGTGGGCATTGTATTTCGTGTGCTGAATGCCACCGCTGACGCGCTCACGATTGCGCAAACGACATCGCAAATCGTCAGCAATCCGCCAGTGTCGTTTAACGATATCAGCATTACGCAATCCGTCACCGTCAGCATTAATCACGACCTGGATGACTTTCAGTTCCCGGCTACCGCAACCCACTACCAGGTGCAGCTCATCATCGACGGCGGTAACCCAATCAGCAGCCCGCGCATCTCACTGGGAAGTACAACCGTCTCCGACAGCATTAGCTACCGTTTTGACGCGGTGCCCAGCGGCGGAAAAATTCAGGCATTGGTACTGTTTTACGCTGACGGCGCTGGCGGCATTGTCGGACGCGGCCTGGCCGCGAGCTATACGGCAACGCAGGAAGCTATTGATGCCCTGGCGGATGGCCTGGATGATCCGTCCCAGCCTATTCCCTATCCGGCGATGCCCACTGAGCTGCGCACACAGCTGGCAAGCCATTTTGAGGTGGACAGCGATGGCGTGGGTATCAGCCTTCCCGATACACCGTCATTGCTGGCAGAAATCGAGGCTGCCATAGGAGAAGACGCCGCCTCCACCTATCGCAAGTACATTGCGCATCGGTTTGCCGTTACCTCTTTCTCCAATCAGCTAAGCGGTGACGGGCTGACCCTGGAGTGCACGATTCAGGAACAGCTAGTCACCCTGACCAGCAGCACTCAGTATCAACACAAGCAAAAACTCGTATTGAGTGATGCAACAGGCAATGGCAGGCGAGAATGGGAAGCTGGCCCGGCGCCACAAGCGGCACTGGGCAATCTGTCATCAGGCCTGAGCGACGGCGAAGTATCGGCACTGGGTGGCTCCGCCCTGCTGCAACGGAACGGTCAGTTTGCTTATCTGTGGCGCTCGGCTGCCAGTGACCTCGTTTCCTGCAGCACCGATTTTGGCAGCGAGCAGCTATGGAGCCTGCAAACCGTATCGCTGACCAGTAATCCATCGCTGGGCTTTCATCGCGCCGGTGATAGCGGTTTGCCTTGTGCACAGGTCGCGCCACCCGCAGTGGCCTTCGATTTATTGGGTTCTACCAGCGGTCGCGGCAACCACTTTATGGTGTCATCAGAGACCGACAGCAACGGCGATACCCACTACTACGCACGCCGGGTCAGTGCTGCACCGGACGCAGTGCCCGACTTTTTCAACGATGACATTGTCGGAGAGTTTCCCCTGCCCTGCACATCACTGGCGGTACACCCGGCTGGCTACCTGCTGGGCGTTAACAGTATTCGCGACAAGCTAATGGTGCTGCCGCTTCCACGTGATGAAAGCGCACGCATTGCTAGAGACATTGCTCCGATGGCCACCGTTTATGGTGGTAGCGGTAGTCTGCCCGGTCTGCTGGGCAGCCCCAGTGCTGTGCGCGCCTCGGTGCGCGGGCAGATTTACGTCCTTGAAAGCCAAAACCGCCGCATTCAGGTATTTGACGTACACGGCCAGCCAAGCCGCAATGTACTATCGGGTAATGCCTTCCAAATTTCCCTGGAACCGACGGGTAAAGACGTCACCTTATTGGATATCGGCGTTGACGCGGAGGACTTCGTATTCCTGCTGGGCTACCGCAACAACGGCCTGGCAGCGTCCGACTATGTGCTCGACATCTATGACGCTTCCGGCAGTTTCCTGTCGCGCACCGAGGGACTTAATGCAGGCAGCATGACGGTAGACCTCTGGCGCAATATCTACAGCCTTAACTTCGAGAAGCTTCTTCTTGACGACGGCAGAGCGGAGCCCTCTATAAGCTTATGGATCCCCTTTACACCAGGCTAGTCTGCTTTGCCGCCGCCTGTTTGGTAGCCTGCAGCGACGGCAATGACAGCTTCACAGAAACTGTGGAGGATGTGCCACCGTCCCCAGCTATCGAAACACTGGACGCCTTCGGTTTTCCGGTGGTGCGCTCGCATGTGACTGAGGCCGAGCTCTCTGCCGGCGATATTCATCAAACCGCACTTGTGGTCCTTCAGCCAGATGGCAACAGTGGTCATGCGGGTGATACCGGCGAGGCCGGTTTTGACGATGTCGGCTTCTCGGTTGCCAACACCGCCACGTATGGTTTCTGTGTTACCGACACAGCTGATGCCGCGCATCGACTCGATCTACTCGACGCCACCGGGACGGAGCTGCTGAGCGTCGCGAATGGTAGCTGTGAAACGATTGAGCTGGCATCTGGTGACTACCTGAAGCGCATCTATCACGGCCCCGACCAACGGGGTCTGACGTTTGTTCGCACGGCTTCCGATGCACCCGTTGTGGGTTCAGCAGCGCCCACTCAGGCTCGCAGTGTTTACACTCCAACAGAGGCAACAAGCGTTATCGCCGCTCAGGCCAGCAGCGATGACATCGTATATCGAAGGATGTTTCCTCGCCCAGCCGCAGCGATTACCACCTTCAACGTCAATGCGAAGGGCTGCCCCGGCTGCTATCTGAACGGCATCGAACTGCGTGATGTGGACCTCAGCGGATTCAATTTCGAGCGCGCCCACTTCGATAACGGTGTGCTGGAGAATGTTGACTTCACCGGTGCACTGCTGCGTCAAACCAGCTTTGCGAGCGCGACATTAAACAACATCAAGTTCGAAAAAGCCGATCTGCGCGGCGCCTCGATGAACGGCGCCCATCTGTGCTTGGACGCCGGCGACGATTGCAGCATTGAATGGCTGGACGTTGACAGCGGAACGTTTAATGCACCACCTCTGCCATTGATTGGCACCGGCGACCTCACCCACGCGAGCACCTACGAGTATCAGGGAACACGGCGCGGCTGGGGATATCTGGAGATCGTGACCCAGGATGCGGCGGGCAGACTCTATGAGAAGTTTTGGGACAACAAAAACAGTCGCGGCTGGTACCGGGGGTGGCGGCCCCTACCGGCTCTACCTAACCAGGTAAGCCCCGTCAGCCAGCCCACCCTGGCTAGCGCAGGCCGCACCGGGCACTTTGGTCTGACCATGCTCGCGCAGACCGGCGACAATGCAGCGGAAGTCTTTAGCAACTGGCGCACCATTGGCTCTGGCTGGAATGCCTGGGCTACGCAGGGGCGACCCGAAGGCCAGCGCCTGATATCCGCCACCACCGCCACAGGCACACGCTATGCCTCAGACGATCCTACGCTTTACCTGGCGGTACTTGCCGTTGAAGAAGATGCGCCAGACGCCGATCCGATCATCTGGTACAAACGCTCGGTTTGGGACAGCACTCAGGGTCGGTGGAGAGCCACTCCAATACAGAACAGCCAGGGCGAGTTTCTCCCCTTCGGAGATCGCTATCCCGCCTGGCGCGATGACGAGTGCATCGCGCCGGAAAGTGCGACAGCGTCTTTTCCCGCCGACAGTCGCCCCTGGTGCCCGCTGCGAGCACCAGAGGGCCAGCGCTTTGCCTCAGCGCCAGTACTGGCACGCGTCGGATTTAAGGAAGCCAAGCTCACCGTCATGATGGAATCCGGAGAATTGTGGGAGTTTGGCTTTGATCGTGTCGTACAGCGCCTGCGGGGGTGGCGGAGGCTGGACACACCAGGAAGTATTTTAGAGCCGGTCACGATCGAATCAGCTATCGCTGCGAGCAACACGGGCTTTAGCCGAACCGATGCGCGCTTTGCCGTTAGCTATATCGGTACGCGGCTGCGCCGCATTCAGCGACTGGATGGCTCCACGCTGGAGGTGCGCGAAAGACTGATTTTCCTGGGCAAGCGTGATCGTTTTGATGACCAATACAGCTGGCAAACGCGAGTCACCGGCGCCTACGAAGGCTTAAACGGTATTGCCATGTCGGACTTTGGCTTTGAGAACCGCCCGTATACCATCACCACCGGCGCCCTCGCCGGCGGTGACGCCGACGGCTCATTGTTTGGCTTCAACGTTGATAAAGGCGACATCTGGGAAAACCTAGGCTTTCCCGGCGCTGCTGCCGAGCCTGTTGAAGGTGTGGATACCGATCAAGCTGTTATCCACGGTCTCGTTTCAAACGCGCATATCAGCGAAATCACCGGCGAGGGGCTCAGCATCAGCCACGCTGACTTAAGGCAGGCACAGTTTCAGGGCGCAGCCTTCGAAGACGTCGGGATCATCAATAGTCAACTGGACGGCGTGAACCTGTCCGGTTTGGACCTGTCCCTGGTCGACCTTTCTGGCTCCTCTGTCACCGATGCCGACCTGTCCGGTGCCAGCTTCGTCGCAAACATCAACAGTGAAGACTTTCCCTGTGATACGGCTCTGGAAGGCGGCCAAACTTTTGCCAGTTGCCTGCGCGGTGTCGACCTGAGCGGCGCAGATTTGACGGCGGCACGACTGGAGGGCCAGGACCTTACACAAACCACATTAGATAGCGATCCCAGAGTTAACCTGTTTCCCGAGAATCCACCACTGACTACACCACTGGACTGCAGTGGCAGCGGTGCCACACAGGTACCTGTTATCACGAGAACCTCATTCGCAGGATCATTGCTATCCGCACCCCAGCTTCCACCCCGATACTGGCGGTCACTGGATCTGAGTGGTGCACGCATCAGAGATATCGGGTTGGGGGACCCAACCAGCATGGTGGACTACTCCTTTGCAAGCATGGCAGGTCTGACCCTGGCGCCAGCGGATGCTGATAGTCCCATGGACTTCTCCCAATCGCAGTTTCAGGGGGCTGATCTGAGTGGAGCGAACTTCAGCGGTGGTGTTGACGCATCTGGCAGCCTGCTGGATAGCAGCTGTTTCCGAAGTGCAACGCTGGACAGCGCTAACCTGCGTGACTCGTCAGCGCAGGATGCCCAGTTTCTCCATGCTTCGATGTCGAATGCCCTGTTTGACCGCAGTGATCTGGCAGGCGCGCAGTTCAGTGGCTCAGCGCTGGACCAGACATCCTTTGGCGGCGCTGACCTGCGCAGCATTAATGCAGGGCAGGTCGGTACCAGCGGCAACGACGATTTCCTGTCGCCAGCCACCCTGTCCGGCAGCAACCTCAACAGTGCGATTCTGGTGAATGCGGACCTGCGAGGCGTGCGATTCAATGGCAGCGAACAAGTGCCCGCCGCCACCCTGGCCAGCGCACTGCTCGCTAATGCCGACCTGCGAGAGGCGGATTTCACCGGCGCAACTCTGGACCGCGCAGCCCTCTACACAGACCCGCGGTTCGGGGACGGGGAGCTGCAAATGGAGAACGCCAACTTCACTGCCGCCAGTTTTCGCGAGGCCTATCTTGAGGGTGTCGACTTTGCCAATACCACGCTGAGCGCAGTGGATTTCAGCGAAGCCTTTCTAATCAATGCGTCCCTTAAGGACGCCAGCCTGCAGCGCGCCAATGATGAGAGTCTGGGAGCGAGGGCAGCGAGTCTGGTGCGAACACGACTCGAGGGCACTGACCTCAGTGGCGCAAATCTTCAGGACGTCGATCTGACAAGTGCACAACTGTGTATTGAGCAACTGACGCCGGATGAGCCGGATAACCCCGGCGAGCCGGTCAGCAACTGCGCACTGCTGCCGATTGACTACAGCTTCCAATCCCTCAGCGATGACCTGCGTGAACGCGTGCTGCGCCAGGAGACGCTGTCTCCCACCGGAGCTTCCCTGCTGGAAGGCGCACGTTTCGAAGGCGCCACCTGCCCCTCAGCTTCAAGGGCGGTAATGGATGCCTGTGAGCAGGAGGATCTGATACCGCGGGAACCGCCGCGAACCTGCCCAGAGCCGGACCCGACCAGCTGGAACCCGCAGCCCTGCTGAACAAGCGCAGCAAAACGACGATGATCACGCCTATACTGTGGGCACACCTGGGATGTTCCGGAGCGTTCACAGAACAGTGTCCTCGCACCATCACGAGAGCAAAACACCCTCGCCGCTGGGGTGGCTATGGCTGGCACTACTACTTTGGCTGCCGCTTCCGGCAGATGCGGTCTCTCTAGTACCGGGAGAAGACTACATCGATCTTAGTGCACAGGTGCTTTACCTGGAAGACCCGAGCCGCAGCATTAGCCTTGAACAGGCACGATCCCTACCGCATTTTCAACCCGTTCCCAACGGGCGAGTAAGCTTTGGCCGTAGTAGCTCCGCCTTCTGGCTCAAGCTTCCCCTTGAGAATGGCTCTGCGGAAGCGTATCGCTGAAAATTACAACTGCGAGCGCGTTTTATGGAGCCGCTTAGAGCCTGGTGGGTAAGCGCAGATGAGAGCGAGCAAATCGTCCTGGAGAGCGATCGGGACATGGTGTTCTCCGATCGCACGGAGGCCACCCGCTACATGACCGGTGAACTGACACTGTCTGCTAGTGAAGCGGGCACCCTGTTTGTGCGCTATGTCTCTGGCGGAAATACCGCTCTGCCCGTAGCACTAGGAACACCCGACTCGCTGGCCGCTACCCAGTATCGCGAAGCCACCGCCATGGCGCTGTTCACCGGCGCTATCCTTACACTGGTACTGGTCAATGCCTTCCAGTTTGTCGCTGTTCGGAAACCCGCCTATTTGTTTTATTCGGCGCAGGAGACTTTAGCAGGCTTATACATTGCGCATATGGAAGGCTTTACCTTCCAGTATTTATGGCCTGATGCACCCATGTGGAATGCAGCCGCCGCACCTATACTCGGGACCGCGATGTTGCTGTCCGCCGCACTCTTTATGCGCAGCTTTCTCGACCTGCCGCGCACCGCACCGCGTCTCAACATGCTAGCCCTGGCGTATATCGGCATCTATGTTCTGGTTCTGCTGGCCCAGCCCTTCATCGACAAACGCCTGGGCAACACACTGGGTCTCTGGGGCGGCGTGATTATCTTCCCCACGCTGCTGGCAACCGGGCTGTGGTTCAGCCTCGTCAAGCGAGAGCGCTCTGCACACTTCTATTTACTGGGCTGGCTGGCGGCTGGCATAGGCGGACTCTACTTCTCCGCAGAGCAGCTAGATTACCTGGCGACAGGTCTGCGGGGTATTGATGGGCTTAAGATCGGTGTCGCGATGGAGGCGTTGATTTTGTCTATCGCGCTAGCTGATCAGGTGCGTGCCCTGCGGGTGCAGCGAGATCGCAACCAGCGTGAGCTCTTGTCACTGGCCGAAACGCGCCTCATTGAATCTCAGGAGCTGGTGGCTGCAGAACGCGAGAGACGTTTGGCATTGGAACGCGCCCAGCAGGCCGACGAGCGATTGGCGAACACCGGCCACGATCTGCGAAACCCCTTATTCGGTTTGCGCCTGGCACTGCGAAACGCACGGGGCCTGCGCGAAGACGGCGCGATGAGCGAGCAGTTGGAACAAACCTTCAGCTATATCGATGATCTACTGGCAGGTCTTTCGAACGAGTATCACGAGAAAGCCTCTCAAACCGCAGAGCCGCTGAGTGCAACGCTTACACGTTGTCAGCAGCGCCAGTCGCCAGCGGCCAAAGATGCCGACGTGACACTGCGGGTGCAGCTCTCTTCATTGCAGAGTAATGCATCAACGAAGGTGCTGGATCGCATTTTGGACAACCTGGTAGGAAACGCGATTCGCTACAGTGCCGGTGGCAAGGTACTGCTTGGCGTGCGTCGTAGACGTGAGTGTCTGGAGATTCAGATTTGCGACCAGGGGCCTGGCATTCGCGCTGAGGTTATCGAAAGCCTCCGTCAGCGCTTCACACGCGGTAACGGCACATTGGACGACAGTAGTAGCCGCAAGGCTGGCGGCACAAACCACAGAAACGGTGATGAACCAGCTGGCTTCGGTCTGGGTCTCGCTATCGTAGACAAGCTCTGCGAAGAGATCGGCGCACGTCTTACAGTGCAATCAAAGCCCGGAGCTGGCAGCGTGTTCAGTATTTTTCTTCCGCGCGTCAGCACAGTGGCACACGCCTCCGACATGTCATAACCCAGGTGACAGGGTTTTCGTTCCAGGCATACTCGCCGGTAGCAGCCTCGAACCGGGACAGTATTTTGTGCTAACGCCAGCAATCCTCAGGGCACCGCTTTTGCAATTTGAGGGCTGTCCTATATAACTACGGAATTACACCTATAAAACAGAGGCCCATCATGAACCAAGCTGCAAATACGCAAGCCGTACCCGTTCTTACACAACCCGAAGCGATGCACATTGGCAACGACGATTTGCCCTTCGTCGATATTGGCGATGGCAGCAAGCTCAAGGTGCTGCAGGTCCGTCCCAGCGAAGGGCTGTGGATTATCGAGAACATCTTCCAGGCGGGTTACGAAGTGGAAACCCATAAACACACGGGGCCGGTATACGGGTACACCCAGTCAGGTGCCTGGAAGTACAAGGAATATGACTATGTAAATCGCGCAGGATCGTTTCTCTATGAACCCGCGGGATCGGAACACACTCTGATGTGCATCGAAGACAACACCCGAGTGTGGTTTCAGATGTACGGTTCAAATATCAATCTCGACGCCGACGGCAACATCACCTCGGTGGTCGATGGCAGTCTGACGCTGCAATTCTATCTCGCACTGTGTGCAGAGATGGGCTATCCCAACCCGCCGGTGATCATGGAATAAGGGTCGTATCGCCCGTGCAGATCGACGTCTACAACCCGGACAATTATATGGGGGGTATTCCCCACGAGCAGTTCGCCTGGCTGCGGGCCAACGATCCGGTGCACTGGCATGAACATCCTGAGGGTTATGGTTACTGGGTGCTCAGCAGACACGCCGATGTGGTGCAAGTGTCGCGCGACTTTAAGACCTTCTCTGCAGAAAGCGGCTTTGTCATGGTTGATGATCTGCCGGACGATATCCTTGAGATGACGCGCAATCAGCTGCTGGGCATGGACCCACCCAAACACGGTCCGCTACGCCGCGCCGTTATCACCCGCTTCACCTCGCGAATGCTGGCAGAGCTGGAACCCCAGGTACGGGCCATCGCTAGAAACGTGATGCAGCAGATTCGAGAGCCCTCTGAAGTGAACTTTGTAGAAAGCCTCGCCGGCGATCTGCCCACTGCCGTAATCTGTTCCATGCTGGAGATTCCTGAAGACAAGTGGGCACAGATTCGACGCTGGTCTGACCTTCAAACCTCCAGCACCGACCCGGACCTGGGCGGCACCATGGAAGAGGTCAACCAGGCGACCGTCGAGATGGGCACCTATGGGTTCGAACTGGCAATGGCACGCAAAGAAGCCGGCGGTGACGATCTCATCTCCCTGTTGATCAATCAGGAGGTGGAAGGTCATGCCGTCTCAGAAATGGAGTTTGCCTCGCTGTTTATCCAGCTCACTGTCGCCGGCAATGAAACCACCCGCGGCCTGATATCCAGCGGTATGCATGAGTTGCTGCAGCAGCCTGACCTGTACGAACAGCTGCAGGCAGATCCGTCAAAACTGCCGCTCGCTATTGAGGAGATGCTGCGCTGGACCTGCCCGCTGCACTATTTCCGGCGCACGGCGATGGCAGATGCTGAGGTTGGCGGGCAAATGATCCGGGAAGGAGAGCGCGTTGTGATGCTTTACAGCTCTGCCAACTTCGATGAGGCCGTCTTCGATAACCCCATGACCTTCGATATTACCCGTGACCCGAATCCCCACCTGGCCTTTGGCCACGGTATTCACCTGTGCCTGGGCGCCAACCTGGCTCGACTGGAAGCACGCGTATTTTTCGAAGAGTTCTTCCGCGCGTTCAGCAAGATCGAATCAGTCGGTGAGCCAGTGTTTATCCGCTCCAACAGCATTCACGGGTACAAAGAGATGCCCGTACAGCTAACACCCCGTCGGCAAGCGGCCTAGGTATCTTCAAAGTCTGTAGTGCGCGCAGACAGCGCTGGATTATCTATAACTTTTCGCTGACACTAGGTGCCCGGTTAAGCGTGGTACGCGGTATGCAGAAACAGCCTGGTTTTACTCTTCCTTCTCTT
Organism: Pseudomonadota bacterium; assembly: GCA_038746745.1. Lineage (GTDB taxonomy): Bacteria > Pseudomonadota > Gammaproteobacteria > Pseudomonadales > Halieaceae > JANQIO01. The sequence goes on from JBCDKJ010000040.1 coordinate 13,614, forward strand.
CATACGTTGAAATCATTGCAGCCTCTGGCACTGGCGTCTCTGGTCTGCGGAAGCGCACTCGCTGAGCCGGTCCGACACACCTACGAAGAGGTGGTGGTGTTTGGCCGCGCTGAACAGCAAGTAGGCGTGGCAAACACGGCCTCCGAAGGTCTGGTGGGTTACGATGATATTCAGTTGCCGCCCCTGCTTCGGGTCGGCGAACTCGTAGAAGCGGTTCCCGGAATGGTGGCCACCCAGCACTCGGGCACGGGTAAGGCCAACCAGTATTTCCTGCGCGGCTTTAACCTGGATCACGGCACCGACTTTGCCGCCCGCGTGGATGGCGTACCCATCAATATGCGCAGCCACGGCCACGGCCAGGGCTACCTTGACCTCAACTTTATGATTCCCGAGCTGGTAGAGACCAGCCGCTATCGCAAGGGCCCCTACCATGCCAGTGTTGGCGATTTTGGCTCGGCGGGCAGCGTGGACTTTTCTCTGTATCGCGAGCTGCCGGAAACCATGCTGAGGTTGACCGCCGGCGAGTTTGGCTACCAGCGAGGCCTGTTGGCGGGCAGCACAAAGGTCGGCAATGGCACCCTTTTGGGTGCCGTCGATGTGACGCGCTACGAGGGGCCCTGGGAGCTGGACGAGGACCTGGAGCAAAACAAGGCCTACTTCAACTACCGGTTCGGGGTGGGCGAGCTGACCGCAGACATCGGCCTACAACTCTATGAAAACGAGTGGGTCGCGACGGACCAGATTCCTCGTCGTGCCGTACAGAGCGGCCTTATCGACGAGTTGGGCTTCATTGATCCGGATCTGGGCGGCGACACATCCCGCTACGCGTTGACCGTGGGCATCGCCTCGGAGAGTTGGCAGGCCGGCGGCTACCTTCTGGATTACGACCTGAGCCTCTACTCGAACTTTACCTATCTGCTGGACAATCCTGAGGATGGCGACGAATTCGAGCAGCGCGACTCGCGCCAGGTATGGGGTGCCTGGGTGTCGGGCAGTCGGCCCCTGGCACTGGGTGGGCGTGACACGACCCTGCGCTGGGGCGGCGAATTGCGCTACGACGATATCGATGAGGTCGGGCTTTACAGCACACGCGCGCGAGAAAGGCTGGAGTCCACGCGAGACGACCAGGTCGAGGAGCTTTCCCTCAGTGCCTGGGCGTCAGTTGAAATGGCCGTCACCGAAAGGCTGCGCGCGGTCGCGGGTCTGCGGGGTGACTATTTCGACTGGGAGGTCGATGCGCTTCGCCAACCCAATAGCGGCAGTGGGGACGACAGCCAGCTCAGCCCGTCTCTGAATCTAGCCTATCGCCTGTCTGATGATGTTGAGGCCTATGCCAGTTGGGGCCGTGGCTTTCACTCAAATGATGTGCGCGGCGCCACCATCAATTTTGATCCAGGCTCTGGCGAACCCGTCGACCCGGTAGATGCTATTTCCGGTTCCGAGGGGGCTGAGCTGGGGCTTCGCTGGGAGCAGGGCCAGCGCTTTAATGCGAGCCTTGTCGCCTTTTGGCTGGAGCTAGATTCAGAGTTGGTTTATGTCGGCGATGCGGGCACTACCGAGGCCAATGATGGATCTCAGCGCGCTGGCGTTGAGGTGTCGGGATTCTGGCAAGCAACCGAATGGCTGGCCTTCAATGCGGCGTATACCTGGACGGACGCGGAGTTCAAGGCCGACCAGGGCGGTGGACGAGAGATCCCCGGCGCCGTGGAAGATACGTTTACCCTCGGTGCAAACGCGAGCTGGCGCAATGGCGTAAACCTGAGCCTCCGTGCGCGCTATCTGGGTGAGGCACCTCTGGAAGAAACCGGCAGTGTTACCTCACAGGATAGCTGGCTGTTGAATGCGAGCGCCGCCTACCGCTGGCGCGCAACAGAGTTCAGGCTGGATGTCTTCAACCTGCTGGATACCGGCCGCAACGACATCGCGTATTTCTACGCCTCCCGTCTGCCTGGTGAACCCGCCGACGGCGTGGAAGACGTTCACTTTCACCCCCTGGAGCCCCAGGCGGTGCGCGGCTCGGTCACGTTCTACTGGAACTGAACCACCTCAGGCAGCTAAAAACTCCAGCGCTACGCCATTGTTACACCAGCGCTCGCCGGTCGGCCGAGGGCCGTCTTTAAACACATGACCATGGTGGCCGCCGCAACGCGCGCAGTGATACTCGGTGCGGGGAAAGATCAGTTTATAGTCAGTTTCTTTCTCGAAGACGCCGGGGATATGCGTGAAATAGCTGGGCCAGCCGGTGCCCGAATCGTATTTCATATCCGACGTGAACAGCGGCAGGCCGCAGCCCGCACAGGCGTACACACCCCGCCGCTTCTCGTTATTAAGCGGGCTGCTGCCAGGGTATTCTGTACCCGCTTTGCGCAGGACCTTAAAGGCCTCTGGTGAAAGACGCTCCCGCCATTCGGCTTTGCTAAGCGTAAGCTTGTCATCCACCGCGGGCGGCGTATGGCCCTCTGGCAAATAGCTTCGCCAGCTATTCTGTAATTCATCCAGGCCCATAGGCTCGTCTCCAGCCAGACTGCGCAGCGCCGGAATGGCCAGTGCAGTGCCCACTATAATTTGTCTCCGATTCAGCATTGATCACAGTGTTCCAGTTTTCCAGATATCGTCTAGACAGCATCTAACGTAGAAAGTGCTGCCTACTCCGGCAGAAAAATGCCGTGCTCAGCGTACCAGCGTTCGTCCAGCACCCACTCGATGCGCTCGACATCCGCCTCCTCAGTCACCAGTCGCGCGGCCTCGGTTTGCCTGACGGTGAGCGCGTCCTGCGCTGCCATCATGGCCGGGTCCGTCACAGACTTACCGTAGAGTGAGGGGTCCAGTACCCGCAAAAAGTGCAGGGGACCCATGTCTGCCGAGCGCGGACTGGATACCACAGCAACACCCTCATGGAGTTCCAGCACGCGAAACCGATAGGGGTAGTCGAGCAGGGTTGGCGCAGCTGCCAGCTTGGCATTGATGGCATCCAGACGCTCATCACCCGGCAACAGCGCATAGACAATAACGACCAGGCCAACTATCGCGAGCCCGATTAAATAGCGCCTGACGAAAGGATCAAGGCCAGGCGGGTCGGTACTGTCGGGCGAACTCTCTGAAGCCATGGATATTATTCTGCGCGGCGCATCTACAGTCTATCGGGAATGCTCGCGTTGGAGCACCTCCGTGATTTACATCCTAGTTGCTGGCCATCCGCTCGTTGGACACAGCACTCAGCACCGCCGCAGCCAGCGCCTCCACGCCATTTACGGCGCCCGCGCCATAAGTCAATCCCAGGCGCACAACTACCAGTTCCTGACGAGGGAAAATCATCACGTACTGGCCGTTGTGACCAGCGGCATAAAACAGATCTTCAGGCAGTAACGGATAATCGATTCTCTGTGTATTGAGCCAAAATCCGCGACCGTAATTACCGTCTGTCGCCGACGGCCTCGGTGTAACCGCATCGCGCATCCAATCCGCAGACAGTAAGGGCGAACGTCCCTGAAAGGCGGCTAACCAGAACTCCCCAACCCGGAGCCAGTCACGTGCGGTCATAAAGGTATATGAAGAGCCTATCTGAGTGCCGGTCGCGTCGTGCTCCGCGACAATAGCTCCAAGCTCCAGAGGTTCTGCAAACTCTCGCTGCACCCAGGCGATATAGGGCTCCTCCAGGCTCCGTTGCCAGAACCAACTGGCAAGGTTGGTATCGCCACTGGAGTAATAGAACGCCCGCCCGGGCTGTCTGGCATGCCCGTTTGCCGCCGCTACTCGCCAGGCACCGGGCTCGCTGTATAGCATGCGGGTCACATCACTGCCCGGCCCGTATTCCTCGAGAAAGTCAAAGCCACTTTCCATATGCAGCAGATGTCCCAGGTTCAAGGCCGAATCCAGCTTTGCCGCCAACGCCGCGTCTTCTGACTTCAACTGTGGGGCCAGTGGTCTATCGACATCCAGCAAACCTCGTTCGGCCTGCATACCAATCCACGTCGCCATCAGGCTTTTGTTCATTGACCAACTCTGCATGGGTGTATGCGCGGAGACGGGGCGCGCATAGCGCTCGGCAATCAGCTTGCCGCGATGGCTAACCAGCACTGCCAGTGTTTTCCGCTGACCTTTTTGCTGGCTCTGAGAACGCGTTATCCAGTGCCGGTTCCAGCCCTGCCAGAAAAGTGTCTGGCTCTGGCGCACGAGCAGTAATGCTGTCTACCGCAGCAAAGGGACGCGCATCCAGCGCGGCATACTTCATACCATGCAGAACACACCCGGTGGGTCCGGTGTAATAGGCCTGCGACGTCGTGCCCAGAAAGCTTGCATCAACCTGGCGCTGTTCGCGGTCCACGGTGACAGAGAGCAAACTCTGCAGCGGACCCAAAGGCGACAAGGTCTGCTCGACGTCATACGCCATGAGATGATCCTCCGGGAGGCCGGCAACGAACACGCCAGAACAGAGCTGCTTGGCGGCATAGCCAGTCGCAATGTCAAAGCCGAGTTGCTTGGCACAACCGGTCAGCTGACTTATCAGCAGACCCATCAACAACAACGCGCTACTGCATCGTATCCGCATCTTGTTCCCGTTCATCATGTTCCCGTGCGTGCAATTCCAGGTCTTCTATAAACCAGCGCAGGGCGCGACCCCGCTCACCGCGACGCCAGGCCAGATAGGTTTGCGCAGCAGGGAGAGGGTCTGCCAGCGCGGGCGCAATCAGACGACCGTCCTCCAGCAATGCAGCGATTCTATGCCTGGGCAAATATCCGACACCAAGACCCGCCACCTGTGCGTTAATTTTCTGTGCCAATGTCGCGACGCGCAAGACCGGCTGTTGATCAAAAACCCGACGCGTCAGAGGCGGGAGATTGCGCGAGGAGTCCCTCACTACGATGCCGCGGTGGGCTGCGATCTGATGTTGCGTAAGGGGGACATCGGAGAGTGCCAAGGGATGCTCTGGTGCTACTGCGAACACCCACTCCACGCCGCGCCAGGGCTTGAGTGTTAGCCCGGCCGTGGCTGGCGGTGCCTCACTGGCACCGACCAATAAGTCCACACGACCTTCCAGCAAGGCTTCCCAACTACCCCCCAGAACCTCTTCCCGCACGTCGATTTCTGTTTCCTGATGTTCAAGGCTGAACCTTTGCAGCGTCGGCAGCAAAGTGTTCAGATCGAGAATGGAGTCAAGGCCGATGCCAAGCCGGGACTCCCAGCCTGAATGCACCTGACGCGTGGTTTCCGCCAGCCGCTCTGCCGCCTCCAGCAGCTCGCGCCCCTGCTCCAGCAACACACGCCCCGCCGGCGTCAACACAGACCGACGTCCTTCGCGCCGAAACAAGACCACCCCCAGGTCTTCCTCCAGCTTTTGCACGGTGTAAGTGATCGCTGACGGCACTCTGTACAGAGCTGCGGCTGCCGCCGCAAAGCTGCCCTTGCGTTCAATCGCATCCAGCACCGCCAATGCATCCAGCGTCAAGGTCGTCATAGTTAGCGTTTTATTCAAATATTTTGAACTTACAGATCATTTTAACTCGCTTTTTCTCATGTCATCAATGCATACACTGAATTCATTCAAGTAATTCAATACTCAAGGAGCTGAAACCATGAAAGCATCAATCAAAATTTCTGACGTAATAAACAGCACTGCTGGCCTTGGCGCGACCGCGCTCAGAGTACCCGTCGGTGCCATCCTCGCAGCACACGGTGCGCAAAAATTGTTTGGCTGGTTCGGCGGCTACGGACTGGCAGGCACGGGCCAGTGGATGGCGTCAGTGGGATTTGAACCCGGTTATCTGATGGCTCTGCTGGCCGGAGGTGCGGAGTTCTTCGGCGGTATCGCGCTAATCGTCGGCCTGCTGACCCGCCCGGCGGCCGCAGTGACCGCTTTCACCATGGCAGTTGCCATGACGGTACACGTCAGCAACGGCCTGTTCGTGAGCAACAATGGCTACGAATTTGCCCTGGCGCTGTTAGCGGCCACCGTATCTCTGGTATTCCAGGGGGGCGGCGCCTACTCGGTCGATCGAGTGATTACAGCCCACATCGGCGCTAACCCCAAGCCCATCGATACGCTGACGCCCGCCACTGCGTAAAGCCATGCGTTCGCATGCCCTGCCTCACGAGCAGGGCACATTCCCCGCTAGCCCGCGTTAATCGCGGGCTTTTTTGTTGCTGTGCCAGCCCGTGTGGACCGAGGGCTGTTTTATGGTGGGGTAAAAGCACAGCGGACGGTCACGAACCTGGCTGTTTAATGCACGTCTTTAGGCACCAATACCACCACTGGGATTTCGCGCTCAGTAGCCGCCTGGTAATCGTTATACGGCGGGTAGTACTCAGCCATCAGCGCCCACAGGCGCCCGCGCTCTTCTCCCTCGGCGACCCGAGCGGTCGCTGCGAACTGATGGTTGGCGATTTTCACGTCTACATTGGGGTCGGCGTCAAGATTGAGATACCAGGCAGGATGCGCAGGCGCACCGCCCTTTGACGCAATCACGCAGTAGCTGCCTTCTCCCGTGGGGCGATAGATCAGCGGCAATACCGAGGTATTGCCCGACTTGCGTCCCTTCGTAAACAGTAGCAGCGTGGTCAGCATGCCCTCGCCGCCGCCAAGGGCGGCATCCCAATAATGTCCCGCCTCACCATCGCGCAGGTACAACTCGACATGCTCGCGAATCCAGTCGGGAAAGGCGTCTGGAATATTTACGTCCGTCATCACTAAAGCCTCTCTATAGTCTGTGTCACTGGCGCCATCCTAACCTATCAGCGGGCAGTGATTGGCAACGCGCGTACTTGCGGCAGCCAAACTAGACAAGGTCCTGATATGGGACAACGCTTTCTACCATCTCCGAGGCGCGCACAACCAGGCCCACAAGCGCTAAATGGCTTCTGCAGACTCACGCACAAGCCGCCGCTGGCGGTCACCCCGGTAATAGAGCTACTCTGGAAAGACGTCTGGAGTAAGCCAATATGATTGTGTACGGACATCGCGGTGCCCGCGGAGAAGCCCCGGAGAACACTATCGCCGGTGCAAAGCACGCTGTCCGCCGGGGCGTGCGCCATCTGGAGATTGACCTGCGCCTGTCTGCCGACGGTGAGTTGGTCGTGATTCACGATAGCTCCGTAACCCGCACGGCAGGCCCTATACCCAGTAGCAGGGGCAGGGGCAAAGAAATGGTGGAAGCGCTGGATAGCCGCATGCTGGCAAAGCTGGACGCCCGCCAGGATGGACCGCCCTGGCCCAACAAGCGCGACACGGGTGTGCCGACCCTATCGCGACTGGTGAAGGCTGTGCCTGAAATAAAGCACTGGCAGTTGGAGCTGAAATCGCTGGGAAGAGCACAAAACCCGGAGCTAGCGCAGGCGGTGGTGGCGTGGTTACAGACCCATGCTATTGCCGCCGTGGTTACCTCTTCGTCAACAGCGCTGCTGCGCGCGGTTAAAAGGGCACTACCTGAACAGCCCATTGGGTTGGTTGCTACGAAAGAAGACATAGAAAGCACGCTCGATGAGCTTGGCTGCGACTACCTGATCGCACACTGGAAAACGCTCAACGACGGGCGGCGGCAGCGACGCATACAGAAACGCGGCATTCATATTTCGACTTGGACGGTGAATGATGCCAGCGTAGTGGAGACGCTGTACCGACAGGGGATAGACAGCGTGATTACAGACTATCCGTCTATGGCCTTACCTTTGGTGGCGGGGCTGAAACGACGGGCGTAGCTGCGATCCTGCCGGCTCAGACGCAGGACGCGCAAAAGACGCGTCAAACCCATCGCCGTACTTGTCGGCAGTAGTTTTCAAATTCCTCTCCAAATAAGTCACTGAGCATGGCTTCCTCCGGGCGGATAAAGCGCACTTCGATGATGACCATAAATAGTGGTACCACCAGGAGTCCACCCAGGGTGCCGGTGGTGCAGGCGACGCCTAACAGGATCAGCGCCATGCCCAGGTACATAGGGTTGCGGGTGAAACGGTATACGCCGGTAGTGACCAGCGCGCGGACGTCACGAAAGGGGATCAGGTCAGTATCGGCTTGTTTGAACAGGCCGCCGGCAAATACCAGCAGTGCCAGCCCAATAACGATGGCAAGGCTGCCGGCAATCTGGAAGGGCATGCTGGTGAAGCGCAGTATCGGGAAATAGCGATCGCAAAAGAAAATGGCGAACAGGCCTATGACCAGCCAGGCGGGGGGATAGATTTTTCGGCGCGGGCGATTGGATTCCTCGATCTCACTCATGCTGTATCCGTAGATAGTGATCGTCCTGTCATAAACACTTCCCAAGCGTATCGCTTTGGATGTCTGGATGACTGTATGCCTGGATGCCGGCCTGGAAAGGCATTCAGGCGATGAGACCGGCGGTGCGCTCTATCATCCAGTAAACGCCGGCAATGCCGCAGACTACTGCAATAGCATTTCGCGCATAGGCCTCACTGCGCGAGTTCCAGTCACGCAATACCAACAGTACCGCGCCAACAAATACAACGATACCAAGCTGGCCCGCCTCAATGCCCAGATTGAACGCCAACAGGCTCTGCCACACATCGGGAGCGCTGACGCTCAGGATTTTCTGTAGTACAAAGGAAAAGCCGAGGCCGTGCAGCAAACCGATAACCGCAGTCATCCAGAACGCTCTAAGATTCGCACCCGGAGCGGAGCGCCAGCGGCTATTTGACGCAAATGCTGCAAACACGATGGACGCCGCGATGGCAATTTCTACGGTGGGAATAAACCAGCCCCCCGATGGTACGTAGCCGAAAAAGCCCAGCGAAAGCGTAACGCTATGACCCAGGGTAAAGCCCGTTACTCGCCATAGCATGGCGGCAATACTGACCGCGCCGGCGGCCAGACACAGCACCAGAAATACGTGATCCAGACCTTCCAGTATGTGCTCTATTCCTTGCCGCACCATCTCAAGGAAAGCTCTAAGGCCGGAGCGATGGATTTCGACAGGCTCATTGAGCAGACCGGGGCGCTGATAGAGGTCGGTCCCCCCGGTACCGTGATCGAGCACCAGACTCACTGCAGTTGCCTGCTCGATAAGCCCGGGATTCAAGCTGGTGCTTAAAGAAAAACGCTGAATGTCCTGCTGCGTGCCGCCCTGTTGCTTAAAGTAGCGCAAGGCGATATCTGCAACGGCATCACCGACGTACAACGGCTCAGCGGAGGGGGATTTCATTGGATCAGACGCTGCAAAACTCGCCCGGGCCTCCTCCAGGGAATCAAAGGGTGGCGCAGTTTTTGATCGCACGACCCTGGCACTCATCACTGTCCCCTCGATTCGGTCAGCATCAACCCGTAGCTGCAGCGCCTGCTCTAACAGCCCGCCCAGACGCTTCTCATTGCCGCGCAGTGAATCGTAATCGACATAGTGGACTACGCGATCGCCTTCCAGAGTATTCCGAGTAAACGGGGCAGGTGCTGGCAGGCCATCAGAACCTTCGGCACCGATTTTATCTGCCAGTAAATACGGGAGTGGTACTCGCGCATATACATACAAGCCGTCGGCCCGGTGTTCTGTGTGGAAAACCAGCAGATTGAGCTGCAAATTGATTTCAAAGTGCGCGAGTGCTGACGGTGCTAAAAGCACTCCAAAGGCCAGAGCCTGAATGCAGCGCCGTGCAAATCGATGCTGCTGTGTTGCGGGCCATCTCATAGTTGGACGTCAGGACACTTGTCGGAACCGCTGGAGTGCCAAGCCTACCGCAATTCCTCGAACCGGCACCACGAACTGCCTGCAGCACAAACGTACACGACAGGCGCACACGCAAAAAAAACGCCGAACAGTTAACTGCCCGGCGTTTTTTATCTAAGCGGCAATCAGACGTTAGCGGCAGCCTGCTCCGCGAGCACTTCAGCCATGGGACGCCCGGTAATCGGGCAGGTGTCTTCCTGCGCCATACGGTCGGCGAAGGCTTTCTCCATATGTTGCTTGATAGCAGCCTGCTCGTAAGACTGCGCTTCGGATGTATCCAGCGGACGCTCCATGGCCTTCCAGTCGATGTCACCGTCGTCGGGCAGATTTTCAAAATCCAGAATGCCCATTTCCTCGAACTTGGGACGAATGCTGTCGGTCATCAGACCAATCCGCTTCAGGTTTGGAATCACGCGCTGGAACAACAGGTCGCGGAAGGTTGACATGATAAAGCCCTCCATCACCCGCTCGCGTGCCTCTTCGACATTCCAGCCGAAGTGGGCAAACACATCGGTAGCCACGAGGCGTTCTCGGCTGACCACACAGGCCTCGTAAGCAAACTGCGCACGCTCTTCCTTTTCTTCCTCGCTCAAGGTCTTCACAAACTCCTCCAGGTAGTTCACACCGAAGGTGACATGACGCGCCTCGTCACGCGTGACCAGATAGATGATGTCCTTGAGCACAGGATCCGGCGTAGTTTCCCGCGCAGTGTTGAAGGCGGATAAAGCGAGGCCCTCAATGATGATCTGCATGCCGATGAATTTCAGATCCCAGCGTGGGTCGGTAAGAATCTTGTCCAGAATGCTCTTCAGGCTGGTGTTGATCGGGTACATCTTGCCCAGGCGGGTTTGAATGTACTTGTTAAACACCTCAACGTGGCGTGCTTCGTCAAAGGTTTGCGAGGCCGCGTAGAGCTTGGCGTTAAAGGTAGGTGCGCAGCTAGTGAGCTGCGAGGCTACCAACAGCGCGCCCTGCTCGCCGTGCAGGAACTGAGACAGGCTCCAGGAATTCTGGTGCAGCCAGAACTCGCGCTTCTCCTCTTCGCTGAGTGCGCGGTAGGGTGGATAGTCCGCCAGGTTCATCAACTCGGCGCCCTGTTCGAAGTCTTCTTCGGGCCAGGGTCGGTTCCAATCGATGTCCATTTCCGCATTCCAATTCAGCTCTTTGCCAAGCTCATAGAGCTTCTTGATGCGATTGTCCTGGACGGAGTAATCCCAGTTGTAGCTACCTGTCAGGGGCGTGGAAAAAATTTCAGCCACCTGATCAACATGCTCATTGGTGAGCTTGTCATCGATGTCGTCGTGGTCATCGCGCTCGGCCATGCGGGCGGAGCCGGCAAAGCTCTGAATCTTGCGAGGTGTTTCTTCCATCCACTTGAGTTTCATAGGGCTAGTCCTCGGTTTCGCTGCGCCATCGACACTAGCGAAGTCATTGCACGTCATCGTGCTGTCTACAGGTCCATGAGTTCTGCCATCTAACGGGCAGATACGTTATTGCCTCTTCACTATCGCCCTGCGCGGGACTTGTGCCTAGGGTAATCTGTTGTCAAAATGTGGTCATATATGGCCAATCTAGCAAGCACCAGCCCCGCCCAATACGTACTGATTCTGCTGGATCTGGCGCGGCAACGTGGCGTCGCGTCGGAAGACCTGCTGGCCGGTAGCAGCCTGTCGCAGGCGGATTTGGTGAGTATGGGTGCGCGTGTCGACGGCGAAGATTTCGCCCGCCTCGTCGACCGAGCCATTCAACTTACCGGCGAACCGGCGATGGGGTTGCACCTCGGCAAACGCTTGAACCTGTCTGCCCAGGCCACCGTCGGCCAGGCCTTTATGACCTGCGACAATCTGGAGCAGGTACTCAACTTCTTTCTCAAGTACTACCGTATTCTCGCGCCGACGCTAGAGCTGGAATACAGCCAGCGGGACGAGCGCTGCTGGATCAGCATCGAGAGCCCCTGGCCCGCGCAGTTTATGCAGTTCAGCTATGAAATCTTTTACGCCGCCTTTGTCTACAGCGTGAACCTGCTGGTAAACGATGAGAGCCTGAGTTTTCGAGTGGAGTTTCCGTATCCAAAACCGCCGTACGTTGAAGAGTACTACCGCTTTTTCGGTGATGATCTTCACTTCAACAGCAACAAAGGCCGCATCTCGATTCCTGACCGCTGGCTGGACGCCAGACTGCCCTCTGCTAACGCTGCTCTACTGGCCCTGTATGAACAGGAATGCCAGCGCCTTCTCGCAGACCTTGAGGAAGACGACTCGCTTACGGAGCAGACCCTGCAACTCCTGCGCAAATTTGAGGGGCACTACCCGCAGATGCCGCGGCTGGCAGAGATGCTGAATATCAGTCCGCGAACCTATCGCCGCCGCCTGTCGGAGGAACAGACGTCCTTCCAGCAATTACTGGACACGGTGCGCACCGAGCACGCTACCCACTATCTGACCACCACCCGCCTGCCTCTGGCGAGCATCGCTTTTATGGTGGGTTTTAACGACGTATCCAACTTCCGCCGCGCCTATATCAAGTGGACCGGGAAAACCCCGCGGGCGGCGCGAGAGCAAGCCTCTACTGACAACCGTGCCGACAACAGTGCCGATGACCAGCACTGATGCACTCAGTGTTTATGCCGGTGCCGAAGCCCAGCGCAGACTACGGCAGCACGGCTGGGCGCCTGAGCTATTTGACACCATGATTGGCGCATCCGGGGGACCCAAGTTTCTCGGCATCGCCGGACTGGATCGCGCACTCTTCGGGGAGTTTCTCACCCAGCCCGACCACACTATGCACTTGATGGGTTCCTCCATCGGCTGCTTCCGTCACGCCGCACTGGCAGCCCGCGATCCCGTTCAAGCGCTGGCCAATCTGCATGCACGATACATTGCCCAGCGCGTCGATAGCGCAGACAAACGCTCTCGCACAGACATCGTTGGCGAGCTGTGTCGCTGGGTACTAGACGGCTATTTAACCGATCAGGATATTCAGCACATCTGCGAACATCCGCGGTTTATCAGCCACGTGGTGACGGCGCGGGGACGTGGCCCTAACAGCGCAGCCAACGCCCTCGGGCAAGCCTCCGGCATGTTTGCCGCCGGCGTCAGTAACGCGGTGAATCGCAAACTGTTGCAGGGCTGGTTCCAGCGCGTGGTGTTCAGCCGGGACGGCTTTGAAGATCTGGACTTCGAATTCGATGACTTTGAAACCCTGCACATTCCACTAACGCCCAGTAATACGCGTGAAGCCATTCTCGCCAGCGGATCTATTCCCTTTATGATGCCGGGCGAGCGAGACATCGACGGTGCACCTCGCGGCCATTACTGGGACGGAGGCATCGTGGATTACCACTTTGACTTCAGTAAGCACCGGGGTAATGGACTGGTGTTGTACCCGCATTTCCGCGGCAGCGTCACACCGGGCTGGTTTGACAAGTTTCTGCCCTGGCGCAAAACCCCCAGCGAACTACTGGATCGCGTGGTGCTGTTGTGTCCCTCGGATCAGTATTTGGCCACCCTGCCCCAGGGGAAAATCCCCGATCGCAGCGATTTTGGGCGCATGGAGCAGGAGCAGCGCATTGCCTACTGGCAGACCTGCGCCGATGCCAGCGATGCGCTGGGTGAGGCCTTTACCAGCCGGGTCAGAGGTGGCGATCCGCTGCAGGATGTGCAGTCTTTTCCCTGATCATTCGACTGCGGCTGTACGCCGCCCCCCCGGTCATAGCGATCCAGTTTCCTATCAACACTAACGCAATGCCCACAGCCGCCAGCAGTGTCCATTCATAGCCCTCCAGAGCAGTGGAGATACCAAGCGCCATCAACGGAAACAGCAAATTGGCGTAACCGGCGCGATCCGGGCCAATCCGACCAATCAACGTCAGGTAGGCCCAGAATGCCAGCACCGACCCGAACAGGGCCAGGAAACCCAGCGACAGCAGGTATGCCGGTTGCCAGTCAAAAGTAATCGGCGTCCCCAGCAGCAATGCGAGAACATAGGCAGCACCTGTGCCATAGGACATCGCCCAGGCGGTGGCCTGCAACAGCGGTAACTGCTCCCGGCTGTTGCGAGCGGCGATGATATTTCCCGCCGACGCCAGCCACGTACCCGCCAGGCAATAGAGCAGGGCGACAAAGTTCTCATCCGTCAGGTTAAAGGCGCGCAGCACGGGCCAGAACACCAGGGCGATGCCAGCCAAACCCACCAGCCCGCCAGCGACCACCAGCGGGCGCACAGGCGTGCGCAGAAACAAATAGCCATTAAGGACGTTGGCCAGCATCATGGTGCCGAATACCACGGCCACGAGTCCGCTGGCGAGCGTGATTTCCGCCGTATAGACAAAGTAATAGTTGCCGCAAAACAGACACAGGCCCTGCAACACCAGAAACGGCTGGTGCCGCAGCGGCAGCCGCTCCAGACGACGCGTAAGTCCTAAAAACACCCAAAGGATAATGGCCGACAGCAGGAAGCGATGACCGATGGACGCCAGCACCATCACTTCACCCAACTGGTATTTGATGGCAATCCAGGTGGTCCCCCAGATCAGCACTGTGAGGCCATAAAGAAAGGCAGTATTCACAGGGACCGAGGCAACTTGTTGGCCATGGACAGCCGTGTGGCGTGGGTGTCATAGCAGGCGTGGTTAGCTGATTCCCGGTCCAGAGATTTCTTCAGCTTCGCCAGAGCGACCTCATGGCGAATGCCGCCGCTCAGGCAAGCCCCGGTGACAGTATCTGACATGGTGTTATCCCCCGCACGGGTGTCCTTTAACGCAATTCGCCAACCCGTTCACAAAGCGAGCGAGGACCGTGACGCAATTCTGGCAGGACAGGTGATCAGCGCCTATAGTTACAGCCATAAAAAGCCCGGTAACCTAATACAGACACCGCGCATGCCACATCTCCCGGACGCCGGGGCCCAACGCGCCAACAATCCAGGAACCCACCATGCTGTTGAGACAGTTGTTCAACCATCCCACCTTTGGCTACACCTACGTTCTGGCCGACCCTGACACCGAAGAGGCCGCGCTGATTGACCCGGTGCAGGGCAAAATGAAGGATTACGTACAGATGTTTAACGAGCTGGGGCTGGTTCTCACCGCGGCGATAGACACTCAGACCCACGACGATCACGCCAGCGCCCTACCCCAACTGCGCGCTCTGTGGCACTGCGAAACTATCGCGGGCCAGGAGCACCCCTCAGACGATATCAGCCGTCGGGTCAGCGATGGCGACAAAATCGAAATCGGCAACATGGCTCTGCACGTATTACACACCCCGGGTCATACGGATGACTCTTACAGCTATCTGATTGAACGCCCGGGTCGCAGCGCGGTATTCACAGGCGACACTCTGCTGGTGCGCACGGTGGGCCTGAGCAACCAACCCACCAGCAACCCGCGGCTGCACTACGATAGCCTCCACAATATTCTGGCGGAGCTGGAAGAGGACACGATTGTCTACCCGGGGCGGGACTTCAAGGGCTGGCCGCTCAGTACCATTCGCGAGGAGAAGGCCTTCAACCCTTACATGCTGGCGGAAAGCATGGATGAGTTCCTGAAACTCAAGACCAAACAGCAGCCAGCGGACATCACGCCGGTATTGGTGGAAGAGGAGGACGCCGGCCTGCCCAGCAATGTCCCGGGACAACCTCCTGGCACCGCCGCACCAGCGGGTGATTTCTACCTCCCCGACGAGAACGAGCGCGGCCTGCGCGCCGTAGAC
Source organism: Pseudomonadota bacterium (assembly GCA_038746745.1). Taxonomy (GTDB): domain Bacteria; phylum Pseudomonadota; class Gammaproteobacteria; order Pseudomonadales; family Halieaceae; genus JANQIO01. Next base: position 28,991 of record JBCDKJ010000040.1, read on the forward strand.
GCCACCAGCGACGACGACACCAAACCGATCTCCAGTTGGAGATAACTTAAACCTTGCAGCTTCGTAGCACCGGGCTTGAGCAGTAACACCAGATTTCTGGACGCGCTAAAGCATGACTTCCATGTCTCGCTCGGCGCCGGCCGTCCATGGCCGGCGACGGTCCTGAAATCTGGTGTTACTGCACAATCCCTGAGTCAGAGTGAACATGTCGTAAAGGGCGCAAAAAGCATGACGCACCCGACAACGCGGGGTGGGCTCTCCATGTCTCGATCGACGCGGACCATCCTTGGCCTGCGACGGTCCCGAAAGTGAATGCATCGGCCCGCGCCCTCTTCAGGCGCAGGCTACTTGCTTGTAGCTCTCGACTGAATACTGTCTCACACATACTGCTGAACTCCGTGAGAGTTGCTCCCGCATCGGAGTCCATAAACGCATGGTTAAAGGGCAGGTTTTATGTGTGATGAAGAGCAGATAGAAACGTGTGATCCCTCTCGTATCAAAGAGTGGGTAAAGAACGTTTCGATAAATGCCTTGTCGTGATCGAGGGTATGCGCGCGTATTCCATTTTCTTGGACCGTCGCCGGCCATGGACGGCCGGCGCCGAGCGAGACATGGAAGTCATGCTTTTAGCGCGTCCTAGAAAATGGAATATGCGCGCATAGCCGACCTACGGAGTGAGCACGCGGGTAAATACTTTCTCGGTTACTTGATGAACTCCCCGGAATACCACTGAATCTGTTGGAGTTTGGTGTCGAGGTCGTGGTCGGGTTCGCTTTCGTAGACGTTGCGGAATGCAATGATTACGTCGGTGACGCCGACGTCTTCCAGCGCTTTGATGCCTTCGTCAGTGAAGGCGTCACGGCCAGTAGTGAAGACGCGGAACGGTTGGTCTGTGGTGCCCTGCTCTTCGCGATACTGGTTGATCTTTTCCATGTAGGCGGCGAGCTCTTCCAGAGTCGCTCCCGCGCACATCCAGCCATCGTTGCGCGCGGCCCGCTTCAGGGCGACATCGGCGTGGCCGCCGACCAACACCGGTGTGGGTTCACTGGGGACCGGGTTCATCTTATTCGGCGGCATGTGATGAATTTCGCCCTCGAAGCCGTAGTAGTCGCCAGAGCCGAGACCGCGGAAAATTTCTATCTGCTCGTCCAGACGCTTGCCGCGTTTCTCAAAGGGTACCTGCGCCACGTCGAAGTCTTCCGCCCAGGGGCTGATGCCCACGCCAAAGTCGAAGCGGTTGCCGCTGAGTACGTTAATACTCTGCACCTGCTTGGCAACGATTGCGGCCTGGCGAATAGCGAACTTGTAAACGAAGGTGGCAAAGCGAATCTTTTCGGTGACGGCGGCCATAGCGGCAACGCCGATCAGGGATTCAATGAAAGGTTCGGTTTCCAGAAAGTGACGGCTACCGTCGGCGTTGTAGGGGTATTTCGACGTCGCCTCTTTGGGGTAGCAGATGCTGTCGGGGATCGTAATGCCGGCAAAGCCTGCATCTTCGGCGGCTTTAGCCAAAGGTAGATAATGGCTGGCATCACACATACCAACTTGATAGCTGAAGCGCATAGCGTCACTCCTTAACGGAAACTCGAAAACAGCATTTCAATGTAGCGCTCGCGGAAAGAACCTGCCAACCGGCTAAGCCGCTGCCGTCAGCCGCAGGGGTAACTGGGTCAAATAGTTGGTCTAGGCGGCACGCACGCAGTTGCGACCCGCCTCTTTGGCACGGTAGAGAGCGCCGTCGGCGGCCTTGAGCAATTCCACCGGAGATTGCTTGGCTGAGGCGTGGAAGCTGGCCACACCGGTGCTTATGGTGACGATACGGTCACCGTTCGAGTGTTCATGGGGAATGCCCAGAGACTCGATGCCCTGGCGCACTTTTTCCGCCAGGGCCTCGGCACCCTTGCGGTCGGTATCTGGCAGCACGCACACAAACTCTTCACCGCCATAGCGCGCACAGAAATCCGCACCACGATGCATGCTGGCCTGCAGTGCCAACGCCACCTGACGGATACACTCGTCGCCGGCGTCATGGCCATAGCCATCGTTGTAGGCCTTGAAGTTGTCGATATCCAGCATCAGCAAACTGAGAGGGTCACCGGAACGAATTGCGCGCAGCCACTCAATTTCCAGCACCCGGTCAAATTCGCGCCGGTTGGGTATCTCGGTCAGGCCGTCTATGCGGGCCAGCTTGCCCAGGAGTTCGGTAGACTGCTTGTAGCGAGCCAGGCCGCGAGAGCGCGCTAACCACACCAGGGGGTCCTGGCCGCCGTGCATATAGTCCAGCGCACCCAGGGACAGCGCTTCCACTTCCTGGCGCGCGTCTGCGGTCTGGTTATACACGACGATTGGAATGTGCTGGGTAATTTCACGCGCCTGCAATCGAATGCACAGCGGTTTGTGTCGCGTATCGGAGCCATCCAGAACGATCAGGTCTGCCTCCGCAGCGGTCAGAGCCATCAATTCCAGGTCGTCGGAATAATCGATCTGCACAATGGCAAATTCGCTCTGCTCTTCCGAGGCGGTCTGCACCATGCCAACGTTGCTGCCTACCACAAGGATGCAGCGACGGCGAGCAACTTCACAGGCTGCGCCCAGGCGCACATCGTCATCGATCTGACCCTGTAAAAAGGGCATCAGGCGCGGGATCGCCGGGAAGCCCAGCATGCGGCCGCCGTGACTGTTCTCCATGGACGGAATGCGCGTATCGAATTCGCCCTTCTCCCACAGACTCTGCCATACAGACGTGAGTTTGTGCTCGTCGTCGCCAATCTCAATGGGCGCCATACCGGCTTTGGTCACCAGCCCGCTGAGCAACTCCAGTGACGAGATATCTTCGCCCTCGCGCCATAGCGCACGGTAAATCAGACTGCGTAACAGGGGCAGCTTGTCGTCGTCGCGCAACTCGGCCGCAGCAATCATCAGGTTAGCCAGTTGTGTATTCGGGCGCGCTGGCGGCGTGATGATCTGAACTTCAGGCGCACGCTTGCGCACCGAGGCCACTTCAGCGGTCAGCTGGGTCTGCTCCTGGAAACTGGGACTCCCACTGTCCACGAAAGGCAGGTGTTGTACCGACAGCCAGCGAATTTCAAAATCGCGTGCATACACCTGCAGGCGCTCATTGAGCGCGTAACAGAATGGACAGTTAAAATCCCCGTATACCGTTATTATCGGTTTATCCAGCATGGGGAGAGTTTACACCGCTTCAGCGGTCGCGGTGTACGATAAAATCAGCTATTTCCGCTAGTAGTAGCTCGTCATTTCCAAAGCGTTTCAAAGCTTTTTTGGCGTCGATTAGCAACGCTTCTGCCTTGGCTTTGGCGCCGTCCA
>JBCDKJ010000041.1:0-31406 GCA_038746745.1 Pseudomonadota bacterium
AAAAACCGGACGGGCGTAACGTGCCCGATCGCATTCTCGGCCTGTCTGGCGGGAGCGCCCGCAGCATTCGCACAGGACGCTGAGCAGCCGACGTTTCCCGAGCGCCGCATCGAAGAGACCATCGTCACCGCCAGCCGCACGGCACGCCCGATCAACGACATCGCGCGGTCCGTGCTGGTGTTGGAGCCCCTGGTGTTGTCTGAAAACCTGGTTAAAACCTCGAACGTAGGCGACCTGCTGGGCGCTGCGGTGCCAGGTTTTGGCGCGCCCTCTGCAGTAGATATCACCCGTGCGCAAACACTTCGCGGCCGAGAACCACAGTACCTGATCGACGGCATACCGCTCACGTTTAATGGTGGCGCGGGTATAGGCGGCAGTCCGCTGGTGAAGTTTGATCCGGAAGCCATCGGCCGTATCGAAGTGCTGTATGGGCCCACGTCGGTCTATGGCGCCGGCGCCACCGGCGGGGTCATCCAGTTCTTTACACAGGAGCCCGCCACCGACGACCCCTTCAGTATGCGGCTGCGTCTGCAGGCCACGACTTACACCGAGGCCGATAACCCGCTTGAAGATGAAGCACTCAGCTACAAGCCTACGGTGTCCGTGTCGGGCAAGCTGGATCGTTTCGACTATATAGCGATTTATAGCCACGATTCTCAGAACGGGGTGTTTGATTCAGACGGCAATCTTGCCAACCCGGTGTTCTACGGGTTTTCCGATGAAGACTACATCTTTACCAAGCTGGGCTTTGATCTTACGGACAGCCAGCGCATCGAAGGTTTTTTCAACTACAGCGAGCGCGAGGCGGATGGCCGTGCTTACCGCCTCGAACTGAATGACAACGGCACCGCCAACGCGATTGAAGACGAAGACCCGCTGGAAATCGACCTCGGTGGAGACGAGCCCTTTGATGAAAAACGCTTCTGGAATGTGCGTTATCTGCACGATGATCTGGCAGGCGGCACATTCATGTTGCAGTACTACGGTCGCAAGGAGGAGCGTGCATCGGGATTTATCGACCTGCGCCTTGCGTCGCTGCTGCCTACATGGAGTGCGGCTTGGCCTAACAACTACCAATCCTCCTTTCTGGATGAGGGGCAGGGTCTGCGCTCGCAGTTTAGCTACAACCCTAGTGACAGCATCAGCCTTATTACCGGTATTGACTACGAAGAGCAGGAACGGCGCAGCGATGCGCGCGTGTTCGCGCTGGCCGATGACTTTGCGCAGTCCGGCGAAACGGAAGGTGTCATCCGCGACGATTTTTTCGGCTTTCCCTTCGAGCTGGAGACGCTGGGTGTCTTCATTCAGGCGGAGTACGAAGTTAATGATCGACTCCGCCTATCCGGTGGTCTGCGCTGGGAAGACGTAAGCTTTGAAATCGAAGGGGGCACACAGGTGTTTGAGGATGTGCTTATCGATGGCGAGCAGGTGGCGCGTCCCGGCGGCAGTGGCGGCGCTGACGATGTAGCATTCAACCTGGGTGCCACCTTTGAGCTGATGCCGGAGCTTACACTGTTTGCGAACTTCGCCCAGGGTTACGAAGTGCCTGATCTGTCCCAGGTGGCGTCAGTGGTGCCGCCGGATGCCACGCTCGAAAGTGACGACGCCGTGACGCCACAAATAGTTGATAACTATGAGCTGGGGCTGCGCGGCGGCACGGCCCAGTGGCGTTATTCCCTGGCGGCGTTTTACGCGGAATCAGAGCTGGGGCAAAACTTCATCTACGACCCCGTCACCCGGTTCGGACAGTACAATCGGTCTCCTCAGGAGAACTACGGTTTCGAGGTAGTACTGGGATGGGCTCCGATAGCCAGCCTGGATTTGCTGGCTACCTTTAGCTGGAACGAGGGTGACTTCGACCCGGACGGCGACGGCCCGGAAGGTGATGTGCCGTTAACCAGCCTTGATGTTGCGCCCTGGAAAGCCACTCTAAACGCGCGCTATGACATTACCACCTGGCTGCAGCTTAATGCGCAAATACTCACGGTGGGTGACCGCACCCGAGCGTTTGATAACGGCGTAGACCTGGGTGATATAGACGGCTTTACCACCGTGGATATCGGCGGCATCTTTCGCTGGCGCGACGCCACTGTCTCCCTACAAGTCACCAACGCCCTCAACGAGGACTACATCACACCCACCAGCCAGACCTACATAGGTAACCCGCTATTCCTCGAGCGCGTCGCGCCGGCACCCGGGCGCGCGTTATCGGTTGCACTGACCTACGATTTCTAGCCTGTTTCACAGCGAGAAATTCGCTTGCCCAAAGTCAGCCCATGGTGCTGGCATAGGCCTAAACCCTGCCCTACACTGGCCCCATGGATATCGCACACGCCATGCGCGACCTGGGACCTGTTCCACTCGACGCCCTACAGCAGACGGTACTGGGTTTCGACGACGTCACCTGGCGCTCAGAGCAACTTCGCCAAACCAAGTACAACGAAGTGCATTACAACACCGAGTCGGTGATCGCTATTTTTTGCGACCACGACGACTGGCCCAACATTGATGTGGTTAAGGGCAGTGGCTGGGATCTGCTGTCAGAGGCAGCTATTCCGCTAATGCACCACATTATTAATAAGCACTATATGCGAGGCGGTACCATTATTCGGGCGATGGCGGCCAAACTCACGGCGGGCACCACCATCACCCCGCACACCGATGCGCACCCGTCCTTCTGTCACAGTCACCGCATTCACGTGCCCATCACCACCAACCGCAAGGTGCGGTTTATGATCGATGGCCGTCCGCACCGGATGGAGGTGGGTAATGCCTACGAGATCAATAATCAGAAGCGCCATGGCGTGATCAATGGCGGGGATGAAGATCGCATCACCTTTATCTTTGACTACATTCCTGGCGAGACGGACTGAGTTTTTTGGCCCAGCTTATTGCCACCTCCGTAGTGCGCGGCAGCCAACAGGGCGAAAGTCACGGTGGCGTTTATCTAATCGATACCGACACAGAAGCACTGCTGAAGCCCGTCGACTGGAACAGGATGGATATCGATTGGTCGGGGCGCGGCTGGGATAGAGGACTGCGGGGCATCGCGTTCCACGATGGGTTAACTTTTATCGCGGCCAGCGATGAGTTGTTTGCTTTCGATCAGGGCTTCAATCTGGTGGGCAGCTATCGCAACCACTATCTGAAGCACTGCCACGAGATTTCTCTCCATAGCGGCCATTTATTTCTCTGCTCAACCGGCTACGACAGCATTCTGGGTCTCAACCTGAAGACCAGGGAGTTCGATTGGGGCCTGAACGTGTTGTCGGAGGGTGCAGCCTTTGGCCTGCGTCGGTTTGATCCGCAATCGGACGATGGACCACTGCTATTGAACAAGCTGCACCTGAACAACGTATTCTGCGACAGCGGCGGTATGTTTATCAGCGGCATGCGCACCAAGGCATTGCTGCGCTTTGATGGTGAGCGGCTGAGTGTACTCAGCACCCTGCCGCCAGGCGTACACAACGCACAGCCGTTCAAGGACGGCGTACTGTTTAATGATACCCAGTCCGACGCCGTTCGTTTTGAAAGTCCTGAGGTCCGCAAGGCCTATCGGGTGCCGCGGTTTGCCGAGCACAAGCTCACCCACACTGATATGGACGATAGCAAGCTGGCGCGGCAGGGTTTTGGCCGCGGCCTGTGTGTGATCGATGACGACTGGATTGCCGCAGGCTCGTCACCCTCTAGCGTCACGCTCTACGATTTGCGTGAAGCCAAGGCTCAGACCCTGGTCAACTTAACCATGGATGTTCGCAACGCCATACACGGGCTGGCAGTTTGGCCTTACGACTGGCCGACGCCGCCTTCCTGATTCGTTCATTAGTCCTCTGGACGGTTGTTATCTAGTAACCGCATCAACGCTGACTCCCGATGTGGATCAACGCTTTAAGCTGGTCTGTAGCGCGGCGCGGATGCTTATCGCAATCCCGATTCACGTACGGGCCAGTTTAATTCACCTTGTCCGTAAGCATGTACGTGCGTGGATTTTCTGCATAGTAGAAACGACCGTCCTCAGCGCCAACCAGCAAGTCAGGAATGCCGTTTTTGTTCCAGTCCACCGTGGTCGGGCTGGAGGTGTGCCCCGACACTTTGCGGGCGTCGATGGCGCCTCTGTTCTCCAACAACACCATACCGTCGCGCTCGCCGATGTTACGGTAAAAGTCGGCATTAATGCTGTTGAACAAGATGTCCAAACGGCCATCACCATCCCAGTCAACTACTTCCAACTTGCGTCGGCCGCTTTTGCCGGCCGCGCCCCAGACCAGATCAAGTGATTCACCTTCAGCATTGCGGAAAATACGCTGGCCCGGCATCAGCGTGAGCGCTTCGCCGTTATTGCGTCGCTCGAAAAAAGCCAGCTCGCCCTCGTGGTCAATCATGACGAGGTCGATCAGGCCGTCCTGGTTCCAGTCCGTCGCTGCCGGTGTGGTTCGCCACTGACTGACAAGCGCCCTTCCTTCAGGGTTCCACCAATTCCAGGATGGTTTCGGTGGAACGCCAGGCCAGTCCACCTCGACAGGCTGCGCTGCCGCCAGTACCGGTTCGGTCTTTGTTCCCACATTGGGGTACCAGATCACCTCGCCCCAGATCGAGTTCATCAGAATGTCCAGCAGACCATCATGATTCCAGTCCGCCGCCGTTAGCGTGGTATACCCCCATTTGGCTTCAGCAGGCCCTTGAATAGAGCCATTGCTACCCGCCTGGATACGTATCACCTCGCCGTCCGCCTCAAGGTACTTGACCCGGTTCCAGACTGGAGTGCTGTCGCCGCCAAGATTTTCAAAGTAACCGATATAACCCGCTGTGTTGCCACTGAGGATGTCCTCATCGCCATCACCGTCCCAGTCAACGCCAAAGGGCGTGGATAAGGCGCCAAACTTCAGATCACGCGCTTTCTGTTGGAAGTACACAGGCCCGTGGAACAGCGGTACGCCTGCTTCCACCCGCCCACTGTGCTCAACCAGAGCCACCCGCCCGTCTTCATCACCGACGATAAGGTCCATATCGCCATCCTTGTCCCAGTCGAACGCCACCGGGACAATCATCTGCAAATCCATGCGCAGAACCTGCTGGCCGTCTGTGAGTTTTACCCCTGCGGCGTAACGCGGTTGCGTCCGGCTGCCCGTGTTCTGGAAATAGGTAAACGAATCAAGGAATTCGCCGCAGATCAGGTCGAGATCGCCATCCCCGTCAAAATCGGCGAAGTTTGGACTGGGCCAACCAAAGACTTCGACTGGCTTGCCCGCCGCCTCAACAAACTGCGGCTCACTGTAACGGGGTGAGGCATCAGTACCGAGATTGCGCACCCAGAGCACATAGCCGCGCAGCGGCCCGTTGGTCCAGTTACCATTCTGGTCATAGGCGTCATCCCAACCGTAGTCCGCCCATTCGTCGTAGCCCGCCACGATGTCATGCACCCCGTCGCCATCGAAGTCCACGTACTTCCACTGCTTGGCGCGGCTGCGATCGCGGGCGGTGAATACGTCTTCGTCTGCAAGCGCCAGCGCAATACCGCTATCAATTCCCCGGCTCAAAAATTCGTGATGCTCTACGCCAGGTGAAAGAACCCGTGGCTTGCCATCGACATATGACAGCTGCACGTTCTGCTCACCTTTGCTTATTCTCACCGGCGCTTCAAACACAGGTTGCTTAACATTGCCCTCGGTATTCTCAAAAAAATAGGTGCCGTTGAAGGGCGCATCCGGAGAAACCACCACCAGATCGTTATCACCGTCCTGATCAAAATCCATGGGCAGTGGCCACGCCCACAGGCCCACGCCCAGGTCCACCACAAGCCCGGGATTGTTGTATTCAAGAGCCCGTAGCTTTGAAGGTGCGTTTGAGGTTGCCGTTGATAGGCCGCTGATTTGAGCCGCGTCCTGCACGCGTTCAGCGGCTACGCTGGGCGCAGCCAGCACAGGGAGCGTGAGGCACGCCAATGTGGCCGCGTAGACTCGCGCATGTCTGACCCAGGCCACTCGCCTAATTCGTCTGTAGCGCTTCTGGCCGGTCAGCCTCGGGCAGCCGCATCAACACAGGCTCCAGATACTCGATCAGTTCTTCAAGCTGGTCTTCATAGCGCCGCCACAACGCTACCGAACTGGAATAAATGGGCTGACGTACCTGTTCTGAACTGGCGGTTCGCACGGCGCGGGTATTTTCATGGAAGGACAACATCTCTTCCTCCCAGGGCAGTCCGCAGTGCGAAGCGATCGCCTTCGCCTGCGTTTCCAGGTCTGCGACCGTGTCCTCATAGTGGCAGGTGAGTACCTTGCCAGGCAGTACGTCATTCCAGTGATCAATCATGCGCATGTACTGGGAGTAGTAGTGGGCCAGGTCGTACAGATCGTAGGAAAACACCTGCCCGCTGGCGAATAACTGTTTAAAGGTTCCAAGACAGCTATCCAGCGGGTGACGACGCGCGTCGATGACCTTGGCGTTGGGCAATATGGTGTGCAAAAACCCAATGCCGGTAAAGTTGTTGGGCATCTTGTCGGTAAAGTAAGGGCTGCCGCTACGGTGTTTCAGCGTGTTCTCAATGTACTCCTCGCCGATGCCACGCACATGGTGGGCTTTGAGTTCGTGCATTACCTGCGGGTATTTGATGCCATCGGAACGGTTCATGCCGGAATGGGTCGCCGCCCGCAACAGATAGTGCAGCTCGGCAGTCCCCTCGACCTGCGAGTGGCTGGCGAGAATTTGCTCAAGCAGCGTCGAGCCTGAACGCGGCAGGCCCAGGATCAGAATTGGCGAGCCATCATCATGCCCCCAGCCTTCCCGCTCCGCGAAAAACTCGCGGCTGAACACCTCAATGATGCGGTCGTTGTTGTCCTGATACTCGATCAGGTCATAGTTCACTAAAAACCGCTTTTTACTGTTGCCGCGGTAGTAGTAATCAAAGGCCTTGGCGTACTCCTTGCGGTCCTCGTAGGCCTTGCCCAGCGTAAATGAGAAAGCGATCTCAGAGGCTGCATCCTCGTCGTTAGCAGCATCAGTCACAGCAGCCAGCTGTTCTTCCATAGCCGCCACCTCTGCATCATCGAACCGGAAAGTCTTCAGGTTTGCCAGACTCCAGTAGGCTTCACCAAAGGAGGGCTTGGCCTTAGCGCAGCGGCGGTAGGCGGCCACGGCATCTTCCTGCTGGCCACGGGTCTTCAGGGCATGCCCCATACACAGTAGCGAAGGGAAATAGTCCGGCGCTATCTGCAGCGAGCGGTCCAGCCACTCAATGCACTTGTCGAGCTCACTCGCCTTGAGTGCATTGACGCCGAGGCGCTCCATAATCTGTACAGAGTTAGGCTGAAGCTGCAAGGCCTTGAGAAAGGCATCCTCTGCCTCTTCAAACTTCTGCTGCTCGGACAGCGCAGCGCCCAGATTGATCCACGCCTTCCAAAAATCCGGTGCCAGTTCGACTGCGCGGCGAAAGCAGGCAGCGCCCTCATCAAACTGCTCCCGCCTGACCCGCGATACGCCCAGCAGACGCAGCGCATCAACGTCATTCGGATCTTTGTGAAGAATGTCGCGATAGATGGCTTCGGCGTCTTTGTGTCTGCCCTGGCTGACAAGCTCCATGGCTTCTGCCATCAATTTGCGCCGGGGGTCGTTATCCAGAGACGTCTCCAAGATACCCTGCGCTTCATTCTTACGTCCCGCCAGACTAAGCAGCTGTGCCAGTCTTTGTTCGATACGAGCGGGCTCGCGCGCGTGTTTAGCTGCGCGCTTCAGCGAAGCCAGGGCGGGTTCCAGTTGTCGCAAACTGAGCTGCACGTCTGCGAGATCTTCGTGGGCCGCAGCGTGCTCAGGTGCCAGGCGGATCACGTGGGTGAGCTTTTCTTCGGCCTCTTCCAGTCGTTTCTGGCGAGCCAGTGAAATGCCCTGCATGCGCAATAGATTGGGGTCGTTGGGATGCACGGCAAGCGCCGCCGTCAGCACCTGATCAGCTGACGCGTACGAGCCCGCCTGTATTAACGAAGCGGCTTGCTGAAATGCCTGCTGCGGTGCAAAGGTCTCCTGCGCCATATCCTGGCCTCTCCCTATCACCATGTTCGTAAACGTCGACTGTGCAGTGTATTACGAATAGGTTACGGGATCAGCCGAGGAGCGCCGCACGCGACAGCACCCTATAGCGTCAACTTGCGCAGATGCGCCAACAGCAAAAGAGTGCCTCAGAAGCCGTACCAGATACCGAGAGAGATCTCGCGCGGCCGAATGGTATACGCCCGCTCATCACCAAAGCGCGGTGCAATAAACGTCAGAGGCCTTTCGTCCCAGAGATTATCAATGCCCAGCCAGGCCTGCCACGCACCGTCGTCAGGTTCTACCGTGAAGTAAAGAGAACCGATCTCGTACGAGGGCTGTTCGGAGATAGGAGAGTTGCTGTCTCCAAATAGCGCGATGGATGCTGTGGTCGCGTTTAAAGAGTCATCCACATAGTTATAATCGAACCGCGCCGTACCCGACATACCAGGCCACCAGGGTATGGGAGTGTTGTACTGCAGGCTGGCAAACGCCTTCCATTCCGGAACGGCCGGCAGCTTGTCCCCCTCTACCGCTGCCACAACGGCTCCGTCAGCGAAGGTGACAGTATCGTCTACCGTTGCATCCAAATACGTGGCTGCCATGGAAAACTCAAGATTGTCGGTAATCTTGAAGGCCAGCGTGCCTTCAAACCCGTCGATAGACGCATTTCCTGCATTAACCGTCGTGTTACCCGCTATGGGAACATCTGTGAGCAGCTGGTAGTCCTCCCAGTCCATCATAAAGAAGGTCAGATTCGTGAGTAAGCGACCCTCCATCCATGTCGCCTTCCCGCCAATTTCATAGTTTTTCAGCAGGTCAGGTTCAAAGGCGAGCGGCAGTCCCAGGGCGGACGCTGCAGGCCGCTGCTGCACAGCGCCGTTCAAGCCGCCCACACGCTGTCCCTCGGAGTAGGTGGCGTACAGCATGCTGTTATCGGTGGGTGTCCAGGTCACGTTATAGCGCGGACTGAAGTCGTCCAGTGTGTCGCACACGCTGAAAGCATCAAAGGGCGCGCCAACGTAGAGGGAGTTCTCCTCGACACAGCGCTCAATCTCAAACACGCGACCACCACCTGTTACCGTCAGGTTGTCGATGATCTCGTAACTGATTTCACCAAACAGAGCCATCGTCTCTGTACTCTGCTTTTGCCCGTTAAGCTGCCCACCCGGTAAGCCGTTATAAAAGGTACCTCGACGAAAGCCCTGGTCGAACCAGTCGTTAGTGGGTTCGACGCCATAGTAGGTGAAGACAGCGCCCTGCCCGCCGTTGGCGGCAAAGTCATCCACAGTGCTCAGGTAATCCCAGTCATTATCGGTCTGCTCATAAAAAGCACCGACCAACCAGTTAAGCTTGTTGGAGCCATCATCTTTGGAAACCAGACGTATCTCCTGCGCGAAGGACGAAATCTCCTGATCCAGGAAGATGCTGGCCGTAGGATTGGCGCCAAAATCGTAGGCACTGACAAAGTTGTAGCAGTAGGCGGTGTAGTAACAGGAGTAATAGTCCAGGAATTCGCGAAGGCCCGTGTAATACTCTGCTAAATCCAAGCCATTGGTACGGTACTGAGTCATGTAGGCGGTCGAGTCGAGGTCGTAATCGATCTTCCGGTTGTGCGTACCACCGGCAATGGTCAGGTCAGCAAAGCCCAGATCGCCCTGAATGATAAGGGACAGGTTGTACCATTCGTCCTGGCGTCCCTCATCCTTGAACTTGACCGTGTTGAGATCGCCCGCGGCAGGATTGAAGTCAAATTGGCCATTCTCTGCATTCTGGTAAATGACACCGGCATCGATGGTCCAGTCGTCATTAGGCTGCCAACGCAAGTAGACGCGTGCACCTTCAACGGTCCAATCGTTTACATCGTCTTCGACCCGGTCAGCGTTGGTTCGATCGACACTGCCTGGGACTACATAGTTGCTGCCACTCTCCGGTGAGTAGAAGCGCGTATCACCCAGTACATTATCGATATAGCCACCTTCCTCTTCGTAAAAACCGACCAGACGCACGGCCAGCTTGTCAGGTATCGCGACCAGATTGGCAACACCGCTGACGTTGTAAGAAGGGTCGCCCTCTTCAATGTACCCGCCCTCAACCATCAAACTCCCGCTGTTGGATTCGGTATCCGGCTTATTGGTAACGATCTTTAATGTGCCCGATTGAGAGCCCGCGCCGTAGAGGGTTGGCTGAGGGCCTGACAGTGCTTCCAATCGCTCGATATCATAGAGCCGCACGTCAGCATTCTGCCCATCGCGCGTGATAGGGATTTCGTCGAGGTAAACCGTGGAAGAGCTGATGGTGTCAAACCCGCTGGGCTGTGAGACTGCGCCGCGAAAAACAATTGTGGTGGCGCCGGGGCCAGCAGTGCCAAAGGAAACACTGGTTAAATCGCGCGCGTAGTCTTCGAATCCCTTAGCCATACTCTCGCGCAGTTCGCGCTCGTCAAAGGCCTGAATATACAGAGGCACATCCTGCACGTCCTGCACGCGACGCCTGGACGTTACAACGATTTCTTCAAGCTGCTGCGCGCCTGCTTCTCGAGGGAGGGTACCCAAAGTAGCGGCGACGCTAAGCGCCAGGCTGGTGTGGACAAACGGTTTTTGATGGCCCCTTTTCACGCAAATTCTCCTGACACTTTCTTGGTTCACGCCAGTAATCGCAAATTTCATAGGGGTAAACGTCCGGGCCTATAGGGGGCGCACAAAATTGTGTAACGGCGTGATGAGCCTATTTTTCTAGGCGTATAGGCAGGGATGCTAAGTTTTGATCTGCATTTTACTTTCAGGTCGTACACTAGATCTGGGCGCAGAAAAACAGAACTGACCCCACTTACCTCACGTAATGACTTTCTCCTCAGTACTGAGTTTCAAGCACTGAGATTTGCATGACCAGGCAGGACCAAGTTATTCAGGCAAGTGGCAGGCACAGACTGTTTATTAATGTCTGCTGCCGAGTCGGCTGGCTAAGACGCTATGCGTCAGGAATGAGAGGCACAGCCCTGTGGTCAAAATGCCTGCGGAGATCACGGCGCGGAAGGGCATATCAACGCGCCAAATCTCTTCATACTCCAGCCAGTAGTGCAGGAACATGGAGAGGCCCCAGGGGACAAGCGCTATCAACAGGCGCAGGCTTTTTGACAGTAGCGTGCTGGCAGGAGATGGGGTGGACGCTGACACGATGTAACTCCTGCAAGCTTTCTAATGAAGAGAGAATGGTAGCGCGACGTCAAACGGCACAACAAGAGGCGGTTCCCTATGAGCACAGTGTTTAAAGCGCGCTATCTGAATGGCTGGCCTCTGTTCTGGCTGATTACTGTGCCCATGCATCTCTTTATGGTCACAGCCATGCTTGGCTATGACCTGTCTGATCCCGCTGATATCTCCCACATGATTTCTTACTCGGTGCGCTGGTCAGTGCCCTTTATTTATCTGGTGGTGGCAGCCTCCGCGCTGCCGGTTCTGTTTCCCAGCGAGCTGAGCCGGTGGTGCCTGCGCAACCGCCGCTATATTGGCCTCGTGTTTGCCTCAGCAATGGCGTGGCAGGGCTTGTTCATATTTATGACATCCAGCCTGCACAGTGAGTACTACTACGACGAGGTCTACCTGTTGCGTAATGAGCTGGAGGGCAGCAGTGGCTACCTGTTCCTGGGCGCGATGATCTTGACTTCCTTCCAGTTTGGCCGACAGCATCTGAGCCGCGCACAGTGGAAGGTGCTGCATCGCAGCGGCGTCTACTTTCTCTGGGCCTACCCGTTCGCCGTCTACTGGTGGAATGTTTTCTACTACGACAATCCCGAGTTCATCGACCATGCGTTTTACTGGGCGGGCTTTCTTGCCTTCGCCGCCCGTATCGCCGCCTGGGGAAAACGCCGAGCGCTGACGTTTGAGCAGCATGGCACCACTATGGCATCCACGTTGGAGCGGAGCGCTGGCATGATGATGATTGGCTTTGGTCTGGCCGCATCGGCCACCGGCGGCTCCTGGCTGGAAACCGCCGACAGCGTGTTGATGAGCACGCCGTTTCTCGAATCCCTGGAACTCTGGCTGCCCTTCTGGCCCTTTGAACCATTCCTGCCACTGTTAATGATCGGCCTGGGTACATGGGTGCTTACTGGTACCCTGCGTGATCCAGCAAAAAATCCTCAGGAAGGTCTACGGCGCACGCCATCCGCGCCTGAAAGCGCTACTCTGCAAGACTGATCCAGGCCGCTTTTTGCTGGGTGTAGCTGAGCACAGACTCCATACAGTTGTCTTTGGCATTGCCCGACTGCTTGTAGCCACCAAAGGGCATGGTCATATCCATATCGTCATAACTGTTCACCCACACCATTCCCGCTTCCAGTGACTTGATGCAGCGGTGCGCCTTGGCAAGGTCAGCCGTCCATACGCTGGCGGCGAGTCCATAGGGCGTGTCGTTGGCAATTGCCACGGCCTGCTCCACATCATTCACGGGCAGAATGCTGGCGACGGGGCCGAATATCTCTTCCCGTGCGATCGTCATTTCATTGTTGACGTCGGTAAAAAGCGTGGGCGCTACGTAGGCGCCAGCTTCCAGACCCTCGGGCACGCGGCCGCCAAACTCCAGGCAGGCGCCCTCCTCACTGCCGGTCTCGATATAGCTGAGCACGCGCTGCTGGGCAGCAAAGCTGACCAGCGGACCCATCATGGTATCCGGGTCCAGGGGGTCACCCACCTTGAACTCAGTGGAACCGCGCTGCCGGAAGGCGCTGACAAAGTCCTCGTAAATGCCGCGCTCTACCAGCAGCCGCGACCCGGCGCTGCAGACCTCACCCTGGTTGTAGTAAATACCGTATATAGCAGCCTCGACGGCAGCATCCATATCCGGCAGGTCGTTGAGAAATATCTGTGGCGACTTGCCGCCGGTCTCCAGCGAGACCCGCTTCATATTGGATTGGCCCGCGTACTGCAGCATCAACTTACCGACGCGGGTAGACCCAGTGAAGCTGATCTTTGCGACGTCATCGTGCAGAGCCAGCGCCTTTCCCGCCACATCCCCCATGCCGTTAACCACATTAAAAACACCGGCAGGACCGCCCGCCTCTATAAACAGTTGCGCCAGGCGGATACAGCTCAATGGCGACAGCTCCGCAGGTTTCAGCACCACACTGTTACCCGCTGCCAACGCAGGGGCGACCTTCCACGTTGCCATCAGCAGGGGGTAATTCCAGGGAGACACCGCAGCGACCACGCCCAGCGGCTCGCGCTGCACAAAATGCAGCACATCATGCTGGGTGTTGGTGACGCGACCTTCAATCTTGTCGATGCACTCACCGCAAAACTGAATAAAGTCGGCCACCATCGGCAGGTCAACGCTAATCACGTCGCTGACGTTTTTGCCCATGTCGGACACTTCCAACACCGCCAATTCGCGAAATGCATCGCGCACCAGGTCGGCCCAGCGATACATCACAGCCATACGGTCCCGCGGCGCCATCTGCGACCAGCTGCCGCCGCGAAAACTCGCGCGTGCCGATGCCACGGCGCGGTCCACGTCGCCTGCGGAACCGGCACTTACTGCCGCCAGCACCTCGCCGTTAGCGGGGTTTACCGTTTCGAAGCGCTCCCCCGAGGCAGCGTCTACCAGCTCACCCCCAATAAAGAGCTGAGTGGGCGTTACTGGAATGACAGCATTCGCTATTTCCTTCCAGTCATTCAGTGTCAGAGTTGATAAGTCCACGTTGCCCTCTTTTAGTGCGCCAGCGCCTGCAGATACCAGCTCACGAAGTCATTACACAGGTATTCAAAGTCCGGGTGATAGGGACCCGGCTCAAAAAAGCGTGAGTTGGCGCCTTCCGCATTGCGCCGGATGATGTATTCATCTTCCTGCGTGGTGTGGTGCCAGAGCCAGGTCAGCGTATCGAGATCGTAGTCAACGCCCTCTTCAGCATCGGCGCGCACAAACCAGACAATTTCCATATCGGTTTGCGTCATGCCCCGGGGCGTAAAGCGATACAGCACGCAGTGGTCGGGGTAGTTCAGCATGAAACACAGCGGCCCCAGCTGAAAATCACCTGCCCCACCGTCATAACCCCTGAACTCTCCCATCAGGGGTGCCACCGGCTGACCGTCTTCACTACCCGTCTTGAACCCATCGTAGAGTGCATAGCGGCTATGATAGACATCGCTGCCAAACACCTCTGACTGGGTGTACGCCTTGTGTAATTGCAGGGTCACGCCGGGTACGCCAGTGGCTGCGGCGGCGCGCGCCAACATCGCCTCGTTGACATGACTGACCTTGCCATCAAGCTCCTGCAGAGTATGCAGCTTGGCATAGGCGCGATGCGCCGTGGCGCAGTGGTAGCACTCCAGATAGTTCTCGAGGGCAAATTTCCAGTTGGCCTGCACCGGATAGACCTGTGCATGGGCGACTTTGGCATCAGCCAGCGCATAGGGGGCGAGCGCGTCACCGATCTCCTTCAGGGTAACCTCAAAGGGAGTCGCGGCATTGTCACAGTTTACAAAGATCAGTCCCTGGTAGATGCAAAGCTGCGCCTGCTTAAGACCGTAATGGTCGGGATTAAAGCCCTCCAGCCGGTCCATGCTGCGGGCGGCCCGCAGCGATCCATCCAGGTTATAAACCCAACCATGATAAGGGCAGACAAGGGTTTTCCGATGCCCACTGGTGGTCTCACAGACTCGTGCACCGCGATGGCGGCAAATGTTCATCAACGCCCGCACAACGCCTGCGTCGTCGCGGGTCACGATGATGGAATCCTCGCCAACGGCGTAGAGGAAATAGTCGCCTGACTCAGGAATCTGGCTGATATGGCCGGCATACAGCCAACTGCGATAGAGGATGGCATCCAGCTCGCGCTGATACACCAGGTGCGACCGATAAAAGTAGGGATCCATGGCGTAGCCGGGCCGGCCCTGCTGTTGCGCCACCATGGCGTTTAGCTGCTGCGCATTATCATCAATCAGCGTGGCGATTGTGTTCATTGCGTAGTCGACATAGTCGCCCTATGGCTGCGGCGACCGTGCAGCGGTCGCGTCAGTAATTTGCTGCTGGCGTCGCCCGCCGACGTGGCGGATCAAAAGCAGGCCCATGCATCACTTTGCAGGGTGCCAGCACCCGTGTCCAGTGTAGCTCACGGGTGTAGTAAATCTCTGCAAACAGGTCATCGGTATCACGTCCCCAGGGCATCTGCAGCGACGCCAGGGCGATGTTGCTTTTCGCTGTTGGGCACCAGGCTGCTGAGGTCACGTGACCCACAGTCTTGCCCCGTGCATTCAAAATAAAGCTGTGAGTAGCGGGTTTGTTGCCCTCCACGTCCAGCCGCACAAAGCGGTAACGAGAACCCCGCTTTTTTTCCTCCAGCAGCGCCGTGCGTCCAGTGAACTGACCCTTGTCAAAGTCCACCAGCCAGTCGAGGCCCAGTTCAAAGGGTGAACGACCGCGCCCGTGGCGCACCACCTGTTCTGCCGGCACAAAGTCTTCCCATGCCATGATGAATCCCGCCTCGATGCGCGCGATGCCCAGGGCTTTGGAACCCATGGGACGAATCATGTATTCCCTGCCCGCTGCAAACAGCGCATCCCACAGATCGAGTGCGTGACGAGGTTCCAGCCACAGTTCATAACCCAGGTCGCCGGTGTATCCGGTGCGCGATACGAGCACCTCGCCACCGTTATTTCCATCGCCGAAAGGAAACCTGGCCAGACCAAATGGCTTCAGGTCTTGCAGGCCTTCAAAGCCCATTTTGCGCAGCGTTGCGCAGGATGTCGGACCCTGCACCGCCAGCGCAGCTACGTCGGCGGTCTCGTCCTCGATGTTAACGTCAAAACCCAGCGCAGAGCACCACAGCCAGTCCATGCAGCGCTCCTGAGCACACAGACGCCAATCGTTTTTGCCCAGATGAAAGAGCGTGCCATCGTCGTGCACCATGCCCTCATCATCACACCACACGGTATAGCCCACGCGGCCCTCGCCTATTTTGCGAATATCCCGGACCATCAGCCGATTCAGATAAGCCTCCGTATCCGGACCGGATATCCGATATTTGGTCATCGGGGAGAGATCGAAAACACCGGTGCCATTGCGCGCCGCAAAGTACTCCAGGCCAACATCTTCATAGCTGTTAGGCGTGGTGTAGCCCGCCCACATGTACCAGTCATTGACCTCGCAGGCGGCTTTGACGCGAGGTGCAAACGGCGTTTCCAGCAGGCGCTTCTGCGCGATCTCTCGTGGAATGACGCTATTCATGCTGCATTCTCCTCGCGCATCACCACCCGGGCCGCATTGCGACCGGCAACCCCCATAACGCCGCCGCCAGGATGGGCACCGGCACCGCATAAATACAGGCCAGGCAACGGCGTACTGTACTGATGCGCTCCGGGCATGGGGCGCATCATCAGCGCCTGATCCAGCGAGAGCTCACCGTGATGCCAGTGGCCACCGGCCATACCAAACTCCTTTTCAAGGTCCGCGGGGCTACTGAGCTCAGCGGCGATGACTTGTTGTTTTATACCCGGCGCATACCGATCAAGCTGATCCAGGACTGCCTCCAGGAATACAGCTCTGCCCGATTCCCAACCCTGCTTGAGGCGGTAGGGCGCGAACTGCACTATCGCAGACAACACGTGCTTACCCTCCGGAGCGAGGGACGGGTCGTGCACAGTAGGAATCGAAATCTCCATGACAGGCTCTGGAGAGAACTCGCCATATTTGGCGTGGTTAAAGGCTGTCTCAATGTCATCCATGGACGGAGCAATGAATAAGCGGTCTCCAATACAATCGCCGTCAAGGTTTTCAAATGCGGGCAAGCCATCCAGCGCCAGGTGCAATTTGGCCGCGACGCCCCGGGTGCGAAAGTTCTCCACCCTGCGGGCAAAGCCAGCATCCAGATGGGGATAACCCACCAGAGACTGGAACGTACTCTTGGGGTCGACATTGGAAATCACCGTACTCGCACGAACCACGTCGCCGTTGGTCAGGGTTACGCCCACGGCGCGGCCGCCCTCTACCACGATTTCTGCCGCGGCGGTGTTACAGCGCACTTCCACGCCGGCGCTCTGGGCGGCAGCGGCAAAGGCTGCACCCACGGTACCCATGCCACCGCGCACCAGCGTGGGACCGGTCATGCCGTAGTAATCGCCAAGATGCCGATAGAGATAGCCATACACCGTGTTGGGCGAGCGCGGCCCCATGTGGGAGCCCAGTACACCGTCCATGCTAACGGCGGCTTTCAGCAGCGGGCTTTCAAAATGCTCATTGGCAACGTCGTAGATATTAACCAAGCCCACCCGCAACAGATCCTGCATATCCTCTTTACCGAGCCGTTTGAGGCTCCAGCCCAGTTGCATGAGCGACAGGGAATCGCGCCATCCCCGCTCTACCAGGCGGGGTAGCGGACGGTTAAAAAAACCGTCCAGCACTTTGGCAAACCGTTTGTTCTGTTCAAAGAAAGACCGGTAGGCGGACTGATCCACAGGCGACACGCCCTGCACGCGCGCACCATCCAGTACCACAGGCTCGCCATCGAGTGTCAGTGCAACGGTACGGAGGTTGCGTGCAGCGGGCACCAGTCCGTGTGACTCCAGCGCCAGCTCTTTAGCAACGGCAGGATTTAACTGGGTCAGAAAATGCGCGCCAGAGGAAACCTTAAAGCCTTCTGCGAACTCCCGGGTGGCAGCGGCGCCGCCGGGCTGCGCGTTGGTTTCCAGCACCAGCACCCGGCGTCCTGACCTGGCAAGATAGCTGGCACAGACCAGGCCGTTATGACCTGCCCCAATTACCACAACATCTGCACGCGTCTCAGTCATCGAGGTAACCCTCCGGAACAACGCTGGGTCGTTGCAGATCGGCCAGAATCTCCCGCGCCGCATTAGCGCCAGGTGCAGCCATCACGCCGCCACCCGGGTGCGTGCCCGAGCCGCACATATACATGCCCTGCACCGGTCCACGATATTGCGCATAGCCTGGAAAGGGTCTATTGAAAAGCAGCTGATCAAAGGTCAGCTCCCCCTGGAAAATATTGCCCTCGGTGAGTCCGACTTCATTGTCGATCTCATTGGGCGTGCGAATCTCGGCGTGCAGAATCAGGTCTTTGAAGTCAGGACTGTGCTCTGCGATCTGATCGATCACTACCTTGCCAAAGGCGTCGCGCTTCTCCGGCGTCCAGGGTCCGTCCGCCAACGCCGGCGGGCAGTACTGCACGAACACCGTCATCATATGTTTGCCAGGCGCGGTCATAGTGGGATCGACCTGGGT
The DNA here is from genome assembly GCA_038746745.1 of Pseudomonadota bacterium. Taxonomy (GTDB): domain Bacteria; phylum Pseudomonadota; class Gammaproteobacteria; order Pseudomonadales; family Halieaceae; genus JANQIO01. Next base: position 18,250 of record JBCDKJ010000041.1, read on the forward strand.
GGGGATCAGCATGTCGATGTAAGGGTCTGCTGACCAGCGGCCGGCCTTCCAGTCATCATAGGCGCGCTCAAGGCGCTCCAGTGAATCTATGCAATGCATGTCCGACATCATCAACGGGCTATCCTTGGGTAGCGCGGAAAACGTCGGTAGTCCATCCAGAGCGATATTGACCTTGCCGGAGGAGCCGCGAATTTTGAAATTCCTGGCCCGGTGTACCACCGACTTGGGTAGATCGCTCTCGTCAAAACACTCGAGGAAAGTCCGCTTGGGGTCGAGGTTGGACACTACCGTATCCGCGTAATACTCGGTCCCATCGGCCAGCGCGACACCGGTGGCGCGGCCTTCCTTAACGATGACGCGGTGCACATCTGCATCGCAGCGGATCTCGCCACCAAAAGACTGGAGGCTGCTGGCCAGCGCATCTGCGACGGCGCCCATACCGCCCCGGGCAAAGCCCCAGGCACCGATACTGCCGTCGACGTCGCCCATATAGTGATGCAGCAAGACGTAGGCAGTACCTGGCGAATACACACCCAGGGCAGTCCCGATTATTCCGCTGCCGGACATATGCGCCTTGATTACATCGGTTTCGAAGTACTCATCAAGGTAGTCGCCGATACTCATGGTCCAGAATCGCAGGGTATCTAATAGTCCCTGCTCACCCATATCGGTAAAGGATTGCGCCAGGCCCAGCAGGCCTTTCAAATCGCGCGGCTTCAGCGAGGTGGGGTCTGGGGGTGTGGTCATCAGATACTTGCGAATGAGGCGCGTCTGACGCATCACATCTGAAGAAAAGCGCTCGTAGGCGTTGGCATCGCGCACCGAGTGTCGCGCCATTTCACGGTACTGGCGTTCGTGGTCGCCGAAGTTACCGAAGTAATCCCCGTCTCGGGTAAAGGTGACGCCGCCTTGATAGGGAATGACCTGCAGTCCGTGCCGCGGCAGCTCCAGATCGCGCGTAATTTCTGGCCGCAACAGACTGCAGACATAAGAACAGTTGGAATACGTCCAGCCCTCATGCAGCTCACGGCTCACCGTGGCGCCCCCTATATAAGGGTTACGCTCCAGCACCAACACGTCCAGTCCCGCTTTCGCCAAGTAGGCCGCGTTGCAGAGTCCGTTGTGGCCAGCGCCGATAACGATGGCGTCGTATTTCTTCATTAAGCCTATGCCTGTGTAAGCCAGTGCCCTTGTATGGCAATAGCCATGCGGTTTGCGCCATTCCCAGGTAACACGCCCAAACGCGTGGACGTGGACTATGGGTATGCCTCCAAGGTCTCAGTATTCGACTCGCCGCCAGGCTCGCCATACCTAGTAAAGGGTAGTCCGACCCGTTTCGCAGGGTCTGCCGCGCCTACACGCCCGACCACTCAGGCCGGTTCCACTACCTGATTTGCGCGAACAATTCACAGCGGTCACGGAATCGGGACCGATTTCCGTCATAATAGGCCAACAGCAGAGGACAGCGATGCAAATCAATCACGACGACATAGCGTCTGTCATTCGCGAAGCTGCACAGCAGCACATCCTGCCACTTTGGCAGAATCTGGAAGATCACCATATTGACGACAAAGGTGGCGGCGACCTGGTGACAGCGGCGGATCACGCCTGTGAAGAATTCCTGAGCACCGAGTTGGCAAAACTCATCCGCCGTTCGCTGGTAGTCGGTGAAGAAGCCGTTGCCGCTGACGAAACCGCCCTGTCCGCGCTGGACACCGACCAGCCAGTCTGGGTGATAGATCCCCTGGACGGCACGCGCAACTTCGCCAATCAGAGGCAACCTTTTGGCGTCATGGTGTGCCTGGTGAAGGGTGGAGAGAGCCTTGCTGGATGGATTTATGATCCTATTGGCGACAGCCTGTTATCTGCTGAGCAACAGGCCGGCTGCTTGCTAGACGGCGAACGCATCAAAATCCAGGGCGAAGACAAAGACTGCGCAGACATGCACGGCGCCTTAATGACGACATATCTCCCCAGCGATTTGCGGGAGCATGTTCGTTCAAAACTGGACACTTTTTTAGAGTGGAAGAGCTACCGCTGCGCCGCCCATGACTACCGCAGACTGGTCACCGGCGAGGTGGACTTTTTGTTGTACTACAGGACCTTTGTCTGGGATCACGCTCCAGGCGCACTGATCGCCCAGGAGGCCGGTGCAAGCATCGCCCGCTACGATGGCAGCCTGTATTCACCTCGCGGAGATGGCAAGGGCTTGCTGTGCGCCAACACGCCGAACAACTGGGCCGCCACTAAGGCGTTATTGATTCCTGAGGCGTTTGGCTGACATCGGCACCCTCGAGTTTTTCACCGGCACTTAGCAGTGCACTGAAGTCCGCCGTCGATAGCGGACGACTGTAGAAGAAACCCTGCACTTCGTTACAGCCAAAGGCGCGCAAAGCCTCCAGCTGCGCCGCTGTCTCTACGCCCTCTGCCAGCACGTTCATGCCGAGGTGACGCGCCAGCACGATAGTCGAGTTAACGATCGCCCGGTCGGCGAGGTCGCTGGCGAGGCCGTCGATAAACTGTCTATCGATGTTCAGGGTATCCACCGGCAGCTGCTTCATATGGGCAAGCGAAGAGAAGCCGGTGCCATAGTCATCGATGCTGATGCGCACACCCAAAGAACGCATGTTTTGCAACACCACCATAGCGGTGTCGACATCTTCCATGAGCAGGTGCTCGGTGATTTCCAGCTCTAGGTCGGTACCCGACAGCTCAAACACTGCCAACGTATCTCGCACCCGCTCAAAGATGTCCGGCTGGGCAAGCTGCGCCGAGGACATATTGATAGCAAGCCGCGGCGGCTCAATGCCCGCATCACGCCAGCTACGTAACTGCCGACAGGCAGCACTTAATGTCCACTCGCCTATATCGGTAATCAGACCCAAAGATTCCGCTGCTGGGATAAACACTTCGGGTTGTACAAAACCGCGCTGGGGATGATTCCACCGCAGCAGTGCTTCCGCGCCGCTAATTTCACCGCTGAAGCCGTCCAGTTTGGGCTGGTAATAGAGCTCGAACTGGTCCTGCTCCAACGCATTGCGGATATCGGTAGACAACTCCATGAGTTCCACCAGTTCCTCATTGAGGTCGCTGGAGTAAAACTGGAAGGTGCTCTTGCCGAGGTTCTTGGCGTGATACATCGCGGTATCCGCGCTGCGCAGCAACGTCTCTGGGTCGTCGCCATCCCGGGGATAAATAGCAATGCCAATACTGGCACTGCAGCGCAGCTCGTGACCTTGAATACTCACTGATTCCGATGCGGCAGCAAGTATACGGCCCGCTATCTGACTGACAGATGCCACGGTAAGATCATGGTCCCCCGCGCCCATCGCCGTAATCACAAACTCATCACCGCCCAGACGGGATACGCTGTCGTCAGCCCGCAGGCAGGCCTTGAAACGTTCGGCGATGGCCTTGATATATTCGTCGCCCACCGCATGCCCAAGCGAATCGTTCACCAGCTTGAAGTTGTCGAGGTCCACAAACATGATTCCCAGCGTGCCCGCTTCCCGTGCAGAGCGCACAACGCTCTGCTGCAGCCTGTCGAGGAATGCCAGGCGATTGGGGAGACCCGTCAGTGCGTCGTAGTGTGCCTGCCGGAACAGTTTCTGCTCCCACTGAGCATTAGCCAACGCCACACTGATATGGGAGGCATAGCTCGTCGCCAGCGACATGTGCTCGCAATTCAAAGCCGGCGAGTGTCGATGCCCAATCAAAATCAAGGCCGCAACATCACCCTCATGGAGAATCGGCAGCAACTCGTAGCTGCAGTCCTGCGGGAAGTGGCTGGCAGCGAGATACGTCGGCAAGGTGCCACAGACGGTATCGATCAGTGCGTGGCCGGTATCGTGCAGCTCCGCAAGCTCACTGTCAGTCATGCGAACATCGGTGACCAGCAATTCTCCTGCGAAGCCCTCCGCCAGGCGAAATACGTCCGCCCGCCCGGCACCTCCATCGAGCAGTGCCATCGCAATGTAATCCGCGGGCAGCACCCGATGTGTCTTTTCCAGCACCACGCGGACGATGTCTTCCTTCTTGACCCTGGACAGCACCAGCTGATCGATGTCCGCCATTGAAGCCTGGGCCTGCATCTGCTCGTGCAGGCGCTCTGCCATGGCATTAAAGGCGTCGGCAACCGGTGCCAGCGCGCTGCCTGAGGGCACGGATATTCGAGTATCGACATCCAGCCGCGTGACTTGTTGCAGACCTTCGACAATTCGATCCAGAGGGCCCAGCTGTTGATGGAGCAGCAGGAAACAGGCACCGGTGCTGATCATCAGCAGTGCGATAAACATCAACCAAAGGACGACACTGCCACCCGGCAACTCTGACTCGTTGAGATAACTGAGCGCAATCCAGGCCAGCACGGCGACGTTGGTGAGTGCAATACCTGCGACCGCCAACAGGCGTCCGGTCGTGCGCCCACCGACGCTACTCCGATCCACAACGTCGGCACTCATATCAGACCAGCCGAGCGCAGGCCGCGCAGCGCGAAAGTCTCCCGCTGCCAGGTGCGCCTTTTGTGCTGTTGATGTATTGCCACGAGTCACTCAGTACTCCGTAAGGTTCATTCGCCTGTGCCAAATTGGCCAAGATCTTGTGGAAATGGAGTAGACCACGCTCGCAAAATGGGCGGGTAATAGAGGTGGTAAGGTTTAGAACTGGGTCACACAGGACCGGCCGAAGTTTAGAACTCCGTCACACAAAAGGTAGTGATAACCAGTTTTTGAGGGGTTTTTGCGTACCGGCGTCAGCCGCGGCGGCGCTGCACGGAGTGCGCCAGATGCCGCAGCACTTCTTCTGTGGACTCCCAGCTCATGCAGGGATCGGTAATACTCTGACCGAAGGTGAGCGCCTGACCATCCACCACATCCTGGCGCCCCTCCACGAGGTTGCTTTCCAGCATGACACCAAAAATGCTGCGACTGCCGCGGGCAATCTGGATCGCTATGTCGTGTGCCACATCGACCTGCCGCGCTGGAATCTTGCGGCTGTTGGCGTGGCTGGCATCGATCATAATGCGTGCAGGCAGTCCTGCACTGGACAACAGTGCCGAGGCATCCTCGACTGAGAACATGTCGTAGTTAGGGTGTTTACCGCCTCGTAGGATGATATGGCAATCGTCGTTACCCGCGGTTTGGAAAATAGCCGAGCGACCCTGCTTCGTGACAGAGAGAAAGTGATGGGGATGGGCAGCAGAACGGATAGCGTCCACGGCGACTTGAGTATCGCCATCGGTAGCGTTCTTAAAGCCCACCGGGCAAGACAGTCCAGACGCCAGCTCGCGGTGGGTCTGGCTTTCGGTAGTACGTGCTCCAATTGCACCCCAGGCTACCAGGTCGGCACAGTACTGTGGGCTTATCAGGTCGAGAAACTCTGTACCTGCAGGCAGACCTGATTCCGCCAAATCCAGCAGCAACCCGCGCGCCAGCTCCAGCCCTTTGTTAATCTGGAAGGTGTTATTCAGGTCCGGGTCGTTGATGAGTCCTTTCCACCCGACGATGGTGCGTGGTTTCTCAAAGTAGACCCGCATGACCACCAGTACGTCAGCCGCTATCTCATCAGCGAGAGGCTTCAGTCGGCGCCCATACTCCTTCGCCGCCTCCGGATCGTGAATGGAACAGGGACCGACGACGACCAGGACGCGATCATCACTACCAGCAAGAATATTGTGAATGCCACGGCGACCTGCGCTTACTGTTGCCGCGGCGGCGTCACTCACCGGTATTTGAGCAATCAACGCCTCAGGCGCAATGAGCTCTTTAATACCGGTAATGCGAAGGTCGTCGGTGCTCTGTTCTACCGTCGGCGCGTTCATAACATTCGTCAGAAACTGTGTGAAGCCTTCAATTATACGGCGCAGTGCGGCCGCGCTGTAGCCACGCTTTTTGGTGAAATGTCATTTTTTCTATAGGCGATTCACGCGCAGTTGTGTACAACCAGAGGCATGAATACGCGACGTGATATTCGCAGAGACCGAATTTTCATGGTCTTCACCGCGACTGCGCTTCTGGGTGCGGCGGGCCTGTTTGGCCAAATCACCTGGCTGTTGTGGCAGGAGTCAGTCAGTACCGAAGAGGCCCGCGTCGGGGCCATTGCCCAGGGTCTGGGTCAGCGCGCGGAAGCGATGATCGTCGACGCCAGAGACCTACTGGACGGTTTCAATCGCAGCGATAGGAAGCGCTGCAGTGCAGAGCATATCAACGCCATGCAGGATGCCGCAGTCTCCCGACCGTTTATTCGTGCCATCGGTTACTGGCGGGCAACCGACCGGGTCTGCGGGGTGGGCTTTGTGCAGGGCAGCGCGCTGAAGCCACCGCGCGCGGATCGCATTTACGATTCCGGCGTCATCGCCTGGTGGCCCAGCGCCGACACAGAGATGGGCGGCCTACAGTTATTTCTGATGCGCTTCGGCGATCACGATGTCGCCATCGATCCGCGTATGCTTTTACCCACCAACACTGAAGGAGACCCCGCTGCAGGCCTGTGGGTGGAGGACCTGCCAATGGCAAGCACGGGACCACGCGGCATCATACCTGCGCCAAGCACACTACCCATCGGGCTAACGCTCGACAGTGCCAATAGCCGGGTACTGTCGCGGTTCAGCCTGGGTACGGTGTTTCCTATCGACATCGTCGCGGTGGAAACCATTGATAAATTCTGGGGCCGATACCTTCCACTACTAGTGACTGCTGTCGCTCTGGGGCTGGTGCTATCCGGCGCCTGGATTTACCTGGTTATGCGCTACTCGCGGCATCGCATGAGTTTGGCAACTGAGCTGCGCCACGCGCTGGCACGCGGACACATCACGCCGCATTATCAGCCTATTATCGAATTAAGCAGTGGCCGCTGTATTGGCGCCGAAGCGCTGGCGCGCTGGACGCGGCAGGATGGTGACATGGTCAGACCCGATGTTTTTATTCCGCTGGCAGAGCAGCATGGGTTGGTCCCGGATGTCACCATGGCAGTGCTGACCGCAACGCTCCGCGACCTGGGCGATGTGCTGCGCGAACATCCGCTGCTTCGCATTAACATCAATCTCGCGCCAGAAGATCTCACGGATATCAGCTTCCGGCAGCGGTTGCGGGCGCAGCTTGCCAATGCAGCCGTGCCACCGCAGTGCATCAAGCTGGAGATCACCGAGCGCGCCATGGTCAACAACGATCAGTCGCGTCGTCAAATTCGCGATCTGCGCGAGCGCGGCCATGAAATTGCCATAGACGACTTTGGCACCGGCTATTCCAGTCTGGCTTACCTGGAAACTTTTGAGTTGGACACGCTCAAGATCGACAAGAGTTTTGTCGACGCTATTGGCACCGAGGCAGTGACTCATCACGTGGTAGGACACGTTATCGATATGGCCAGATCCCTGCGCCTGAACGCTGTCGCCGAGGGCATCGAGTCCCCGGAGCAGGCCGCCTGGTTGACCGCCCATGGCGTCGCCTATGGACAAGGTTTCTTCTACAGTAAACCCCTACCCGCCGACGCTTTTCGAGAGTATCTTCAGGCGACACTGGCAAACCACGGTAGAGAAAACGCCGTCGCCTGATTTTCTGCCACGCCTCGACCCATCAATAACAAACTCAGCCTGAATTGACAGCACTTCCCTCACAGCTTGAACGGAACCCTTTTGCAGACACGCTGATAAGGTCTCTGCAGCTGTTTGCCCTTGCGCTTACCAGCAGTGTTGTATTGGCGGGCTGTGCCGGCGAAGAACGGCAACCACCCACGGTGGCAACGGCTCAGCCAACCTGGACACGAGAAGAGGGAAACATCGCGCCGGCTACAGTGAGCACCACGACCCGCACTATCAAGAGCACGCCAGCGCCGCCACCCTATGCTGTCAGCCTCGCCGCCACCGCCAAAGCAGAGGCGAAGCGGCACATCGCAACGCTCGCCGCTAGTGACATCGCCGTGCTCCACCCCAACGAGGTCGGCTACTACGTCGACACCCTCGATGCACGGCTAATACAGGTGCTACAGAAGGACGGCCTCAAAGTCGCGCGCAACGGCGACACCCTGACGCTGGCGCTGGAGGGCGGCGATTTGTTTGCCTCGGGTGGCGCGCGACTATCCGAGACGGCAAAGGAGCGCCTGCAACATATTTGTGCAGTGCTTGCCGAATACGACCGCACCCGCGTCATCGTGGCGGGCCATACCGACGATGTCGGTGAAGCAGCCTTTAACGAGACGCTGTCAGTACGACGCGCAAGCGCCATCGCTGATCTGCTTGTTAAAGCGGGAGTTGCACCAGCCCGCCTGTTTATTGTGGGCTACGGAGAATCAGATCCCGTGGCAAACAACAATTCGGAGCAGGGTCGCGCCCGCAACCGTCGCGTGGTGCTGACGATAGAGCCATTGCAGCGGATTGAGCCCGACGGGGATAGCGCGGGAAAACCTGCGGCCTGAAACGCAGCTTCTGAGATACGTCGGATCACCCTCTCTGCTGCAGGCGAGACCGGTTAACGTTCAGCTAAAGCCCAGTCTGCAGGTTCACGCAGACCTGCAACATACATAAACCCGATGGTACCCTTAGTGCTCTTTTTGTTGACGAGCACGCAGCCATGTACCGCACTCTGTCCACCATTTTTATCCCGACTTTTATCCTAGCCACGGGACTGCTCTCAGGTTGTGCCAAGGAGGCACCGCCGCCGGAGATCACCAGCCGTCCTGTGAAAATCTACACCGTTGACGGGCCTGGCGATCAGACTATTCGAAACTTCCCGGGTACCGTCAATGCAACACAGCGCGCCGATCTATCCTTCCGCGTATCGGGGCTACTCCAGGAAATACTGGTGCGTGAGGGTGAAAACGTCATGAAGGGTCAACTGCTCGCGAAGTTGGATCCGACTGATTACAAGATTATTCTGGAAGATCGACAGGCCACATACGACAATGCTCAACGCAACTTCGAGCGAGCTAAAGAGCTAATTAAGGACGGCAACATCTCAAAGCTCGATTATGACCGCATGGAAGCAGATTTTCGTACCGCTGCCGCTGCCCTCACCGCCGCTAAACAAGATCTTGAATACACTGAATTGCGCGCGCCCTTTCCTGGAACAATCGCGCGTCGCGAAGTAGAAGTCTTTGAAGAAGTCATCGGCAAGCAGACCATTTTCCGCTTCGCCAACATGACCCAGATGGATGTCACTATAGACCTGCCTGAAGTCTTTGTTCGCAGCATCCGCCCCAGAGATGATGATTTTCAAGCGGACCAAAATACTCAAAGCCTGGAGCGTCGGCAGGATAATCTGGTCGCACTGGCCAGCTTTGAGGGACGCGACGACAAGAGCTTTTCTCTGAGAATTAAAGAGGTAGCGACGAAGGCTGATCCACAGACCCAAACCTTCGCTGTGACCTTCACGATGCCACAACCAGAGGATTTCAGAGTGTTACCCGGCATGACGGCCAACGTCATTGTGGATTTTTCGAAGTTAATCACCCTGGAGTACTCAAAATGGGTGCCCGTAAGCGCGATACAGGCTGATGAGAGCTTAGATGCGAGAGTTTGGAGGCTTGATGCCGACAGCATGACTGTACACAGTCACGCTATTAAGATCGGGCGCATGAGCGGTGACCGAGTCGAAGTATTAGACGGACTAAGCGGGGGAGAGGAAATTGTTAGCGTGGGCGCCGCCTATCTTTCAGAGGGTATGAAAGTTACCAGAATGGCTGTCGGTGAGCAGGCTGTGCCTCGTGAGGACGAGGCTTAATGAATATCGGCGAATATTCAGTTCGAAATCCTGTCACTTCATGGCTGCTTGTCGTCATTATGATCGGGGGTGGCATCGTAGCTTTTGAACGCATGGGCAAGCTGGAGGACCCAGCATTTACCATCAAAACAGCAAAGATCGTTACCCAGTATCCAGGCGCAACGGCAGACGAAGTCCGCAATGAAGTCACGTATGTGATTGAGGATGCAATTCAAAAGCTTGAGCAGGTAAAGTGGATAAAGATGTCCGTATCGAGACCCGGTCTCTCTGACATCTCTGTGGATTTTAAGGACAAATACCGCGCGGAAGACTTCCCTAACATCTTTGACGAGTTGCGTCGCAAGATAACTGACGCCAAGCCCTACTTACCTCCAGGCGCTAAAGATCCCATCGTGCTGGACGATTTCGGCGACGTTTACGGTATCTACTTCACGCTGACCGGCGATGGCTATAGCTGGCGAGATTTGTTTGATACGGCTGACGCGCTGAAGCGCGAGCTGGTGCTGGTGCCCGGGGTACGTAAAGTTGTCATCGACGGCGTCCAGCAGGAAGTGGTCTACGTGGACATTTCACGCTCGCGCATCGCAGATCTCGGCATCAGCGTGAACCAGATTACCTCTGTGCTGGAATCGCAGAACGTGGTGGTAGATGCGGGCCATGTTCGCGTTGGCGATGACTACCTGCGCATCAGCCCCACCGGCGTATTCCAGTCGGTGCAGGAAATCGGTGAGCTGATGATCGCCTCCTCTGACCGAACCCTGATCCGCTTGAAAGACATCGCCACGATTACCCGCGCCTACGAAGAAGTGCCTACCAAAATGTATTACGCCGACGGGAAACCGGGCTTAAGCATGGGTATTTCTATGCAGGGCGGCGAAAACGTGGTGGATGTCGGCAAGCGCATTACCCGTCGCGCACAGGAGCTACTGAACATTATCCCGGTAGGTATGGAGTCGCAGGTGACTTACAACCAACCCGCCGAGGTGGAAAACTCTGTGGGTGGCTTCATCGTCAGTGTAGGTCAGGCGGTGGCCATCGTGATCGTAGTGTTGCTACTTTTTATGGGCATGCGGGTTGGCATCATTATTGGCGCGGTCCTTTTAATCACAGTTGCGGGCACCTTGTTCGTCATGGACATTTACGGGATCGAACTGCAGCGCATATCGTTGGGCGCTCTGGTGATCGCGCTGGGCATGCTGGTCGATAACGCCATTGTGATTGCCGAGGGCATGCTGATAAGGATGAACAGTGGCATGGATGCCGCTGAGGCGGCCAGCGAGACCGTCGGCAAAACCATTTGGGCACTACTGGGCGGCACCGCCATAGGCATCCTGGCGTTCTCCTCCATCGGGTTGTCGCCCGACTCCACCGGTGAATTCGCTGGCTCTCTGTTCTATGTGATTTTGATTTCCCTATCACTGAGCTGGCTGACCGCCGTCAGCACTACACCAGCACTGTGCAAACTCCTTCTAAAGACAGGCAGCGGCGATGACAACGCCGCCGACGCCTACAGCGGTAAGCTGTTCGTGACCTTCCGCAACCTATTGGCCGGCGCCATACGCGTGCGCTGGGTGACGCTTGGGGGCATTGTCGCCCTTTGGGTCGCGGCGCTGATTGGCTTCGGCTATACCAAGTCGGGCTTTTTCCCAGACTCCAATACGCCGATGTTTTTCGTTGACCTCTACACACCCGAGGGGACTGACATTCGTGCCACTCGTGACGACGCGCTGCGGGTCAGCAACTTTCTCCGGGAGCAACCTGGGGTGGTGGCGACCTCCACGGTCATCGGCGGGCCGCATCAGCGCTTTACCTTGGTATATGACAGCAAGGAATCGTCACCGGCCTACGCACAAATTATTGTAAAGACCGAGACTCGGGAACAAATAGCTGCGATACGAAAGTCGGTGTCCGATTACATGCGAATCGAGATGCCCTGGCTGGACCCCATCATCAAGGCTCTCCGCATAGGGCCCGGGCGAGACGCCAAAATCGAGGCGCGGTTTTCTGGCTCTGATCCAGTAGTACTGCGGCAGTTGTCAGAGAAAACCAAAGCTATTTTCCGAGCCGACCCTGAGTCTAAGGACGTCCGTGACGACTGGCGCAGCCCCGTTAAGGTGGTAACGCCAGTATTTAATGAACAAGTTGGACGACAGCTTGGAGTTTCGCGCGAGGATCTAGGCAGCGCCATGCGATATGCCTTCGAAGGACGCCCAGTGGGCACCTACCGCGACGGCATCCACCTGCTGCCGATCTTAATGCGAGCTCCAGACAGCGAGCGTGGCAGTGTAGACAGCCTTCGTGACGCCCAGGTCTGGAGCCCCGTCCTGGGCCAGGCAGTACCGGCAGGACAGTTAATCTCGAGCTACCGCACCACCTGGGAAAATGCGGTCGTGAGAAGCAGAGATCGCGCCCTCACCATTATCGCCTCGGCGAATCCCACAGGAGAACTGGCAGGACCACTGTTTGACAGAACCCGCCCCCTGATAGAAGCCATTGAACTGCCTGCTGGCTACGAGTTGGAATGGGGCGGCGAATACGAGGATCAGACCAATGCCCAGGGCGGACTGGCGGGCGCGCTGCCAGTGGGCTTCCTGTTGATGATCATCACCAGCATATTTCTGTTTGGCAAGCTGCGAGAGCCCACCATAATCTGGCTCACCGTGCCACTTGCCGCCATCGGCATCACTATCGGATTGCTGACTTTCGACGGCGCCTTTGACTTTATGTCGCTGCTAGGCGCTCTGTCGCTGATGGGCTTGATGATCAAGAACGCCATTGTTCTGATCGAGGAGATCGACCAGAAGATTGCCGAGGGTCTGCCCAGACTGGATGCGCTACTGGATGCTTCAGTCAGCCGCATGCGTCCAGTGGTACTGGCAGCGGCTACCACCATTTTGGGCCTGATACCGCTGCTGTCCGACGTGTTCTTTGTAAATATGTCGGTGACGATGATGGGCGGCCTGGGTTTTGCCACAGTGCTGACACTGATTGTGGTGCCGACGCTTTACGCAGTGTTCTTCGGCATTAGCAATGATGAGGTTGCACGACAGGCGTCGGCTGCCCCGCCGGCAATGGATGAGACAGCTCTGCCCAGTACCTGAATAAGTAGACGACAACGCGAGGCCACCCCATGACACTACTGACAGTCGGTGTTCTGCTCTGGTGTGAGCTACACGCGATTCCCGCGGGTATGTCGGGTCCACGGCAATCCCTGATCGATGCCCTGGGTGAGGCAGCCTATAAAACGGGATTCAGTGTGTTGATGCTGGCCGCCGTCGGCATGATGATCTGGGGCTGGCGCGGCGCCACCCCCAGCATGATCTACGCCGCACCGGTAATACTGCGGCCGGTGGCTGTGGGCCTCACAGTACTGGGTTTTGTGCTGATGGCTGCCGCCAACCACCCCACACGCATCGGGCGCTTTGTCAGACATCCACAGTTGAC
>JBCDKJ010000042.1:0-30309 GCA_038746745.1 Pseudomonadota bacterium
CAACTGGCTGGACACCAGCGGCCACGCCGAAGGCTTTCTCACCGCCCGATGGACCTACACCGACACGCCAGATGAGGCCGACTGGCCCGTCATCAGCGGTTACAAATTGCCCTTTGCCGATGTGCTTTCCAGGCTACCCGCAGATACGCCCAGCATCAGTCCAGAGCAACGCCGCGCCAATCTGGCGATGCGCCAGCGTCACGTTACCAAAAGATTCCGAGCGTTTTAGGCTCAACGCCGCTTAAGTCTCGAAGAGCGCGGCCTGCAAATCAGCAACCGTTTTGTCACCGCCGCCATCCACGAGAATGCTGCGAATGCCCAGCGCCTCCGCTGCGGTGACATTATCGGCGTAGTCATCCAGAAACAGGGCGTCGGCGGCAGCCACGCCAGCCAATGAGAGCGCATGCTTAAAAATCGCAGGATTCGGTTTGCGCATACCCACTTCGCTGCTATCCACGACAAAATCGAACAGGCTGTCGACAGGCAGCATGCCGCGCCAGTGCTCGCGAAACTCCACCACGTTATTGGTGATGATGCCGGTAATAAGCCCCGCCGGTCGCAAGCTAGCAACATAATCCACCAGCGATTCACGCAGGCCGCCGCCATTTTCAGACATGGCCATAAACACATCCCAGATATCGACCCTAAGCCCCTGTGCTTTGCCCAGATCCATGATCGCGTCGCGGGCGGCTTCCAGCGTTATTTCACCCCGCTCAACCCGATGCCAGGGGTGGTCGCCATCCTCGCCATAACCCCCAAATACGATGTCGTGCACCTGGGCTTCCGTGCTGCCGATGTTCTCGGCGTAAGCGGTAAAGGCATGGAAGGGCGAGTCGGTGAACACCCCGCCAAAATCAAATAAGACGGCCTTGTAGGCAGCGTCACTCATGTGGCGGTATCCGGTTCCAACCAGCTCACACAGCCGCGATCACCGTCGAGGCGAACCCGATCGCCGGTCTTCAAGGCGCGGGTGCCCTGCCGGGTATTTACCACGCAGGGTAAACCGTACTCCCTGGCGATCACTGCGCCGTGGGATACTGAGCTGCCCAGGTCGGTAATCAGGCCGCCGATCAGGCTGAAGTATGGCGTCCAGCCAATATCGGTGATGGGTGTCACCAGAATCTCGCCGGCGCTGAGCTCTGCAGCTTCCGCCAAGGTGTGCGCCACGCGTACCCGCCCCTCTACCACGCCGCGAGACGCCGGGCGGCCCCATAGCTTGCCGTCCTCCAACTGTGCCGCCTGCACTTCCAGCGGTTCCGGCAAGCCGACGGAGATTTCCGGAAACTCAAACTGCTGCTGAAAAGCCAACGCCTCACGCCGGGACACTGCCAGCGCAACCGCGGCTGGCGTGGGTGCAGCCACAAAACCCCCAATCTCGTCGTAGCCAAAGAAGCACAACAGATCACCATCCGGCAGGGCACCCTCTTGGTGTAACAGGTGGCCCAAATGCCGAAACGCGTCTTTAAAATAGTACGCCACCTCCACCAGTTGGGACTTGGTGTGTTCACGTCGGCGAATGGCGTTGTGCGCCTTGGGCAGAATCCAGCGCAGGCCGCGAGACAAGGCCTCCCAGTCGATAGACTCCGCTTCTGCATGTTGCTGTGCGCCCGCTTGCAGGCGACCCTGCACCGCGGCCTGCATGCTTTGAATCAGCGGCGTCAGATCATCCCGCCAGGCCGGGTCGCGCATACACAGTTCGCGGTACCCGCGGTGACCGTGCTGCGCAAGGAAGTCGTCAAATGCTGCACCCAGTTCTGCGGTATCGTGCAGCCATTCTATGGCGTGCTGCATCGAAGCCGACTGAAACGCCTTCGCCTCCGGGTGGGCCGCGACTGCATCCAGCAAATTGTCTAACTGTTCCAGCATGACCGCGCTTTCAACGTCTGTTGCCCCCGCCAGCAGTCGCACGGCTTCGGCCTGCTCTTCCAGGGTGCTGTCATTGGCGCGGCCTGACACCATGTTTTCAACGATGGCGCTTAAAAAACCCGACAGCGCCGACGACTGAATGTGCACCGCCATACAGCGCTCGAAGAAGTGGGCCTTGCCACTGATCTCACGCCACATATCGGCACTGCTCTCGCGCTTCTCTATGGAAAAGCGCGCGAGATCCTCCCCAAAGATATCGACCACCGCTGGGGCCCGCAGGCAATAGCGCAGTAACTTCCCGGTGTTGTAGATGCGTTGCCACAGGGGCTGCGGGGGCAGTTCCTTCAATTCAGGAACTATCCGACCGCACAGGGTCTGAGCGGACTGTTCTGCAGTAGACCCCAACACTCCCGCCGACATGTACAGATTGCCGGTCATATTAAGCAGCAGATGGCCGTAGGCCGCCGCCGTAACCTGCCACTCCGCTTGAATGTGTCGCCGTGCCCCTACCGACACCTGCATGTGCTGCAAGCCGTAGTCGATACCCCAACCCGTGAATGTCAGGGTTAGCGGGCACACCGCGCCGGGCATCATCTCGCTGACGTTGCTGATCGTGAGCACATCATCGGGACGCGGCAGCGTGCTATCAAACTCATTGAGGTCGGCAGGCAAAGTGGTAATGGGTCGCGCCTGCAACCAGAACAGCTCTCCGTTCTGGTCGATCGCCCACTCCAGGTCCAGCGGCTGTCCTTCATGTCGAGCAGCCTGGCGCGCCTGCCCGGCAATCTGGTCGATTTCCGTATCGGAGAGAATGGGGTCTTTCGCCACCAACTCGCGGCGGACAATATCCCCCGCCCTGTTGACAGCATAATGGTCGGGCGTCGCCTCACCGCTGACCAGAGCCTCACCCAGACCTTCCACCGCATCAATCACCAACAGGTCGCGACGCGCGCTGGCGGGGTCGGCGGTAAAAACGACGCCTGCGGCGCGGGCGTCTACCATACGCTGCACCACCAGATTCATGCTGACATCTGCCGCGCCGGTTTGTGTCTCCAGATAATGCTGAGCGCGCTCACCGTGAACAGACGCCACGCACTGATCGATCGCGTGCCGAAGCGCGTCGCCCGCGCCGACGTTAAGCACAGTTTCGTACTGGCCGGCGAAGGAGGCATCGACACCGTCTTCCCCCTGAGCCGAGGAACGCACCGCGACGTGTTCACAGTCCAGCTCCACTCGAGCCTTGTCCAATGTCTCCGGGTACTGTCCCAGGCTGGCATCCCGAATCACAAAAGCCGGCGGCACTGTCAGGCCCATCGCGGTCAGTTTGGCCAAACCCAGGGCTTTGCCGCCCAGGCTTGCGTCGGTCACCTCGCTCAAGCGCACAATCGTTGCCGAGCCGCTATTGACGCTCGCTGTCATCAGCTTAGCTGGAACTCGTGCAACCCGCAGGCCTCGTGCGCTTCCTGATACTCCTTAAAGTTGCCCGGGAACAGAAACGGCGCGTGACCAGAGGCGTTGCGGTAATAGCTGTTGCAATCCCTGGAGCCCCAGGAAAAGCGCTCAAAGCGGCTGTCCAGCCACTGGTTGTAGTCGGTAAACGCCTCACGATTGGCGTCCAGACTGTGCCAGCCTTCGTCTAATGCGGTTTTTAAGAGCCGCACAATGGTACTCACGTTCTGCTCTGCAGTAATGAAATAGGAGACATTCAGCACCAGACCATTTGGACCTACTGCAAAGAAGTAATTGGGGAAGCCCGGCACCGCGATACCTTTATGGGCCCGTGGTGCGTCTCCCATGACGTTCGCCAGGCTGGTGCCCTCGGGGCCGCGTACTTCAATGCGATCGTAGTCGAGAATGCGATAGCCGGTGCAGTAGATGATCACGTCTGCGTCGATGTGACGCCCCGCGCCCGTCACAATGCCCTCCGGTGTCACCGACGCCAGCGAGTCTGATACTAACTCCACATTGTCGCGCCCCAGGGCCGGATAAAAGTCATCGGATACCAGTCCGCGTTTACAGCCGTAGGGCGTATCCGGCGTGAGTGCCTCGCGCAGCGCCGGGTCTTCAATCGCGTCATCGATAAAGCGCTTTACCCGGTCCTCGAATTGCCCCATTCGCGCGTGACCCAGAGTGACGGCGTACTCCACCTGTCCCATCAGGAGCCGCTGCCACCAGCGCAGCAGTCCGATCAGGGCGGGAAAGCGACGAAATAGCGCTCGGCGGCCTGCAGAATAAGGCTTCTTGCCGCGGGGCATTATCCAGTTAGCACTGCGTTGCAGTACCGTGAGTTGGCCAGCTTGTTTAGCGATTTCCGGCACGATTTGCACCGCACTCGCTGCAGACCCCACGACCACCACCCGCTTGCCAGCAAGATCTACCTCGTGATTCCAGCGCGTGGCATGCCAGCTCTCTCCAGCGAAGGATTCCCGACCGGGCACGTCCGGAAACAGCGGCGTGTGTTGGTTACCCATGGCATTGATGACGGCGTTAAAGCGCTGCTTTTGTCCCGCGTCAGTGGTGAGTATCCAATGCCCTTCCGGTTCCGCCACTGCGCTGACGATGCGGGTGTTTAACTGCAGGTGGGGATCGAGGCCAAACTCGGTGCAGCACTGGGCCAGATAGGCCTGAATCTCTGCCTGGCTGACAAAGCTCTCGCTCCAGTCCGGATTGGGTGCATAGCTAAAGGAGTAGGAATGTGCCCAGACATCGCAGGCCAGACCCGGATAGCTGTGCAGCCGCCAGGTGCCGCCCGGGGCATCCAGCGCATCAAAGATCACAAAATCCGTGAAGCCCTGCTGCAGTAACTCACGCCCTGCCGCCAGGCCGGCAGGACCTGCGCCAATAATGGCAATAGCGAAATTTTCGGACGCGGAATCGACGGTCATGCGAACGGCTTATTGTTGTTTTAACGGCTTACAGTTGCCGCACCTTGGCAGGCAGATGAGAACCGTGCAAGTGACGCGTCGGGCTAGCGGTCACAGACTGCGCAAAAACACGCGACAGACGAATTCTTAGACTGGCGTAAGCGGGCGTATCGCTATGGAGACTTCGGCTCCCAGAGCTGAATGGGATTTCCCTCCGGGTCGGTCAGCCGCGCAAAGCGACCATTCGGATAAAGCTCGGGATCAACCTCGACCGCATTTCCCGCTGCGCGTAACTGCGCAACCATGGCGTCGAGATCAGTCACCCGAAAATTGATCATCCACTGCTTGTCCGGATTGCCGAAGTACGTCGAGTTGGCATAAAACGGCGCAAATACTGTGGGCCCTGCTGCCTGCGTCCAGGGCTGTATGGTGTAATCCTGTGGTGCCAGCGAGACTCCCAACTGCTCTTGATACCACTGGGCCAAGGCAGCCGGGTCCTCCGCCCGAAAGAACAGCCCACCGATACCCGTAACCTTTTCTCTTGGCATAGCGTCTTGCCCCGTATGTTCTGACGCCCATGCGACAGACACCAGACTGAGACTCAAAAACACCGCGATGAGCTGCTTCGCCATCTCGCCCCCCTGAAGAATAGCAGTGCATACAGTTGTGCTAGATTTAGTCTGGCACTCAATCAGTATGCCGCAGCGGGGGAACATATGCAGGATTTTGAGGGTAAGACCGCGGTCATTACCGGGGGCGCCAGCGGTATCGGGCTTGCCATGGCTGAGCTGTTTGCTGAGCAGGGCATGCAAATTGTGCTCGCCGATATTGAAGAGGCCCGCCTGACTGCCGCCGTGGCGAGCCTGACCGCGCGCGGCGCTGCCTGCATAGGACAGGTCACGGACGTCGCCGACCCGGCTCAGGTAAACACCTTGGCAGCCGCCGCCCAGTCGGCCTTTGGCGGCGTGCATATCGCCTGCAACAATGCCGGCGTGTTCACCGGCGGGTTGCTCTGGGAAGAGAGCCCGGCAGACTATCAATGGCTGGTGGACGTGAACGTCACTGGCGTGATGAACGGCATCCGTACCTTTGTGCCTATGATGATCGAGCAGGATTGCCCCTGTCATATCGTCAACACGGCGTCCATGGCGGCACTGACCGCCATGCCCTACTCCGGGATTTACCACCTGACCAAGCACGCGGTGCTAGCGGTGAGTGAGTCTCTGTTTCACGAGCTGAGTTTTCACGCGCCCCAGGTGGGCGTATCGGTGCTATGCCCGGAGGCCATTAACACCGGCATTGCCCAGGCAGAGCGCAACCGTCCGGCGCAATACAACGGCAAAGAGCAAGTGGTAGAGCACGATGCCCGGACCTTGGTAATGGATGCCCTGGCAGACACCACAGCAAAAGGCATCGGCCCGGAAGTGATGGCCCGGCGAGTACTGGAGGGCATTAAGACCGGCAGATTCTATTTGCTGTCCAACGAAGAGTGGTGGCAGTCTGCCTGTGTACGGCTTGAGGACATCCGCGAAGGCCGCAACCCCACCTTTTCGCCTCCTATTTCACCCTCTATCAGCCAGTAGAGCATCTATGAACATGTCTCAGCACGCACCCATTCCCGGCAGCGATGAAGACGTCGCAAACGCACTGGAGGATGCCAGCATCCCCACCCTGCTAATGAGCATGATCCACATGAGTGGTGACGCCACCCTGCTGGACGGCCCGTTGCGCCCCGCCGGCTGCTACATCAATGAATACCAGGGCTATATGTCCGAAGAAGACAAGGCCGCGGTGCGGCTGAAAGCACTGGAGGTCATTCGCGCCTTCAGTGACGGCGGCAGCCAACTGCCACCCGCGCCCGATGCCGCAACGCTGCACAGGATGATGAATTTCATCGTGGCGCAGGACGTGCCCGAAGAATATGTACCCATGATGTTCGAGGAGATGGAACTCGATGGCCGGGACCATCGCTCCGCGGACTTCGGCGATGATGTGGCTGCGCAGCGCCGAGATGCCCACAAGGTTGTGGTCATCGGCGGCGGGATGTCTGGTGTACTGGCAGCGGTGCGGCTGCAGGAAGCGGGCCTGCCCTTTGTGGTGATTGAGAAGAACCGTTCCGTAGGCGGCACCTGGTTTGAAAACCAATATCCCGGCGCCCGCGTCGATGTGAGCAACCACCTGTACTGTTACTCCTTCGAGCCCGCCCATCACTGGACCCAGTACTTCGCCCGCCAGCCGGAACTGCAGAAGTACTTTGAAGACGTGGTAGATCGCCGTGGCCTGGCGCAGCACTTCCGTTTGGAAACCGAAGTCGTAAGCGCCGGCTACGACGAAGCGTCCCGCCTGTGGAGCGTCCGCATTCGCGCCGCCGATGGCGGCGAAGAAACGCTGGAGGCCAACTCGGTGATCAGCGCTGTGGGCCAGCTCAACGTACCCAAACTCCCCGACGTGCCCGGGCTGGACCGTTTCCAGGGCCAGGCCTGCCACTCGGCGCAATGGGATGACAGCATCGACGTAAGCGGCAAGCGCGTGATTGTGGTGGGGGCCGGTGCCAGCGCCTTCCAGATTGTGCCCACCATTGCAGACAAGGTCAGTGAGCTGACGGTATTTCAGCGGGTCGCGCCCTGGATGTTCGAAAACCCGATCTACCACGAAGAAGTACCAGAAGGCATGAAGTGGTGCCTGCAGCACCTACCGTTCTATAGGGAATGGTTCCGCTTTCTGCTGTTGTGGCCAGCCTGTGACGGTGCTTACGACAGCGTGAAGGTCGACCCGGACTGGCCGCACCAGGACCGCTCGATTAACGAGTTAAACGACTTCATTTACACCATGTTCTCAGATTACATCCGCGGCCAGGTGGGCGACGATGAAGCGCTGCTGGAGAAAGTGCTGCCAGACTATCCGCCCATGGGCAGACGTACACTGCAGGACAACGGGAGCTGGCTGGCCGCGTTGAAACAACCCCATGTGAACCTGCAAAAGCAGGGCATAAAGGAAGTCACCCCCACGGGCGTGATCGCCGAAGATGGCACAGTCATCGACGCTGACATCATCATTTATGCCACCGGTTTTAAGGTGGACCGCTTGATGCCAATGCCGGTGCACGGTGTGGGCGGACAGGCACTGACAGATGTCTGGGGTGATGACCCGGCCGCCTATCTGGGCGTTACCGTCGCCGGCTTTCCGAACTTCTATTGCATGTTTGGCCCCGGTACTAACCTGGCCTTTGGTGGCAGCCTGGTGTTCAACGGCGAGTGCCAGATGCGCTACATCATGGCCTGTATCAAGCTGTTGCTGCAGTCTGAGCATCAGGCACTGGTATGCGGCGACGAGACCTTTGCTGACTATAAAAAGCGATTCCGCGACTTGCATGCGCAGCTCATCTGGGAGCACCCGTCGGTCAAGAGCTACTACCAGAATGCCGACGGCAAAGTGACATTGCTATGGCCTTGGAAAATTATCGACATGTGGCGCTGGACCCAACAAGCTGACCCCGCCGACTACCACTTTTTGTGAGGGCACTCTATGCAACGTCTTGAAAACAAAATCGCCGTTGTTACCGGCGCGGCGTCCGGGATTGGCCTGGCGGCAGCGTTGCGCTTCGCCAGCGAGGGCGCCACCGTGGTGGGCATGGACCTCAACGAAAGCGAGGCCTGGGCGGAGGTGCTGGAACACGCCCCAAACAGCCGTTTTCACGTAGTAGACGTTACCGACGCTTCCGCGCAGACTGCTTGCGTGGCTAGCACACTGGATACCTTTGGTCGCGTGGACGTACTGCTAACCGCCGCCGGTGTGGGCAGTGGCGGACCCATCAACATGCTGGACGAAGCGGTCTGGGACCAGGTCATCGACGTTAACCTGAAAGGCACCTTTCTCTCTATCAAGGCCGTGCTGGACGCCATGATGACCCAGCGCAGTGGCAGCATCATCACTATCGCCAGCGTTGAAGGCCTGAACGGCACCGAGGGTGGCAGCGCGTACAATGCCTCCAAGGGCGGCGTTGTATTGCTCAGCAAAAATGTAGCGATTGATTACGGGCGTATGGGCATACGCTGCAACGCTATCTGTCCGGGCTTCATCGACACGCCGATGCTGCAAAGCGTTTTGGGCAACATGCCCGACTTTCAGGCCGACGTAGTGCGCGAGGTAAAACTCGGTAGGCTGGGCAAGCCAGAAGAAATTGCCGCCACCGCCGCCTTCCTCGCCTCGGACGATGCCTCTTACCTCACCGGCCAGGCGATTGCTGTGGACGGTGGGTATACCGCTGGCCACTCTCACGGCATCGTGGAATTACTCGGCCTGGTATGAAAGGTCCTGGCAGAACAGCTCGCACAAGCGCTTGGAAAAATTTGCCAGGCCGCTCCAGCGTTAATCGACAGCAGCCGTGCTCTCTTTAAAACGGCCGAGACCTCGCGGGCTGTACAGCACCTTCTGAACCCTGGAGAAGCTGTGCTGGGGTTCCGCCACATAAACCGTGTCGTTGCCCATTAGCTGAAACGCGCTGCGATGGATTTTGGGCGTTTTGCGCGTGGGCTTGTCGTCCCTCTGCACATAAATCTTGCGCGGGTCCATTTTGATGCCATCACCGTGGTAGTGCATGTTGATGTTCCCCGCCGGGTCGACATCAACCAGTTTTTCTATCGCCTTGGGTTCAAAGGGCAATGGCTTTTCGGCAAAGTACTCCTTCAGCCGGTCGAGCATATACGCCAACGGAAAGGCCGACAGCTCCCGGTGCCGGTAGCCGCCGCCAATATCTGCGTGCACGCCGGGGAACCACACCTCGTCGATGTGCGAGGCTTCGTTACATAGGGTCGGTGTGAAGGGCTCACGGGTTTCGTCAATCGCCACGCAGTGCACCACACGCTTTACATTCGCGGCTATCGTCATGTCTTTGAACAGGTTGACCCGCTGGAAGCTGAAGCCGAGATCAATGGGTACACCGAAAGCGCCTACCGTGTCGAATATGCCGAGGAAGGACACGTCGACGGGGAACTTCTTTTTACTCTCATCGCTGTACTTGGTGTAGCAACTTTCACTTCTGCCGTTATTGTCGTTTTCAACGGTTTTGTAGTGGTACTTCAATGACTCGAACAAGCCGCGCTCCTTGAGGCTGGCAGCAAGTAAGCGTGCACAGGCAGCGCCGCGGCTGAACCCGAATATGCTGAGAGTATCCCCTTTGCGATAGTGCTTAACGATGTGGCAGTAGGCGTTGTCGCGAATGCGCTTCTCACCGGCGCCAAAGGCCCCCTCGAAGAAGCTGCCAATCATGCCGTTATCGTCATCGTTACCTACACCTCTGAAGTACAAGGCCACCTGGGAGTCACTGGTAATGCTGTGTGGCACATCGGATTCATCGAGGGTGCCTTTGCAGGCTCTGAACAACCGATAAATGCTGGTAGTAACACCGTCATTCTCTCGACCGCTCTCGTCGTTCCAGGTCCCGTCCAGAAAAATGGTCAGGTGGCGTGGCTTGGGGTTCGCTCGGTTATAAGCAGATTTAATGGTTTTTGTTGGCACTGTGAAATCCTCGCTTGGATGGATGTGGCTATAACCATTGCTGGTCTTCAGTGGACACCGTTGCGGCAGACGCTGTTTTGCCGGTGTGCTGCGTAGTGGCGGGTTCGATCATCATGAAATGAGTATCCGGACTGGCCTGCGGGCAGTGCTCTACGCCCCTGGGCACCACGTACATTTCGCCCGGCGCAAGCACAACATTCTGATCGCGCAGCTGAATCGTGAGTTCGCCTTTAAACACCATAAACAGCTCATCCTCCTGCTCATGGCTATGCCAGACTAACTCACCACTGCCTTTGGCAATCTTGACGAGTTGGCCGTTTGACTCAGCGAGAATCTTTGGCGTCCACACCTCATCGAATAATCCAAATTTTTCGTCAAGATTAATTTTCGGCATCGGCAGTCACCTGATTTGAGACACTTCAGTAAGTTAGCATTTATAAGCAACAGCGCGTGGAAGGGAAAGTCAATTAGAAGCGTTACTCTGACACTCTCTGCGGGACCAACGCTATATTAAGGATGATCCTCAAGGATCATGTCTGCTGCCTTCTCGCCGATCATCACGCACGCTGCATGCGTATTACCCGATACGATAGTGGGCATGATGGAGGCGTCGGCGATACGCAAACCTTCAACACCGTGTACCTGCAGCCTGTCGTTAACCACCGCCTCATGGTCACGACCCATTTTGCAGCTACCCGCCAGGTGATGGACCGGTTCGCCGGTAGCGCGAATGCAATTGAGGATATCTTCATCGCGGGTAAGGTGTGCGCCAGGCAGCAGCTCTTCACCGCCGTAAGCCGCCATGGCGGGGCTGGCGCAAATCTCGCGCGCTCGCTTGAACGCGGCAACGGCCACCTGTTGGTCGTGCTCGGTTTGCAGATAGTTCACCTGAATGTTCGGTGCCTGCTGCACCTGTGCAGACCCAATATGCGTATGACCACGGCTGGTAGGCCGCAATCCGCAGCTCGAAATAGTGATGCCGTCGATGGGCGCCATGTTGCCCCGCGCATCCACTTCACTGGCAGCGGGGGCAAAATGGATCTGGGCGTCCGCGTTGGGGATATCCATCGCAGCATAGAACACCGCCACCAGGGTAGCGGGATTGGCGAGAAAACCCTCTCTGAGAAGGAGATAGCGCAGCAGGTTTTTGGCCATGGCCAGCGGTTTGGCTTCGCTGTAGTACGTGCCGCCGCGACGGGTGCTGCGTTTGATGTACGCGTTCCAGTGGTCCTGCAGGTTCTCACCCACACCTGGTAGATCGCGAACCACCGGGATGTCGTGTTGCTCCAACAACTGCGCCTGACCGATACCCGACACTTCCAGCAGCTTGGGTGAATTGATGGCGCCGCCGCACAAAACAACGTCACGGCTGGCGCTGAACGTGACACGCTTGCCCTTGACTGAGCAATCAACCGCCGCCGCCCTACTGCCTTCAAACACGACCCGGTGGGCTTCGGCGTAGCTGACCACCGTCAGATTGGTGAGCGCTTTACCGGCGCTCAGGAAGGCGCTGGCACTGCTAAGACGGCGGCCGTTCTTGATATTGTGGGCAAAGAACCCAACGCCGTGTTGCTGCGCGCCATTGAAATCTTTATTGCGGGGATGGCCCTGCTCCACCGCCGCTTCGATAAAGGCATCGCACAGCGGGAACTCATTCTTTGTGTCGCCAACCCACAGAGGTCCGCCGCTGCCGTGGAAGTCGCTGGGCCCGTTCTCGCAGTCTTCTGACCGCTTGAAATAGGGCAACACATCGTCGTAACTCCATCCGTGATTCCCCAGTGCTGCCCATTCGTCGAAGTCTCTGGCCTGGCCACGAACGTACACCATGCCGTTGATGGCACTGCATCCGCCCAGCACCTTGCCGCGCGGTAGCTCCACTCGGCGATGGTTCAGCCCCGGCTCAGGCTGGGTCCGGTAGTTCCAGTTGTTAGCGCCTTCCTTGAGCAGAAAGGCAAACCCCAAGGGAATGTGGAAGGCGGGGTTTCGGGCCGGGCTACCGGCCTCCAGTAACAGAACTTGCAGGTCGCTGCAGGCGGCCAGCCGATATGCCAGGGCACAACCCGCGGAGCCCGCCCCGACCACGATGATGTCGTTGGCGGTTTGCCTCACAGGTTCTCGACGGCAAAGCGCGATACCTCAGACACTATCCGCGCCCATTCCTTCGCGTGCTTTTCCCGGTCAACCTGGGTAGCAACACCATCGCGCGCGACGATCACGCCGTTGACGACGGTGAGCTTTACGTCACCCGGATACGCCTGCATCACCAGCGCCGCGTAGGGATCATAGAGCGGCTGCATATTGGGGCGGTCTGCGCCCACCAGCACGATATCAGCGAGCTTGCCGGGCTCCAGAGAGCCTATTTCGTCTTCCATATCCAGCGCCCGCGCGCCGCCGACGGTGACCATGTTGACCAGCTCATACGGCGTGAAACGTATCGAGTCATTACCCCGGGTGCGGGCTACCAGCGCCGCCTGCCGCATGGGGCCGAACATATCCAGTTGATTGCCACTCATGGGCCCGTCGGTGCCAAGGCCAATATCGAGACCCTGCTGGTACATCTCCCAGGCCGGCGACAGGCCCAGCGCCCCCTTAGTATTGGAAATGGGGTTGTGCCCGATGCCGACACCCGCCTGCTTCAGCATGGCGATGTCGTTCTCATCCACATGAATCATGTGGGCAGCGACCAGCCGATCTACCAGGATATCGGAGTCCTGTAGGTGCTCTACCACGGAGCCGGTTTTGCTGGCGTCTGCAAACGCCGCTACGACGCGGGCTTTTTCGTCGGGCGGTTCAGCGACATGCATCAGAATCGGCACATCGTGGCGATCCGCTAGCGCGCGTACCTTGCGCAGCAGTGTGGGGGAAACCGTGTAGGGCGCATGCGGCGCAAGCGCCGGCGTGATCAGCGGATCGTTCTTGAACTGCTCGATAAAGCGCTCGGCATAGGTCAGCCCTTCCTCCGGTGTCGCGGCATCGACCACCGGGAAGCCAATGATGGTTTCGCCCAGCACGCCGCGTATCCCGACGTCCTTCACCGCAATGGCTACCTCGTCTTCGTGGTAGTACATGTCGGTGACCATCGTGACCCCGGCCACCGCCGATTCGATGGCGGCCTGGCGCGCGCCAATGCGGATCAGGTCGCGACTGAGGAGTGCTTTTTCCAGGGGGAAGAAGAATTTGTACAGGCGATTGCGAACGCCGTTTTCCCCCAGCCCTCGAAAGGCCACCATGGGCAGGTGATTGTGCAGGTTAATCATGCCCGGCATCACAATGCCGCCCTTGGCATCGATAGTGTCTTCAGCGCTGTGGCGCGTACGCAGCTCAGACCCGCCGACCGCCACAATGCGTTCGTTGTTCACTACGACTACGCCGTCCTCTATGACCGTGGCGGCGCCATCCATCGTGAGCACGTAGCCGCCGTGAATCAGCAGAGAGACCTTGTCTGGTTCAGCCAGCGTTCGGGTAGTTGCGCCGCCGGTGAAGAGCAATACAACGGCGAGTGCAGTGAGATAGTGTCGTGCTGTCATTGAGGTGCGGCCCTGGAATGGAAGTCGCAGTATGCGGCCATCGACCGCATTAATCGACAAGCCGCCCGCTAGTGCGGTCGTTCCCCGATAATCGTGACACGATCCATCACGCGCCGACGGGGCCAGTAGTCGTTGGCCGCGTAGTGTTGCACCAGGCGGTTATCCCAAAAGGCGATGCTGTTGGGCTCCCAGCGAAAACGGCACTGGAACTCTGGCACATCTGCCTGGCGACAAAGCTTGTCGATCAGGGCGGTGCTCTGCTCTGGTTCCATCCCTAGGATGTGGCTGGTGAAGGGGCGATTGACGTAGAGGGACTTCTCACCGGTCTCGGGGCAGGTGCGCACCACCGGATGCTCGACAGCGGGAAACTCTTTCTGCCGCTCCGCCAGTTCTTCGGGGGACAAGAGAAAACCGAAAGACTGAGTAAAGTCGTGCACCGCCGTTTTGTCTGCAATCAACTCGCGCGTCTCTTCGTCCAGGCACTCATAAGCCGCCACCATGTCGGAGAAGAGCGTGTCACCCCCCACCTCAGGGATTTCATGGGCGCGCAGCACCGAGCCCAATGACGGGACCTCGCGCCAGCTCACATCGCTATGCCAGACGTTCTCAACACCCTGCGCCTGCTTGTCCTTCTCGAAGCGCACGATTTCCGGCTCACCACTGGCGGAGGGAATGAAAGGGTGCTCCTCAAGCTCACCAAAGCGTCGGGCAAAGTGCAGGTGGGCCTCCGCAGAGATATCCTGACCGCGAAAGAACAGCACGCGAAACGCCAGCCGGGCGCGACCTATTTCCTCGACCTGCTCGGCACTCAGGTTTTCAAGGTCTACGCTACTGATCTCGGCACCGATGATCGGGCTGAGCCGCCGCAGGGAGATATGCTTGAACTCAAGGGATTCTAGCGCCTGCTGCCGCTGATCGAGGTAGGGCCGCGCACCGGGCTGCATATTATTCTGAAGCATCGGATTGACTCTTATAGTTATGCCAGAACAGTCACCTTACTCCAGCGTGATTCGCGCAGCCATAACCTGCGAAAAGGAAGGGGCGTTAGTTTGAAATGTCGCTTAAAAAGCAGGGCAATGGCGAGATCAAAATGGTGGCTAGTCCTCCCCTTCCCAGTAATCCATCTCAGAATCCCGGCTTGCATAGATTGAGAAGCTCCGCGCTGCGCCATCCCCGCCAGGAGCAGCGCCAGCAAAAACACCAAACTTGTTACTGTCAGGGTAGAGACACACATCCGGCTCCTCCATGGTGCTTATGGCCAGATACTTTAACTCTCGATCTGAGGTGTTTAGGATCTGATGCGCCAGTTCTTTTCTAGGAAGACAGGCCACCATGTCACCAGCTCTGATCGCATACTCCGTATCACCGATGACTGCAGTACCCTCGCCCTCAAGAATGAAAAACAGTTCTTCATTAACCAGGTGGGAGTGCTTTGGCCACGCTCGCTTGCCAGGCTGAAGAACAGTAACGCGGCACCCTAGCTTTTCTGCACCAATCTCGCTGCCAATAGGCGCAAGCATTGCCCCGTACTTCTCTCCTTGGCTCATCTCAAAAAATTTGAGTTCATCTAAATTCACTAAGGGTTTCTTTTCCACAAACCAGGCCTCCCGGTTTCAGTAGGATTACAGTGGCAGTTCACTAGCATCGAACGCTGCATGAAGCGAAAAGGAGATGGGAAAATTTTCACCACTATTCATATGCCATCACGAGGGTACCAACAGAAACAAGAAATACAGTGCGGCAGCCCAGAAGGGTTGCGCTAACTCGCGAGCAGCCTTTAGCTGCTCTCGCTTTGCAGGACCCGCATTGTGCCAAAGGACGAAGTATTCGAAAAAAAACCATGAAGGGGGACCAAACACCCATGCAACGACATAGAACATGTTTGGCTTTTCTTTCATGAAGTCCAAGACACTAGTCGTGTCAGTGTTGAGCAGACTTTTGATAGATAAGTAGATAAGCACTATCGCTGCAAGGAAGACGAGCAACGTGACCCAGTGCTGGTACTTATACTTGCGAAAGTCGAGGATGAAATTTGTGTGCATCTATTACACCTGAGACCGACTAACGAATGGACCCGCAGTAGAGGATTACAAAAATCGACTCTGACCCGATTTACCGATTCGGTTCCGACCCTTTAAATCCGACAATCAACGACCAATGCTAACGGCAACCGCGGTAAATACGAGCGACTCCCTATTGGGGGCCTTCATATGCTGGCTGAAAGTTAGCTCGGCCATCGTTCTTCCTCGCCACAGAGCATGCAGAGTATCGAGGTTCTGCAGCCGCTAGTGTCTCGGCAAGTGAAGCAACGCCTGGATCAAGCAATCCGGGGGGCACGCAGTTCCACGTTAGTACTAACGTAAATCCAGCCCCAGACACGTAAAGCTCAACAATGCCGGCGTCTACGCAGGGTTTGTAGTCAATACGGGAGATGCGTCTATAGTCTGCTGGCAGGCTGGCAATAGTTTCCGCAATACTGTCCCGTTCAGTTTGAGGGAAGACGTCAGAGCATATCTTGGGATGCAGATTCCCACCCTGCCGTATAGAGATTTGGCCTTCGCTGTTGACCAAAATACCTGTTTTCTTCCCAGGCTCAGCGAGCCCCCCAGATCGCTGGAGAGAAACCGTAAAATCGTCAGAGCCAAACACCTGTCCTGCGTACACGAACAGTGAAAGCGCTAGTCCAGATACCAGATGCGTGCTTGGAGAATGCGCTTTTAGCATGTTTCAGCGCCATACGTTCCATTCGAATAAAGTATAGCTGCGATTTGAAACCCCAATGTGAGCCTCGAAAAAGGGTTCCGACACCTTAAATCCTTCATCCATTACTTCGCGGACGGGAGCTACTGTAATTTGGGGCGGTGTTTACGCTGGAGGTATCGGCGGCTATATGGCTCGCTCTAGAGAAGAGCATGAGCATCCGTCGTACGCGATTCGACAAGCGCTAAACGATTACTATGAAGGCGTCGATGAGGATCCACCAGTACCAGCCCGCAGCGGATATGACGGGGAAGGGGAAGATGCAGTTTTTGTCGCTCTTGATTCGGCGGTGTCTGCAATCGCTGCACACATAAGTGCTCTGTCAATTGACACTCTCTTGCAAAATGATCCGTCTGAATATGATTACCCGATTTATATAATCGGGCTACAACGAGCGTGGATATTTGACTCCGCTTTCCATGTTCAGCCTGTCAGAGTGGATGCCCCTAGGCGCACTCGTGGAGCCTCTATTGTCAAGTCTCCAGAGCAAGACTCATTTGTTCAGGGCCTTGTGAAGCAGAAATTGGATGAAATTATCGATCAGTCGGGAAATGCTTGACGCTTGGAGAGAAGAATTGAAGCGTGCCAAGCGCAATGAAATCGGCGGCGTTTTGTTCGGTGAGCATGTCGGTACTGATGAGTTTACGCTCCTAGAGTTTACAATCCAGCGTAAACGCGGCGGGAAGACTTCGTTCAAGCGCAGGTGGCAGGAAGCAACCCGAAACCTGGAGCGGTTTAGTAAAGAGTACGGAAATGACCACCGGCGATTCAACTATCTTGGCGAGTGGCATTCGCACCCGAACGCCCCCGTGAGCCCAAGTACGATGGATATCCATACCATGCGGGATTTACTTAAAGACGAATCCACAGATGCCAATTTCTTGGTTCTCATAGTATTGCGAGTAAACGGTGAAAAAGAGCTAGAGATTTCAGCAAACACGTTCTTGGCGTCAGGACACGTTTTGGGCTGCGAAATCGAGCTAACAGACTAATCTAAGAATAGAGATCTATGACGAAATGGAATCTGGCAGTACTTTTTGAATCCCTCCATGAGGACATTCAAAACAGATTACACCGCGCCAGAAAAAGTATTGGGCACCCGGGAGCAAAGGGAGACGCTAGCGAGGAAGTATGGCTGGAGTTACTTCAGCAATATCTGCCCACGCGGTACCACGTCGCGAAAGCTCATGTGGTAGACAGTGAAGGCAATTTCAGCGATGAAATCGACATCGTAGTTTTTGATCGCCAGTATTCACCTTTCATCCATAAATTCCAAAACTCTAACGTTATTCCTGCAGAAAGCGTCTACGCCGTATTTGAAGCTAAACAATCCATGAACGCCACGCTTGTCAAATATGCCCAGAACAAGGTCGCGAGTGTTCGCGGATTAAAGAGAACAAGCCTGCCAATTCCGCATGCTGGAGGGAGACACCCCGCAAAGACTCCTCAACATATCCTGGGCGGAATGCTCACACTTGAGTCGGATTGGTGCCCGCCATTTGGCGATGCATTCAAGCGAGCTGTAACACTGGAAGACAGTGGATCGCTAGACCTTGGGTGTATCGCCGCGCGTGGTGATTTCTACCGAGAACTGGGGACTGGTGAATACTCAATCGATACTGAAAAGCCAGCAACCCGCTTCCTTTTTAGATTGATTTCCGAGCTGCAAAATGTTGCCACTGTCCCAAGGATTGATGTCGAGGCATATGCTGCCTGGCTTAAGAGTTAACCAGAGGATGAACGGCGCTTATGCCATAGAGTTATTAAGTACAGCGGAGAACTCTAGCTTTCGCTGAAAGTCGCAAGAGCTAACTTTAGCTTCTCAAGGGAACGCTGGCTTCACCAAAACGCCTAGTACCCTCCCACGCCTATTCTATTTGAGCTACCGCACGCTTTTGACGTCTCGGCCCGACTGGTGGTCACAACGCTCTCCGCGTTTCTGAAGAAATGGTAGCGCCGTTCCCCGGAGCGCAAGCACACCGCGCGCCGGATTCGATGTATGCCTTCTGTCTGCGTCACTCTTACGGGCTGATGTACCATTGCTATTGCCGACGGTGCCTAGCTCCAGCATTGGGCGGTGGAGGAGGGAAAACGGCTTCGAACAACTAGCCAAAGACAAAAAAATTAGACTGTCACCATGATTCCAGCGAAAACCTTCCCAACAACCACACCCTGTTAGATGCTCTTGCGTATGCGTTTAAGAACGGATGGAACTTCGTCATAACCTTCATACCAGATTACGCTGACCCCTAATTCCCGGAGAACTTCCTCATTGAGATTGTGATGCCTCTCCAAGAAACCTCGAACCATTCTGGCCGGCGCTTTTACTAAGGTGTTTTTATCCTTCTTCGCAAATTCTTCGTATCCAACACGTTTCATAAAGGCAAAATGCCTCGGTTTATCAACAGACTTAGTCGAAATTTCAAGTAAGCGACGAAGATTTGGGTCGGTAAGCGATAGCCCAATCATTAAACACGACGTTTCCTTAAGACTGGTCAGCTGAATCAAGTTCGACCAATGGTATGCGTCGCGATAAATCTGATGGTAGCCTTCTTCGGAAAAGACAAGCGTTGACCGGTCAAGATTCGAGTAACCTAACCGCTCTTCTGGCAGAAATCCATGAACATGATAGACAGGTAACTCTTCCGGCTCTGCAAGTTCTTCTTCAAAAATGCTTCTATAAGCAATTTCTCTCGCATTGAGCACCCGTTCTAAAAGGTCATCAAAGTTATAGGTGACAACGCCACGCACTTTAGCCCCGCTACGAATTGGAGCGCACAAGCTTACGATCTCTTTTATAAGTTCCGAGTCGAGAGCAAAGCGGCGATCTCGCAGTCCGTAAAGCTGTTCCGTAACCGATTCAATAAATCTGTTTCGCTCAGTACCAGAGCCAAACGACATACCCTTGCGAATGTAACGAGCCAGTGTCAGTGCAGATGGGCCACCAATTTGCCGAAGCCTTCGAACGATACTGTTTATACGTTCATTCTCATGCGAGTTTTCAGTTCCCTCATTCTCAGTAAGCATCGAAACGAACAGGCGATTGAGCAAAGTATCCCAATTGGGTAAACCTGCGCTGCTCGATACGCCTGCGCCGAGAAATAGAGATAATCTTCCGTCTCGAAACTTCTCAGCCACATCAGAAATGATTCTGTCTCTCTTGCGTTTCCAATCATCTGAGCCTCCGCTCACAGCCATCTTCAGACGAAAAGAAAATAGATTCTCTGATAGCTGCTCGGCTTTTTCTCTATGGCGATCTATCAGCTGTTGCAGGCGGTCCTGATCCCATACATGAAGTTTGGCTCCCTCGCTTTCAATGATCTTTGCGACGTACCGACTCTCTTTGGCCATTTGACGCAAAGCGACTATCAATAGCCCCTCATCTTCAGACTGTTTGAGACTCTTATGTAGGTTGATGATACTGCGGAGGCGTTTCGGGGAAAGTACCGAGACTATTTCAACGGAGAGAGGCGAGCGAATACTCCCGATGCCACCTGGCGCGTAAGCGTCCACCGGCGCATGGCTTCGTCTAGACTCTATATGAAGTTCCTGGTTATTCGCAGCTGCTTCGAGGCGCAGCAACTCAAGCACAAATGTCTCAAGCAGGTAGTATCCGCCGGGGCCGTATTCCGCTAGCCGATCTTCCAGTGAAGATATGTTCATTAGCTCGCCTTTTGTAGCCTCTAACGCTCCACGTTGTGGCGGCTGCGCAATGGACATCCCGGCGCGGAGCGCCCTTGCAGCCTTGACCTGTTATCGGGCCGGGTAAATGACATCTCCGTACCCCCAAACTATGGTGCCCAACCCTACGCAAAGAGCTGCCAACGCCATCAGTTTACGTGCCTGAAGCCGATACTTTAGTTGTGTATTGAACAAAGGCTCGTTCGAAAGATGATCCGGAGAAAAGACGGCGTGCATCTTTATTGCGCAGTACTCGGCGAAAGAAGAGGCAAGAACCGCCAATGAACCACTGCGCTGAAACCATAAATCCGTGGGTTCCTCCGCTGGCTTGAGGAGTTCCAAAGAAGCTAAGCAAGGCGCAGATATGCATATGAGTAGAAGGGCGAGCACGGCAACGCGATATCGCTTCGCGACTCTCTCGTGCTCTACATGCTTATACTGTTCCATGGCGCTAGGCTCTAGCACAGCAAACTATGGGGCCGTAGTGACTTACCACCGGTACTTCATACTCTAGATTCATACTTTTAACTTTTAGCAGAAACCCTCGAGACCTCAATAGTTTATCCGCACTTGGTTGATATGGCGCGGGTGAAAAGAATGTCAGGCAGACTGGTGTTCCATCATTTCGGCCGTTTCAAACTCGGCTAGCGCTTCTAAGACAACATAAAATCAGAGATATCTAATGCAGACGTGGTGCGATAGTCACCCGGTCCCCTAGGAAAAACTGAGCCGACTCCCACTCTCCCCCAAAACCCCTCACACCTTCCCCACCTTTTCTCTATACTCCCCCGCTCGATTTTGATGTCCCGTCCTGACGGGTTACTGCAATGCCCTTCGCGTTTTTTGAAAAACTGGTAGAGCCCTTCCCCACGGCGCAGCCGCAGCGCGCGCCGGGGTCGGTGTATGCCTTCTGTCGGCATCATTCGCGGGGGCTGGAGCACTGGCTGGTGATGCTGGCGTTGCTCAGTACGGGCATCGCAGTGGTGGAGGTCGCTCTGTTTGATTTGCTGGGGCGCGGGGTTGATCTGCTCTCTAACTCTACGCCGGAGACGATTGCCGCTGAGGGTGGTTCTGCGCTGCTGAAGCAGGGGCTGGCCTTGCTGGTGGGATACCCCCTACTGGTGGGTATTCAGTCTCTGCTGTTGCACCAGACGCTGATGGGCAACTTCCCCATGATTGTGCGCTGGATGGCGCATCGCTATCTGCTGCGGCAGAGCCTGGGCTTCTTTCAGGATGAATTTGCCGGGCGGGTCGCCACCCGGGTGATGCAGACCGCGCTGGCGGTGCGCTCGGTGGTGCTAATACTGCTGGATATTCTGGTGTATGTGTCGGTGTACTTTGCCTCGGTGCTGATTCTGCTTAGCAGTATTGACCCGCGTCTGGCACTGCCGCTGCTGCTGTGGCTGTGTATTTACGCCAGTATTCTCTACGTGGTGCTGCCGCGCCTGCAGGATGTGTCAGAGCGGCAGGCGGATGCTCGCGCCATGATGACGGGGCGCATTTCTGACAGCTACACCAATATCAGCACGGTGAAGTTGTTCTCCCACGCGCGGCGCGAGGCCCGTTATGCCCGAGAAGGCATGCAGGCCTTCCTCGATACGGTGCATCCGCAGATGCGGCTGGTCACGTGGATGGAAACCTCGATTGCCGCAAACAACACCTTCATGCTGTTCTCGGTGGGCGGCACCTGTTTGTATCTATGGTTTGACAGCAGTATCTCCCCCGGTGCCATCGCGGCAGCACTGGCGCTGTGCCTGCGGGTAAACGGCATTAGCGAATGGATCATGTGGGAGGTGTCTGACCTGTTCGAGAATATCGGTACGGTGCGTGATGGTGTGAATACGCTTAGCACCAGCGTGGACATTGAAGACGCCCACAGTGCCACACCTCTGCAGGTGCCCGCCGGGCAGATTCACTTTCGCGACGTCGCCTTTCGGTACTCGCCCGAGAAGCCGGTGTTCGACGGACTCAATCTGGAGATCGCTGCAGGCGAGAAGATCGGTTTGATAGGCCGCTCCGGCGCAGGTAAATCAACGCTGGTGAACCTGCTGTTGCGTTTCCACGATGTACAGGACGGCAGCATCAGCATCGACGGGCAGGATGTACGCGCCGTCACTCAGGAGAGCCTGCGGGCGAGTATCGGCATGGTCACCCAGGATACGTCGCTGCTGCACCGCTCGGTGCGCGACAACATTCTGTATGGCCGCGCCGATGCTACTGATGCCGAGTTGCAGGAAGCCATGCACCGGGCGCGGGCGGATGAGTTTATTGCCGACCTGCGCGATCAAGATGGGAAAACAGGTCTGGATGCCCGAGTCGGTGAACGCGGCATCAAGTTAAGCGGCGGTCAGCGCCAGCGCATCGCTATTGCCAGGGTGATGCTAAAAGACGCACCGATTCTGGTGCTGGACGAAGCCACCTCGGCGCTGGATTCCGAGGTGGAAGTGGCGATTCAGGACAGCCTCTACGAGCTGATGGAGGGCAAAACCGTGGTCGCCATTGCCCACCGCCTTTCTACGATTGCCGCGATGGACCGGCTGGTGGTGCTGGACAACGGCCGCATTGTGGAACAGGGCTCCCACGCCGAACTGCTGGAAGCCGGCGGCATCTATAAGCGCCTGTGGGATTACCAGTCCGGCGGCTTCCTCGCCGCCGACTGAATCAGGCGTTGGTGGTGATGTAATTCCCCGGGCGCTCGCCCGTGGGCTGCCCATTGGCAAAGGTAGGCACACCGTTAACCAGGGTTAGCCGAACCGGCGCCGGGGGGCGAGTCCAGCGCCAGGTGGTCTCGCCATTGCCCATCGGCACGTCATACACCTTTTCTTTCTGGCGGTGTTCCACCTCATCCAGATGGAACACGGTGATGTCGGCGCGCTTGCCCTCGGCAATCACACCGCGGTCGTTGAATGCAAAATGGCCCGCTAGCCGTCCGGTCTGGATATGCACAGCTTCTTCCACCGTGAGTTCGCTGGTGTCTTTAACGAACTCGGTGAACAGTTTGATGTTCTCACCCGCCCCACACAGCATTTGGCCATGGGCACCGGCGTCAGAGATATTCCCCACGGTCATTGGGTCTTTCAGCAGCATCAGCAGGTCGTCACGGTTCATCTCAAAGGGCGCGATGCTGGCAGTCGATTCAATACCGTTGGCGATAAACCATTCCGCCAATGCGTCCGACGGATGAGGCGCACCGATCTGGTCCTGGTATTCACCCAGAGTGACGTGCACTGGGCCCACACCGTTGGCCGAGTTATCCAGCAGTGAACCCCGCGGGTTGGCCCGCATGGGTGAAAAAGAGTGCACTTTGTTGTCCCAACTGTAGCGTGCGCGCTCGCGCCAGTCCGGGTCTGCCAGCAGGGCGAGCTTGGCAGCTTCGTCTTCCAGCTCCACCACTTCGTGCCAGACGTAGTCGTTACTCTGGGCAAAAATCAGCGAACTGATCAGGCTCATAGTGGCCGTGATCGGGACATGGCCGTAGCCCGTCCAATAGTCCTTGCCCTCGGCTTTGAACTTTTCATGCAGCTCGGCCAGGGGCTCAGTCAGCCCGAAATCGCGCTGGAACTGCAGTGTAGGCAGCCCCGCCCACTGCATGCGCAGCGGCAAATCACCGGCCACTTCAGCCAGGTGCGCCACCTGCGCTGGTGCCTGCAGGGCGCGGAAGGTATCCACAATCACCTGTAGGGATTTACCGGGGTAGCGCGCAATCACTTCCATGAGGGCGCGCCATTCCTTATCGCAGGCCTTGAGGCTAGGCACGGCCCGATCGGAGCCGTCATGGTCCATCACATTAGAAGACATACCCAGCGCGCCCGCGTTCAGGGCTTCCTCCAGCAGGCTCGCCATACGGCCGATTTCCTCATCGGTGGCCTCTCTGTCCCAGGCCTCCATCCCCATCACGGCAAGCCGAATGGCAATGTGGCCGACAAAGGCCGAGTAATTGATCGCAGACTGAAGATGCTTGTCCATGGATTCCCGGTATTCCGGCCAGGAGCGCCAGTCCCAGGGCAGCTCACTGAAAAAGGGCTGCTCGGGGATGTCTTCAAAGAAGGAGAAAATGCCCACCACTTCCTTGCGTACGGCTTCGTCATCGTGGGCGGGCGCAAGGGAGAAACCGCAGTTGCCCATGATGGTGGTGGTCACGCCATAACCCGGCAGCGGGTCAACCTGGCCATCCCACCAGAGGGAGGCATCAAAATGGGTGTGGGATTCAATAAACCCGGGGCTGACGATACATCCCGTCGCGTCCACCACCTCTTCACCCGCAGCGGGCTGCAGGCCCTGTGCCACCTGGGCGATGCGCCCTGCCTCTATGCGCACATCGGCTTCAAAGCCCGGTGCGCCCGTTCCGTCCACCACGGTGCCGCTTTTGATCAGCATGACCTGACTCCTTTTTATCGTTATTGTGAGTCGCTCATTATTGTCTGGAAATCCCGACGCTGCGTCCGCCGGCTACTGCTTTATTGAACTAGGGGCCACAAACCCCGGCAAAGCTGCCGCTGACGCTGTTTAACTTCCTCCTCCGATCTTCGGCAACAACTAGAAGGAGTAGCGAAGAGTGGCTGTCGCCGCCCGGCCAGGGCCCGATCGAATGCGCCCCGGCAAGAATGAGATTTCTCCCGCAGGCACGTAGTCCTCATTAAGCAGGTTGGTCACCTGCAGGCCGATTTGGAAGTCACCCGGAGTCCAGTTAAGACCCACATCCACCAGCGTGTAAGAATCCACGGGATTGGCATCTACGCCGTCCTCAAAAGCGTCATCGCGATCATCGACAAACAGTACCTGCCCGAAAACGGTCAAGTCAGCGCTGATCAAATAGCTGGGATTGATAAGCACTTTAATCGGGGGTACCTCCTGAGACGACAGCGCCAGGGTCTCGCCGCTGCCGTCGGGCGTCACGTCGCCTTCTACGTAAGTGAGAGAGCCACCGAGCGTGAGGCGCTCCGTAATACGCCAGTCTGCCGACGCCTCGATACCGCTGATATCGACGGGTGCGCGGCCTCGAATACCGAAGCCTGTAGCAGGGTCCACAGCGATACTGGTGGTGAATTCGCTCTCTGTCGTGTAGAGCGCCAGGTTGTACCCCACGACGCCCACACTGCCCCGCATGCCAAGCTCATAGCTTTCCGTAATCACCGGTGCTACCAGAGCAGAGTCGTTTACGGGTACGCCGGGTTCTAGATCATTCGCAATAAAACCCAGCGATGGAATGGTAAACCCTTCGGAGTAGTTCCCATACAGGGTGGTTTGTGTATTCAGCGCAAACGTGGCGCCCAGGTTGAAAGATGTGTCGTTATCGCTGCCCTCCCCGCCGACGCGCTCACCAGGTGTTAAGGCGAATGAGGGCGTGAAAGGGCCTTGTATGTCATAGTCGAACTCATCCCAGCGGATACCGCCGGCAAGGGTGAAACGGTCAGTGACGTCGTAGCTCGCTTCGACGAAAAAGCCCAGGGCCTCAATCGTATAGGGCGCGGTCTGCAGCCCCTGGCTGGACGCGTCATAGACACCGGTTTCCTCAAAGACGGTGACATCGGAAATGGGCAACAGGCTCTCACTGTCAGCATCGTTATAATCGCCACCCACCACAATGGATACCTGGTCGCCCAAGTAGCGCGTAAATTGAAGGCGCAAACCCTGTTCTTCTGTTACACGCCCGGACTGCCACAAACCGGGAAAATTTGGAAAGAAGCCCTGCAGATCTCTAGTATCTCCGCCCGGGTTGAGAAAATCTGACTCGCTGTAGTACAGCTGTATCGCCAACTCCCCCTCGAACAGGTCGCTGTGCTCGTAGTTAATGCTGCTGTAGGTGAATTCGTTACGCGGTGGATCCACATACACGATCGCCTGGTCCAGCTCCTCAGCGATCTGCGTTCCGTCGTCGGTAGTGACGCCTATTAGCTCTGACGCGC
Source organism: Pseudomonadota bacterium (assembly GCA_038746745.1). GTDB lineage: Bacteria > Pseudomonadota > Gammaproteobacteria > Pseudomonadales > Halieaceae > JANQIO01. The sequence continues at coordinate 26,122 of JBCDKJ010000042.1, forward strand.
GATCCTGACTTTCCTGCTCCGTAACATTGTAGAGCGCAGTGACAGCCTGGTTAGGTGTCAGTTGGTACCGAAGCTTACCGATAAGCGTTTGGTCATCGGTGAACTGGTTTCGACCCAGCATCAGTTCACCGTCAGACCGGAACACCCCCGCAGTCTCTTCGTAGCTGGCAAAGCCATATACGCTCAGCTTATCGGTCAGCTTGCCGCGCGCACTCGCGAAGACTTTGGTTGACGTGCCATCGTCATCAAAGGCATTTCCATCAGCCAAATAGGTGTTCACCTGTGTGCCAATCTCAACCTCAAGCTTGTCAACATTGGGATCGCGGGTGAACATCTGGATAACGCCACCTGTAGCACCGGCACCATACAGAGTAGTAGGACCGTAGATAACCTCCGTACGCCCTATCGTCAGCGCATCGAATTTATCCAGATAACGCGCAAAGTTGGTGTTGCCGGCGATAGGCACGCCGTCCAGAAGAAACAAGGGCGTCCGGCCCCGCAGAGTTAAAGAAGCGGCGCTGCCCTCAGTGGTGGGAGGCGCAAAACCGGGAATGGTTCGCGCCAGTAACTCCTGCACGCTAGAACCGCGTTCCTGAAACGGCTTGAGCGCACTTTCGTCCAGCACCAGGGCCGAGCGCGCCAGGTCGTCTAGCGTGGCGCCCCGGCGACTGGAGGTCACAATCACCTCTTCGATGCGTCGCGTGTCGTCGGCGGTGTCTGGTGCCGTTGCGCTTGGCTGGGCATGTCCCGTCAACGCAGTGAGTAACAAAGACACAGGCAACAGCCGGCGTAAGACGTGCGCACCGCATACAGTGTGAGGAGTCATAAGGGAGATCCAGAGATAGGCCTAGATGTGAACGAGACGCATTCTAATGTGGGCGCTGCGGGAAAACCACGCCCCTAATCGCGAATCTTCGCTAGCAATGCAATTAGTGCTAGCCTGCCTTCAAGCGCGCAATCGCCTCAGCGGCCAGCGCGTCATCTCTGGAATCCGCCGGTATTGGAAAGGTCACCCTGCGGGCCAGATCGCCAAAGCGTTTCCGATAGATCGCTGCGATCTCTGAATAGGTGCCGCGCGGTACAACTTTTTCCAACACCTCATCAGTGACAACGCTGGGCATATCCTGCCAACGGCCCTCTCGAGTCATGGCCAGGAGCTGCTCACCCTTATCCTGCCACCCAAACAACTCGAGGCTTGGCCAATACGCCGGTGTGGAGTACAGGAAACCCAGCAAGCCGCGTTGCTTCTCCCATTCAGCCGCCACCGTGGCGTCGTCCTTCCCAGTTGCTGTAAGTGGGCCCAGTATCAGCTTGAAGTCAGCACCGCTATGGCCGGCTTTTTCAAAGCCGGCCGCAAGCCTCGGTAGGCACACCTCCCGCACGTACTCCGGCGCGGTATTGGTGGGATGAGTAATCATGCCATCGGCAATCCGGCCCACCATGCGGGTCATCGCAGGCCCCACGGCACCGCACAGCACCGGGATATCAGGGTGCTCGATAGGGCCCGGATTAAAGAAGGGCTGTAGCCTGGTGAACTGGTAGTGCTCACCGCGAAAATCGAGCTTTTCGCCCGTCTGAAAGCTATGAAAAATCGCCTTCAAAGACTGCACGTACTCGCGCAACTGCGGCACCGGGGAATCCCAGCGTGCGGAATAACGCTGCTCGATATTGCCCTTCACCTGTGTGCCCAACCCCAGCTCAAAGCGTCCACCGGACATGCGCTGCAGATCCCAGGCGGCGATGGCCACGGTCATCGGGCTGCGGGGAAACGCTACCAGCACTGAAGTTTGCACCAGCAGCGTTGTGGTAGCGTGCAGGGCCATGGCCGACAGCAACAGCCCATCGTGCACAGCATCCGGCACCTGCAGGCCATCAAAGCCCATAGCTTCGGCACGGGCGGCGTGCTCCCCAATCGCCTCCGGCCCCATGTCTTCGGGCGTCGCCGCAAACACCTCAAACATGTTTGATCCCTGACCTCGGTTCACTAATCTGACCGACAGGTTAGTGCAGGCAATCTGGTGCGGGCAATAATGTCGCTGGCAAAACAAAGCATGGTTTAAGCATGAGTCGACCTGTGGCATTTATTACCGGCGCCAGCCGAGGCATTGGGGCTGAGAGCGCAGTAGCGCTGGCACAGGCGGGTTATGACCTGGCGCTATCGGCTCGCACGCTGAACGCCGGCGATGCCCAGCAGTACTTCGACCAGACCCAGGCACTTCCGGGCAGCCTGACCGCCACGGCCGCTGCGGTTGAGGCCGCAGGTGGCAACGCGCTGTGTCTGCAGGCAGACCTGCTAGAGAGCGCCAGTATGGTCGCCGCCGCCGACACGGCGCTATCCCATTACGGGCGTATAGACCTAGTCTTCAACAATGCCGTGTATCAGGGCAGCGGTAACCAGGAGGCCATTCTTGAGGTGCAGCCGGAACAACTCACCGCGATCTATCAGGCCAATGTGATCACTCCCCTGCTGCTGGTGAAGGCGCTACTGCCCGCCATGCTGGAGGCGGGGTCCGGCACCATCATCAATATGGTGTCACACGCCGCCTTCCACAACCCGCCTGCGCCTGCCAGCGCCGGCGGTTGGAGCTTTGCCTATCCGTCGTCCAAAGCGGCCCTGTCGCGCATGGTGGGCGCGCTGAAAGCAGAGCATCGCGACACCGACCTGCGCTGTTTCAATCTGGAGCCTGGGTTTGTGATCACCGAAGTGATGAAGGCTGCGGGCATTACCGACAAGATCGCAGAGAAGTTCAAACCCTGCTCACCCGCCGCCATCGCAGCGGTAGTCGCTTGGCTTGCTGGCAACGACCCACCCGAAGACTGGGGAATGGATGAACTGGTACGCGGCCCGCTGGCGGCGAAGCATCTTGCGCTACTGAAAACACCCTCTTACCTGCCCTCAGGAGACTGACCATGCCGACGGTTCTATTGGACAAGCGCAATGGCTACGCACTGCTTACCCTAAATCGGCCGGAGCAGATGAACGCCCTGTCGCGGACTCTGCGCCAGGAACTGGTCGCGGCGATCAGCGATTGCGAGGCCGACCCGGCGATACGTGTCATGGTCATCACCGGTGCCGGTAAAGCATTTTGTGCAGGCTTTGATTTAAAGGAACTGGCTGAAAGTGAGTCAAGCGCCGCCGACGAGGCGGACAACGCGATTGCCCGCGCTATGGAAGCCTTTCAAGGACCCATTATCGCTGCCGTTAACGGCCACGCCGTCACCGGCGGCTTTGAGCTGGCGCTGGCCTGCGACATCCTGATTGCTTCCGAACATGCCCGCTTTGCAGATACCCATGCCCGAGTTGGCATCCTGCCGGGCTGGGGCCTCAGCCAGAAACTGCCCCGTCTGATTGGGCTCTCCCGCGCCCGGGAAATGGCGTTTACCGGCGCGCCCGTGTTTGCCCAGCAGGCCTGCGACTGGGGACTTGTCAATCACGTGTTTGCAGCGGACGAACTCATCCCTAAAGCAATTGAGATGGCAGAAAACATCTGCGCGACAGACCCGAAAACGCTGTCAGCCTATAAACAACTGATAGACGAGGGTTATTCCATGCCGCTCGACGAGGCACTGCGCTGGGAAGAAGCCAGGGCGATTGAGTCTGCCAAAGCCATGACACGGATGATTATGGAACAGCGTCGCAATGAGGTGATGCAGAAGGGGCGCTCGGAAAAAGAAGACCGCTGAACCACTCCTTCGCAGCAGCGTGACGCCTTCAAAATGCGGCGTCCGTTCCAGTTGAATCGCTTTTTCTGGTAATGATTCTTATTTACTTTTGCGCGGAGCCGCTTCAGAGTAGCGCCCGTTTAGCCTGGCAATTTTTCCCATGCACGAGCGGCACACGGTGCGCAGCAGCAACATCTTCTCGAAAAACCGGACGGGCGTAACGTGCCCGATCGCATTCTCGGCCTGTCTGGCGGGAGCGCCCGCAGCATTCGCACAGGACGCTGAGCAGCCGACGTTTCCCGAGCGCCGCATCGAGGAGACCATCGTCACCGCCAGCCGCACAGCACGCCCGATCAACGAGATCGCGCGGTCGGTGCTGGTGTTGGAGCCCCTGGTGTTGTCTGAGAACCTGGTTAAAACCTCGAACGTAGGCGACCTGCTGGGCGCTGCGGTGCCAGGTTTTGGCGCGCCCTCTGCAGTAGATATCACCCGTGCGCAAACACTTCGCGGCCGAGAACCACAGTA
>JBCDKJ010000043.1:0-28515 GCA_038746745.1 Pseudomonadota bacterium
CTCGTCACAGAACCCTACCTGGCAACGGTGGTGGTGTGCGGTGGCTTTCTGAAACGCAGCAATGACGCACAGCGCGCAACCTGGCTCCCGGAATTGATGGCGGGGACACAGCAGTGGGCCTTTGCGACCGCCGAAGCCAACAGCCGCTATACGCTTGCCGACGTATCTACCGTGGCTGTTAAGTCCACCGCCGGTTATACCCTGAGTGGTAAGAAAATCAGCGTGCTCAATGGAGCCGCTGCAGATCAACTGATTGTCAGTGCTCGCACCTCTGGCGACAGGCGTGACCCCTACGGTGTTTCTCTGTTCATCGTACCCGCGAATGCGGGCGGGGTGACGCGTGAAAGCTATCCACTGGTCGACGGCTCGATGGGTGCCGATATTCAATTCGACAATGTAGAGCTCTCTGCGGAGCAGCGTCTCGGTGTCGAAGGGCAGGGGCTGGCGCTGATGGAGGCGGTGGTGGGAGAGTCTATGGTGGCTATCGGTGCGGAGTGTCTTGGGGCCATGGACGCGCTGCTTGAACAGACGGTTGCCTACACACAAACCCGCGAACAATTCGGTCAACCCATCAGTCGCTTTCAGTCACTGCAGCATCGAATGGCAGACATGTATCTGGCCTGCGAGTCACTGCGGTCTCTGTTGTATTACGCCGCAATATTGCAGCGCGATGCGGCTCTGGGCGCGCGTGGAATTGGAGCCGAAGAAGCAAACAAGGCCTCAGCAGCCCTGAAGGTCAAAGCTGGAGACGCGGGGCGTTTTGTTTCGCAGCAGGCAGTGCAGTTGCACGGGGGCATTGGCATGACGGACGAACTGGGCGTCAGCCATTACTTCAAGCGGCTGTTACTGCTAAACACCTTGTTTGGTGACAGCGAGCATCACCTGGAGGCCTACCTCGCAGCCTGACGACAGGACTACTTCGCTTGTTTATCTGTCGGGGATGCTTTCGAACTGTTCTGACTTGAGTTGCTTTTGAAGGCGCTACTCTTCTTGGCGCCGCCTTTTTTATTGCTGCTTTCCAGGGCGGAGTGACGAAAAATAGCTCCGTCATCATCGGCAGAGTGAAAGATTTCTTCCAGGCGGTCGCCAAGATACTCGATCATACGATTCACGCGTTTCTCACGCTGGCTGATGATCTGTGAGACCGCCATACCCTCCATGAGAAACTTGGTAATATCCATGGCCAGTTCGTATACCTCGCCGCGACTGGACCACTCCGGGAACAGTTGGTGGTTGGACTCGATAATGCCCTGGTCGAAGCGGGTGATGGAGTGCTCCAGAATCACTTGGAGTTCGGGGTCGGTTCGCCCTGCTACGCAGAGTTCATGATACGCCACGTAAAGATCTGAGCGCAGGTAATTCCAGTAGCCTTCCAGGCCACGACGGTTGCGTTCATCTACGGGCAGCTCTGCGCTGAGCTGGCCAATGTGGCTGTTGTAGAGCGCTACCAGCTGGTCATGCAGATACTCAACCGCCGCTTGCATCAGCTCAGTTTTTGACGGGAAGTGATGCAGCATCGCGCCGCGAGACACGCCAGCGCGCTCAGCAATGCGCGCGGTTGTGGTATTGGCATAGCCAATGCTCACGAAGCAATCCAGCGCCGCATCGAGGATGGTGTCGCGCATGATGGCACTTTTCTGTGCCTGCCAACCATTCTTGTCTCGCGCTTTGCGGGTGGTGCTTTGCACTGGCTTGTCCACGTGCCCTCCCCTAGGTTCCAGCGAGTTTAGCAACAACCGGAGCGAACTGCTCCACCATGTTGTTATTTCCGTCATCCAGTACAGTGATATAGGAAATGCCATAGGTTTCCCGGCGTCGCTGCAGCTCTTCACAGATATAATCGACGCTGCCGATAAGGTTGTGGGGTCCTGCCAGCAAGTCGTCTACGGCCATGCCCATGGGCTCAGCGATGGCTGCTGCCGTCGCCGCCTGATGGTCAGTTACTATTGTCAGATAGGCGCCGATCTCCAATTCGATAGCCTCGAAGCGATCTCCCGCGCCGTCACGAATCCAGCCAATTTTTTTCGCGGTTTGTTCAGCCAGGCCCGACATCATTCCGTCGGGCCCCAGCACTCCTGCGCGGTTGTTGAAGTTGAGGCTGACAATATCAGCTTCCCGGCCGGCAATAGTGAGCACGCGCTTGCTGCCGCCACCGATCATTAGCGGCGGTGGAGTGGGGCGCGCAGGTATCCCGCTGAAGCCCTCCCACTGTATGTGGTCATTGTGGATGGACAGCATTTCGCCACCCATGAAGGTCTTGATGGCAGCGACAACGCTCTCAAACTTGTTCAGGCGCTCACCAATAGGCAGAAATTCCATGCCCGCCGCTTTGTACTCAGCCTCTATCCAGCCTGCTCCGAGACCCAGTTCTAGGCGCCCGTCGGACAGGTAATCCATGGTGGCCGCCTCTTTCGCCAGCATGATCGGATCGCGGTAGTCCATACAAAACACGCGGGCGCCCACCTTGATGCTGTTGGTGTATTCAAGGGCCATTGCCATTGCGGGCACGGCGGCCAGCAACTGCGGTGGATGGGCTGTGCTCTCCTGCACCGGGCCTGGCCCCATAAAGTGATCAGCCAGGTGGTAGGTGGCGTAGCCCAGGTCTTCCACTTTACCCAGCATGTCTCGCCATGCCTGGGGCGAGGGTGGGTTAAACGCCTGCAGTCCAAAGCGGAACGGCCTCATGCGGCGGCCTCCTCAGCGGCCGTTACGTAGACCGGTATCGCGCTTTGACGTGTCATGCCGGTATAGCGCTGCGTATTCGCGCGATTATCAATCAAGCGGTTGGTATTCGCTCCGTGTTCCCGCACCTTGGTGTCGGCGTCAGGTCCCGGTAGCGGACCCCAGCTATGGTGCATGGTAATGACGCCGGGCTTGATCCGGTCGTAGGCTTTAAGCACGCCAGTTACAGCGCCATATGAAGAGTGCACGCGAACCAGGCTGTCTTCCCTTAAGCCCAGACTGGTCATGTCGTCGGGATGCATCATCACAGGGTTGGTGTCGCCCTGTTTTTTCCTGAGCAGGCTGAGGTTTCGACCGGAAGAGTTCAGCACATACTTGCTACGTGAAGAGATCAGCCGCAGGTTGTACTGCGGAGGTGCCGGGCGGCTGGCCAGAGCTGCCTGAAAATCTTCCGCTACCCCTTCCGGGAAGAACTGCAGCTTGCCCGCCATCTCATCAGGGCCCTCCACGGTAACCTTGTGCTCTGGAAAACTGTGCCCGCCGGGATGATCCCGCAGCCAGTCAAGGGATACTCGCGATCGCTGAGTTATCGCCCGCAGCAAGTCGAACTTGCTGGGCCGTTCAGGGCCTGTGAACTCCATGCCGTTGATGGATACTTCAATCCCCATACGCTGTGCGAGCTCCCAGTACACTTCCCACTCTTCCAGGACGTCGTGATCTGTCTGCACCACAGCAGAGGCGTACTGGCTGTAGGGTTCTTCGTACCAGGGGTCTGCCAGCAAGGTCACGTCATCGCGCTCGAGAGTTAACTTGGGCGCGAATATATAGTCCGCGAGTTGTGCTGTACCTGACATGTACGCGTCGATACATACCAACAAGTCGAGAGACTTCAGTGCCTCGAAGGTTTTCTCCTGATTGGGAAATGCCATCAAAGGGTTGCCGCCCACAACGATAAGCGCGCGCACCTGACCTTCGCCGGGAGTTAGAATTTCGTCGCTGAGCAGGTTAGTGGGCATTTCCCGTACCTGACCCATCATGCCCATGGCGATCAGCTCGCCAAGGCTTTCATCGATGCGCGAGCGTGCGCCATTGCCCCAGGCCAGCGGCACGTTTAATGCCTGGGCGCGACGCGGTGAAGGAGGTGCCAGGACGCCCGGGTTGGGGACCACGTCGCCCTCGCGATAGTACCGACCGCACAGGCTGTTGATACTGGCCACAAGGTGCTGCGTCAGATTGGGGTGCTCAGACATCTCCGGGCCGGTGCCGGTTAATGCCACACCCCTAGGACCTGCGGCAAAGAGCCTGGCAGCTTTTTCAATCTGCTCCGCGGGCAGTTGTGTGCGTTGGGAGGCATAGTCCAGCGTGTACGGCTCCACTGCCGCACGCAGAGCATCAAGTCCTTCTGTGTGGGCGTCGCAGAATGCTTTGTCGTGCAGGCCCTCATCGATAATCAGGCGAATCATTGCGGCCAGCAGGGTGCTGTCTTCACCCGGCTGGATTTGCAGATGCAAATCCGCTCGGCGCGCCAGTTCCGTGCTGCGCGGATCGACAGCAATCAGCGTATGGCCGCGCTTCTTTGCATCCCGCAGTTTTTCAAACGGGCTCACCGAGGGCACGCCGCCGGGCGGTGCATACTGCGAGACCATCGGATTATTACCGAGTATCAATGAGACGTCGGAGTCCTCAAAGAAATGGCTGCCCGCGCCCCAGTAGCCGTGCCGCGTGCCAACAAACACCTTGGCGGGCTGGTCGATGGTCACGCTGGTGTAGTACGAGGGTGACTGAATCGCATCGTGCCAGGCACGGCTATAGGCCAGTTGCGCGGAATTCTGAAAGGCGTAGGTACCGTTGTAGGTGGCGATCGCGCGCGGGCCGTATTCGGACAAAATAGCGCGCAATTTGGCGGCAACCTCATCCAGTGCCTGGCCACTGCTGACTGTTTCAAAGCCGTCTCGGGTCTTTTTCTGGCAGGTCGTGAGGCGCTCGTCCTGGTACATCTGCTCCACAAGTTGACGACCCTTGATGCAGGTGTAACCGCCGTACAGGCTGTTGCTGGTATCGGGTCGCACAGCGGTCACAACTGTACCGGCCTCACTGGTTTCGACGTCTACTTCCATAGGGCAATAAGCGTGGCAGTAGCGGCAGAATGTCTTTTTGGTTTGTGCAGCGTTTTTTATTGTCATGGGCCTGCTCCGGCGGTCTGGACGGAATCTCAACCAGACATGAGGTGAAAAATTTACCGATCCGCCGGGTTGCATTAGGTCGGCAAAGCGGTCAATACTTAAAAAAACAGACAGTACTGATTGTATTTTCCGCCGGCGAGGCCGTCCAGCTTAATCCGCAACCAACGGATTGCCTTGCCCACTAATTAAAATAAATCGCCGCACTGCGGCTGGCAGGAGAGCAACATGGAACCTCGTCGTACCCGCTTCAAGCGGGCTCCCCTCACGTTGGCTATGGCCACTACTTTCGCAACCGCTTTAACGCCTGTTGCGTTCGCACAGGAAGGTGGTCAGCTGGAAGAGATTGTAGTCACCGCTCGCAAGCAGGTTGAATCCGGGCAGGATGTGCCGGTGGCGATCAGTGCCTTTTCAGGGCAGACCATCGATAACCTCATCATGCGCGATATCCGCCAGTTGGAGGGCTTCATACCGAACGTGGTCATCGATACGGTGAGCGTGGCCCCCGGTGGCGCTTCGCTGTACTTCCGCGGAGTGGGCACCCAGGAAGTGGAGCGCAGCTTCGATCCTGCTGTGGGCGTTGTGGTAGACGGTGTTCCGCTGTCCTTCGTCAACGGTTCCTTGATCAATACCTTTGACTTCGGCACGCTGGAAGTTCTGCGCGGGCCGCAGGGTAACCTGTTTGGTCGGAATACGACTGGTGGCGTGATCAACATTCAGCGCACTCGTCCCACGGGTGAACTGGGCGTCAAGTATGAGGCGACAGTCGGTAACGAAGACCGGTTAGATGCCAAGGCAGTGGTGAACTTCCCCATAGTGGAAGGCAAGTTGGCCGGTAAGATCGGTGCCTTTACCCAGCAGGATGGTGGCCTGCAGGAGAACGTATTCCGCGGCGGCGATCGTGTCGGTGATCGCGACGATACTGAGTTCACCGGCACCCTGCTATGGACGCCCACCGATAACTTCGAAGCGCTATACACCTACGTGAATTTTGAGGATAACGCCGATGGTGTAATCCTTCTTAACCGCGCGTCACCCACAGAGCTCTCCTGCATACTTAGCTTCTGCGACAACGGCGTGGTCGATGAGACGACGCAGGATTTCGACGAGGGTTTTGAGTTCGAGTTGGAAACTCACACCCTGCAGCTCGACTACGAGGTGGAGTACGGTACGTTCACCAGCATCATCGGTTATCGGGAAACGGACGAATCCGTACCCACTGACTTTGATGCGGCGCCAGTACCCATATTCCACACGCTCAGGGATCAGACTTCAGACCAGACTTCCTTCGAACTTCGCTTTGCCTCTGACAGCGGCCTGAGTGAAACCTTCGATTTTGTTGCCGGGGTTTACTACCTGGAAGATAACTACGAGCTAACGCAGTTCACGGCCATCCTCGAAGTGCTTGGACCAGCGCCAGACGGCAGCGGTGCGGTGTTCCAGAATCCTACCTACGAGCAGGATCGCACCGCCTGGGCTATCTTCGGCGAGACCCATATCAACATCGCTGAGGACTGGACGCTGACCCTCGGTGGTCGGTATACCGAGGAAGAGAAGGAGTTCGGTGCCTTTAACCAATTGGCCTTCGGCGTACCTGAAGGCTTTATGCCTATTGGCTCAGCCAATGCGGACGAAACCTGGGACGAGTTCACCGGTAAAGTCGGTCTGGACTATCGCCTGAATGATGACGTGATGTTCTACGCGTCGTTTTCTCAAGGATTCCGCTCAGGTGGTTTCAACGGCCGTAACTTTACGCCGGACTCCATCGGTCCCTTCGATCCGGAATTCGTCGACCAGTATGAGCTGGGCATGAAGGGCGATTTCCTCGACCGCACGCTGCGCTGGAATGCCAACGTGTTTTACACTGACTATGACGACAAGCAGGAAGAAGTCATCATCCCCGACGGCTTTGGCGGCACCTTTACGGTAGTGCGAAATGCTGCGACCGTGGTTATTCAGGGCTTTGAGAGTGAGTTCACCTGGGTGGCCAGCGACAGTCTGCTGTTCACGGCTAACGTCGGTTATCTGGATGCAGAGTACGACGACTATGTCGCCGACCTCAGTGGTGATGGCATCGCTACCGATAATTCTGACCTGGAGCTGCGCCGTATCCCTGAATTTACAGCAGGCCTGACCGGTACCTACACGGCAAACATCGGCCCCGGCGTTCTGACTGCATTCGCTGCAGTGCGCTACACGGATGAGTACTGGGTGGAAGTCACTAACGATCCGCGCGGATTGTTGCCGGATCAGACGATTGTCGATGCTACGATATCGTATGAGTGGGACTGGACCACCGGCAAGTCAATCAAGATCTCGGCCTTTGGCCGTGACCTGACGGACAACATGGACTACGGCTCACTGGTTGTTGTGCCTGGGCTGTTCGCTTTCTCGTCTATTGCCAACGGCACCCAGTACGGCGTTCAGGTCTCCGGTAACTTCTAGGCTGACTGAACGTCCATCAATATGGGTACTCGCCAGTACTGATCAAAAACAGAAACGGGGGCATCTGCCCCCGTTCTTCTTTTTAGTTCTGGTTTCTGGTTTCTGGTTTCTGGTTCTGATCTGCGCTGAACTGTCTGCCTGTGGGTGCAGTGCTGTGAGCAAGGTCCTGGCTAGATGCCATCGCCCGCCCGTCCGCATTCAGGGCTCAAGGACTTTCAAGCATCAACTGTCGCAAAGAAGTCTGCGCGAGGTACACCCGTATCGTCGTAAATTGGGCCGGCTACGTCGATACGATACTTCAACGTTTCGGAGGCTTTGATGCCAAAGCCACTCAACAGCGTCAGCATGTCACGGTAGTAGGGTCCCGCCAGATGTGCGGCCAGTGCTGCCTCGGTTTCCCAGTTTTCATAAACATAGACCCGACCCGGCACCGCCGGATCCAAACTCCAGACATAGTGACGACAGCCATCCTGGGTGCGGGTAGCCGCCATCAGTTCGGCGGCTTCCTTGACCGCATTTTCTGCATCAGTCGGTTCAAAATCTACAGTGCCGTTAATGAGTATCGTCATGCTGCGTTCTCCAGGTTGTGAGCGCGTACGCTAACAAAGGCGCACAAAAAAACAAACAAAGTTGACTGCTTTTTTCGCCGCGACTACTCTCCGTGCTCTTAAAAGCAATAAGAGACGCACCATGGATCCTGCTGTGAATCGCCAGTTCATTCTCAAGTCGCGCCCCGTTAGCCTGCCTACGCCAGAAGAAGTGCCGATGATCGAATCCCCAGTGCCAGAGGCTGGCGAGGGCGAGATCGTCATTCGCAACTTGTTTCTGTCGCTGGATCCAGCGATACGTGGGTGGATGTCTGACGAGCCCAACTATATTGAGCCCATTCCTGTTGGCACCAAAATCTGGTCCGGGGGCATTGGTCGCGTGGTTCAGAGCAACAGCCCGGATTTTCAGGTTGGCGATATTGCGATGGGCATGAACGCCTGGGAGGACTACACCCTGTGCGCGGCAGAAGCGGCCAATAAAGTCGACCCCATGGGCATGCCGCTCACCACCTTTCTCAGCATCCTCGGCGCAACCGGGCTGACAGCCTACTTTGGCCTGCTGGATGTCGGGAAACCCCAGGCGGGTGAGACGCTGCTGGTCAGTGGCGCCGCCGGTGCAGTGGGTTCTATCGTTGGCCAGATTGGCAAAATCAAGGGCTGCCGCGTAATTGGAATAGCCGGAGGCGAAGAAAAGTGCCGCTGGCTTATCGACGACTGTGGCTTTGACGATGTCATTGATTACAAAGCCACGGGCGATCTGACGGCAGCGATTGGTGAGAAATGTCCGGATGGTGTGGATATTTACTGGGAAAACGTTGGCGGCGATATGCTGGATGCAGTGCTACTGAATCTTGCGGAACGCGCCCGCATTGTCTTCTGTGGCTGGATTGCTACTTATAACGATGAGGAGAAGCGGCCTGGTCCCAGGAATCTCTGGCAGTTGCTGGCCAAGAGTGCCCGGATGGAGGGTTTCGTGGTCAAGAGCTATGTGGACCAGTTCCCGGAGGGCGTCATGGCCCTGGCGGAATGGTTGCAGGCGGGCAAGCTGCAGTACAAAGAACACGTAGTGGAGGGGCTGGAGAATACCCTCGATGCCTTTCATATGCTGTTTGATGGCCGCAATACGGGTAAGTTGATCATCAAAGTCGGCGATGAGTGAAGGCATGACAGCCGCGCACCCCCGGTACGACTACAGTGACTACTCTGTAGTCGTGACGGGTGCCAGCGATGGCATAGGCCGTGCCACCGCGCTGGCGTTTAGAGCCGCTGGTGCTCGGGTGCTTGCGGTGGATCTCAATGCCGCTGGGCTGGAGGATCTCGCGCAACAGGGCATCGCTACCCTGGCGCAAGACGTCGCTGCCAATGATGCGCCGCAGAATATTCTGGGCGCAGCCAGCGCCGCGCTGGACGGCATCGACGTGCTGGTAAACAACGCAGGTATTTGTCCAGTGGCGGCGCTGGCTGACACTGACGATGCTACCTGGGACCAGGCCTTGAATGTCAATGTGCGTGCGATGTTCCGGCTCAGCCGAGAGGCGCTGCCCTTGCTTGCTGCCTCGGGCCACGGACGTATCGTCAATATTGCGTCCGTGTCGGCGGAGCTTGCTAACGAGGGCCTGGGTGCATACACCGCGTCCAAGCATGCGGTCGCGGGACTGAGCAAAAGCCTCGCCATTGAGGTGGGGCGTCAGGGGACTACGGTGAACTATATTCAGCCTGGAGCCATTGTGACGGGCATTACCCGTGACCAGGTGGAATCCAGCGACGAATTTCGTGACTTCTGGGCCAACAAGAGCGCCGTCGGCCGCTGGGGTCAGCCCGAAGATATAGCGCGTGCAATTCTGTTCCTGGCGTCTCGGGACGCCGACTTTATTACCGGACAGGGTCTAAAAGTCGACGGTGGCGCGATGGCGCGGGCCTGATGTCACCAAAGACTATCTAAGGTCGGTAGGGGTTGATGACGCCGGACATATCAGGTGCGCCCTGATACATGACATGGTAGCGGCGGCTTGAAAACAGCCACTGACCGTCTTCCAGCACGTATTCGTCGTCGTAGACGCCAAGTGTCATATTGGGGTCTCCCTCGGCAGGTTTTAAGTGTTCGGTAACATACCAGCGGCCTCGAGCAGACTCTCCGTCCACTGCAACCGTGCCTGAGTTGAGCATCATCAAGGCCGCATCGAAGCTGCCCATAGCTCCCTTCCACAACCCCAGAATGGCCTCGCTACCCTCTACAATGGTACCCATCAGGTCCCAGCGTGCATCGCGGTGCCAGGTAGCGGCCCAATCCTCTGCGTTGTAGCGGTTCACCGCGTCAATGTAGCGTGCCACAAGATCGCGGATAGCAAGTTCGTGCTGGGTGGTGGATGCGCTCATGAGGACTCCTTAAAAAGAAACAAACCATACTGTTTTTTAGCAAATCTGCCTGCTACTATGCGCGATCACCAAAACATTAACAATAAGGTGATGGATACCCATGGCTGTGGAATCCAGTTCCGAGGCAAATCAGAAGTCGCGACCCGTCGGCGAAGGTCTGTTTTACTGGCCGTCTGAGAATCCGGCGCTGCTGGGTTCCCGCTGTGGTGACTGCGGTCGTGCTACCTTCCCTGCGCAGAGCAGTTGTCCTGCCTGTTGTTCTACCAATGTTAGCGTTGAGACACTACCAAATCGCGGCACGCTGTGGACGTGGACCATCCAGCGGTTTATGCCAAAGACGCCCTATAACAGTGGCGAGAGCCAGGAAACGTTTCAGCCCTATGGCGTTGGCTATGTAGAGTTGGCCGGCGGTGTGCGCGTCGAGGGCCGCCTGCTGGAAAACGACCCTGCGAAGTTGCGTATAGGTATGCCCATGGACGTTGTGTTTTACCCATTTCGGGAAGACGAAGATGGCACCACCGTTATCAATTTCGGGTTTCGTCCCACACAGGTATCCGAGGAGGCCGCATGAGCATCGATGTTGCAATTGTGGGCATCGGTATCCATCCGTTTGGGCGCACACCAGAGCGTACCGGCCTGCAGCAGGGCGCGTACGCTGCACGCAGGGCGCTCGAAGACGCCGGCGTTAGCTGGCAAGACATGCAGTTTGCCTACGGCGGCAGCCACAGCGCTGGTAGCGCCGATGCACTGGTCAATGAATTGGGGCTGACTGGCGTGCCCTTTACCAATGTGGCGAATGGTTGCGCGACGGGCGGCAGCTCTCTGATGTCGGCCTATAACGCGATCAAGTCCGGTGAGTTCGACATCGGCATGGTGGTGGGTTTTGACAAGCATGACCGCGGTGCGTTTAACGCTGATCCCGAGAGCATGGGATTGGGTGCCTGGTACGGTGAAACCGGCCTGATGCTCACCACCCAGTTTTTCGCCATGAAAATTACCAAATACATGCATGATTACGGCGTGAGTGAACGGGCTCTGGCCAAGGTCGCCGAAAAGGCGTTTCAAAATGGCGCTCGTAATCCAAACGCCTGGCGTCAAACGCCAATTGGCGAGGAAGAGATCCTCAACTCCATGATGGTGAACGATCCGCTCACCAAGTTTATGTTTTGTTCCCCTTCTGAGGGTGGCGTGGCGCTCATTGTCTGCCGTGCTGACAAAGCTCAGCACTATACTGATAAGCCTGTTCTGATCCGTGGCGCCGCGCTGCGATCACGCCGCTATGGTTCGTTCGAGGTATTTGCACCCTCTCAGGCACTGGAGCACACGCCTGGACCCACCGTAGATGCAGCGCAGGCCGTGTTTGAGATGGCCGGCGTGGGACCAGAGGATATCGATGTCGCTCAGCTTCAGGACACCGAGTCCGGCGCCGAGATTATGCATATGGCAGAGAACGGTTTTTGTGAGCATGGTGAGCAGGAGAGCATGCTGCTCAACGGTGAAACACAGATCGAAGGTCGATTACCGGTGAATACTGATGGAGGTTGCCTTGCTAACGGCGAGCCCATTGGTGCGTCCGGGTTGCGACAAATCCATGAGAATGTGGTGCAGCTGCGCGGTGAAGGCGGCGCTCGACAGGTACCTGGTGATCCCAGACTGGCATACAGCCATGTCTACGGCGCACCCGGTATCAGTGCAGTCACCATACTGCAGCGCTAGGCGCGAGGAGGCAGTAGTCATGAACGAGAAAGTCAAACTGACTGATGAACAGATCAAGGCCAGGAATCCTTCCTATAGCTTCCAGGACCTATTGGACCTTGAGGAGGTGGAAGTCCCCTCCGCGCTGCGTGATAGCACAGAAACCTATCTTGGTAGTGAAGATCTGGAGATAGATCGCTGGACTTCGCAGGAGTTCTTCCAGCGTGAAACAGAGAGAATGTGGACGCGCACCTGGCAGATGGCCTGCCGGGAGAGCCAGGTGTTAAAGCCTGGCGACTATTTCGTCTACGACATCGTCAACTTCTCCATTTTGATCACGCGCACTGAGTCGGGTGAGCTGAAGGCATACCACAACTCCTGCCTGCATCGCGGGCGCGCGCTCAAGCGCGGCTCCGGGCAAACAGAAGAACTCCGCTGCCCTTACCACGGCTTTGCCTGGTCTCTCTCGGGCGAGTTCAAGGGCGCGCCCTGCCAGTGGGACTTTCCGCATATTGATGACGCGGAATTCTCCCTGCCCGAGGTGCACGTGGATACCTGGGAAGGCTGGGTTTTTATCAACATGGCAGACGAGCCGCAGCCCTTCAAAAAGTACATGGGTGTACTGCCGGAGCACTTCCAGCGCTGGGACCACAAGCGACGCTACATCTCCATGCATGTTCAGAAGGTGATAGGCGCTAACTGGAAAGCCGTGCTGGAAGCATTTATCGAGTCTTACCACGCCATCGCGACCCATCCTCAAATTATGTCTTATCAGGGCATCGATAACTCACAGTACGATGTCTGGGGCGACAACGTCAGCCGCACCATCACTCCATCGGCGGTGGTAAACCCAAGCCACGAAGACCAGTACACCGAGCAGGACAGTGTAAACACTATGCTGGGAACCTCGGCGTTGGTTGGTGACGGCGACGGGGACTCGGACACCAGCGTTAAAAGTCGCGCCCGGGATACCATTGCCAAAGTGAATGCTGAGGCATTCCAGCCAATGCATGATCAGAACCTGGAATCCCATGCGACCAAGTCAGAGTTGATGGACTCCACGCTGTATCTGCTGTTTCCCAACTTCGCACCCTGGGCAGGCTTTGGCCCGGTGCTCACCTATCGACATCGCCCTAACGGCGACGACATTAACAGCTGCATCATGGACATCTTTTTTCTGACGCCTTATACGGATGAGGAAGAGCGTCCGGAGGATGCACCAACCACGCGCCTGGAAATCGACGAGCCCTTTTCCAAGGCGGCCGACGTTATGGGTGCAGGCCTGGCGCGTATCTTCGACCAGGATGCCTCTAACCTTCCGCAGGTGCAGAAAGGTATGCGTGCGTCGAAAAAAGGCGCAGTGACGCTGGCAAACTACCAGGAAGTGCGCATCCGCCATTTCCATCAGACGCTGGACAAGTACCTGAGCGCTGACTGAGCTGCCCATGACCGCCGCACCGCCAGCCCCGGTGGGTTGGCAGGAACAACTCGCCACTCGCATAGCGCGTGATGGTGATATCTGGGCTAACACCACGATTGCCCGGGAGGCTTGGCGCAAAGCCGCGGCACAACCTGACCGCACGGCAATCTTCCTGGAGGATGGCTCAGACCCGAGTTACGCGGAGCTGGCGCTGGAGGCGAGGCGCCTGATCACGGCGCTGCGGAATCTGGGCCTTTCCGCAGGTGACGTTATCAGTTTCCAGCTGCCCAACTGGCGCGAAGCTGTCCCCATTGATATCGCGGCGGCTGCGCTGGGTCTTGTCGTTAATCCTATAGTCCCCATTTACCGCGATGCAGAGCTTCGCTTCATTCTTGCGGACGCAGAGAGCCGGGCGCTTTTTATCCCCGAGCAGTTTCGCTCAATCCACTATGTCGACATGGTCACGGCGTTACGAGACGACTTGCCCGCGCTGGATCACATTATCAGCGTACGTGCGCAGACTGATTATGCAGATGTGCTGCGGTACGAATCCTTATTGGAAGCGGAGCCGGTGGCACTCGAGTCGTTGCCCGATATCGACTCGAATCTTCCCAAGTGCCGCCTTTATACATCTGGTACAACCGGCTTCCCCAAGGCGGTGCTGCATAGCCACAACACCCTTAACTACGTGCAGCAGTGTTCTATCCGGCATTCTGGCATCGGTGCGGAAGACGTCATGGTTATGCCATCGCCGGTGACTCACATCACCGGCTATTCCAGTGGCGTCAATATGGCCTTCATGAGCGAAGGGCGTAGCGCACTGATGGAGCGATGGGATGCCGATGCCGCTATCGATTTCATCCATCGCGTCGGCGGCACCATGACCATAGGCGCTACGCCGTTTCTGGCTGAACTGCTGGATGCCTGCGAGCGCCGCGGGGACGGTCTTCCGAGTATGCGCCAGTTTTCCTGTGGCGGCGCCGGCGTGCCACCGGAGCTGGTGCGGCGTGCCTACAGTGTGTTGGATAACTGCATTACCGTGCGGGTATACGGCAGTACCGAAGTGCCGCTGGTGAGCTATGGATGGCGGGATAATCCGGAGTTGGCCGCTACCACGGATGGGCAACTGTATGCGTTTGATGTGAAGATCCTTGATGAACAGGGCGGGCAGGTGACCACCGGCGTGGATGGCGAGATTGCCGCCCGTGGGCCCGGCATGATGCTGGGCTATGCGGATCCTGATCAACAGGCGGCGGCGCATACGCAAGACGGTTTCTTTCTGACTGGAGATATCGGTCGAATCACAAAAGAAGGCGCCGTCCTCATTACCGATCGTAAAAAGGACATCATCATTCGCGGCGGTGAGAATCTCTCCGCCAAGGAAATCGAGGACGTTCTGCATCAGCATCCTGCAGTGCAGGCGGCTGCCGTGGTAGCTATGCCCCATGAGCGACTGGGTGAGGGCGTCTGTGCAGTAGTGATTCCGCATCAGGGTGACAGCGACACACCGACGCTGGAAGCATTGGCCGCGTTCACAAGTGACTTCGGTCTGGCCAGACAGAAAATACCGGAACGCCTGGTGTTGGTAGATGAACTGCCGCGCACACCCAGTGGCAAGGTACGCAAGGATATTCTTCGCAAAAAAATAAAGGACGGCGAACTATGAACAAGCAGTTTCTGCTAAACGCACGCCCGGTGGGCGATCTTAAACACAGCGACTTCAAACTGGTAGAAGCTGACATGCCCAGCGCCGGCGAGGGCGAAGTGCTGGTTCAGGTGATGTATCTGGCCGTCGAGCCGGCCATGAAGGGCTGGATGGAAAACCGCGCCGATTACGTGGCCCCGCTGGAGATTGGCGATCTGATGCGTGGCAATGGCGTCGGTCGTGTCATTGAGTCCCACCACCCCGATTTTCCTGAGGGCACGGTGGTCTCGGGCGGGTTTGGCTGGCAGGAATATGCAGTGAGCAACGGCAAAAACATCCCCCTGCAGAAAATTCCCGACGGGGTCCCAGTCACCTCTGCCATGTCCCTCATGGGTATTACCGGCTTGACCGCTTACTTCGGGCTCAAGGAGATCGGCCTGCCGAAAGAGGGAGATACCGTGTTGATCTCAGGTGCGGCAGGGGCTACGGGCTCGGTGGTGGGGCAACTCGCCAAGCTCTGGGGTTGCGGCAGGGTTGTGGGCATTGCCGGCAACCAGGAGAAGTGTGATTGGCTGGTGAATGAATTGGGCTTCGATGCTGCCATTAACTATCGCGAAGAGGACCAGGCTGCACGCGTCAAAGAGTTATGTCCGGATGGCGTGAATATCTTCTTCGACAACGTCGGCGGTGAGATTCTCGATATTGCCTTAGCCAATATCGCGGACAACGCACGGGTTGTTATCTGCGGTGGGATATCCCGCTACAACCTGACCGGCACGATCCCCGGCCCGGTGAATTATTTCAATCTGGTGTTTCGGCGTGCCCGGATGGAAGGGTTTATTGTGCTTGATTACCTCTCTCGCTTTGGTGAAGCCCTGGGCTTTCTCGGTGAAAACCTGGCCTCTGGGAAGTTAAAGAGTAAAGAGACGGTAATGGAGGGCTTTGAGCATATGCCCGACGCCCTGATGGCGCTGTTTAGCGGTGATAACATTGGCAAGCAACTGGTTCACGTTGCCGATTAGGGAAGCGGGTTCAGGCAGCTAGGCCTCTCTGGTGCGGCCTGGCTTTCGCGGCCCGGCCTAAGCGGCCCGGCCTAAGCGGCGCTGCCCAAACAGTAGTATGTGGCAGAAACAAAAAGCCCCGCGGGATTCGCGGGGCTCTCTTGCAGGGCTATCTTGCGAAGCTCTCTTGAGCGCCATCACCGGGCGATGAAGGCCCGGAAGCGTAGCGCTTAGTTAGCGCTTTTGGCGAGCTGGTCACCAGCCGGTACGCCGACCTGCACCAGCTCCAGTTCTTCCAGACGACCGTTGTTACGGGCCTTGCAGGTTGCTTCCCACTCCTGCACGGAGCCATCGGCCATTTTGCCCTTCACACCGATTTCGAATTTGGTGTAGCGGCCACGACGCTTGATGCTGTCGGTGTTTTGCGCAACAAACTCATAGTGTGCCAGGCGGTCATCGCCAGCGATTTCGGTCTTGCAGGCGGCCAGCGCCTCACTGGAGCCAGCCAGCGCAGGGATAGAAAGAGAAGACATCATAACGGTGGCTGCTACGCCACCCAGAATGCGATTCATAGACATAACATTTACCTCATTTGAGGAGCCTCTGATCAATGCGGTGGTCTCAGACCGGGTCAAAACATCACCGTATTGATCAGAGGCTCCTTTAACTATGGACAGGACAAGGATTTAAGTAACCGAGCCACAGTAGGCGCCGGATTACAGTTTGAGTATACTTTGCATATTTGCACATGGACCCTCAAAAAACGCAGTATTTTTCTGCAAATTTGCATATATGCTCAACTGGGATGATTTGAAATATCTGCTAGCGGTAGGACGAGCCGGCACAATATCCGGCGCTGCCGATCGTCTTGGCGTCAACTACGCAACCGTCACAAGGCGCATTCGTGGTTTGGAAGAGCGGCTGGATACGCACCTGTTTGAGCGTCATGAAGGAAACCATGTGCTGACCTCGGCGGGTGAAGTAGCTTTTAAGGCTGCCGAGCGCATGGAGGCGCAATCCATCGGGGTAGAGCGGCAGGTGCTTGGTCAGGCACAGGATCTGTCAGGCGTTATTCGTGTTACAGCGCCCGAGGCTATTGGTCGCAGCTTTCTGCTGCCCGCAGTACGTGAGTTCAACAGCCTCTATCCGGATATTGTGATAGAGCTGAGCCTGAGCATGCGCCCCTACGATCTTGGTATGCGCGAGGCAGATATCGCCTTTCGCGTGACCGACAATCCCCCGGAAGACCTGGTCGGTACCCGGCTGGCAACGGTTGAGGTCGGCGTGTATACCCTGCTGGGCGACAGCCTGGATCCCAGGGACGTGGATGCCGTGATCTCTATTGAATTCATCAGCAAGGAAATGAACTGGGAACAGGAGTATTTTCCACAGGCCAAGGTCACCCTGGTGACTGACTCTCCCACGCTGGCGGCCGATGCCATTAAAGAAGGCTTTGGGGTATCTATGATTCCGGTCGCCATCGGTGGTATTGATCCGCTGCTCGAGCGTATGCGGAGCATCCCGATATATCAGGGTCAGGGCTTCTGGTTACTGACGCATTTGGACGTTCGCAGCAATGCACGTATGCGTCTGTTTCGTGACTTTATGCAAGAGCACTATGCCGCGTGGCGACCTCAGGTGTACGCCGAAGAACTTCAGGGAGACGTAGAAGAACAATCGAAAGGGGCAGGAGAGCCCGCCAAGGCGGCGGGAAAGCCAAGCTCGAAAGCATCAAAAAAGGCCTAGTGCGTCTTGCGCTAAAACTGCGTCTGGAATGATTCAGACAAAATCAGATAAAAAAAGACCGGCAATAGCCGGTCTTTCTCTTGCTAAGCATTCTTGCAATCAGGGCAGGGCAGCAATCCAGGATTTGTCTTCAAACCACTTTTTGCGCAGCTGGTTGAGCATGCCCATTTTGCCGAAGGTATCCAGATAGTTGTCCACCAGCTCGGCGAACTGTTTGTCGTCCCTGCGCACCGCAATGCCAAAGGGCTCTATGGACAGCGGCGACTGCAGTGTTGCCAGGCCCGCGTTCGGATAACGCAGCACTGACAGGATGCAAATCGGCATATCTGCCACCAGGGCGTCTACTTCTCCGGCGATCACCATGTCCACACCGGAGTCGTAGTCTTTGACCCGCACCAGCTTTGCATCCGGCGCGGCAGACTGGACAAAGATCTCACTGGTAGAGTTTTCCAGGGCCGCCAGCTTCAGGTCAGAGCGGTTAAAATCCTTGGAGCGTGTAGCGCGCGCTAGCAGCGAATCCTTGGTTAGAATCGACTTTCCCGACATCATGTAGGGTCCGACGAAGCTGACGTCGCGGCTGCGATCAGCGGTAATGGCCATGCCCGACATGATCATATCGATCTTCTCTTCTTCCAGTGCACCCATCAGGTCACCGAAGGGCATGGTGACAATCTCCAGCCGGGCACCCATTGAAGAGGCCAGCGCCCGCGCCAGGTCGACTTCATAGCCAATGAGCTGACCGCTGCGGCTATTGGAATTCATCGGGGGCTGATTCCCGGACATGCCGACCTTCAAGACCTTGAAGTCAACGATACGATCCAGCACGGGTGAGGTGGAATCTGCCTGCGCGCCAGCGGTAGCTGTTAACAGCGCGAATAGCGCTAGCAGCGAAAGATGCTTGAGTGTTTTAAACATGGTTTGATCCTATTGCGGTTTGAAGCTACAGCCCGTCCGGGTGTGGCCTGTATCAGCGAAGTAGCGAGTGTAGCGGCCCCAAGGGATAAATCAATGAAGCGACGCCGGGCTGGCCCTGCAGCCTGGCCGCCAAGTCTGCGATTTTGCAGACCGAATCCTTCCATCATGTATCACTCTTCGACTACTGCAACACCACTCCTGCAACACCAGGGCATGGAACGCCGTTCTAGGGAGCATTCAGCGCCCAGTCATAGTCGTAGCGTACTCGGCCGGTATAATTGCGTAGCCGCTCCGCCTTGTCAGCGTCAGCAAATTGCGAAATCCAGCGCAGGACTGCCTGACGGTCATCACCGAAATCTTCGCTAAACCATTTGAAGATTGAACTCAGCGTGATTCTGTCAGCCTCCACCAACGCACCCCTAGGGTGGGCAATGAACTCTCTGGCGGCACGATCATATTGGGCGTCCAGCGTGTCCGCCTCCCAGGGCTCCGGCTGCAGGTTGGGGCAGCCAAGGCTGGCGCAGTTTACGGCAAAGTGAACTCTGGCGTCGCCATACAGCGGGCGAAGGATTCTGTGCTCGATATCGTTCAGCGTCAGTACCTGCCCGTCGACTTCGATAAGCTCAATGCCCCAGGGCCCGATGCTGAAGAAACCGTCTTTGATTTTGCGAATACTCTTGACGCCTGGGTTATCCAGAATGAGCTGGATAGTTAATGCGTTATACAGGTTGATCCAATAGGCCTGTTGCTGGGCTCTCGTCAGCTGCGCGACGGACGTTGCCGACAGCGATTCTATATAGCTGGCCAGCAGCGCTTTGTCCGCCGTATTGACCGCCGCATAGTCAAACCGGTTTATGCCGGACTCAGCGTCAACGCGCAGGTATTTATTCAGCAGCACGCCCCATTCACTGTGATCTACGGTGATCTCCTCGGCCTCTGCTGCCGGTCGCCAGCGCTCCCAGGCGTCGCTGTCTGGAATAATGCCTGCCCAGCCGGGCGATGCTGTCAACAGTACCAAAGCGACCAGCCAAGCTGGAGCGCGCTGCTTAGCTCCAGCCCATTGGGTGCTGGGCCTCTTTGCAAGGGCGAAGCCCAGGGTAAGGGAATTAAAGGTGTAGAGGGTTAAAGAAGAGAGGCGTAAACAGAGGAATAAAAAAGAGGCTGCTGGCATATCTCAAAACTCGGTTGCTGGCTGTCGGCTGCGTTGCCGTTATGTTTCGCCCTTACAAGGGATACAGCCTTCGAGTAGAGATTGCCCGGGGAGTTCCGTGCTGGTTTTAGCGCGCGCCCTCGCTATCGCACTGACCGTTTTCGAGTCGGCGGCAGTCGCACGTGCTTAAGCCCAGCCACGACCACAAATAGCAGCGGCCGAAAATTGCATTCATGACCAGAAATAGCGCGCAGACGCCGGCAACGCACTCCAGCAACCCGATATCAGGACGCGAAATGATCCATATCGTCAGAAACGCTGCCAACGTCAGACGAATCACACGCTCGGGAGCGCCGAGGTTTTTATCAATCATGGTCAACCTCAAGATTGACTAAATTTTGTGCTATGTACGGGTGCCCTGAGGGGGTGGATTGTCGGACCAGCTCAACTATTACCTATTTTCGGGAAAAATTGATCTGGATGCGCCCAATAACGCCAAAAACAGAGAATTAAGGTGGCCGAACCACGCCATTTAGCGGCCAGAAGTCAAACAGCAGCGCTGCCTTATAGCTGCGCTGGTGCCCACACTCCTGGCGTGCCGTCGTAGCCATCGCCCAGACACGCGGTAGCGCCACAGACGTTGATGACCTCGCCGGTGCGCCAGAAATGCGCTTTTTGATCTCGCGCGGCGCGCTGACCGAAGGGCATGCCATGGGTATTGTAGCCGTTGGGGTTAAAGATATTGGTGGTGCTTTGCAGTGGCGTGCCGTCATGCCCGGCAATGGGAAAAGGTCCCGAGTCCCACACCATCAGCCCGCTGCCTTCCCAGGGATAGGCGGGAATGGATGAAATGTTGATGTAAGGTTCCACAGCAACATGGCGACCGTCGATAACGGTCGGCGCATGTCTGGGCACCTCCATGCTGCGTGCCAGAATCTCTCCAGCCGTTTCGCTGACTGTCTTGTCACCCAGACCTAAATGAATCAAGACACGGCTTGCAGTGGAGCCCGGTAGCGGGTCACGGGTTACATGGTTAACGTAGCCGTTATTTTCCCCGCGGTCGTAGAGCATTTGGATCACGGACCAGACCAGAGGCTTGTCTATCGGGTCCGGATAGGCAGGATCAAAGGCCAGCGCAAAACTGCCCCAGGCATTGCTGCGGCGGGCCAGCAGGCTGAAGCGCATGCCGGCAACGTTGAGCACGCTGCGCTCAAAATTCGGATTGATGGCCGACAAGGCGCCACCCAGTACGCCACCCTGAGAGAGCCCGTCGTAGTAGACGGCGCCGGTGTTAAACAGCGCTGTACCGACGTCGTCCTGAAACTCTGGCAGGCTGGCAAGGCCAGCGGGGTTTTGCATCGCTTCCGACAGGAAAATGATATTCAGCCAGCCCTGCTGGATTCGATCCGCCTGTTGCGGGAAATTGTTGATATTGCTGAGTGCAGCGAAGGCTACCCCGAGATCCTGGTCTGACATTCCCCAGGAGTCCACCCCGCACTGAACAAGGTCTTGCTCCTGTCCGACGGGCGCGAGGCGTTCTACGGTCTCCCGGCTACCGTAAAGGCCGTGTCCGATGACGACAGCGATGGTGTCAGAACTGCTGGCGGCGATGCGCGGAATAGCGCAAACGAAGGGCACCTCTACCGTGCCGTCGCCGCCAAACTGAGCGGGCAGAGCGTCCGCATCCTGGCTGTTGTAGTTGAAGCGCGCCCCTGGCGCAGCGTTAGCGTCGTCCATGAAGTTAGGCACCCGCAGCGTCCCCGCTACCTGGCGCGCCAGGTCAGCGTCTTCTGCCACGGTGGGCTCAAGCACCGAGGTGATGGTTACCACGGGTGCGCCACCTGCCAGGGATGCCAACGCCTCGTCGCGAATATGTAACATTCGCCCGGTAATGCTCTCCGTCGAGGCGACGGTGAAATCCCAGGCCAGGTACAGCGTGTCTCTGGGCACGCCAAACCCGTCCAGAGAGCTAAAGATAGACTCCATCGCGGCCCGGCGATCCTCAAAAGCGGAGATGTCGGAGGGTGCACCCTCTTTGAACACCGTAAATGCATCGCTGGAGGCGATGGCGCTGCCGTCTTCCGCTACCAGATTTTGCAGTGCGACTATATAGCGTCGCCCCTCTGTCAGGTTCCTTCCAAGGCGGACCATCAGAGCCCGCCGTTCGTCGGTGGCAGGACGCGAATCCAGCTCTGTCCAGATCAGTTGCCTTTCACCGGTTTCCGCGTCCAGTACCTGTATGGGCGAATCAGGCTCAAGCGAGCGCCCCATATCAACCAAGCTGGGTGCGCCCGTTGCCTCAAGGTCGACACCGGGAACTTCAAGCAGAATCAACGGGCCAGGAGAAAACCCGTCATTGCGGTTGTATTCGGACGGGTCAAAGGCTTCCCCCGACGCGGGCGCGGGTATGGCGGTGGCATTCAATGCCACCCGAAGCCCCGTCGGGGTGCTGGTATCTTCCTGCGTATAGAAGTTATTGGGGAAGGGAAAGGCACATTCAGTCGGCTGCAGAATGTCACAAACGTCGGCCTGACTGACGTCAACTGTGGTCGGGTCTACGCTGAAGGTGGGCTCATCGTTATCACCCGTATCGGTGCTGTCGTTTCCGTCCGAGCAGGCAGCTAATAAAAGCAGAGCCAGAAGAAGGCCGGTGAGGGGAGTGCGGGTAAGCATAGTGTTTCTCTTTGCAGAAATTATTAGAGTACTGGGCGTTACAGGCTGTAAAGCGGCCGCGAGTTTACCGCGGAAAGACAGCCTCAGCTACAAGCCTGCGGCGTTCTGTTCAGCTTGCAGGGCGGCCGCTCTCAGTAGCTACCAATGGTTAAAAGTCGCTGGCTATGACTACAGTGCGGCGATTTCTTCACCTAGCGCCTGCAGGAACCGGGAGCCCACGGCGCCATCGATCACGCGGTGATCGCAAGACAGAGTCGCGCTGATCATGGTGGCAATCGTCTGTTGGCCGTCTTTGACCACCACCTTCGGCTCGCCCTTGCCCAGTGCCAGTATGGCGCCCATGGGCGGATTAATAATGGCGGTGAAGGTGCTAATGCCGTACATGCCCAGGTTAGAGACGGTAAATGACCCGCCACTGATATCGTCTTTTGTCAGGGTGCCTGCGTTCGCGCGCTCCGCCAACGCTGCGGTAGCCTCGGCGATCTCCGCCGGGTTCATGCTATCGGCACCGCGCACGGTAGCAGGGTATAGGCCATCTTCGGTTGCGATGGCGACAGAGACGTTAGCCTGTTTGAACTGATGAATATCGTCTCCCACAACGTTGACGTTGACGCGCGGCTCCCTCATCAGCGCACGTGCGACGCACCACACGATCAGGTCATTGACGGAGATCCTGGTACCGCCGCTGTTGTTGAGCTGAGTACGATGTTCTAACAGACCGTCCAGCTCGTATTCCACGCTGAGGTAATAGTGGGGAATTGCCTGTTTTGCCTCAGTGAGGCGGCGGGCGATTGTTTTGCGGGTCGCTGTAAGTGGGATGACCTCAACCGCTTCATCCACCCCGCCGCCGCCAGCGGCTGCGCGGACATCGTCTTCCGTAATGCGCCCGCGTCGACCCGTCCCTTCGACGCCGTTAAGGTCTACGCCCAACTCGTCCGCCAGCTTACGCACCGTCGGCGAGGATCGCGTATAGGCATCGTTAGGGCCTGCGGCAGGCGACCCTGCGGCAGCCGGTGCTGCGGCAGGCGACCCTGCGGCAGCCGGTGCTGCGGCAGGCGACCCTGCGGCAGGCGAATTTTCCGCAGCGGTGTCCGCGCCGTCATCAATAGCGCCGCCGGCAAAGCCAGCGACAAACGCATCAATATCGGTATCGGGAACGTCCGCAGCTGCTATCACACCCAAAAGCGCTCCCACCGGATGCGCATCGCCCTCCTGCGCGATAATGCGCCGCAGCACGCCATCCACCGGTGAGTCCCAGACGTTGACGATCTTGTCCGATTCCAT
Source organism: Pseudomonadota bacterium (assembly GCA_038746745.1). Classification (GTDB taxonomy): domain Bacteria; phylum Pseudomonadota; class Gammaproteobacteria; order Pseudomonadales; family Halieaceae; genus JANQIO01. Next base: position 23,761 of record JBCDKJ010000043.1, read on the forward strand.
CTCAAACACCTCGTCGCCTTTAGCGATAGTGTCGCCTTCGGCTTTGTTCCAGGTGTTGACAGTACCTTCGACCATCTCGATGCCCCATTTGGGCACCGCAATCGGGTAGATATCGCTCATGTCAGGCCATGGTCTCCTTGATAGCCGCCTTAATTTTTTCAGCGTCGGGTATGTAGGCGGCTTCCAATTCTGGTGAGAACGGCGTCGGGCTATGCGGGGCACAGACCTGCTTAATCGGGCCCTTCAAGCTTGTGAATGCTTTGTCCGCGGCCAGTGCGGCCACATCGGCGGTAAGACCACAGCGAGGCGGTGCTTCATCCACTACTACCAAACGACCTGTCGCTTCCACGGACTCCAGGATGGCACCGGTGTCCAGCGGGGAGCTGGTGCGGGGGTCGATGAGGTCGCAGCTGATGCCTTCTTCCGCAAGCGCATCAATCGCTTGCGCGGCTTTGGGTACCATTTGGCCAAAGGCGACTACCGTGCAGTCGTCGCCTTCGCGAACAAAGTTCGCCTCACCAAAGGGAATGGTGTACATCTCATCGGGGACCTCACAGGCCTCCTGATAAAGCACCTTGGGCTCGAAGAACAGCACTGGATCATCGTCCTTAATAGCGGACAGCATCAGTCCCTTGGCATCGTAGGCATTGGAGGGAATGACGACCTTCAATCCCGGGAAAGAGGTCATCACCTGGTACATGGCCTGGCTGTGCTGCCCCGCCGCACTAAAGCCTCCGCCTGCTGCAAACCGAATCACCGCCGGGCACGTCGATTTACCGCCGAACATATAGCGGAATTTGCCCATCTGATTAACGATCTGGTCCATGCATACGCCAATGAAATCGGCAAACATGATCTCGGCGACTGGGCGCATACCGACCAGTGCAGCGCCGGCTGCGGCGCCGACGATGGCCGATTCCGATATGGGCGTGTCAATGCACCGATTGGCGCCAAACTCCTTGTAAATACCGCCGGTAACACCAAACACGCCGCCGACGCTTCCAGGGTCGCCATCGGAGCCCATCGCGCCAGCGACATCTTCGCCAATGACGAAAACCGATTCATCTTCTGCCATCGCCTGATGCAGGGCCTCGTTAATGGCATCTCGCATGGTTTTCTCTGCCATGATCTAAATCTCCTCAGGCCGTCGCGTGGTAATTGACGTAGACATCCCGAGTGACTTCCTCGGGGGTGGGTCGTGCGGCGCTGCGCGCTTCGTCCACTGCGCGGTCAATCAGTGCGAGCACTTCGCTGTCGATGGCATCCAACTCTTCGCTGGACACCTCGCTGGAGTCCGCCATTCTGGCGCGGAACTTTTTCAGGCAATCGTACTTTTCACGCAGTTCATCCAACTCGCCCTCGCCACGGTAGGTCTGCGGGTCGCCGACAAAATGTCCGTGGTAACGGCCCTGCTCAGCAAACACGCCAGCGGGGCCATTGCCGGCACGGGCGTGCTCGATGGCCTTACCTGCCGCTTCATAGACGTCAAAGAAGTCTGAGCCATCGGCCACGAATACCGGAAAGCCGAACGACTCCGTGCGCGCTTTCAGATCGTCACACCCTACCGCATAGTCGATACTGGTGTGTTCTGAGTAGTAGTTGTTCTCGATCACAAAGACGGCGGGTACCTTAAGCACAACGGCAAGATTCATAGCCTCAAAGCAAGTGCCCTGGTTCACCGAGCCGTCACCGGAAAAAGACACTGCCACATTGTCGCGGCCGCGAATTTTTGCAGCCAGTGCCGATCCAACGGAGATAGGTGGACCGCCGGCGACGATGCCATTGGCCCCGAGAATTCCTTTATCGATGTCGGCAATGTGCATAGAGCCACCCTTGCCCTTGCACAGGCCCTCTGATGAGCCCCACAGCTCTTTCATCATGCCGACTACATCTGCGCCCTTGGCAATGCAGTGCCCATGGCCGCGATGAGTCGAAATAATGGTGTCTTCATTGCTCAGGTGTTCGCAAACACCCACGGCATTCGCCTCCTGGCCCGTGTACAAATGGGTAAAGCCCGCTATCTGGCCGTTCATGATTTCGGCATGTGCGCGTTCTTCGAACTCGCGAATGGTCTTCATCTGCCGATAGGCCTGTAATAACTTTTCCTTCGGGATGGCCACAGTGAATCTCCTGTGTTTTAAGTGTTGTGTAAGCGAATAACGTCAGCCGGTGCCAGCAGCTCACGAATCTGCCGATGCATGTTTTGCACGCCTGGCTCATTGCGACCCACCAGTACCGAGCGTTCGATACCGGCATTCAAAGTGCGCTGAATCTTTTCGACCAGCGTGTAGTCTTCTGTGACGGCAACGTCATTAATCATCTGGAAAAAGGCTTCTTTCTCTTCCCGCTCTTGTTCCGTTGTCGGTAGCTCTGGCAAAAACATACTGTGATACACCACGGAGCGCTCCCGGTTTACCGGGTAGACCCGCCAGGTTTGAAAGTGGTCGGCGACAACGAACACAACGGTGTTCGGAAACAGGTAGTAGACAAAGCTCATATAGTCTCTGGGCTGCCAGTCTGCTTCGTCCTGCTCGCGTAGCTCGCCGATGGCCAGGCTGGGTGAGCTCATGGCGTGGTTGCGACCAAATTGCTGATAGTGGCATACGTTGTTGTAGGACATTTGAGCGATCGTGTCCGGATGCAGCGAATCGAAGTGGTAGAACTCATGGAAGGTATCCATATTGAGCTTCCAGCTAAGATTGGTCTCAACGCGTTTAATGCCAAACAGGTGATGGCTGTCAAAGCCAAAGCCTGTAAATTGCTCACCGATGCCGCCCAGTGTCTCTGCAATATCAAAGCTGCCCGCGGGGTTGGGAAGTACAAAAATCATCCCGTCCCTTTCCTGCACGTCCACGGTCTTCAGGCAGCGTGTGGATTTATCGAGGTCAGTAAAGCCCTCTTTGCCAAAGGGCACGCCAACCAGTTCGCCATCCAGGTCGTAGGCCCAGGCATGGTAAGGGCATGACAACAACTTCTGTTTTTTTGCCTGGCCCATGCCCTCACCCAGCGGTGCGCCGCGATGAGAGCATATATTCAGGAAAGCGCCCAGACTGCCGTCGTGCTTACGCACAATAATCAGCGGGATGCCGGTGTCGTCGAAGGCGTAGAAGTCGCCGGGCTCAGGTAGCAGACAGCTTGGCCCGACAAATTGCGGGTAATTGCGAAACAGCTCGATACGCTCTCGTTCAAACTGCGCCGAATCTGCGTACTCGGCGCTATCAATCTCCATAATGCTGTCGGCGAGGGTGCAGGTATTGCGGTCGACCAGGTCCAGCAGGATCTTGGCCTCTTGACGTAGTGCATCCGTGTGCATAGCTGCCCCCTGGCCTACAGGCCCAGCACCGCTTTGGCGATGATATTTTTCTGCACTTCCTGGCTGCCACCAAAGATAGAGGCGGCCCGACTGTTCAAATAGGTAGGCACGACGGTGTCTGCTCCCTCGGGCCCGAGTTGCGGCTGTTTAAACGGCAGACCGTGATACCCGACGACGTCTACGGCGAGCTGATGCGTGCGCTGCTCAATGTCAACGGTCGTGAGCTTCAGCATTGAACTCTCTGCGCCGGGCATTTTGCCGGCAGCGAGGTCTGAAAGGATGCGCAGCTCCATCATGGACAGTGCTTTGATATCGATTTCGATACGCCCGATCTGCCGTGCGTAAGACCGGTCTGCATCGAACCCGGGATCGTCTTCCTTCATCCGAGCAATCATAGTCTTGAGCTCTTCAAGCTCAGCCTCGCGCTTGTAGGCAGTACTGCCGCCGCCGCGCTCATGTTCCAGCAGATACTTTGCGTGCTTCCAGCCGTCACCCTCTTCGCCAATCCGATTTGTTACCGGAACGCGAACGTCCTCAAAGAAGACTTGGTTCACCTCATGGTCCAGGCCCATGGTGATGATGGGATCGACCTTTACCCCGGGTGTGCTCATGTCGATCAGTAGGAAACTGATACCCTGCTGCGGGCGACCCTCGCCGCTGGTGCGAACCAGGCAGAAGATATGGTCGGAAAACTGGGCGTGCGTCTGCCACAGCTTGGAGCCATTCACAACATAGTAATTGCCATCGAGCTCGGCTTTCAGCTTGAGGCTGGCGAGGTCAGAACCCGAGCCAGGCTCAGAAAAGCCCTGGCACCAGTAATGCTCGCCAGAGAGCATTTTCGGCAGATATTCACGCTTTTGTTCGTCACTGCCGAACTGCAGAAGCACCGGTGCCAGCAATTGCAGCGACAAAGGGTTGTACAGGGGTGTGCCGGCGCGGGCGCACTCCATGGCCCAAATGTATTTCTGCGTTGCTGTCCAATTGGTGCCGCCCCATTCCTCTGGCCAGCTGGGTACGGCCCAGCCTTTATCCGCCAGGATTTTCTGCCACTCCATAGCGGGAGGCGCATCCACAAATACGGTGGTGGTTTTCTGTGTAGCCTTACGAACATGGTCGGGAAAGCTCTCGGCAAGAAATGCCTGCACTTCCTGCTGAAATGCCTTTTCGTCCGGACTGAATTCCAGGTCCATGGTGTCCTTGCCTCAGAGAGTGCCCATGGCCCAGCGGATGCCGCGCCGCAGCAGTTCGTAAAATTCGGCGTTCTGCCAGGCACCCAACTCTGGTTGAGGATACTCCTCCACCATGGGCTGCATATCGTACTTGCCACGGCTGTGCCCCAGCGTCAGGTAAAGCACCTCACCGTCACCGTAGGGGTGTAAATACATAATGGGACGGGGCTCATCGTGCTCCCAGTCGGCATCCACAAACGCTTCGGTTGTTCC
>JBCDKJ010000044.1:0-28234 GCA_038746745.1 Pseudomonadota bacterium
AGATCCAGCTTGCGGCGATTTTCCAGGGTCGCGATCTGTTCAGCGGAGAGCAGCTCGCGGAAATGGTCTATACCGCCTTCCGTATGCAGAATGTCGTCGACGAAGGCCTGCAGATCGGAAGAGAGTATCTCCGTCAGATCGGGGCGGTAGGTTTCATTGCTCTCATTCATAGACTGATTTAATCGCAAGCTCTTTTAGCGTCCGCACGGGCGGTTCGGTGACGTTCTCGGCTCTTTACGATCCGTTAGATGGCTTTTACGAATGATCGAAGAGTCTCTTCAAAACTAAACGTTATAAAGTCTAGCACCTAATACGTAAAACCCCTGTACGTGTTTCTTCGTACACCGATGCTGCACAATGGTAATCGTTGATACACTGTGGTGACTGGTTTTGGCCCACTACCCTGGTGGTTTATTCACCAGATCGCGTGCAGGCGGAGATGCTTTTGGGCAGTGTATGGATAGTGGTTGTCGCGCTGGCAGGCGGCGATTGGCAGTGCAACAAGCGCGACGAACTCTGGGACTGTCGTTCCCCGTCTGCAATGTCTACCGTGCCTGAGCCGGCGCGCCCTGCCGTCGAGACCTCGGCGACCGCGGTGGATGCCTCTGTCGCTGCTATTAAAAACACCGCATCGGCGAGTAACAACACCGCATCAGCGACTAACACTGGATCAGCGACGTTTCAGCCCCAGGCCTCGATTGAGGATGAACCCTCGGTCCCGCCTACCGAGCAGAACGCTACGCCGTCCGCGCAACGTACTGAGGTGGAGGACGCCTGGGTAGTCCAGATTGGTGCATTCCGATCGCGTGATGCTGCTCAGGCGGCTGCCAGCAAGCTGGGCTATGAGGGACTGGTCATTATGCCCATAGTGCGCGCTGGCGAGGATTGGTATGTACTGTTACTGGGAGAGTATGCAGAGAAAGCCAAAGCGCAGCGTGCGGGCGATGACTTTGCGAAAAACAGCGGCGGTGATTTTTGGGTACGCAGTTTGCGGAGCCTGGAGAAACTGCAAAAAACATGAGTCATTCAGGATCTAGTCGATGTACTGATGCAGCAGCTCTAGCGTCTCATCGATGTCCTCTTCCGATAACGCGCCTTGCTTGAACCAAAGCACGCTGCCGTTGGCGTCCATAATGACTACTGCAGCATCCTTTTCCGGTAGTGACCATACGCGCTGACCCAGGCCCTCTTCGTCCAGCACAATGGTCGCCATCGGGTAGCGCTCTTTGTTGGATTTGACCTGATTCATTACAAACCGCGATGACCCCCACAAAATCTGGTCCATATTGATCACAGTCGTGATATGGACCTTGTCATAGGGAATTTCTGCTTCCAGGCGGTCGTTAAAGGGCTTGGTCTGTCCTCGGGCTTTGAGCGTGCCCGCCATGTACTGCAGGATGTGGGGTTTCCCCAGCCCCTCAGGCAGTTGCCAGGGCTGGTAGCTGAACGCTTCATCGGACAGTATCAGCTCCCCCTGGCTTGCGATGGCGAGTGGGGGCAGCGGTTGGCCAAGAGTGACGTCGGCGCCCAGCGTCAGGGCGGGTGACATAGCCATGATGCTTGCCAGTGTGAGCCGGTTTAGCCGAAAAAGCAGAAGTCGATTGAAGAGCAGCATCGTTAAGAGAGTACAGGGGCTGCTGGTGAGATGAAACCGCTATAGGTGCCCCTGAGCGTCGAGTTGGCGTTGAAGCCAGAGAGATAGGGCGGCCCTTGGGGCCGCCCTCAGACTTGCCTGATCAGGCCGCGTCTTGCTCCAGCAAAGCACCATCGTTGATGGCGATTTTGCGAGGCTTCATCGCTTCGGGAATTTCCCGGGCGAGATCCACGTGCAGCAGACCGTTTTCCAGACGCGCATCGACGACTTTGACGTGCTCCTCAAGTTGGAAGCGGCGCTCAAAGTTGCGCTCAGCAATACCCTGGTACAGGTATTGGCGCTCTTCCTCGCCGTTCTGCTTGCCGCTGATGGTCAGCGTGTTCTGCTCGCTGGTGATCTCCAGGTTTTCTTCACTGAATCCGGCGACCGCCATGGTAATGCGATAGCGGTTTTCCTCGATCAACTCCACGTTGTAGGGCGGATAGCTTTGCTTGGTTTCTGCCACAGCGGAATCCAGCAGGCGTGCCATACGGTCAAAGCCGATAGCGGAGCGGTAAAGGGGAGTAAGATCTAATGCAGTTCTCATAGTCATTTCCTTAAATATCCTTGTTTAAGCAATATTGTTACACGGACCTCTTCGAGCGCCCGCAGGTTGGATATGGGGGTAGGGGATTATTTTTCAAGTGCCCACTGCGTTGTTGGCATGCCGGAAGCAGCAGTGGCGTCTCAGGTTTGCCCTGGGTCGAAAAAGCGTCAAGCTTTAATGGGTGCTCCGCGACTGCATCTGTCGATGCGGATCTTCAGGTTGTGGATGTGGGAAGTTTGGCACCGCAATACTTGCAGTAGTCGGCATCGTTGTCGTGCCCGGCGCGGCCGCAGTTGGTGCAGAAGTTGAGGCTGCGCTCGCGGCCTATCTCCTGGGCCAGCTCTGCCGTGATAATGCCAGTGGGCACGGCAATGATGGCATAGCCGATTAGCATGCCCATGGCGGCAATACTGCGTCCTAGCGCCGTATGAGGAACGACATCACCGTAGCCGACAGTGGTGATGGTAACGATTGCCCAATAAATGCTTTCCGGGATGGTGCGAAAACCGTTGACCGGACCTTCGATGACGTACATCAGAGAACCAAACACGGTCATCAGTACCAGCATCATCGAGAAGAAGACAAAGATCTTTCTGCGCGAGTTGCGCAAAGCTCTTGCCAGTACATTGGCTTCGTTAAGGAATTGCAGCAACCGAAGGACGCGAAATATGCGCAGCAATCGCAAAATGCGGACAAACTGCAAGGAGTTTGCAGCCGGGAACAGTAGCGCGATGTAGGTCGGCAGAATTGCCAACAAATCGACAATGCCGTAGGTGCTCAATGCGTACAGCCGTCGGTTGGGAGAGCACCAGAGCCGAACCAGATACTCAACGCTGAACAGAATGGTAAAGGACCATTCCATGTAGGTAAAAAGAAGACCAAAACGCTCGTTATAGCTGGGTATTGAATCCAGCATGATGACCAGCACGCTGATCAGAATCAGTGCGATGAGTGCAAGATCAAAATTGCGACCTGGCCCCGGTGCGGTGCCAAATATCACGTTGTAAACACGCCGCTGCAGCGGTGTCTGATGTCTTTCCATGCCGGTTTGATGGAAGTCGCAAAGGCTTAGATGGCACTATAAGGGATACGCGAGGCAATGAGTAGAAAGCACCAGAGCACCGCGGTTTTACACAGTCTAGACCTTTGTCGAGCAAGCCATGAAATTGAAGCAATATCAGGTCAGCGCCTTTTCTGCGGAGGCCTTTGCCGGTAACCCGGCCGCGGTGGTGCCTTTGCACGACTGGCTGCCGGACGAGACTCTGCTGGCCATAGCCGCAGAAAACAACCTGTCCGAGACCGCCTATTTTCGGCCCGAGGGTGATGCCTACGGATTGCGCTGGTTTACGCCCACGGTGGAGGTAGAACTGTGCGGGCACGCCACCCTGGCAACGGCCCATGTGCTGTTCAGTGAACTTGCTTACACGGGAGCAACAATCCGATTCAACACCGTACATTCCGGTGAGCTGCTTGTATCCCAGGACGAGCAGGGCATTTGCCTTGACCTGCCAGCGCATACCGTCAGCGCCGTGCCGATCGATGCAAGCATTGCAGCGGCTCTGGGTGGTGAACCGGTCGCCGCCTATGAGGCGCCAAGTTGGGTCTACGAATTTGCCAGTGCGGCGGACATACAGAAACTACTACCTGATCTAAAGGCGCTGAATTCGGCCACGCCGCTGCCGGTCATAGTGACTGCGCCGGCGGAGCCGGGCAGCGATGATGATTTTGTCGCTCGGTTTTTTGGACCCCAGGTGGGCGTTGATGAGGACCCAGTTACGGGTTCAGCGTACTGCGCCCTGATGCCGCTGTGGGCGTCACAGGATAAGCTCGGCAAACAGCGCCTGAACGCACGGCAATTGTCTGCCCGTGGCGGCGAGGTGGTCTGTGAATTGCGGGGCGATCGAGTGCTACTGTGGGGCCGGGCGCGCACCTTCCTGCGCGGCAGCATCGATATCCCTGGCTGAAGGTTCGTTTGCCAGACGATTAGTAAGCTGCGGTTCCAGGTACGGCCAGACGTTGTCGAGCAGGAGAGGCTGAGCCGCTACCGTGGGGTGTATACCATCGGCCTGAATAAGTGCTCTGTCGGTCGCAATACCATCCAGCACAAAGGGCACATAGGCAGCCCCGGTAGACTTTGCAACGTCGGTAAAGCTGTCCCGAAATGCCTGGGTATAGCGGCTGCCGTAATTTGGTGGAATCTCCATAGCCAGCACCATGACGGCGGCTCCAGCAGCCTGAGCCGCACCAACCATGCCGCCGAGGTTTTCCCGCAGCCGTTTGATCGGGTAGCCGCGCAAGCCGTCATTGCCCCCCAGCTCTATAAGCACCAGCGCAGGTCGATGTTCCTGCAGCAGAGCCGGCAGTCTAGCGGCGCCGCCAGCGCTGGTCTCGCCGCTGATGCTGGCGTTGACGATTTTGTAATCCGGGTGACTCTCCTGCATTCGACGCGCCAGCAGAGCGACCCATCCCTGATCCAGAGACATCCCGTATGCCGCACTGATACTGTCGCCCAGCACCAGTACGGACCTTGTATTTGATGAAGCGGGGCTGTTGGCTGAATCTGCGGCGATCCCGGGCAGTGATCCGAGGCATAGTAGTGCACTTATAATGAGAGACTGCGTGCGGCTATGCTGCAGGGCGTTGGTCCACCGGAGCAGGCGCCGTAGCCAGCACACCAGAACTGATGCCCGTGCTGGTTCCTGTGCTGGCCACTGTTTTAGAGGTAAGAGAGCGTAAAAGCTAATGATCAAGACCGAGAATCTCCGCAAACGCGTCCCCCTTGCAGAAGGGGAGCTTGAAATACTGAAAGGGATCGATATCGAAATCAAGGCGCAGGAGTCGGTGGCGATCATCGGCGCCTCGGGTTCTGGAAAGTCCACGCTGCTGGGCTTGCTGGCCGGTCTTGATGTGGCGAGCGAAGGCGACGTCTGGATCGATGGCGCGTCTCTGGCAGCGCTGGATGAGGACGACAGGGCGCGACTCAGGGCGGAAAAGGTCGGGTTTGTGTTTCAGTCTTTTCAGCTTCTACCCAGCCTGACCGCGCTGGAGAACGTCATGCTACCACTGGAACTGCATGGTCGTGATCAGCCGGACAATGCTGCACGCAGCTTTTTGCAGCGAGTCGGACTTGAAGAGCGCGTCGATCACTATCCCAGTCAACTCTCCGGCGGTGAACAGCAGCGTGTGGCAATCGCCAGGGCCTTTGCGGCTGAGCCGGCCATCCTGTTTGCCGACGAGCCCACCGGCAACCTAGACACGGCCACCGGTGCGCATGTGATTGATCTGTTGTTCGAAATCAACCGCGAGCAGGGCACTACCCTGGTATTGGTGACACACGAGCAGCGATTGGCAGACCGATGTGAGCGACGACTGCGCTTGCACGGTGGTGCTTTGGTCGGCGACGAGTCTGGCTCAGCGCGACACGAACCCAGCAGCGGTGCTCCGCACCTGCGTGGCGTGTAGGTCACAGCGATGACCGCCTGGCGTATGTTGTTACGGGACTGGCGCGGCGGCGAGCTGGGCGTGCTTCTGGCCGCGCTGGTGGTTGCCGTTGCCATCGTGTCAGGTATTAGTGCCTTTACCAGTCGACTGCAGTCCAGCCTGGAACAGGAGAGCCATCGCTTCCTGGCCGCCGATAGCGCGGTCTCCAGCTCCCGCGAATTGCCGGAGGAATGGATTCAGGAGGCTCAGTCGAGCGGTTTGCAAACGGCAGAGCTGTTGTTGTTTCCCTCAATGGTATTTGCCGACGATGAGACTATGGTGCTGGCGTCAGTCAAAGCAGCCAGCGACACCTACCCACTGCGCGGTGAGCTGGTATTTAGCCGCGAGGCTTTCGGCGAACTTGAGCGCGGTAGCGAGGCACCGGCAGCGGGGACTGTGTGGCTTGACTCGCGTCTGTTCCCGCTGCTGAGCGTAGACGTTGGCGATACCGTCACGGTGGGGGATGCGTCGCTGCGCGTGGCCGCCGCGCTGCGCAGTGAGCCCGACCAGGCCTCGGGCTTTTTGGGTTACGGTCCGCGCCTCTTGATGAACATGTCCGATATTCCCGCCACCAACGTAGTTCAGCCCGGCAGCCGGGTTGAGTACCGTCAATTGTTCGCGGGCAAACCCTCGCTGTTGCAGCCCTTTGTCGAAGCACTGGAGCCGCGCCTCGTATCGGGGCAGCGCCTGCTGGATATCGACAACAGTCAGCGTGGAATCGGCAGCGCACTGGACCGCGCAGAGAGCTTTCTGCTGCTGGCAGGTAGCCTGGGCGTGGTGCTGGCAGGGGTGGCCATTGCGTTGGCGGCACGGCGCTTCAGTGAACGCCACTACGATTATGTGGCTATCTTGAAAAGCCTGGGCGCCGAGAGCGGCCGAATTAACCGGCTTTATGGTGCCAGTCTGTTGATGCTGGGGACCTTCGCCACGCTGCTGGGCGGTGCCCTGGGTTGGGCGCTACAGGCACTGTTTTTCTCCCTGTTTGGCGACGCCTTGCCGGTGGAGCCAGGGCCCGCGGGGCCCAGACCCTATATCGTTGGCGCCGCTACCGCCGTGGTCTGCCTGCTTGCGTTTGCCTGGCCGCCGCTGGGGCGCCTCAGTAGTGCTTCACCGCTTAAAGTATTGCGCCGTGATTTACCCAATGCAGTAAGGCGCAGCGCGCTGGATAACGGCCTGGGTCTAGTTGCTGTGCTGGGATTAATGCTCTGGTACTCGGGTGACGTGGAATTGACACTGGCGGTGCTGGCGGGCCTGACCGCCTCCGTCGCATTGGCCGCTGGCGCTGCCTTTTTACTGCTGCGCGGCGGCAGGCTTGCGGGCATGCGAGCCGGCAGTATCTGGCGCCTCGGTATGGCCAGCCTGCAGCGCAATGGCGGTGCTAACACCCTGCAGGTGGTCATTTTCTCGCTGGCAATCATGTTGCTGTTGATCCTGGTGCTGGTCAGGACATCCCTACTGGAGGAGTGGCAGATGCAACTGCCCGAGGGTACGCCGAACCACTTCCTGCTGAATATTGCGCCGGAGGATGTCAACGCGGTACGTGAAATGCTCGCCGATGAGACTGTTTTGTCGGAGCCGCTGTACCCTATGATTCGCGGACGAGTGGTTGCGATCAATGGCGACGAGCTGGGTCGCGGCGACGACGCGGGAGAGGGGCCGCGCGAGCGCGAAAGCAACCTGACCTGGTCTACGGCGCTGCCGCCAGGCAACATCCTGGTGGATGGCGATTGGTGGGCGCCAGACAGTCGCGAGGCACTGGTGTCTGTGGAAGAAGGTATGGCGGAAAGCCTGCAGGTCGGAGTCGGCGACCGGCTTCGCTATTTGGTCGGCGCCCAGCCCCTGGACGTGACCGTAGCCAGTATTCGCCGGGTGGACTGGGAAAGCATGCAGCCCAATTTTTTCATGGTGTTCCCACCGGCTGTACTGCAGGATCTACCCGCCACCTTTATGACCAGCTTCTACCTGCCGCCGGGAGACAAGCGCTTCCTGAATGGCTTTATTCGCAGCTATCCCACTGTCACCGTGATTGAGATGGACGTGGTGATAGCGCAGGTGCGCGCTATTGTGACCCAGGTGTCAGCGGCCATCGAACTGGTGCTGGGCGTGATTTTGGTCGCGGGTGCTCTGGTGCTGATCGCCGGAGTGCAGTCCAGCGTCGATACGCGAATGCACGAGGGCGCTGTGCTGCGAGCCCTGGGCGCAGGGCGTGGGCTTATTCTTGGCGGTGTAGTGATTGAGTTTGCGGCGCTCGGTTTGTTCGCCGGCTTGCTCGCGACTGTGTCTGCGGAGATCGCAGTATACGTACTGCAGACTCGAACGCTGGACATGAGCTACAGCGTGCATCCGGAAATCTGGATGCTTGGGCCTGTCACGGCCATTCTAATGATCGGAATGCTGGGGGTCTGGAACTGTCGCCGAGTCGTTTCGAGCCCGCCGGCGCTGGTGTTGCGGGAGTTATAGTGCCTGCCGTTTGCGCTATCTTAAGCGCGAACTCCGTCGAGGAAAATTCTGATTTCCAGGTCGATCTGACGCTGTAAATCTACGTGGCGCTCGAACAGCTGGGGCATATCTACTTTCAATGTGGCGAGACCGTGAATCGCAGACCAGCCTGCATTGGCCATGTAATGGTCGTCCTCGTCGCGGAAAATATCCTGTGCAATGCCCGCTTTGACGATGGTTCGCACCAGCTCATAAGTATCTCGGCTGGCCTGCACCAGCTCCGGATAACGGCTCTGGGGTTGTAGCGTAGGGCCAAACATCAGTTTGAACAAATCCGGGCGTTCCACCGCATAGCCCACATAGCTGTGGGCGAAGTTGCGAATCTCTTCGATGGGGTTGTCACCCGCCAGATCGGCTGCCTGCTGCAGACGTTCCAGAAGGTGCTGATAACCGCGCGTTGCGAGCGCAGCCAGCAGCTCGTCCTTGTCCTTAAAGTGCCGGTAGGGTGCTGTCTGGGAAACGCCAACGCGGCGTGCCAGGGCGCGCAGGCTGAGATCGTCGATGCTGGACTCTGCCAGTTGCGCCTCTGCGGTATCCAGCAATTCGTTGCGCAAATTGCCGTGGTGGTAAGCACGCTGTGGCGTTCCCTCTGCACTCACGGCAGTAAGTGCTGAACGGCGTCCCGCTCTTCTTTGAGTTCAGTTTCGGTGGCGGTCATGCGCGCGCGACTGAAGTCGCCCACGTCGACGCCCTGCACAATTTCCCAGTCACCGTTGCTGCAGCGACAGGGGAAGGAGTAAATCAGGCCAGACTCGATGTCGTAGGAGCCATCTGAGTAAACGCCCATGGACACCCAGCTATCACTGTCGGTGCCCAGCGCCCAGGAATGCATGTGATCAATGGCTGCGTTCGCCGCCGAAGCAGCAGAGGATGCGCCACGAGCTTTGATGATGGCCGCACCGCGCTGCTGCACTACGGGAATGAATTCGCTCTCGTACCAATCCTGATCCACCAGATCGATGGCGGGTGTGCCGTCCACGTTGGCGTTGAACAGGTCTGGATACTGGGTAGCAGAGTGGTTTCCCCAGATCGTCATATCCTTGACGTCGTTTACGCTCCTGCCCGTTTTCTGGGCGATCTGTGTCATGGCCCGGTTGTGGTCCAGGCGCGTCATTGCGGTGAATTGGCGCGGGTCAATGTTCGGGGCGTTGCGCTGGGTGATCAGTGCATTGGTGTTGGCGGGGTTGCCTACCACCAGGACTTTGATATCCCGGCTGGCGTTATCGTTGATGGCCTTGCCCTGGGTGGAAAAGATGGCGGCGTTCGCCTCCAGCAGATCCTTTCGCTCCATGCCGGGCCCTCGGGGTCTGGCGCCAACCAGAAGGGCGTAGTCGGTATCCTTGAAGGCGATATTGGGATCATCGGTGCAGACGATGTCTGCGAGCAGGGGGAAGGCGCAGTCGTCCAGCTCCATGCGAACCCCCTCCAGAGCTTCCATCGCCGGTGTGATATCCAGCAACTGCAGAATAACGGGCTGATCGTCGCCAAGCATGTTGCCGGCGGCGATCCGGAACAGTAGGGCATAACCGATCTGGCCGGCGGCGCCGGTCACAGTAACGCGTACGGGTGCTTTCATGGCGGGTAGGGTCCTCAGTCGCGATGGGCGGTTTGTCGGGACGGAGCCTGCTGTCCGCAGACCCCAAGCGGCGCACATTCTAGACGCCTGCCCCCGCAAATTCCACAGCGTCGCAGAGGCGAGAGGCACCCGCGAGGCCGCCGTTTCGCTGTGGAGCAGTGAAAGGCAGGAGCAAAGACGCTAAAATTCGCAGCCAACTCAGCCAGCGAGCACTAGAGGCCTCACGTGCGAGAGCTCTCACGCAAAGAGCGCACCAAATTCAACAAGCTGCAGAAACGACTGCGGCGCAACGCCGGTACGGCGATTGCCGACTACCACATGATCGAAGAGGGCGATCGCATCATGGTGTGTCTGTCTGGTGGCAAAGACTCCTATGCAATGCTGGATGTACTCATTGGTTTGCAACGCTCTGCACCCGTGGGTTTTGAGCTGATCGCCGTGAACATGGACCAGAAGCAGCCAGGGTTTCCGGAAGAGGTGTTACCGGACTACCTCGACAAGCTGGAGGTGCCGTACTACATCCTCGAAAAGGATACCTACAGTGTGGTCAAGGCGGTGATACCGGAGGGGAAGACGACCTGCGGTTTGTGTTCCCGGTTACGTCGGGGCACCCTTTACGGCTTTGCCAATGAAATCGGCGCGACCAAAATAGCACTGGGGCACCATCGGGATGACATCGTCGAAACCCTGTTTCTGAATATGTTTTTTGGTGGCAGTCTGAAAGCAATGCCGCCGAAGCTGTTGAGCGATGATGGCGCTAACGTTGTGATTCGCCCTCTGGCCTACTGCAAAGAGACCGACCTGCAGGCGTATGCCGACTACAAAGCGTTTCCAATTATTCCCTGCAATCTGTGTGGGTCGCAGGAAAATCTGCAGCGGGTACAGATCAAGCAGATGTTGCGGGATTGGGAGCGGCAGTACCCAGGCCGCACGGAAACCATCTTTCGCGCGATCCGCAATGTCGCGCCCTCCCAACTCGCTGACCCGGTGCTATTTGATTTCGCGTCACTCACTGCTAACGGTGCGTCTGGCGCCAGTGGTATCGCTATCGACGCTGACCTGCATATAGGTGACAGCGGGCAGACTATCCGCGTCGTAAATGTGTAAATGCTGGAGCCCGCCGCGCTGAACGCACCCCTGATCAGGTTGCGAGACCTCGAGTTGCGGCGCGGCGAGCGCGTTTTGCTATCTGAGCTCAATCTCGACATTCACCCCGGTAAGCTGTTGCTCATAGAGGGCGCTAACGGCAGCGGCAAGACTTCTCTTTTGCGCTGCATGGCGGGTTTGTCGAAGTTTGGGCACATTGGCGATGTGGAGCGCAGCTGCAATGAGGTGCTATACCTTGGGCATCGCCCCGGCATCAAGCAGTTGCTTACCCCGAGAGAAAACCTTGCCTGGGTGTGTCGCTGCCAGGGCTGGGACAGCGCCGGCATCGACGGTGCGTTAGCCAGTGTGGGTCTGGTGGGTGTGGAAGATCGACTGTGTCAACAGTTATCCGCAGGACAGCAGCGCAGGGTGAATCTTGCGCGCCTCTACTTGAGCTTTGCACAGGCGACACCACGCGCTCTCTGGTTGTTGGACGAGCCGTTTACCGCGATAGATCGTGATGGCGTGTCTACTCTGGCCTCGACGCTGTCTGAGCAGGTTGCGCGAGGTGGTACGGTGGTGCTCACCTCGCATCAGGATTTGCCGCTGGACATTCCACTGACGCGCGTAGTGCTGGGCGCAGCGGCATAATGCCAGGCCTGCTGGAGGTGGTACTGGCTTCAATACGTCGCCAGCTAGTGCTGGCGGTACGTCGACCGTCGGATACGCTGAGTCCGCTGCTGTTTTTTTTGGTCACTATTGCGCTGTTCCCTCTGGGTATTGGACCCGATCCGCAGCAGTTAGCCGTGTTTGCCCCCGGTATTTTATGGATTGTGGCGCTACTTGCGGCCCTGATGGCGGCTGAGGGCATGTTTCTCAGCGACTACGAAGACGGGTCTCTGGAGCAGCTACTGCTGGCCCCGGTGTCGCTGTACATGACGGCACTGGCCAGCGTTTTCAGCCATTGGTTGCTGACCGGTTTGCCGCTGACGCTCTTATCACCTGTTTTTGCCACCATGCTGCAACTGCCGACCGGGGCGCTACCCGTATTGGTGCTGAGTATGTTGCTGGGTACGGCGCTGCTCAGTCTGGTGGGGAGTATCGGCGCCGCATTGACGGTCAGTCTCAGGCGAGGTGGTCTGCTGATTTCGCTGATTATTGTGCCGCTGTATGTGCCGGTACTGATTTTCGCTACCGCGGCTGTGCAGGCTGCGGCTGAAGGCTTTGATGCGAGCTCGCAGCTATTCCTGCTGGGTGGCATGCTGGCGCTGGCCGTAGCGCTGGCGCCTTTTGCCATCGCTGCGGGTCTGCGTATCTCTGTCGATGCCGGTTAGCGATACACCCTGCAACGTCGCTATAATTTCGCACCCGAAATAGAGGTGTTTCCGCAACTCTCATGTGGACTTTTTTTCACAAGTTAGGCTCGCCGCCTTGGATGTACCGCATCTCGGGGCAGATTCTGGCCGTACTGCTCCCGCTGACGCTGCTGTTACTGGCTGGGGGTGCTGTGTGGGCGCTGTTTTACGCACCGGCAGATTTCCGCCAGGGCAACAGCTTCCGCATCCTGTATTTTCACGTGCCTGCGGCCGTGGTTTCCCTGGCGGCGTATTACGTGATGGCCATTGCCGGTGCTATCAGTCTGATCTGGCGTATGAAGATGGCCGAAGTGGCCATGAAATGCACGGCGCCGGTAGGCGCAACGCTGACCTTTCTGGGCCTGGTCACCGGTGCGCTCTGGGGTAAGCCGACCTGGGGCACGTTCTGGGTGTGGGATGCCAAGTTGACCGCCTACCTGGTGTTGTTCTTTTTGTATATGGGTGTGATTGCGTTGTACCAGGCCTATGAAAATAAAGAAGCAGCGGCAAAAGCCTGCGCGGTGCTGAGTCTGGTCGGCATGGTGAACATCCCCATCATCTATAAGGCGGTGGACTGGTGGTACAGCCTGCATCAACCGGCCACCATCAAGTTTACCGAAGAGTCCACCATGCATAGCTCCATGCTGCAGCCGCTGCTGCTGATGTTCGTCGCCTATTACTGCCTGTTCGCCTGTGCCCTGTTGCTGAATATGCGCACTGAACTGTTGCGCCGCGGCCGTGGCACCCAGTGGGTGCGCAGAATCGTGGAGGAAGGCGCCGACGCCGGCCGCAATGGAGGCATGCGTGCAGTTTGAGTCTCTGTCAGCGGCCCTGAATATGGCCGGACACGGCATCTACGTGTGGCCCGCTGTGATCCTTACCGCACTCATTGTTACTGGCTTACTGGTGTTGCCGCTGCTGGGCTCGCGGCGCCTGCTGGCAGAGCTGGGCCAGCAGCCACAGGTAGCGGACCCACCGGCGTCGACTTCGGTGCGCATTGAAGAGGTCAACAATGCATCCGGTACGTAAGCAACGCCTGATGCTGGTGTGCTTTGTGGTGGTCTTGAGCAGTCTGGCGGTGGGTCTGGTGACCTACGCCTTGCGCGGCAACATCAACCTGTTTTTCCCGCCAGCGGAGGTGGTGGCGGGCTTGGCACCGGTAGGCAAACCCATCCGCCTGGGCGGCATGGTGGTAGAGGGTAGCGTGCGACGCGCAGACGACAGCCTGCGGGTGGAGTTTGACGTGACCGACTATCAGGCCACGGTTACCGCTGTATACACGGGCATCCTGCCCGATCTGTTTGCAGAGGGCGAGGGCGTGGTAGCCGCCGGTGTACTGGATGAGAACGGCGTGCTGCAGGCGACCGAAGTGCTGGCGAAGCACGACGAAAATTATATGCCGCCAGAGGTGGCGGAGGCGCTGGCGGCCTCAGAGCAGGATAGCGATACATGATTCCCGAGTTTGGACACTTTGCACTGATTCTGGCCCTGGGCCTCGCTACGCTCTTGGCGGTAGTGCCTATGTGGGGCAGTTGGCGCGGTGATCGACAGGCCATGGAAATGGCGCCTTCGCTGGCTATTGGCATGTTTGTCTTTGTGGTTATCGCCTTTGCCTGCCTGGCGCACTCGTTTGTTACGGATGATTTCTCCGTAGCCCTGGTTGCCAATAACTCCAACAGCCTGATGCCCACGGCACTGAAGTTCGCCGCCACCTGGGGTAATCACGAGGGCTCGATGGTGCTGTGGATTCTGCTGTTGTCTACCTGGACAGCAGCGGTCGCCGTTTTCAGTACTGGCCTGCCGCTGATCCTGTTGGCGCGGGTGCTGGCGGTGCTGGGGTTTGTTGCTGTGGGCTTTTTGTTGTTTTCACTGCTGACCTCTAACCCCTTCGCACGTTTATTGCCCGGTATTCCGCCGGATGGCGCTGACCTGAATCCGCTCTTGCAGGACCCTGGGATGATCTTTCACCCGCCGCTGTTGTACATGGGTTATGTGGGTTTCTCTGTGGCTTTTGCCTTCGCGATAGCCGCCCTGATCGGTGGTCGCCTGGACGCGTCCTGGGCGCGCTGGTCACGACCCTGGACCAACGCAGCCTGGGCTTTCCTGAGCCTGGGCATCATGTTGGGAAGCTGGTGGGCCTACTATGAGCTGGGCTGGGGCGGCTGGTGGTTCTGGGATCCGGTGGAAAACGCATCGTTCATGCCCTGGCTGGCGGGAACGGCACTGATTCACAGCCTGGCAGTGACCGAAAAGCGCGGTCTGTTTCGGAGCTGGACGGTGCTGCTCGCAATATTCACCTTTTCCCTGAGCCTGCTGGGCACGTTTCTGGTGCGATCCGGCGTCTTGACCTCGGTGCATGCGTTTGCTGCCGATCCGGAGCGGGGCATTTTCATTCTGGCGTTTCTCGGTATTGTGATCGGCGGTTCCCTGACGCTGTACGCGCTGCGAGCGCCAGCGGTACAAAGCCGTATCGGGTTTGAATGGGTCAGCCGGGAAAGTCTGCTGCTTTTAAACAACGTGGTATTTCTCGTATCCACGCTGACGGTTTTGTTCGGCACGCTGTTCCCGCTGATTACCGACGCGCTGTCGCTGGGCAAATACTCAGTCGGCCCGCCCTACTTCAACGCCGTTTTCCTGCCATTGATGGCGCTGTTGATTCCCTTCATGGGCGTGGGTCCCGCCTCCCGCTGGAAGCGCGATACCACGACACGCTGGATACAGGAGTTAATGGCGCCCGCGCTGGCGGCTGTGATCATCGGCCTGACTTTCCCGTTTGCCTACGGCGATGGGTTCAATCTCTGGGTCGCGCTGGCAGCGATACTTGCAGGTTGGCTGGCACTGGCAATGCTGCGAGATTTAATCCACAGGGTTCGCAACGCCAGTAATCTGGCTGTGGGTCTGCGGCGATTGCCCGCCAGCTACTGGGGCATGCAGAGTGCGCACCTTGGTTTTGCGATTACCGTCGCGGGCGTCGTGCTGACCAGCCAGTATGCGGTTGAGCAGGACCTGAAGATGACGCCCGGCGATAGCCACGAAGTAGCGGGCTATGTGTACCGTTTCGATAGCGTGGAACCCGTGACCGGTCCCAACTATGTTGCCGATGGTGCGAATTTTACGGTACTCAGAGATGACAAGGTTATCACCACGCTGCAGGCACAGAAGCGTCGCTACCTCGCTTCTGGGCAGGTTATGACGGAAGCTGCGATTGACGCCGGCCTGTTTCGAGATCTTTTTATTGCGATGGGCGAGCCGCTGGATCAGGGCCGGTCCTGGGCCATCCGACTGCATCATAAACCCTTTGTGCGGTGGATATGGGCCGGGGCCCTGTGCATGGGGCTGGGCGGGTTTGTGACCTTGCTCGATAAACGCTATCGCCGCGTACGTCAGCGCAGGGTCGCCGCGGAGGCGGGGCTTGAAGCGGCTTAAGCTGTTTCTGCCGCTGGCGCTGTTTCTGGTGCTGGCAGGTTTCCTGTTCCGCGGTCTCTCCCTCGATCCGCAGGCGTTGCCGTCGGCGCTGATTGACAGACCCTTGCCCCGCTTCGAACTCGCCGTGCTCGGCGATGGGGGCAAAACAGTGACCGAGGCTGCGATGGTGGGCGAGGTCGCCCTGGTCAATATCTGGGCCACCTGGTGCGCCTCCTGCCGGGTAGAACATCCCTTTCTCACTGAACTCGCGCGCAGCGGCCTGCCTATTTTTGGGATCAACTATAAGGACGAGGATGACAAAGCCCTGGGCTGGTTGGCGCAGCTGGGCAATCCCTATCGGTTCAGTGTGGTTGATCGCGAGGGCCTTCTGGGTCTCGATCTCGGCGTTTACGGCGCGCCGGAAACCTACGTGGTGGATGCCAGGGGCGTGATTCGGTACCGCCATGTCGGCGTCGTCAATGAAGCCGTCTGGCAGAACACGCTGCAGCCTATCGTCGCGGAGTTGCGACGCACGAGCGATCCCTCATGAGGAGACGTTTCGTGAATGGGATGATACGACGGGTGCTGGCGTTGTCGCTGCTCGCGGTGGCTATGGCGACACATGCCGTGATTGAAACCTACGAGTTCGACGATCCGTCCCTGCAAACGCGCTTTAAGGTGCTAGCAGCAGAGCTGCGCTGCCCAAAGTGCCAGAATCAAAATATTGCCGATAGCAATGCGCCGATTGCTGCAGACTTGCGCAAGCAACTTCACGCACAGCTACACGCCGGCGCCAGCGACACAGAGATTGTCGACTACATGGTGAGCCGCTACGGTGAATTCGTACTGTATCGCCCTCGTATGAACTCGGTAACAGCAGCGCTGTGGCTGGCGCCAGCCATTCTGCTCCTTCTGGCCACGGCAGTGGTGTTGCTGAGCGTTAGACGCCGAACCAAGAGTGCCGGCTCGCCGCTGACGCCAGAGGAGCGGTCCACGCTTGATGCGATGCTGCGGGACCAGCCTGAGACCGATGATGTCTGAATTTGGTGTCGGCGCGCTGGCGCTGGTAGCCCTGGCTGCCCTGTTCCTCTGCTTGCCGCGTCTGTTTCTCAGGCAGCGTCAGGATCTGGACAACAGAGCCAGCAACCGGGACTGGTTTCAGAGGCGCGAGGCTGAATTGACACCGGGCAGCGGCGACAGTGGCGTCGATATCGACCTACGCGAAGAGCTTTTGCGGGATGCGCAGTTGCGCATGCTGGAAGAAGGCGGAGAAGCGGTTTCTGCGGCTGGCGCTGGTGGCAAGCGCTACCTGGCGCCCGCTTTGCTCGGCCTGTTGGCAATGGGCTCGATACTGGTGTACTGGAATCTGGGCGCTGTGCCGGATGTTCAGCTGAAACAGGCACTGGACGCGGTAGTGTTGGAGGGCCAGCCCTCTGATTACCAACGGCTGATGCTTGCTGTCGAAGACCGCGTGCGGCAGCGCCCGAATAATCCCTACTATCTTGCAATGCTCGGTCGGTATTACATGACCGAAGGCGAGTTTGAGAAAGCCTATGCTCGCTACTCTGAACTCGCCTTGCTGGCCCCCAATGATGCCGGCTCCGCTGCGCTGGCCGCGCAAGCTGGATTTCTGGCGTCGGACCGCCGCCTCAGTGAAGAGAACAAACTTCTGGCCGAACGTGCGTTAGCGCTCGACCCCCAGCAGCCCACAGCATTGAGTTTGCTGGGTGTCGCCTCCTATGAGTCGGGTGAATTCCAGGCGGCGATCAGCTACTGGCAGCGGCTACTTGCAATGGAGGCTCCCGACTCGCCCACGGCTGAAATGATAAAGGGGGTGATCACGCGGGCGCGCGAGGCGATGGATGCAGGCGGCAGCCCGACCCGCATGCTTGCAGCAGAAAGTCAGGCCGTATCAGCAGACAATGCTGGCGTCAGTGTACGACTGACGCTGGCGGATGGCGCCACTGCTTCGCCCGAAGACACGGTGTTCGTGTTTGCGCGCAATCCCACCGCAGCGACGCGAATGCCCGTCGCGGTGCAGCGACTGTCAGTCTCTGCCCTCCCGGTAACGGTACGCCTGGATGATGCGGCTTCTATGGCCGGGCAGAAAATTTCAGCTTTGGCGTCTGTTGATCTGGTGGCTCGCATATCGCCCAGTGGACAGCCGGGCGAGCAGAATGCGACCTATCAGGCGCAAAAATCTGGCGTGGTTCCCGCTGAGGGTGAGCAAGTGCATACCCTGGTGCTCGCGCCAGTAGGGGAGTCCTGAGCGCTGGTGTAGCGCGCGACGTCGATCATGTCGTCGTCGGAGATGGGCGCATCGGGCTTGAACAGCGGGTACTGCGGCTGGCCCACCGGAATTGTCTTGGCGAAGAAATACAGACCCGAGACTTGCGCTTTCTTGCCATCGGTGAGCGTGAACTCCAGCGTGTGCTCTTCGCTCTCATCGCTGGATAGCGTTTACATGAACAGACGCAGGTCATCGACCTGCTCTGGCATGATCCGGCCTTCTGAGACAGCCTTCGTGAGCGCTGCGTCGATGAATGCATCGCGCGCCTCCATTGAGGCCGACTGCCTGAGAGTTCGGCTTCGGCGCTCGCTTTACCGGCGGCTTCGCCTTCACTCTTGGCAGCGTCCAGATCGGCCTCCGTGAACTGCTTGTCTTTATTCGTGTCGATCTCTGACTCCTCTGGGGGCGCGCCGTTTGGCGTCACTGAAAACGAGTACAAGTCGTCGCAGGATTCCACACGTTGCTCGACCGCTTCCTCTTCGAGCGTATTCACGTCCCACTCGTTGAGTACCTTGTCGGCGGTGTCAAGACCGTGCTCCTCGATCATCCAGTCGCGCAGGCGACGGAAGAGGGAAGAGACGACGCTGGTCGCGTACCAGTCGCTCGTGCTGAACTGAAACTCGGCACCGGTGGCAGTGGTTTGCCGGTAGACCGGATCAAGCCCGTCGAGTGCGGGCGCAGCCGCGCCGAAGAAACCAATGTGAGCAAGCGTCGGGCCATAGTCGGTCTCGACGATCTTCACGGAACGATTGGGGTAGCGTCCGTCCTCGACCATGCTCGCGAATTCGTCATGCACCCTGTCGGCCTTCGCGCACAAGGCGACGTTCTCCAGTTTGAACTCAACGCCCCAGCCGAACGCCGGGTCGTCCATTTTTGGATGACCGACGACCAGTGGCACCGTGAACAGATGCTCGCTGTCGGGGGTGGAGTTCGCAGCGATCTGCTGCAGGTAGGCTTCGTCGTAGCTTTGGGTGCGACCCGCCGAGTCGGTGTGGGTGCCGACATAGAAGATGTCGAACCACTCTTGCAGACCCTTGAACTCAGCAGCGCTGCGTTGACCGTGCTGGACGGCGTCGGTGATTTTGCGTCGGCGATTTGGCATGGCGAGAAGTGTGACCAGATCGCCATGCGGGAAAGACTATGAATCGCTTCACAGCGGGTTGCGGTCAAGAGGGAGCTTGTAGGATGCCTGCGCGCCTAACCGGCGGTCAAGGTGTCTCAGCAAACCGACGTTAACGGCGGCATAATGCTGTCGTAAAGGGCCGTTAACGACGGCTCATGCGAATGACGACAGAGATGCAGGCAATGGAAATAAATGCAGAGGCGTGGGTGGGTTTTCTGGAAGTGTGGGCAGTGGTCGGTCCTGTGTTGGTTGGCGGTGCGACCAACTGGTGGAACCGTCGCAACCAGCTCAATGACCGCGAGTGGGATCGCATGCGCGAAGCTGAGCGCCTAGCATGGCAAGCAGAGCAGGATAAGGTCGCGAGGGAAGAAGCGCATGCGCTGCGCGGTCGCTCAGAGAATTACGAAGAGCTTAAGACTGCCATCGCGAAGTATCAGGTAGCGGTCTACAAGTACATCGATCTGCCCATCAATCAGGCTGGCCACGTAAGAACAGAAGAGTCTATGGCAGAGAGCGCGCCTGTCAGAGACTTGGTGTATCAGAGTTACTCGGAATTATCGTTGTTGTTGCCAGTGGATATCATTCAGCAAGTTGTTAATGTCAACGCGCGACTGGTGAAAGCCAGCGCGGAACTGGACGGCTGTGAAACGATTGAAGAGCGCAGCGCGATATTTACAGAACCGCTGCAGCTCTATGCGAACCTGACTACCGTTCTGCACGCGCATCTACAAACGCTCCGGTGAGCCATCAGCGTCCACTTTTCATCCCAACTTCGATGAATTCTTGAGGAAACGCCCCTGCGCAGTGCTTGTGTCTGCAATGGACGCGCGAGAAGGGGTTCAAACAATATTCAAAAATTTGATGCGCCATTGTTCCGTACGTGTGGGCGCGTTTTCAGAGCGTCGCTCACAGGGCCATACAGGGCGTCTCAGAGGGGGTCTCGAATTAGTGGATTTCGGTGCTCTCGGCGCGCAAAGCGTTGCACCGGCAAACGATCAGTTTTTCAGCCGCGTCGAACTGCTCATCCTCGGTCACAAGACCTTCAGACAGCACCATGTTGTAGATCGCCACTGACTGGTACATCAGGGCATATTGATCCGGCTCCACACCGACCAGTCGAGTGCTTTTGTTGAGCACTGTACTGATGTCCGTGAGAAGGACTGGGCTGATCGGCGCGCTGGGGATCGCCGCATGTGTCATTCCGATGCTCCTGTGTCACTGAGACCAGTTTCGCCATGATAACTGGTCGGCCGGTCGACTACGTGCGGCAGCTGCTGGGCGACACGCCGACCACGTCGGCCCAAATCCTCGTAGCGCTGCACCTCTGCGGTGCCATCGGCTTGCCGCAGCTCGGTGATGGCGTGTGCGTCGGTTCGATGTATATCGCGACGGTGCCGTCACTCAATATCAAGGGCAGTCTCCACAACGTCTTAGTGGATGTGCGTGATAGCTACCTGACCGTGTATGACCCGAACGTTGATCGCGAAGGCAAGGAAGCCTACACCGACGCTGAGCGTATGGCGTGGTGCGAGCTGATCGAGGAGCGTTCGGTCGAGCACTTCCTCACCGACGCACGGCTGCGAGAACGATGATGCTGTTGGCTTTCGAGGCGCTGTGTCAGGCGAACATTTTGATAACGGATATGAGCTGCAGCTACCTCTCGGGATCGAAAGCCACAAAGTGGCGACGTTTTGCAGGCGCGATAGGTATCGCGGCGCAACCGTTCTGGATCGCAGCGGCGTGGATCGACCATCAATGGGGACTACTGCTGTTGTCGTTTTGGTACTCAGTGATGTGGATAGGGATGTTCATTAACAGCAAATCGGAGGCCCAGTGGTAGAGACGCGGGAATTCAATGCTTGGTTTGCCTTTGCGCTTTGCTTATTGGCCGGTGCGTACGTCCTGTACGTGATACTGACAGACAGCTGCTCGTGGATTGCTGAGAACGACCGGCTAGAAGCCGAGGTCAAAGACCTCCGTCGCATGCTTGCCGCTACGGTATCGAAGCTGGAAACACTTCAGGCGAAGGTTCATGAATGGATGCTGGCCTGCTTTCGCGAGCGTATCACCGCAGATGTCGTAGCGTAACTATCGTTTTTTGGAGGAAGCGCTGGAGTTGGTGCAATCCAGTGGCTGCACCAAAGACGAAGCGTTGCAGCTGGTCGACTACCTGTTCGGCAGACCGGTGGGCGAGAAACGCCAAGAGGTCGGCTGCTTCAAGGTGACACTCGCAGCATGGTGTATTGCAAACGAGGCCGTGAGGGACGAATGCGGCGATATGGAGCTAGATCGCATCTGGTCAAATATGTCAGAGATACGGGCCAAGCAAGCGGCGAAACCGAAGTACTCGCCGTTGCCGCAGTAGAGCAACCGTGATTGAGCTACGCTATAGGCAGGAAAAACGGAGCTGATCATGGAAATCAAAGACTTGCTGGAATTGCCTGTATATCTCCAACTGATGTTGGTCTCTGGATATGTTGGCTACAGCACCACGCGCCGAGGCCAAGCTGATAAGCAACGAGCCGATCAGGTGCTCTACGGTGTGTTGGTGTTCGGCTTTATTGGCTCCTTTGCCTACGACTTTGCTGAGAGCCGAGGGCTTCCGTTCTGGTGGGGTGTCGCCGCTTCCGTTGGAGCGTCATGGATAGCAGGCGTCGTATGGACACTGAAACTGCGAAATTACTATTTCTTACTACTGCACAGAGCGCGGGTCACGAATGCCGATGACTACGACAGCACATGGGACAAGCTCAGTCTGGATACGTCTATCGCGTTCACACAGGTCGTTGTGTACAAGAAAGACGGCTCAGCGTACTCCTGCGAAAAATTGCCAGATTACGATCGCGCACCCATACCACGGTTTCAAACCGATAAGACAGGAGCGATCGCGCTGTACGCTGAGTTCAAGAAGCGACCCGATAGTGATGACTGGGAAGAGCAAGACGTTAACGGTGATGAATGGGGTACGTTACTGACCTACATTCCAGGCTCAGAAGTCGCTGAAATCCGCTTGAGAGTGCTGCCAGTTGGAGGTGTGAAGCCGAGTGCCTAAAGGCTGTCACTTTCCTCGCGTTGTCGGCGGCTTGGACGTGGGCTTACTCACGCGCTGGGGCTGTGTATTGTTTTTTTGCCTGCCCGGTGATGATGGCCGTGTCTGATTACCTGAGCCTTGACCTTTTCCGCCACCGCTTTTGTTTCCGCTCATTGTCTTATCCCGTTTTTACGTCACTTCTGTTTAGCAGGCTTCGAGGACCGCTTCGATCCATCAGCACGTGGAGCCGCCCCTTCTGGCTTGTCGACTTGCTGTGGAATTCTGCCCGGCAGATCGATCTGTTCCGACAGCGGCGCAACTTCCTCTCCCGTCGGCAGGCCGCCATCATAGCCTGGCGGCGGCGGGTATATCTTCGTTTCGGGGTGCACTGCAATCTGCGGCTCAGCTTCGGAGGCCCCGTCCTTACTTTCCTTCTTACTCTTTTCCATCATTTGCTCTGCTACGCGCTAGAAACATCTCATTCAAAGGTTAGCACAAGAATCTCCGCCGATACTTGGAGGCAATGCGTATGACGAGCCAGGTATCTGTTTCTAACACGACGCCGCAGGAGGCGATCGATCACTTCACCAACAAGCTGCCGTTGCCGACCACCAGGTGGGACCAGGTCGTCGGCGATATTCGCGCAAAGGCGTTCACTGTTGCCGGTGCTACGAAGATGGGCATCCTCCACGATCTGCAGGCCGGGATTGAGCGCGCGATCAGTGAAGGTACAACGCTCGCTGAGTTCCAGGAGACGTTCGACCAGGTTGTAGAGGAGGTTGGTTGGTCTTACAAAGGCTCACGGCAGTGGCGCACAGCGTTGATCTTTAACAACAACGTCAGGTCGTCATATCTCGCTGGTCGCTGGCAGCAATACCAACGCGCTAAAGCGACACGACCTTTCCTCGGTTACTTCACAGTAGGCGACGGCCGGGTGCGCGATCAGCATCGCGTCTGGCATGCGACCGTGCTGCCGGTGGATGACCCGTAGTGGGACACCCACTACCCGCCGAATGGCTTTAACTGCCGGTGCTTCACTCGGTCACTTTCGCAGCGTCAGATGGATCGCGAGGGACTGGAGGTCACTGACGCACCGCAGCTCGACAAAACTGAGCGATTCAACCCGCACACTGGCGAGATTTACGGTGTTGTACCGCCCGGTGTCGACGTATCCTGGAACTACAATGTCGGTAAGGCGTGGATGGCTCCAGATCGGGTGTTCGGCGAGCGCATCATGGCGCTGCCGCCGCGCTTGCGTCGGGACCTGCTAGAGCAAATCCAAGCGCGCGCCGTCGACGGTGATCCCGCCTTCGAACAGTTAGCCGATCAGGCGGTAATGTCGGCCGCCGCAGGCAAGGATGCGACGGGCAATATTCGAACTGTTGGCTGGCTTCAATATACGGTCGTTGAGCAGCTCGCAGTTCGGGGGGCAATGCCTGGCAATGCCGCTGTTTTGGTCCGCGATCGCGAGCTGATACCGATGCTGAAATTGCTAGACGACGACTTCGGCCTGGACAGCAATTTCGTCCGCCGCTTACCGGCCACACTCAGAGACTCTGACGCCGTAGTTTGGGATGCAGATGACGCTGTACTTCAGTACCTGACCAGACTCAACGATCAACAGTGGATCGACGTTTCTATTGCTCCGTCGCTGGCCGACGATGCAACCGTAAATGCGCTGCCAGTAGTGCTCAGATCGAACGTGATCCTGGGCGGCCGCATCATCGCAGACACCGATTTGGATAGAGACCGTTACCAGGTGCTTCAAGGCTTTCTCTAGTAGGGCTTACAAATGCGTTTTGTAGCAATTGAGATAGGCCATCTATACTGCCCGCAACAGTACAGGAGCCAACTCAGTATGTCGGACCAGGTCTTTGCTATTGTCACGGCGCTGTTAAGTGTGATCCTCGCAGCCGTGATCTCTATAAACATCAAGTATTCCGCTACAAAGAAAGAGGCTATTCAGAGCCTCTGGCTTCTTGCCTTCAAAGCCCTCCTTGTCGTCGCTAACTTCACTATGGTGGTGATGCTGTTCCTATACGTTACATCCGATGAGCCGCTGACAAGGGCTGACGTATTCATGATGATTTTTCTTTCATGTTCGATCACTTTCGTAGCAATCGTGCTCATCTTAAATATGGTGATCAATCTGATCTATGATGTCGCTTCTCTTCAACGCAAGGACTTAACGAGCGTTGTTAAGCTTTCTGAGAGAGTGGAGACCTTTGAAGACATATCACCGTCTGATTAAGTGGTAATTTCTAGCGCTAATTAGTGCGCTAAATGGTAATTTTCGAGGCAGTTCTTACCGGAAATTGCAAAGGATTCACCCCCAAAAGCGACTGTTTCACCAAAAAGTTTCCAAAATCTATTTACGAAGTCGAAATAGCCTTCTAGCCTGTATGCCGCGTCGTTTGTGGCTTTCACGGTTAGCACCGTTTTTCCAGTTTTCCAGAATCTAGTCCCAACCCACAGGGAAACCCTTAAAAATTGGAAAATAATGCCCCGCGGCACTCCCAAGTCTTGTGTTCTAGAGTTACACTAAACCCACTATGTAGTGTCTATTCGTCCATTATGCGGGCGGTAAGATACTGAAGACGGATCTCGCAATGAGATGACGACTGCACTGACCAGAGGATCTCGGTTTTGTCGTGGTCAACTTGCCTTGGTCATTGAATGAGCCACCGCCGTCTGCATGGCCAGCGTGACTGTCAGCATGATTTGATGGCATTAAGCACGCAGTAACCGGGGGGCAAGACTTAGAAAAAATGCCTATAAAACAACAACGTAAGGCCTTCTGGCAAAGAGCTTTCCAAAACAGAGCTAGCGAAACCGCATGAGACTGAAATCTATCAAGCTCGCAGGGTTTAAGTCATTTGTAGACCCCACTACCGTTAATTTCCCCAGCAATATGTGCGCTGTCGTTGGACCCAACGGCTGCGGCAAATCCAATGTGATCGACGCAGTGCGCTGGGTGATGGGTGAGAGCTCCGCCAAGAACCTGCGCGGCGAACAGATGACCGACGTTATTTTTAATGGATCGGTCAACCGCAAGCCCATTGGCCAGGCCTCGATTGAGCTGGTATTTGATAATCACGATGGAGGCATTGGTGGGGAATACGCAGCCTATGCGGAAATTGCGGTGCGTCGCCAGGTAACCCGCGAAGGGCAGAGCGAATATTTCCTCAATGGCAGCAAATGCCGTCGCCGAGACATCACCGACATCTTCCTGGGCACCGGCCTGGGACCGCGCAGCTACGCCATCATCGAACAGGGCATGATTTCCCGTTTGATCGAGTCGAAGCCAGAAGAATTGCGCGTTTTCATCGAGGAAGCCGCCGGCATTTCAAAGTACAAAGAGCGACGCAAGGAAACCGAGAGCAGGATGCGTCGTACGCTGGAAAACCTGGAGCGCCTCACTGATCTGCGCGAAGAGCTGGATCGCCAGCTTCAGCACCTGCAACGCCAAGCGCAGGCGGCTGAGAAATACGCGGCGTTTAAAGAGGAAGAGCGCACACTCCGGTCACAGCTGCAGGCTCTGCAGTGGCAGGGGCTGGACGCTAGCATCGGCGACAGCAAGCACGCCATTGGCGAGTTGGACATCAAGCTGGAAGCGGTGATCGCAGAGCAGCGTCAGGTGGACGCCACTATCGAAGAGCTTCGCGTGAATCACGGCGAAGCGACCGATTCTTTTAATGAAGTGCAGGCGCGCTATTACGGCATTGGTTCAGAAGTCGCCCGTATTGAACAGACCATCAAGCATCAGCAGGAGCGCTCCCGGCAACTGGCGGAGGACCTCAGCCAGACGCTGTCCAGCTTTGAGCAGGCTGAACGGCATCTGGAAGAGGATCGTGATAAACAGCGCCAGTGGCAGGACGAGCTGACCACCGTGCTACCGGCACTGGAGACTCTGCAAGCGGCTGAGCAACGCTCCGCTGAGTTGTTACAGCAGGCGGAAGACCAGATGCAGAGCTGGCAAGAGGCCTGGGACGAGTTTAATCAACAGGCAGCAGAGCCACGCCAGCAGGCGGAAGTGCAGCAATCTCGCATTCAACACCTTGAGCAGGTGTTGAGCCGTATCCAGCAGCGCATTGCCCGGCTGGATGAGGAAAAGGCCGGTCTGAGCGCGGGTCCTGCTGATGCCGGCTGCGAGCAATTGGGTGAGCAGATAGCAGAGCGAGAGCTAGCCATGCAGTCCGCGCAGAAGCGTGCGGATGCCATGCTGGCAGACATCAACAACGCCCGCGATCGTCGTAACCTGCTGTCACAGGATCTCGATAGTGCTCGCAGTGACTTACAGGCTCAGCGCGGCCGTCAGGCCTCACTGGACGCGCTGCAGCAGGCTGCTGCTGGCGCCGGAGAAGCGGTTGATCAGTGGCTTAATGAAAATAACCTGTCACAGCGGCCGCGATTGCTTGAACAAATGCAAGTGCCATCCGAGTGGCAGCTAGCTGTTGAAACGGTTCTGGGGGAGAGCCTGCGCGCGGTATGTGTCGATAGCATCGAGGCCTACGCCAGTGCCCTGGCTGCATCACCGCGAGGCGAGATGATGCTGCTGGATGCAAAGACAGGCCGGACTGCAGTGCCGGGGAGTCTGGCAGAGGTGGTGACGGGCGCGGCCGATGTGTCAGCACTGCTGGGCAGCGTATTTCCCGCTGACAGCCTGGCTGACGCACTGGCGCGGCGTGATCGACTCGCGTCGCATCAATCGCTGGTAACCCGCGATGGCCTCTGGATTGGTCCGAGCTGGGTTCGTGTCAGCGCGGCGCAGGACGAGCAGGATCAAGGGGTCATTGCTCGGCAGCAGGAGCTGGAGGCGCTATCCGTAGATATTGCTGACGCGGAGCAGCGGACCGCAGGTCTGCAGGCTGACCTGGAGGCCCAGGACGCGGCGTTGAAACAACTTGAGCAACAGCGCCACGAGGGACAAGCCAGCTTGCAGGCGGTAGCGCGCGAACACGCCGAACTCTCCGCAGAGCTCAGCGCGGAACAGGCGAAGATCGAGCAAATTGCCAAGCGGCGCGAGGACATCAATCGAGAGATCGACGAATCCCGCAGCCAGTACAGTGCCGAACAGGCTAATCTGGCTGAGGCGCGCCAACTCCTGGCCAGCGCCATCGAGCGGATGGAGAGTGATTCTCAACAGCGTGAAACCTTGCTGACAACACGCGATGAAACGCGCACACAGTTAGACAAAGCGCGGCAGACCGCCCGCCATGACAAGGACGCGGCGCACCAGACGGCCATGCAGCATCAGTCTCTACAGGCGCAGCTGGAGTCAATGACGCAGTCTATAGAGCGCACTACGGTGCAGGTGAAACAGTTGGTGGAACGCAAGCAGGGTCTGGAAGCCAGCATCGCCAGCAACGATGAGCCACTGGACGGCTTGCGAGCAGAGCTGGAAGGCAAACTGCAACAGCGCCTGCAAGTTGAGAGCGAGTTGAGCGAAGCGCGTGACCGGGTCGCCAGTATTGATGCAGCGTTGCGTGAGCGAGAGTCCGAGCGCGCGGACATAGAACAGCGCGCAGCCAATGTGAGGGCTGAACTGGAGCAGAAGCGACTGCAGAACCAGACCCTCACAGTGCAGCGTGAAACTCTGGAAGCGGCGCTGCAGGACGCGGGTCACGAGTTGGCCCAGGTACTGGAAGGGTTGCCCGAGGATGCACAGGAAGCGGAGTGGCAGCGTCGACTGGAGCAGGTGGGGAACCGCATTGCTCGCTTAGGTCCCATCAATCTGGCTGCTATTGATGAGTATAGCCAGCAGGCAGAGCGCAAAAACTATCTGGATGCGCAGAACGCCGATCTGGAGGACGCGCTGCAGACGCTGGAGTCGGCTATCCGGAAAATCGACAAGGAAACTCGCAATCGTTTCCGTGAGACGTTTGAACAGGTGAATAACAGCCTCAAGGAGTTGTTCCCGCGCGTATTTGGCGGTGGTTCTGCCTACCTTGAAATGACCGGTGATGACCTGCTGGATACGGGCATTACCATCATGGCGCGACCGCCCGGTAAGAAGAATGCAACTATCCACCTGCTGTCCGGCGGCGAGAAAGCGCTGACAGCAATTGCCCTGGTGTTCTCGATCTTCCGCCTGAATCCGGCACCTTTTTGCATGTTGGACGAAGTGGACGCGCCCCTGGATGATGCCAACACGGGCCGCTATGCGCGCATGGTGAAAGAGATGTCAGAGCATGTGCAGTTTATCTTCA
>JBCDKJ010000045.1:0-27947 GCA_038746745.1 Pseudomonadota bacterium
CGACGTATCTCTCATTCAGGGAAGCTATGAAAGCGGCGCGGCGCTAGCGGCTGAACTCCAGTCTCGCATCAATAGCAACACTGAGCTGAGTGTCGCTGGCGCCTCGGTGCTCGTGCAGTTTACCGAGGACAACCGACTTCAAATCAGTTCAAACCGTTATGGCAATACGAGCTCCGTTGCCATAACGGGGGTGGATGCAACTACCACTGACAGTCTCGGCCTGAGCGTCGCGGCCGGCACTGATGGCGTGGATGCTGTTGGCACCATAGGCGGCAACGCCGCTAGCGCGGACGGCCAGGTATTGTCTGGCGCAGAGGGGACTGATACCGAAGGGCTGGTAGTAACGGTGACCGGAGGCAACCTGGGTGCGAGAGGTTCGATCAACGTGTCTCAGGGAATTGCTGTACGACTCACATCCCTGTTGGAAGGGGCTCTGCAATCCAACGGACTACTGAGCAGCCGCAGTGATGGCATTCAAAACAGTGTCGACAGGCTGAGCGATGAGCGAGAGGCGCTCAATCGTCGGCTGGAGGCGCTGGAAGAACGCTATCGCCGCCAGTTCAATGCGCTGGATACGCTGCTCGCCAGCATCTCAACAACAGGCAACTTTCTCACTCAGCAGCTTGCCAATATCCCGGTGCCAGGCGCCAATAACAACAGCTGACGCCGACTGCGCGCGGGCGTTTACTCAAGGAGAAGACAACAATGAACTCTAAGCATCCATTGCATGCATACCGCACCACAGGCATTGAAGGCGCCGTCATGGATGCGAGCCCCTACCAGTTGATTACCATGCTCATGGCGGGCGCCATTGATCGTATCGCCGCAGCAAAAGGCGCGATGGAGCGAGGCGATACTGCCATTACGGGAGAGCTCATTGGCAAGACCATCAGCATCGTCGACACCATGCGCGCCAGTCTCGACCATACCCAGGGAGGCGACCTCGCCCAGACCCTGAGCGATCTTTACGACTACATGGAACGCCGTTTACTGCAGGCCAGTCGTGAAAACAGCACCGAGATGCTGCTGGAGGTTGGCGACCTGCTGCGGGAAATTAAGGCGGGCTGGGACGGGATACCCCCCGAGCACCGTCAGCCAGCCAGAGCCTGAACCGTTTTTGATCACCCTATGAACGTAGAAATCCTGCAAGACGGCGGACAAAGGCGCGAAGAAGGCCGTTGCCAACAACTTGCACAAGTGCTTTCCATCACGCTGCGCATGCTTGAGAAAGCTCGCGAGGATGACTGGCAGACAGTAGCAGACCTGGAACACAAACGCCGCGAGCTGCTGGCACTCTGCTTCAGGGGTGCTGCCACGCCGGAACAGAGTGAACTGGTCGCCGAATCGCTGGCGGTCATGCTGCACCTTAACGAGGAACTGATGTCGCTCTTGCGCATGGCGCGCGACAGCGTGCTGCAGAAGGCCAATTTGCAGTCTCAGACCCGCACAGCGCTGGGCGAATACGTAGTAGTACAGCATCAGGCGACGAGGTCTGCTGACTAATCGTCCGGTCAGCTTGGAAGCAGACGATGCCCTTAGAGAAACCGTCATCCCATCAGGGTTTATCCTATACCGACAATATCTCTATTGCCTGGACGCCGGTGCAAGAGCAGCTCGACCAGGAGCATCTGGCCAGGGTCAACGCCTCTAATGAGGGCTTTCTGCGGGATGTCAGCGTTATTGAGACTGGCGTCATAAGCGGTGACCCCGTCGACCCTGCAAGCGCAATGGTGACAGAACTGGGGCGCCTGGACTTGAAGCTCAATCTCATCATGAACCTGGTCAGCAGCCTGATATACCACCAGATGGAGATACCAGATACCAGCCGCGTAAGGGTCTCTTCCTCGGGGGTGATATGGAAGGGACAGGTGCCTGCGCCCGATCAAACCGTGTTCCTGCAGCTTTATATTCAGCGCGGGCTGCCCAAGCCGCTGTGCTGCTACGGCAAAGTCGTTTCCACACAGGCGCAGTTCGAGCAGGGTAAAGCCAAAGTGAGGTTCATCGGCCTGACAGGGGCGGCGCAGGCCTGGCTGGAGAAGTTGATCTTCCGCCATCACCGGCGGGAAATCGCTTATCAACGCGCCTCCAGCCCAAGCTAAACTTCGGTATTATCGATTATAAATAATTGCCGATGCGAATATTTCTTAATTATCTGTAATTTGCTGAAATTGCGACGGTGGGACGATTTTCTTACTTTCGGTCGTTCTAAGAAAGAAAACACAGCTTTGTGAGGTTAGTTACTACTAGTTTTTAATCCGAAGTGCTCGTTAATACAAGTACGTTTGTGAGCATGTAGACCTGTTAGGTCAAGGAGTTCGGCAGTGAGCAACGCCCAACATGAGAATGCTCTGGCGCAGGGGAACGCGACATCAGACAGCCCTGTATGCGATCGAGTCAGCAAAAATAAGACCTTTGCGGAGGAGCCGCGCAGACGCACACCAGACACTGCTGACGAGCAATCCCTTGCGCAACTGCTGGTGGGTGAGAGCGAACAGATGCGGCACGTGCGCAGTCTGATCGCC
The DNA here is from genome assembly GCA_038746745.1 of Pseudomonadota bacterium. Classification (GTDB taxonomy): domain Bacteria; phylum Pseudomonadota; class Gammaproteobacteria; order Pseudomonadales; family Halieaceae; genus JANQIO01. The sequence goes on from JBCDKJ010000045.1 coordinate 2,523, forward strand.
CAGGTCGCCCCCTCCAATGCCTCCGTCATACTCATGGGGGAATCAGGCACCGGCAAGGAATTGGCCGCCCGAGGTATTCACAGTCTCTCCAGACGTAGTTCGGGCCCTTACGTTCCGGTCAACTGCAGCGCAATCCCCGCCGAGCTACTGGAATCAGAGTTCTTCGGCCACGAAAAGGGGGCTTTCTCTGGCGCTATCAGCACCCGTATCGGTCGCTTTGAAATGGCCTCCCAGGGCACCTTGTTCCTTGATGAAATCGGGGATATGCCTCTCGACATGCAGGTCAAAATTCTGCGGGTGCTGCAGGAGAAAACCTACGAGCGGGTCGGCAGCAATCGCAGCTATCGCAGCGATGTACGCATTATCGCCGCCACCCATCAGGACATCGAGGAGTCGGTGAGAACCGGTAACTTCCGCATGGATCTGTTCTACAGGCTCCATGTGTTTCCCATCATTATGCCAGCGCTGCGCGACCGCGCAGAGGATATTCCCGCCCTCATCAGGAATTTTGTGGTCGCGCTGAGGCGTCGAGGTGGCGACGGGGTCACCCTGCGAGTTGATGCGCTGGACTGCCTGATGCAATACCCCTGGCCGGGTAACGTCAGGGAACTGGGCAACCTGATCGAGCGGCTAGCGATTCTTTTCCCGGACGGCGAAGTGACTCGACAGGACCTTCCCGAGCGCTTCCGACCTGCAACCAGACCATTACAATCGGCAAATGCGAAGCAGCCGGGCCAGATCGCTGATGGCCCCGCTGCACCAATACCCTTTAGTGGGGTTTCGGACGCCTCGGGGCGTTATGCTGGCGTCGCAGACAATGTCGACGCGCCGTCGGTGGAACCTGCCTGGGTCGCGTCCTATCGAGTAATGCCAGACCGGGTCGCGGCAGACCGGGTCGCGCCAGAAAAAGCCACAATCAATCTGTCCGCCGCACAAACCATCCTTCAAGACACGACAACTGCACGCGCTGATGGCGATGTCATACCGCAGGAGGCTGACCTCGCAGCTGGTGACAGCCTCGACTTAAAAGCATACCTGTGCAAAGTCGAGCGCTATCTCATGCTGCAAGCCCTGGAACAGAACGACTGGGTAATTGCTCGCGCCGCTAAACAGCTTCATCTACAGCGCACCACACTGACAGAAAAACTGCGCAAGCACGGCATTTCCAAACCGGAATCATCGTCAGATTGTTGACGCCGCTGTCTATTTTTTTGGCGCTTCCGTCAAGCTCCCGACGCGGTTTGCGCCATAACCATGACACCGCCAGCAGGAAACCCACAACCCACTGATTTTGTTAATTTTTTTAGTTGGCATGCCGATTGCAATCCCATAACTTGAGAGCGAATCAGGGAATCTTGTCGATGACAGGAAACGGTTCTGTTGCCAGCTGGAATGCCGTCACGCCGGGGCACAGGAATACACTCAAGGACGACCATGCGCTGCAGTCACTGGAAGATGCCTCCAGAGCGCTGGACAGCAGCTATCAACAGCTACAGCAACATCTGAATGTTCTGAACCAGGAGTTAGCGGAGAGTCGCACTGCGCTGAAGCGGGAGCTTGCCGATAAAGAGAGGCTGCTTGCACATTTATCTTCTCTTTTGGCGGCCCTGCCCGGTGGCGTCCTTATCCTGAACAGTGACGAAGAAATCACCGCCACCAATGCAGCCGCCGGGCAGCTCCTGGGTGAGCATCTGCTGGGTGAATCCTGGTCCCGCGTAGCAGAACAGCTGGTCGCAAACCAGTCTCAGGTCGACTCAGAGCGACATCTTTCTGTCACCCGTCAGCCGCTGTCAGATGACGGACTGGAGCATGTGGTGCTGATTACCGATACCACAGAGCTCCGTAATCTCCAGCGTCAGCTAAGCAACGCTGAGCGGCTGGCTGCTATGGGCGAGATGGCCGCCTCTCTCGCACACCAGATTAGAACACCACTGGCATCGACCTCTCTGTATCTGGCCCAGCTTGGCCGAGACGATCTGTGCAGTGCCGACCGAGTCCATATCTGCGAGCGGCTGTCTAACCGCCTGCAGCACATGGACGCATTGATTGATTCAATGCTGGGCTTCGTTAGAGAGCGCCCCGTGCCTCTGAGCGCTATCGACCTCTCCGGCCTGCTTCGATCATTTCACCAGCTGCTGCACACGCGCCTGCCGGATGGCACGCAACTCATACTGGACGCCACTGAGGAGCGAATTGACATCATCGCTCATAACGATGACCTGCTGGCAGCGCTCACCAATCTTGTAATGAACGCCGTGGAGCACGGCGGCAAGACGATCGCTGTCGACATGCGCTGCGATCAGGACTGGGCGGAGATACGCGTCAAAGATAACGGCGTGGGAATACCCAGAGAGAACATGGAAAAAATATTCGATCCGTTTTTTACCACACGGCAATCGGGGACGGGTTTAGGCCTTGCCGTCGTGGCGCGAACCATTGAGATACACCGGGGCAAAATCAGCGTTTCTAACCGCCCGTCCGGCGGAACCGAATTTGTTTTAAAACTGCCGCGCATCCAAGCAGCAGACAACCACGATAAGCGGGGATAGAACCATGGATCAGGGCGCGAGCGTCATGGTGGTAGAGGATGACCACACTTTGAGGGAAGCACTGTGCGACACCATAGAGTTTGCGGGCTACGCCCCTGTCGCCGCCGAAAACGGTCTGGAAGCGCTGTGCGCACTGGAACGTCAAACCATCGACCTGATCATCAGCGATGTGCAAATGGAGCAAATGGACGGCCACGGCCTGTTAAAAGCGGTTCGCTCGCGACGACCTGAAGTACCCTTTGTCATGATGACGGCGCACGGCTCCGTCGCAGGTGCGGTATCTGCAATGCGCAACGGTGCAACGGAGTATTTGCAGAAGCCATTTGAAGCGGAAGTGTTGCTGAATCTGGTGGAACAGCTCCCCGCCGCACACGACTCTGTCACTGTCGACGACACCAAAATGATTATCGCCGACCCTGCTACACGGTCGCTTTATACACTGGCAGACCGCGTCGCCGGCTCTGACGCTACCGTATTGATTGCCGGTGAATCCGGTTCCGGAAAGGAGGTGCTGGCGCACTATATCCATCGCCGTTCAGACCGCTGTGATACCGATTTTCTAGCGGTAAACTGTGCTGCTATCCCCGAGTCCATGCTCGAATCCATGTTGTTCGGCTATGAAAAGGGCGCCTACACCGGCGCTCACCAGGCCCGCGCGGGCAAGTTTGAGCAGGCAAACGGTGGCACGCTGCTACTCGATGAAATTTCAGAGATGGAGTTGGGATTGCAGGCCAAGTTGCTGCGTGTCCTTCAGGAGCGAGAAGTGGAGAGGCTGGGCGGCAGCCGGCCGATTCCTCTGGATGTCCGGGTTATCGCCACCACCAACCGAGATCTCAGTAAAGAAGTCGAGGAAGGCCGCTTCCGCGAAGATCTCTATTACCGACTTAACGTGATTCCCCTGCACCACCCACCGCTGAGGGAAAGGCCTCAAGACGTTCTGCCGCTGGCACGCTATTTCCTGTCTCGCTACGCCACGACCCCAGCGGCGAGGTTTTCAGACGCCGCTGAACAAACGCTGCTGAATCATGCGTGGCCAGGGAACGTCAGGGAATTGGATAACGCCGTGCAACGTTCCGCGCTGCTCGCAAACAGTGATGTGCTGGAGGCATCAGACCTGCTGCTGGACGCCGAATTGGGAGCACCTGCTGGCACCAAAATCTCAGCAAGCCCGGCCAGCGTTAGCGTTCCTGTGCTGGAGGGCGACCTCAAGCAGCGCGAACAGGCACTGATTCTTGAGTCATTGAAGCGCAACCACGGCAATCGTAAAAAAACCGCAGCACACCTGGGAATAAGCCCCAGAACACTGCGCTATAAGCTGGCCCGTCTACGCGAACAAGGCGTGGTATTCGCTGAGGCTTAATGCGCCCGATGACGCCGGAGACCAACAATGAGTGACACCGCTATTAACGACGTGCTTGCACAGATGCGGGTTATCGCTGCTCGGGCAGCCCCTGAAACCGGGCCTGCTCGGTTGCAAGCAGACGATGGGGACAGCTTTTCGAGCCTGATGCAGACGTCCATTGAAGAGGTTAACGCGTCCATGATGCGGGCAAAGGCGATGGCGACGGCTTTTGAGACCGGCGACCCCGAAATCTCGCTCGCCGAAGTCATGTTGGCTTCGCAGCGCGCAGGACTGCAGTTCCAGGCGACCACAGAGATTCGCAATAAGTTTCTAACGGCCTATCAGGAAATCATGAACATGCAGGTGTAACACCTGCAACAGCGTACTGGACAGGCTTCAGTCGCAAAGGAGGTAGACAATGGCGGAGGCATCGGCAAGTTCGCTGGTCGCGAAGTTTAACGGCTATTCAAGGCAACCCTTTACGCGCCAGCTGGCGTTGCTGTTGGGACTTGCCGCCAGTGCAGCGCTGGCCATCGGGCTGGTGCAATGGGCGATGGAACCTCAGCACAAGCCGCTGTTCGGTGCGATGGCTCCAGAAGATACCAACGCTGTGATCGCCACGCTGGATGCCAACGGGATCGAATACAGCCTCGAGCGCCGCACCGGCATGCTTACCGTCCCGGCCAGCGATATGCACCGCGCTCGCCTCGCCCTTGCTGGCGCAGGCTACCCGCGCCAGGACGGCATAGGATTTGAGAGCCTGTACCGGGAACAGGAGATTGGTCTGTCCAGCTTCATGGAACAGGCGCGATATCACCGCGCTCTGGAGGCTGAACTGTCGCGAACCATTACCGCCATGGAAAGCGTCCGCAGCGCGAGAGTGCATCTTGCGATGACCAAACAGTCCGCATTTCTGCGCCAGCGGGAGCGGCCCGCGGCCTCCGTTATGCTGAATCTCTATGCAGGTCGACCTCTTAACGACCGTCAACTGTCTGGTATCGTGCACCTTGTCGCCTCCAGCGTGCCGAACCTCGACGCAGAGCAGGTCTCGGTTGTCGACCAGCAGGGCAAACTTCTCTCTACCCGTGGAAGTGAGCCAGACTTCGAGTTTTCTCAAGAGCAGTTTCGCGTTACGCGACAGCTGGAACAGGATTACAGCCAGCGCATACTGAACATCCTGGAACCTATTCTGGGTCCGGGTTCTGTGCGAGCACAGGTTGCCGCTGACCTGGACTTTACGCGAATAGAGAGAACCAGCGAGGTGTATGCACCGGACCCGCGTATCCGCAGTGAACAGACGTCAGAGGAAACCTCAAATCAACGCCTGGCCGGCGGTGTGCCTGGAGCGCTGGCCAGTGAACCACCTGTGGATAGCGGCGCGAGCGTTCAGGCGAGCGCCGACGATGCAACGGCGAGTTCAACACAAGCTGTTGCCAGCTCGCCTGCCAGGACGAGCCGGCGCTCTACCATTAACTACGAGATGGATAAAACCATCAGCCATGTTCGTGAAACACCGGGCACGCTTCGATCACTATCTATCGCCGTACTGGTCGACTACGAAACCACCACCGCTGAGGACGGCACCGTAAGCCGAGCACCGCTTTCCGCAGAGCGTATCGACGAGGTCACGACACTGGTGCAGGAAGCCGTTGGATTTAACGCGACACGAGGCGACAGCGTCAGCGTCATCAGCGCCTCTTTTGTGGATGCACCAACGCCTGAGGATATTCCACTCGAAACCTCGCTGCTTGACGAGGACTGGGTCTGGCAACTGGCCCGAGGCCTGTTAGCTCTGACGGTACTGCTAACCCTGGTGTTCTTTGTTATCAGGCCAGTCATGCAGTTCTCGGCGGTGCCCGTGGCGCCTCCGCCGCAAGCTCTCCCCGGAACCCAGATGGGTCTGATGACGACTGGCATGGGCGCAGAGCCAGGCGCCATGGCAGAGGATCAGGTAACCATTGGAGGCACGCAATCCAACGCTATGGCGAGTCTTCCCGGAGCCTTGCAGGTAGCGCCGGGTTATCAGCAGCAGTTGCAACTGGCTCGGTCCGTGGCCTCCGGAGAGCCGGTGCGCGCCGCCCACGTCGTGAAGAGCTGGATGTCGGACAATGGCTGAAGCACAGGCCAACCTGTCAGGCGCGCAACGTGCCGCCATCTTTCTGCTTGGCGTCGGCGAGGAATCGGCCGCCACCATCATGCAGCATATGGAACCCAGAGAGGTCCAGAGTGTCGGTGAGGCGATGGCATCCCTGGCTGCGGTATCTAACGAGCAGCTGGCACAGGTCCTGACGGAATTTCATGAAAAGGCAGGTCAGGTAAACGCGCTGGGGCTGGAAGCCTCTGAATTTGCAGAGCGCGTTATTACTCAGGCACTGGGAGAGCAAAAGGCGCGCTCCATGCTTGCCCAGGTCATGCCTGGCAAAGCGCAGAAGAACCGATGTATTGAGTCCCTGAAGTGGATGGACGCCCGGGAGATTCGCAGCCTGATTGAAGAGGAACATCCGCAAATCATTGCCATCGTTCTGTCTTCTTTGAATGAGGAACTGGCAGCCCAGGTCCTGCAGCTTTTCGACGACGAGTCGCGAGTCGATATCGTGTTGCGCATCGCCAGCCTCAGGACCATAGATCCCAGCGCCCTGGAAGAACTGGACACCCTACTGCAAAAACAACTGGGCGACTTCAGCGCCGCACCGCCACAAAGCTTCAACGGTGTCCAGTTCGCGGCAGCCCTGATGAATGCCTGCAGTGCTGCCACGGAGGCGTCGGTGATGGATGCTCTGCGTGCGCAACACGCGGAGCTCACTGACCGGATCGCAGATTTAATGTTTGTCTTCGCCGATCTGATGGCACTGGATGATCGGGGTATGCAGCGGCTGATACGTGATATTTCCACAGACCTGCTGGTGATTGCTCTGAAGGGGGCTGATGTTGCTCTTCAGGAGCGCTTCTTCGGCAATATGTCGTCGCGCGCCGCTGAAATGCTCAGAGAAGATTTGGAAGCCAAAGGCCCAGTGAAAATCGCCGAGGTTGAAAGTGCACAGAAGGAAATCCTCGCCAGTGCCAAGCAGCTCGCAGAGGAAGGTGAGCTGATGCTGGGCAAGGGAGGGGATGACTTTGTCTGACCAGCGTCGTGACGTGCCTGGCAGTGGTGACCAGGACGCGAGCTGGCGGCCGCCGGAAATCAATCACAACAGTGATGCGGAGGAAGACACCGCGGCCACAGATCGTCTGTACCGACAAGCCTATGATGAAGGCTACGCTGAAGGGCTGGCCGCTGGACATGCCAAGGCAGAACAGATTGTGGCTGATATGAATACGCTGCTGGCTGCGATCAAAGCACCTCTGCATGAGTCCGTCTCGGTCGTCCTGGATGAACTGCTGATGCTGGTAGAAAAATCCGTTGAGGCCGTGTTGGAGAGGGAGCTCGAAATGGGGGGCGCCGACATTAACCAGATCGTAGAGCGGAGTCTTGAGGCCCTGGGAAATGCGGACGCGCCCGCGGTGCTCAGCTTGCACCCCACTGATGCCGCCCTGTGTCGTGAGCTGGGGCTGGTGGAAGATCAGTCCATTGTTCTGATAGAGGACGCAACGCTGCATCGCGGCGGAGTGAAAATCCGCGCCGGCAGCCGGTCGGTCGATGCCAGCGTTGAAACCCGTCTACAGGAAGTACTGGCAGGTCTGCATGCGCGCAGGGACTTGGATCAGCGTGCAAGTGATGAGGAAGCACTCACCAGTGTGCGCTCCGAAGATACGTTCAACGGAACAACATCATGAAAGCCGTTGAGCAGGAGCTGGCAACACGCAGGCACCACCTGCGCGAGCAGTTACATGCCCTGACTCAACAGGTAAAACCTCCCATATTGCGACGCGAAGGCAGGCTGTCCCGCATGGTCGGCCTTAAGCTGGAGGTTGAAGGCTGCGACGGTGCTATTGGCGACCGCTGTCGAGTTCTCTGTGACAACGCCTGTGTCGACGCAGAGATTGTGGGTTTTGCCGATGGACGGCTGGTGTTAATGCCCGAGGGTGATATCGCCGGTTTGCAACTGGGCGCACGGGTCGTCTCTCTGGGAGCCAGCGCAAGCGTTGCCGTAGATCAGCAGCTTTTTGGCAGAGTCCTGGACGGCGCGGGCAAGTTTCTCGATGGACACAGTGCACCCGACTGCGCGCACAGAGTGCCCCTGCGCGCCTCCGCACTCAACCCATTGGATCGACGGCCTTTTCGCGAGCCACTAGATGTGGGTGTTCGTGCGATTAATGCTTTGCTGACGGTTGGCAAAGGCCAGCGGTTGGGCTTGTTTGCCGGTAGCGGCGTGGGCAAAAGCACTCTGCTGGGCATGATGACCCGACATACCGCCGCTGACGTTGTCATCGTTGCTCTAGTAGGCGAGCGCGGCCGTGAGGTGGGCGAATTCATCGAAGACATCCTTGGCACAGATGGTCTTAATCGCTCCATAGTGGTAGCAACCCCGGCAGATCACCCTCCTCTGATGCGCATTCACGGCGCCTGGCGCGCTACTGCACTGGCTGAGTTTTTCCGGGCACAGGGCATGGATGTTTTGCTGCTGATGGACTCACTGACACGCTTCGCGCAGGCGCAGCGGGAAATCGGCCTAGCTGCGGGCGAACCGCCGGTATCAAAGGGCTACCCGCCGTCGGTATTTTCACTGTTGCCACAATTGGTAGAACGCGCTGGCACCGCAGCGAGCGGTTCAATTACCGCGATCTACACCGTGCTGGTGGAGGGCGACGATCCGGCAGATCCTGTGGCCGACGCAGCCAGAGCCATACTGGACGGCCATATCGTACTTTCCCGGGCGGTCGCTGAATCCGGTCTGTTCCCGGCTATCGACCTGGAATCCTCCGTGAGTCGCGCTATGCCCAATATTACGGATGCGATACAGATGACGGTGGCCCACTCTCTCAAGGAACTCAATGCGACCTATCAGCGGAATCAGGACTTAATTTCCATTGGCGCGTATGAGCGAGGCAGTGATCCGAAGATCGACCGGGCGATACCCGTTCAGGAACTGCTGCGCGACTTTATACGTCAATCCAGCACTCAAAAAGTGACGCTTGATCAGAGCTTTCTCGACCTGGCTGACCTGGCGCAGGCCAGTGGCATACGGCTAGATCACGCGGCGGTACAGCAGACTCCGGAAGACAAATGAGTAAAGACTCTTTTTCCCGCATTGCAAAAATTGCGCGCTCCAGTGAGGTAAAGGCAGCGGCCGAGTATCGCCGGTACAGCGACACGCTTGCTTCCACAGAAATGCAGCTTGCGCAGTTGAACGAATTCAAGACTGAGTATCAGGCACGCCTGGAAGCTCTGATAGCCAGCGGCGCAGACACCCGGCAGTTGCTGCAATACCAGCGCTTCCTTGATGGAATCAGCAGCGCTCATCGCCAACAGGGTGATGTCGTGAGGCAGGCTGGAGATAACGCCAGGCGCAGCCAGGAAAAGCTGCGACGATCCAGTGCCCGCAGAGCATCCCTGGACGCGCTGGTGGACAGGGCACAATCCCAGGATGCCAGGCAGCTCGCCACGCGGGAGCAACGTCTTAGTGATGAGTCATATTCACACTATAGCGGCGACGATCAGTGATATCTGGCCAGGCCCGCCAACTCGGTAACGTGGCATGGCCCTTGCAGACTCTGTAGTAACACATATTGAGGTCGAAACTCCGAGCCCAATGGTATGAGCAGACAAGGTCTTGATACGAGATGAAAGACAGCATAAGTCTGAACCCGGTCATGCCGCTGGCGAGCGACTCCGCTTCCGGCGCAGCCAGCGTTTACGGGGGCAAGGACGCAGAAGCGCCGCTGGCACGAAGCTTTCGGGCACTGCTGGACCAGCAGCAACCCACCGCTCAAAACGGCAGTGCACCATCACTTGACCTGGCGGCAGACGATGGCAACGACTTGCCATACCAGCGGCATGCCATTGCCGGTTCCAGTGTGCTGGACGGTGTGCCTGGTACTCCTCAGTCGGGCGCGCAGACACTGTCTAGCAAAGCGACGCCGTTGAAGAACGGTATAGCCCCTCATGATGACACTCCATATGACACTCAATATGAGATGAGTGAATCGCGGGTTATCCCAGTCATTGCCGCCGGGGAATCTGACGAGGGATCACCGCTCGAAAGTCATGTCACCGGTCGCGCCGAAAACACGTCATCAACGTATGCTTACGCCGCCGCTTCAAACCTTGGGAGCCCGCCATTACTGTTGCTGCGCGAGGCAGCGACTCTGCCCGACTCTGTGGCTCAGTCTGAGAATGAAGCCGTGATATCCGGCGCAACAGATAGTGCATTGCCGACAGCCACAGAACGCAACGCCGGCAGTTTCGGACTCTCCTCTGCGGACAGTGATGTTGCCCATCAGGCCGCGTCGGTCCAGACGGTCGCCTTCCGGCAAGTTAGCAGTGACCTAGCAGGTATGGACGCAGAGACCGAGCGCCGTGTCTTCTCTACAGGTTCATCTACAGGTGTTGCTTCGTCGCCCACTCAAGCCTTACCTGCAATGTCCTTTACACCCCCTGCATCTGCTCTTTCCGCAGCCTCAGCCGACAGTACGCTGACGATGATAGACGCCATGCAGAGCAACACGGATGTCAGTGGGATGGACGTACTGGAACTGTCTCCGTTGGAAGTGGAGTTTGCAGATGACATGACGGCGCAGCTGCGTGTCATGGCAAGAGATGGACACAAAGAAGCGCGCTTGCAGCTACACCCGGCAGAGCTGGGTCGAGTACTGGTATCTATTTCCACCGATGGGGATAGCGCACGCATCAATTTTGTCGCCGAGACAGGACATGGCCGTGACGCCATAGAAGTCAACCTGCCACGACTTCGGGAGATGCTAGAGAGCGCGGGTATGCAGCTAGGTCAACTGGATGTCGAACAACAGGCGCTGGCGCGGCATGACCACGAGCGGTCGGCGGAGGAGGACGCCGGAGGCGCTGCGGAGTTACCGCTACCTGATGATGCCAACCAGTATCCAGCGCTCGAAAGTGAACTGCTGGTGGGCAGCAAAAAGGGCATGCACGGTAGCGATCGCTACCGGGTAGACACTTATATCTAAGCGGGATTGCAGGGCATGACAACAGCCGAGGATGAACAGGCAACGCAGGCAGCAACCGAGGAACCGTCAAAGCAGGGCCGCGGCAAGCGGCTCATTCTAGTGGGGCTCATTATTGCTCTGCTCGCTGCGGCAGCAGCGGCCTTTCTGCTGCTGTCATCAGACAAGTCCGCAGAGGGCGACACAACCGACAGTGCCGTTGCCGCTGAAGAGCCCTCGCCCGAGCCTTTCTACCTCGATATGAAAAAGCTGTTGGTTAACGTTGAGTACAAAGGCCGCATGCATTACGTCCAGGCTGAACTACAGTTGATGTCCTATCACCAGGAAGTGATTCAACAGGCGATCAGGGACCGCCCCGCAATTCGTGACCGGCTCATTATTCTCTTCAACGGCCAGGACTTTGGCGCACTTAAGACACCGGAGGGCAAGGAGGCACTGCGATCTGCCGCCTTGATCAGCGTGAATAAAACCCTGGGCTTAACCCCTCCGGCAGTTGTGGAACAGGTCTACTTTGAAAACTTTGTGCTCCAGTAGAGATTCTTGCAATGAGTACTGATGAGGTTTTGACAGAAAGTGAAATCGAAGCGCTGATGGACAGCGTGGGCGACGATGAAGAACGCTCTGGCAGCTTCGACGACGGTCAGTACCGACGCTTCGACTTCGCAGCCAAGGAGCACGCCCTGCTAAGGGAGTTCACGCTCCTGCAGGCACTCTGCGAAAGAAAGGCAGAGTTGCTGGAGACTGTCATCGAGCGCACATTCGCACTCGAATTTGAAATTCAGGCCCAGCCCGTCACGCTGCTAACCAACCGCGACCAGCTGGCGGCACTCGATGTCGGCTGCGCCTTCACCCAGGCGACACTGCCGCCACTTTCCCACGGCGCTCTGTGCGTATCGCCTTGCTCACTTCTGTCCTTTGTTCTGAATGCCTATTTCGGTGGTGATCTGTCCATGTGGTCGCCAAACCAGGACGCAGCACCCCGACCCAGTGAACTGCAGATAGCATCGCGGCTGGCAGAGAAGGTTTTCCGGTGTCTGGAAGCGACGTGGCAGGACCGGCTGTCGGTGCAAGCTCAAGATATTGAAACGCTGGGTGATCCCGACTGGCTGGCTGCGCTTCCATCGGACCAACAGCTGCTTCGCATAGGTTTTGACCTTCAGCTGATTGACTTCACCAGCTCAATCACTGTGCTGCTTCCTTTTGAGTCACTGGCACCCTATCAGGCGAAATTCTCGCCGCCTAAGTCACAGCGGGACGCTAGCGGGACTGCCAGCTGGGAACCCAGCCTGAAAGCTGGTCTACCGGCTATAGAGCTAGAGATCGCTCTGATACTTGATGAACACGCGATCGCGCTTGAGCAACTGTTGTTGCTCAAACCTGGGGCTGTGCTGCCTATAGGTTCTCCGGACCGCGTTGTACTGCGGGCAGACAGCGTCGATCTGGCGACCGGATCCTACGGAGCACTGGATGCAAAAAAGGCGGTGCAACTTAGTCGACTCGGAGCCATGGAGGCCGTGCAATGACAGACGCAGATCAACCTACCGAAGTGTCAGAAGAGCAGGCGCTTGAGACCGCCGAAGCGTCGGTTCCTCAGGAGCTTGACGAAACGCAGCCGTCGTCCGATCCAGGTGGAGAGAAAATTGACATCGACCTGCTGATGGATGTGCAAGTGAATTTATCCGTCGAGCTGGGCCGTATTCGTATGCCGATCAAGGACCTGATGACGCTGAATCACGGGTCCGTAGTAGGGCTGGATCGCAGTGTCAACGAGCCTTTGGATTTGATGGTCAATGGCACTTTGATCGCACATGGCGAAGTTGTGGAGTCACAGGGCAAGTTCGGCCTCAGACTGCTGGATCTGGTGAGTCCTGGCGAGCGGCTGAAGAAACTGAAATAGATGAGCAAACCGACTCAGATTATTGCGGTGTATATTGCGCTGTGCTCGATCCGATCTGCCTGGGCTCAGACTGCAGCGGACACGCCATCTGCACCACCTCTGCCGCATCTGATGGATACCGCGTATGTCTTTCAGGTGCTGGGGTCACTCATGCTGGTATTCGCCTGCCTGTTTGCTGTGGTGTACGCCATGCGCCGCTTCAATCGAATCGGGCTGGGACAAAGCGGCGGCCTGCGCGTTCTGTTCAGCGTAAATGTCGGGCAAAGAGAGCGCATTGTTCTGCTCGAGGCCGGTGATGAACAGCTGCTGCTGGGGATCGCGCCTGGCAACATCCGCACTCTGCATGTGCTTGAAAAACCGCTCCCGCTACAAAACGCATTGGCGGCAACTGAGGGCGAGCCTCGCTCCTCGAGCTTCGATACGGTGCTTCAAACCGCGGGGCTGGGTGGGAAGCTGTGACGAGCCCTTCAGTATTAAGAATCCTAAAAATGGCAGTGGCGGCGGTGCTGCCGATTGTTGCACTGCCTGCGGCATACGCTGAGCCCAGCATACCGCTGGTATCCGTTACGCCGGGTACCGGAGGGGGTAGTGAATACTCCATGAGCCTGCAAATCCTTCTGCTCATGACGCTGCTGACGCTGATTCCTGCAGCCCTGATCACAATGACCTCCTTCACCAGGATACTGATCGTGCTGGCGATCCTGCGACAGGCACTGGGCACCGCACAGACGCCCTCCAACCAGATCATTCTCGGTTTGTCGCTGTTTTTAAGTCTTTTCATCATGGCCCCTGTATTTGAAACCGCCTGGACGCAGTCACTGAAGCCATATATGGAGGAGACCATCGGCTTTGCCGAGGCACTTGACGGTGCCAAGACGCCATTTCGGGAATTCATGTTTGCACAGACGCGGGAAAACGATCTGATGTTGTTTGCACAGCTGGGAGGCTACGACGGTTTCGCCAACCGCAGCGAGGTGCCTATGGTGGTATTGCTGCCGTCATTCCTGACCAGTGAACTAAAAACAGCGTTTCAAATTGGCTTTCTGATCTTCGTACCCTTTCTCATTATTGATCTGGTAGTTGCCGCCGTGCTGATGTCCATGGGCATGATGATGCTATCCCCCATGCTGATTTCACTTCCATTCAAATTGATGCTTTTTGTGCTGATTGATGGGTGGTCCCTGGTGACCGCCACGCTGGTCAGAAGCTTCGCCGTATAGGATTTGCCATGGGTCCGGAAACTGTTCTCACCGTAGGTCGCGACGCACTCTGGCTGGCGGTATTGCTGGCGGGTCCGCTACTGCTGGCTGCACTGGCGGTCGGATTGCTTATCGGTGTTTTTCAGGCCGCCACCCAGATCCAGGAAATGACGCTTAGCTTTATCCCGAAGCTGCTGGCACTGGTGCTGGCACTGTTTTTTGCGGGACCGTGGATGCTTGAAGTTGCGGTGGGTTTTACACAACAACTATTCCTGGATATTCCGGACTTGCTGGGCTGAGTCATGCTAACCATCACTCCCGATGACATCCTGCTGCAGCTTCAGACCCATATCTGGCCTTTTTTGCGAATATCGGCACTGCTGCTTGCAGCACCCCTGTTTAGCGCTGCCTCCATCAGCGTGCGAGTGCGCGTTATCTTTGCGCTGGTGGTTGCGGTGCTGATAGCGCCCCTGCTACCGCCGCCACCTGCCGTCTATGTTTTCTCAACAACTGCCGTGCTGCTGGCTGCGCAGGAAATATTGATTGGCATCGCCATGGGCTTCGTGATGCAACTGGTATTCGGCGCGGTAGTCATTGCAGGCCAGACCGTGGCCATGAGCATGGGCCTGGGCTTTGCCATGTCCGTTGACCCTCAGAACGGCGTCCAGGTGCCCGTCGTCAGTCAGCTCAACGTCGTTTTAGCTACCCTGCTTTTTCTAGCCATCGACGGACATCTCATGCTGGTATCCACCCTGGTCGAGAGCTTTACGCTGCTTCCCATCGCAGGGCTCTTCAGCAACGCAGGGCTGTTTACTGCGGTAGTGGCCCTGGGCAGCCAGTTGTTTGCGAGCGCTCTACTGCTCAGTCTGCCCACGCTCACGGCAATACTGATGATCAATGTAGCCTTTGGCGTAATCACCCGGGCCGCTCCCCAACTCAATATTTTCGCAGTGGGTTTTCCCGTCACGATTCTAGCGGGCTTCCTCTTTATGCTGCTGTCGCTGCCAGCCTTTATCACTGCGCTGCAGGCTTTCCTTACCCAGGGCCTCGAACAGACGCTAAAGGTATTGATGTGACGGAGGCAGGAAGCTAGCTATGGCGGAGGAACAAACCGGTCAGGAGCGCACAGAGCAGCCGACAGAGCGTCGCCTGCAGCAGGCGCGTGACAAAGGACAGGTTCCGCGATCCCGGGAACTCAACACTATGCTGTCACTGCTGTTTGCCGCAACAGGGCTTTGGTTGCTGGGTGATGCGCTAGTCACAGACCTGTTCGCCGCGACTAAAGCCAGTCTATCGCCGGACCCTGATCTCGCTGAGGCAGCAGAACGCTTGCCGGTGCACTTGATGCAGATGATTTTTGCCGTATTGCTGGCACTAGCGCCGTTCTTCTGTCTAACTATGCTTGCCGCGCTGGCGGGACCCATAGCTATGGGTGGCTGGTCGTTTAGCACGCAGGCAATCGCGCCTCGCTGGGACAAACTGGACCCCATCAAAGGACTTGGTCGTCTGTTCTCGGCAAAAAGCCTGTTGGAGTTGCTAAAGGCGTTGGTTAAGTTCTTCCTGCTGTTAGCGGTCGCCTACGCTCTTCTGATCGCGTTTGAACGCGAGATTCTGCACCTGAGTCGGTTCACCATAGGCGCCGCAACTGACCGAGCCACGCAGTTGCTGCTGATATCTCTGATGGTGCTCAGCGCCACCATGCTACTGGTAGTGGTATTCGATGTGCCCTTCGAGCTCTGGAACTTCAAGCGCCAGCTTCGGATGACTCGCCAGGAAGTCAAAGAGGAGATGAAGGAGACGGATGGCAGGCCCGAGGTAAAGCAGCGCATTCGCAGCCTGCAGCGCGAGATGTCGCAGCGACGTATGATGCAGGATGTGCCAACCGCAGACGTGGTTATCACCAACCCCGTTCACTATTCCGTTGCCCTTAAATACCAACAGGGACAGGGTGCCCCGGAAGTGGTTGCCAAGGGCCGCGACCTGGTCGCTCTGCAGATCCAGAAGGTGGCCTTGCGTCATAGCGTTCCCCTCTTTGAGGCGCCTCTGCTTGCCAGAGCCCTGCACGCGACGACGGATATTGGCCAGGAAATCCCCAAGGACTTGTACCTCGCGGTTGCCAAAGTGCTGGCCTACCTTTTTCAATTACGTCGCTCGCAGCCCACCGACTACGTGCCGCGACCCGAGCAACTGGACATTCCCTCAAGCTATGAAGAGCTGATGGAGGCCGGGCGGGCGGAAGACGCAGCAGATACAGGAGCGAGCGATGGCTGACGTCCGCGAGAGCAACCCCACGGTTACGAGGAGCGTGGCCCAGCTATCCGGCCTGGGCGCACCCGTTGTGATGCTGTTGCTGCTCACAATGATTGTGCTGCCGCTGCCACCCCTGGCGCTGGACATTCTATTTACCTTCAATATCGCGCTGGCCATTCTGGTAGTGCTGGCCGCTGTATACGCTGCCCGGCCGCTTGAATTTGCCATCTTTCCTACCGTACTACTGATCGCAACTCTTTTGCGACTCGGTCTCAATGTTGCATCGACGCGCGTGGTGCTACTACAGGGACATACGGGTACTGCAGCGGCTGGAAACGTCATCGAGGCCTTCGGTGAATTCGTCGTTGGCGGCAGCTATGCCGTGGGACTGGTGCTATTTGCAATACTGGTTGTGATCAACTTTGTAGTCGTAACCAAAGGTGCAGGCCGCATCTCTGAGGTGACAGCTCGCTTTACCCTGGATGCGATGCCCGGAAAGCAGATGGCTATCGATGCAGATCTCAACGCAGGCCTGATCACGCAGGATGAAGCCTTGCTGAGACGCGATGAAGTCACCCGAGAAGCTGACTTCTACGGCGCCATGGATGGTGCCAGCAAGTTTGTGAGGGGCGACGCTGTCGCAGGTATCCTGATCCTTTTCATCAACATTGTTGGCGGCTTCGCCATTGGCACCCTGCAACACGATCTCAGTCCGGCGCAGGCGGCACAGAACTATATTCTGCTTACCATTGGTGATGGGCTGGTAGCGCAAATTCCCTCCATGCTGCTCTCTACGGCTGCCGCTATCGTTGTGACTCGCATGTCAGGTGCATCTGACATGGGCAGTGAAGTTGCCAGCCAGCTTACTGGCAATCCGCGAGTGCTTTACTTTACGGCCGCACTGATTGGACTCATTGGAGTGGTTCCCGGCATGCCAAACCTGGTGTTTCTCTCCATTGCCGCGCTGCTGGGAGCGATCGGCTATTTGAGAAGTGAAGGTCCAGAGTCAACCGTTGCAGATGTACCCGTCACGGAAAACGAGGTGGCGCCAGAACCTCGAGAGCTTAGCTGGGAGGACGTATCTCAGGCTGATGAAATCGGTTTAGAGGTGGGTTACCGACTCATCACGCTAGTGGACAAAAATCAGGGAGGTGATCTTCTTAGCCGCATCAAGGGCGTTAGAAAGAAGTTGTCGCAGGAACTGGGCTTTCTGATTCACTCTGTTCATATTCGAGACAATCTCGATCTGTCGCCGAATGCATACCGCATCAGTATTCACGATGTTATTGCCGGCGAGGGCGAGGTGTTCCCCGGGCGCGAGCTGGCAATCAACCCTGGACAGGTGTTTGGCGATCTTGAAGGCGTCGCCACCAGGGACCCGACTTTCGGTCTGGACGCGGTATGGATAGACCCATCGCAGCGGAACGAGGCGCAGACTAAGGGTTACACAGTCGTCGACTGCAGCACCGTTATCGCAACACAGCTCAGCAATATTCTGAAAAACCAGGCGCACAAACTCATCAGCCAGGACGGGGTTCAGCAACTACTCGATAAACTTGCCATAACATCGCCAAAACTCGTGGAAAATCTTGTGCCAGGGGTGATGAGCCTTGCGGAAGTCACCCGCGTCATTCACGACCTTTTGGAAGAAGGCGTGCCTGTGCGTGATATGCGCACCATCGCTGGCGTACTTGCAGACCAACCCGCCAACAGCCAGGATTTTGAAACCGCGACCGCACGGGTGCGCATCGCTCTGGGCGCATCGATCTATCAGATCGTAAATCGCACCGCACCCGAGCTGCCTGTGATGGTCCTGGAAGCGGAGCTGGAACGGCTACTGCAAACTTCTATTCAGGGCGGCGGGACAGCACTGGAGCCCACGCTGATAGATGCCGTCATCAGGCAGATTACCGATGTCTCAGCCAGGATGGAGGCTGACGGGAAGACACCGGTGCTGCTGGTGGCCGGCGGTATACGCAGCTTCCTCTCGAGGCTGCTGCGCGGGCGGATGCCCAACTTCTACATATTGGCCTATGAAGAAATTCCCCCAACGAAATCGATCAGGGCCATAGCCACGATTGGAAAGGCCTTGCAGGCCGCAAACACGGTAGAGGCTGACGCCTCCACCGAAGCTGCATGAACGCCAGGAGAGCGCTATGAGAATTGCACGCTATACAGGACGCAGTGCGCGTGAAGCACTGTCAAAAGTGCGCGACGACATGGGTCAGGATGCCTATATCCTCGGTAACAGGATGATCGATGGGAATATCGAGCTGACCGCGGGGCAGGGCCTGGGTGATCTTCCGGATACGTCTGCGCCAGAGGCGCCCCCCTCTTCCGAGGATAGGGACCTGCGCGAACCCCTCGGCGAAATACAGTTCAAAGTACTGGAGAAGGAGTTCCGGCAGCTTCGCGACGTCATCGAGCGAGAGCTGGGCGCACGCAGCTGGCAGGAGGTCTCGCAGCAGCAACCTGCTCTGAGTGCCGTGAGACAGCGTCTGTTTCGAATGGGGTTGCCACGTCCACTAGTCGAGCATCTGTTACACAGGGTGTCGGCTGATGCGGCCGTGGAGCGTGCCTGGCGACTCGCGCTAGGTGCTCTGGTCCGTAGCCTGCCAACGCTCAACGACCCTTTTGGTCGCGAGGCGCCTGATCGAATCGTCGCGCTGTACGGAGGCACAGGCGTCGGCAAAACCTCAACTATCGCCAAGCTCGCGGGGCGCGACGTACAGCGCGTCGGCGTTGAGGGCGTGGGGCTGATTAATTTCGATGTCTTTCGTATCGGTGCACAGGAGCAGCTCGCCTGCTTTGCAGAGGCCGCTGGCATACCCTGTCTACCCGTATCCGACGCGCGCAGCTTTGCTCAAGCACTGCGTAAACTCCGGGGCCGCAGGATCTATATCGATACCTCCGGTATGAGCCACACTGACAAGCGACTGCGAGACCAGTTCAAACTGATCAGCGGCGCCAGGATCCACACGACGCATCTCCTGGTACTCGCTGCGTCAGCCCAGACCGAACAGAATCATGCAATAGCGGCTGCGTTTGGTGCAGGACACTTTTCCGGCGCTATTGTCACCAAGCTGGACGAGGCTCACAGTCTGGGAGGCCTCATGGATACCGTGATAAACGGACGGCTTGCCTTGCACAGCTTTGCCTTTGGCCAGCGCATTCCGGAAGACATCCGCCCCGCTAATGCAGATTTCCTGGTGCGCCGGGCAGTGACGCTTGCTAAGTTCGAAGGTAGCGCGAAGGAACAGCAGAAAACGGCAACAACCCAACAGCCGTCCAAGCGGGCGGCAGCAAAGGCGAGTTAATGCAAGGCTATAGAACAGGCCTGCGCTGCCCTCGTATGACAAGGAGAGGACTGTGAGCACTCCGAATTCCTTGCGCATTATCGCGGTAACCAGTGGTAAAGGAGGCGTTGGTAAGACAAACGTTGCCGTCAATCTCGCGGTACGGCTTGGAAGCGCGGGCCGGAAAGTCATGCTGTTTGATGCAGACCTCGGGCTGGCGAACGTGGACATCGCGCTGGGCCTGAAGCCCGAGCACTCGGTCGAGCAGGTGCTGAACGGCAGTTGCAGCTTACAGGATGTTTTGATTGAAGGTCCCGCCGGGGTTCTCATCATCCCAGCAGCATCGGGGGTTGCCGAGCTGGCTGATCTCTCGCCACAGCAACACGCTGGTCTGGTACACGCCTTCAGCGAGCTACCTGTTCCCCTGGATACTTTGATAGTAGACACCGCAGCCGGTATCGACAGTTCCGTCCTGACCTTCTCTGCAGCCTGTCAGGAAATCATCATCGTTGTCTGTGACGAGCCCACATCAATCACAGACGCCTATGCGCTTATCAAGGTACTGCATCAGAAACACGCCATCCAGCGCTTTCAGATTATTAGCAATATGGTCGACCACGAGCGGGCAGGCAGTAAGCTCTTTGAGAAACTATGTCGCGTTGCCGACCAGTTCCTTGAAATACAGCTGGGCTATCTGGGGTATATACCTCGCGATGAGTATTTGCGCAGAGCCGTTCGGCAACAGGAACCGGTGGTAACTGCGTTTCCGAGATCCGCTTCGGCCAGGGCGTTTGCAGACGTTTGCCGACAGCTATCAGCCACTGCTTCGACACCCCAGGTCGGGGGGCTTTCTTTCTTTATGGAGCGCCTCATGAGTCACCCAGGTGGCAGCGCCTGACTTACCGTTATGAGCCCAGTAACCGCATATAAAATGGAAGCGCCTACACAATCAGAAGCTCTTGTCAGCGAGTATCTTCCGCTGGTGAAGAAAATTGCCTTGCGCCTGGCGGCGCGTCTGCCAGCAGAAATCGAGCTGGACGATCTTCTACAGGTCGGGCTGATTGGACTGCTGCGCGCACAGGAAAGCTACGATGCATCGCAGGGAGCCAGTTTCCCGACATACGCCAGTATCCGCATTAAGGGCGCGATTCTTGATGAGCTGCGCACCCACGACTGGCTGCCCCGCTCGGTCCAGCAACAGATGCGGAAGACGTCCGAGGCGATCAGCCGCTGCGATGCGAGACTGGGCCGGCCGGCAACGGATACGGAAATAGCCGACGAGCTCTCCATACCCCTGCAGGAGTACCATCAACTGGCCGGTCAGCTGGCCTGTGCGCGAATGGTGCACCTGGAGGACAACGAGTCAGAACCTGTAGCAAGTGACAGTTTTGATCCTATGGAGTCGGTAGGTGAAGGGCATTTCCGCGAAGCACTTGCGCTAGCGGTGAGTGAGTTACCCGATAAGGAGCAGCTGATGATGTCGCTCTATTACGCCGACGGACTGAACCTCAAGGAGATAGGCCTGGTGCTGGAAGTGTCGGAGTCTCGGGTTTCACAGATTCACGGACAGGCGCTGGCGCGCTTGAAAAACAAAATGGCTGACTGGCGCACATAGGTAGCAACATGGCGAAACGAGCACCTGCCAGTAGCTCTAAAGGGGCCTCGCGCCGAGGATCCTTCGATTACCTTACGCTGCTTGGCGCGGTACTCGCCGTGGGTGCCATAGTAGGCGGCAACTGGCTGGAGGGCGGCAAAGCCTCATCACTTCTGCAGCTGACGGCCCTGGTTATTGTATTGGGTGGCACCGTAGGCGCAGTACTCATCCAGACCCCGTGGCGTGATTTTAAAATTGCAATGGGCCATCTGCCCTGGGTGTTCATGCCACCAGTCTACGGACGCGCGCCTACCATGGAGAAAATTATCGACTGGAGCCGCATGGCACGGCGGGACGGCCTGTTGTCACTGGAGCAGCGCATGGAAGAGGAGACGGATCCCTTTGTGCAAAAAGGCATGCGACTGCTCGTGGATGGCCTGCCCCCCGACGACATACGGTCTGTCATGGAAGTGGAAATTGATAATGCCCTCAGTCGCCTCACCTGCGCCGGTAGACTGTACGAAGCTATGGGTGGATATTCGCCCACGATCGGCATCATCGGTGCCGTCCTCGGGCTGATACACGTGATGAACAACCTGGCAGAGCCTGCCCAGTTAGGCGCCGGAATTGCCGTAGCTTTCGTCGCTACCATCTATGGCGTGGGTTTCGCCAACCTGTTCTTCATCCCGGTCTCCAACAAGCTGACATCCCTGTCGCGGGACCAGATGGAGTACCAGGAGATGGTGCTGGAGGGCTTTGTGATGATCGCCGATGGGGATAATCCCATGGCGATTAAAAGCAAGCTTGAAGGCTACCTGCACTAGTTATGCTACGCCGCCGGCCGCCAGACTATGCCAACAACCACGAGCGCTGGCTGGTGTCGTATGCAGACTTCATTACGCTGCTTTTTGCGTTTTTTGTAGTCCTCTATGCGACGTCGCAGGCCGATATCAACAGCTATGAAAATCTCTCAACCTCAATTCTGGAATCCCTGGAGGGTCCCATTCGACGTGCACCTCGCGCCCCCGCCCTGTCTTCATCTCCGGGTACATCCGACAGTGACACGGTAGCGGCACCAGCGGGACACCAGCATACCGCTACCAAATCTACCCCAGACATACCCACAGCCGACCCGCAGATTCAGGCACTCGCTGTCGCCATTCAGAGCGTGTTGGAGGACTATATCGCCACGGAGGTTGTAGCGGTCGGGAAACAAGCCACCTGGGTCGAGCTGACAATTCCAGCCAACATGGTCTTCCCATCAGCCTCGCGCGTTTTCCTGAATGGCGCGATTCCCCTCGTACAGAGGATTGCCGACATACTGAAGACGATCCCAAACGAAGTCTCTGTCGAGTCGCATACTGCGTCGGTATACATCGACAACGGTCTGTTCCCGTCGAACTGGGAACTCTCCTCTGCCCGCGCGGCGGTAGTTGTGCGGCGTCTTACCGACATGGGCGTTGCTCCTGAGCGACTGTCCGCCACTGGCTACGCGGGATTTAGACCGGTCGCTGACAACGACAGCTTCGAGGGGCAGGAGGCAAACCAACGCATCATTATCAGCATCAAGGCCGAGGCCCCGCCGAACCCTGCTGCTAAGGCCATACCTCTCATAGAGGACGCCACCACGTTAGAGGATAAGCGCCCTGCACCACTGTCCTAATCTGGATGAGCGCTGCCAGGTTTGCCTGTCAGACATCCAGTGAGCGACGAGGCTCTCGAAGTGCACCGCTGGACAACTGTGTGCGTTGCTTTTTTACCACGTGCTGGATCAGTTGCTCCTGTGTTTGCTGGTCTTTATCGAAATTGATACGCGCCCAGTAAGGAGTCTTCGCAGAGCTTAGCCGCTTGTCGCAGCCTATGACGGTGCCGCGGATGGCTAAGGTCGTCTGTGAAGGACGCAGAATAAGATGCAATTGCAGGCGAGTATCTTTTTCCAGCAACACTTTGACCCCAAAGGCCATGCCGCAGCCGCTGATATTCACCATCGCGTCTTCATAGCTATGGGCGCCCGTCTCCTCATACTCCAGTGCCTCTGCTGCAATTACAGACAGCTTTCTGTTCAACAGACCCAGGGCTTGCGCTACCGCAGCACTCTCTTGCCAGACAGCGTTCAGACTCTGGCTGAGCTCACGGTCGATTTCCTCCAGTAGCGCGCCGCTGCTGACGCCGGCCTCAGTCGCAATGTGATCGGTATCGCCCCCATGCGGCCTGCCGCTTTCGATAACTCTATAGCGCAACATGACAACGTCATTGATACGGTAGTACCTGCGCTGCTCATCGCTCGCCATCCTGTCACTCTCCTTCATCGGACATCTCCACCCCGAGCATGTCTAGCGAGTCCCGATTTATCTCGCGGAGTGCTTCCAGATCCGCGTCGTCAGAACTTTCTTCACGCCCCTGGCGAATAACGATTTCAACACGGCGATTCATGGCGCGCCCCTCTGGCGTATCGTTGAAAGTGAAAGGCCGGGAATCCGCAAATCCGGCTACCATAAGTCGGCTCTCGTCCAGCACGCCCGCGCCGATAAGCTCATGTGCCACTGACAGGGCGCGATTAGCCGACAAGCCCCAGTTGGACTGAAAACGTCCACCCTGCAGAGGCACGTTGTCAGTGTGGCCCTCAATGGACACGGTACCGGAGATATTCACCAGCGCTTCGCGGATACGATCAATCACTGGAATGAACTCCGCAGCGAGCGTTGCAGAACCAGAGGGAAACGACCCCTGCTCACGGATTCGTACCACGATCGTACGCCCGTCCGACTCTACGTCGATTTTCCCGGTATTGATCTCATCCTCAAACTGTTGCTTTAGCTTGTCTGCCTCTGCCTCAGTCTCTGCCAGCAGTGTCTTGACGCGATCTTTCAGCAGCTTCTCGATCTCTGCGTCACTCACTTCACTGCGCGTTACTTCCAGCGTGTCGTCAATGGTCTGGTCCGTGACCTGCTGGATGGTCTCCTCCGGCGACTCTGTTGTCTTTCCAGGGCTGAACTCCGTTGCCACCACGCTGGTACCGCGCACTATTCCATCCAGTTCAAACTGGTTCTGTACACCGAACGCTCGCGCCATAGAACCGGCAACTTGCTTGAACTTTTCCACATCCATTTCTGAGAATGAGAGAAGCAGCACAAAGAAGCACATCAGCAAAGACATCAAATCCGCAAACGTTGCCATCCACGGTGGTGAACCTGCCTCTGCTTCATCATCGTCAGACAAGCGTCATGCTCCTGCTTCTTCCTCTGCTGCACCCCGCTTTGATGGCTCCAGATATGCCTGCAACATGGACTCAATAATGCGGGGGTTCTGACCGTCCTGAATCGCGAGCACACCATCGATGACCATAGAGCGAACGCGTTTCTCGTCGGCCTTGCGTAGGGTCAGCTTGTCGGCAATAGGCTTGGCCACCATGTTGGCAATCATGGCGCCATAGAGCGTTGTGAGCAGTGCCACCGCCATGGCCGGACCGATAGACTTTGGGTCGTCCATGTTGGAGAGCATATTTACCAAACCAATCAGCGTCCCGATCATGCCCATTGCAGGTGCTACATCAGCGGTCGCACTGAACACTTTAGCGCCCCAGCTATGACGCTCTATGGTTTCCTGGGTATCTTTGATCAACGTTGCTGAGACGACTTCCTTTTTATTGCCGTCGATCAGCATTTTGACCCCCTCATCAAGAAACGCGTTTTCTATTTCCTGATTCTCCAGCGCTAACACGCCCTCCTTTCTAGCCACATTTGCCAGCTCGATAATGCTGGCGATCAGCTCTTGTGGGTTTGTTGATTTATTTACAAACGCGCCCATAGCCACTTTGAAGGCGCCAAGAAACTGAGCCAGAGAGAACTTGATCATCACCACCATCACGGTGCCAATGACGACAATCAGGATGGACGGAACATTGACGAAAACCAGCGCTGAGCCACCCGTCAAGATAGCCACGAGGACGATCGCAATAGCACCGATCATCCCCACGAGTGTCGCCAGATCCATACGGAACCTCATTTAAGCTTTTGGTCGATCCCGCCGCTATCACATCTACTATTTCTGGAAAGGATGCTCTACAGGCTTGATCAGCATCCCTCGGCGGTCGGGGGTTATTGCTAGTTAGCGGCGTCTGGACTGCAGTCTTTAGGAATGCGCCATGGAGGAATTACAGCTCGCGCTCACATCGTCTCGCGTGGATCAGCGCAACTTTGGCGTATGGATCAGCGGTTGGCG
>JBCDKJ010000046.1:0-27930 GCA_038746745.1 Pseudomonadota bacterium
AAAACTATTGTGCCAGTGCCAATGAGGAGGCCGATGTTCTGGAGCTCAGCTCCAGCTCGCAGTCACTGCACATGAGCGTGATCCGCGGTGCCTCGCTTGTGAACAGTGTTGATATCTCAGCCAGGCGGCTGCCGATCTGCAGCAGGTCATCTCCCACTCGAATCGGCACCTGCTGCATAAGATCGCGCAGAAAGCGCGCACCTGGGCTCAACTCTGGCACCACGTACGCGACCCGATAGGTAGCCAGTTCCGCCTGGGCCGCCGCAGCTTCTACCGCGGCTTCCAGATCACCCAGCTCATCCACCAGGCCTACCTCAAGCGCAGCATCTCCCAGCCATACTATGCCCTGGGCAATGGCTTCAATCTCGTCATAGCTACGCTCGCGACCATCCGCCACCGCCTGCACAAACGAACGATAAGAAAGTTCGGTCTGCGCTCTGAGATCTGCGTCCAGGTTGGCATCGATCCCCTGTGCGGTTGACCAGCCCGCGAATCGACTAGTGACAACACCATCGTAATTAACGCCAATGTATTCCATAGCATCTTCCAGCGTCGGTATTGCCAGTGCGACACCGATTGAGCCGGTGATAGTGGTAGGTTGTGCAAAAATCCGGGAGGCCGGTGCACTGGCTAACATACCGCCAGAGGCTGCCACATCGCCCATTGAAACGATGACCGGAAGACCCCGCTCACGAGCGGCAATCATCTCTTCCCGGATCATTTCGCTGGCGAGAACGGTGCCCCCTGGGCTGTTGACCCTTAGCACAAGTGCGCGCGTGTCTTCATCCTCGTAGGCTTTTCGAATCAGCGCCGCGGTGGCGTCTGCGCCCGCTGAGCCGGGTGCGATCTCTCCGCGCGTAATCAAACCCTGCAAAAAGACTACAGATACTGCATCAGAGGCTTCCGAAGTCTCGGCGTCCAGTTGCGCGAGATAGGCCCCGGCAGTGATATGAGGGTAGGTCTCACGCTCTGCCTCAGGGTCGGTACCGAAACGCTCTCGCATAAACCTGCGATATTCAGGGAAGGTCTTGAACCCGTCTACAAGACCGAGTTCTTGCGCGGCGTTCAGGCCCTTGTAAGCGCCGCCACCGCCGAGCACAGATGCGTGTTCATCGACGTAACGTTGAATCTGCTCTGGTGCAATATCGCGCGCCGTTGCAACGCTCTCTTTGATACCTGCCCAGATCGGATCCAACAGTGCTCGCGTCTGGCGCCGGTCGGCCTCTGACATATCCGTTCGCGTGAAGCCCTCCTGTGCTGACTTGTATTCGCCAAAGGAGTAATCGTGGAACGTGACCTTGAGGTTACCCGCCAGCTCGCTGACAAAGGGGCGTTTGCCGCCTAGACCAGCCAGATTGAGCGCGCCGGCAGAATGCATGTACACCTCGTTGGCCTGCGCCGCGAGCAGGTAGGCACCGGTTCCTACCACATCGCCAAAGGCAATCAGGGGGATGTCGGCATCGCGCAAGGCCGACAGCTCCTCGGCCAGGCCCAGCAGGGTGCTGACGCCGGAGACACCCGCCTGACTGAAATCAATGCTGACCGCCTGCAGGCGCTCATCCTTGGCCGCCGCGCGAATCACTCTGACCAGGTCGCGATAGTTGATTTGCGTCTGCGCTGATAAGTCAGGCGGGAAAGATAGCCTGGTAGCAATGACTTCCTGATCAACGATCACACCCTCCGGTGCAATGATCAGCACCCGACCCTCAGGGTCGACCGTGGGCGGAACCTGTCGGCTGACAATGACTGCTATCACTATCAGGTAGATCAGGAATCCCAGGGTAAATAGATTGACCACCCACTGCCGTAGCGTGGTGAGCCCATTATTCAGACGTGATGCGAATCCAGCCATGCCATGCAATCTCTTGAGAGCAACGCGGTGGCTGAGCCCACTGCACGCGCAGCGGCGTCAGTCACGCGCTAAATCGTATGGCCAGTATACCCGGCGCGGGTGCCTTCGGATCATCAGCAAAGCTGTCTAGGCACGCACATAACCTGGGGTTACAAACGGCATTTTTACGACAGTAACTGGCAACAGTTTGCCGCGCACATCTACCGCCAGTGCGGTGTCCGGCGCGGCATAGGCGGCGTCAACCTGCGCCATTGCAATGGGCGCACCGACCGTAGGTCCAACGCAGGCACTGGTGATAACGCCGATCTGGTCGCCCTCGGCATTGCATACGCCCTGGCCATCGCGCACCGGACGCTTGCCTTCCACCTGCAGCCCCACGCGTTTAGTGACAGCGCCTTGCTTTTGCCTGGCGAAAATAGGCTCTGCGCCCGGGAACCCACCCGCGCGCTCACCGTCAGCCCGGCGCGCACGACCAATAGACCACATCAACCCCGCATCGACCGGGGTTGTCGATTCAGTCAGTTCGTGTCCATAGAGACAAAGACCCGCTTCCAGACGCAGCGAGTCACGCGCGCCCAGCCCCACGGGTTTCACCTGAGGCAAAGCCAGCAGCCGTCGCGCAAAGGACTCGGCGGAGGCGGCAGGCAACGAGATTTCAAAGCCATCTTCACCCGTATAGCCCGAGCAGGTTACGTACATAGCAACACCCTCAAACGTGGTTGCCATGCCCTGCATAAAGCTCAGACCGGATATCTCGGGCATCAAGGTCGCTAGCGCGGCGCGCGCCTCAGGACCCTGCAGCGCCAGCAGTGCCTGCTCGCTTAGGACCTCGATCTCATAGCCGGACAGTGACTGCTCCAAATACGCTATATCTGCAGTTTTACACGCAGCGTTCACCACCAGAAAAAACCGATCCTGTGCCCAGCGCGTGACAATCAAGTCATCTCGCACGCCACCCTGTTCGTTAGTGAGTAGCGCGTAGACCTGATGGTCTATGGCAAGACCTTCCAGATCGCTGGGTAACAGTCGCTCCAGCGCGGTCGCGACGTTATCGCCGCGGATTACCACCTGACCCATATGAGAGACATCAAACAGCCCCGCAGCAGAGCGCGTGTGCTGATGCTCGGCCAATATGCCGTCGCTGTACTGCACCGGCATATCGTAGCCAGCAAAGGGCACCATGCGGGCGCCAAGTTCACGATGCAGCGCATCCAATGGGACGTGTAACATGCGGGTTCCTCTCCGTTTCGCGGGCGCCACTCTACCCAGCAAGGGGAGGCCAGGCAAGCCGGTGTTACACTGAGGTATGAACGTGGGAACAGTAACGCTGATTGGCATGCCCGGGGTCGGAAAAAGCACCACCGGCGTGCTGCTGGCAAAACGGCTGGGACTGAGTTTTGTAGATACCGATCTGTTAATACAGGTACGTGAAGGCGAGACCTTGCAGGAAACGCTGGAGCAGCGTGGCTATCTTGCACTGCGTGCGATTGAGGAAGCCGTCATTCTAGAGATGCCATTGCTAAAAACTCTAGTCTCCACCGGCGGCAGTGCTGTCTATAGTGATGCGGCGATGCTGCGCCTGAAAACAGCCGGCCCGATTGTGCACCTGCGAGCAAGCTTGTCGGTGCTGGAGGCGCGGGTCGCGGCGAATCCTGATAGAGGAATTGCGAGCCCGCCGGGCATGGCTCTGGCGCAGGTGTTCGCAGAACGCAGCCCGCTGTACGCACGCTATGCCGATTACACCATCGACTGTGACGGTGTTGCACCGGAGGGGGTCGCCTCTGCGGTGATAGTCAGCTTGGCTGCTTCGTCTGCGACCTGAAGCTCGCTGGCGACCACGGATCCGCAGCCACGCAATGAATAGACCTTCGGCTCACCAAAGGCTGCCGGACTGCGGCAATCCTTAACCACGCTGGCTGACACCAGCACCGTTCCCGGCGTCGCCCTGCCCTGTAAACGGCAGGCAACATTGACCGTATCCCCCCAGATGTCGAAGGCAAACCGGGTTTTACCGAGCACCCCTGCCACCACGCTGCCGCCGTGCAGACCTACGCGCAGGGACATCTCCAGACCAGATTCCTGAGCCAACCCCACCACCGCGCGTTGTAGCCCCAGCGCCACCGCTACCGCGGCATCGGCGTCGGCGTCGGCGCTGGCTGCATTCTGCCGCAGACCCGCGGCGGCCAAGTAGCCGTCTCCCAGCGTCTTGATTTTTTGCACTCCGTGCTCAGAGCAGACGGCATCAAAGCGGCTGAAGAGTTTATCCAGCAGAGCGATCAACTGCGCAGGGGCCAGTGTGCGCGCAGTCGTGCTAAACCCGACCAGGTCGGCGTAAATCACCGTTGCAAAGGGCACCAGCCGAGCCGGACGTCGCCCCGGTTGTGAACGTAACTGGCGAGCAATATCTTCCGGCAGCGCGTTATGCAACAGGGCAGTATTCTGCCGATGCAAACGCGCTAGAGTTCTCTGCATTTTCATCAGCCGCAGGCCCTCGCTGTAAAGTCGACGCCGACCGCGGTTAAGCTGAGCCAGCGCCAGCATAGCCAGCAGGTTTGCGGGCAACAAATAGGCGGCGTCTGCTGGCTTGAGGGCAGCACCCGCCAGCATCCACGCCAATGCGCTGCCCAGCCACCCGCACAGGCAGTGCCCTGCAAACCCACCGGGAGAAAACAGATAGGAACCCAGCACCAGCAGCAGTAAAGCGCCAGGCCCTTCACCACGCGCATGCAACAGGTGACCGTACACGGCCATCGCCAGCAGCAGCCCAAGGCAAGCAACGCTGTCGCGGCTGCGCCGCGATAACGGCGCCAGCGATAACAGCAATACGGCGCCGCCCGTCGCAAGAATCACAGCGCGCGCGATACTGGCATCGCGCGTATTGTCTGCCGTCACAAGATCTAACGGCCAGAACGCCAGAAAACACAGCAACGCCACACTCCACAGCAGACGCAGCTGGCGCAGTTCAACCTCCCCCTGCGTTTCACGGAACCTGGCTTCGCGGCGACGATCAGAAAACTCGCCGTTCCACGACGATAGTGCTTGCTGCATAGTGACTGTCCCTCCCTGGCCAGTACCGTTCAGCCTAGCAGGAGATATTGCCTCGCACAGGCACATGTCCGGACATGTCCGGTGCATGTCCGCGGTCACCCTTTATTGCTCCCGATCAGCGTGGAGGCCTGAAAGAACAGGGCTTGCAAGTTGGCAAGCCGTTTGCAACTACGCACAGAGAGGCTGCGCCGACGCGCCATCGCGAATCCCTGCCAGGGACGGCAGCGCACAGGGACGTGCGATTCCACCAGACAATGGTGAAGCGCCAGGACGGCATAATGCGGTGGACAGGTTCCAAGGACGGAATGGCGTCGGCGCAGCCCCTCCTCTATAAACGCCTAGCTGTCGATAAAATATTTTTATCGTCGCGGGAATAAAGTTTTGATTTACTCCCGCGATCTCACTGATGGATAGTGCGCTCGAACACGCTCAATCGACGTTCCGGAGGGCATGATGGGGCAGCGCACGAGTGAACCCAGCCTGAGCGACAGCATCGACGAATTTTTCGAACCGATGCTAAGCGATGCGCTAGATGACGATGTTGATGACGAGACGCCGGTAAGTTCAAAGAAGAATCGTCTCGCTGAGCTGCGTCGCCGCGCTGAACTTCGTCTAGAAGAAAAGCGCATGCGTAAAGAGCTGGACTATATGGATCTCGACTGGGACTAAATACCCGTCTCTGAGATCTTCCTGGAGCGTCGCCAAGGGCGGCGCATCAGACCCTTTCCCTCTAAAATCTGCCGCTGGGTCCTTA
The DNA here is from genome assembly GCA_038746745.1 of Pseudomonadota bacterium. GTDB lineage: Bacteria > Pseudomonadota > Gammaproteobacteria > Pseudomonadales > Halieaceae > JANQIO01. The sequence continues at coordinate 5,655 of JBCDKJ010000046.1, forward strand.
CAAGCCGCTCATACCTCCAGCCCGTCAAAAACGTCGAGTACCGCCTCAATCAGTTCGAGCTTATCTGAATTACCACGATAGGCGGCGCAGAGACTGCGCCGATACTCAGGGGCGCCTGCCACGGCGTGCAGCGTCGGACGCCCCCCTTCCGCGGCACTGGACAGCAGATAGGCCGCACCTCCCTGGCTGGCCACAAAGGCCCTGGCTGACTCACCCAGGTTGGTGCGCAGAGCCGGCACCACGGCTTCGCCGAATCGCTTGGCGTGGAAACGGGCAAAGGCATTACCCCAGTCCATGTAGACATAGTCACTGGCCAGCGCACTGTCTACAGTAGCCCTGCGATCACGGCTGTACAGCCGCAGCGTAACGTTGCCAATATCACGGGTCTTGAACTCCGGCAGGCTGGGTGGATCGAAGGAGATCGCAATATCCAGAGTGCGATCCAGCAACATTTTTACTGCAGCATCCGTCATATGGCCCTCGGTGCGTAGCACGACCTCGGGCATATCCACATGCAGACGCGACAGTCTTTCCTGCAAGACCTGACTCCACAGTCCCGAGCGCACACCGATGTGGATTTGACTCACCTGTCCGGTTTCCAGCGCCAGTTCCTGCCGGGCGCGGGTCCAGGCCAACAGCACGGTTTGCGCATGGGGCACCAGGCGCTCGCCCTCGCTAGTGAGCTGAATATTGTTGCGGCTGCGCAGAAACAGCTTCACGCCCAGCAGGTCTTCCAGCTGACGTATCCGTGCACTGACCGCTGCCTGCGTCAGGTAGAGGTTATCTGCCGCTTTGCCAAAGTGGCGGGTGCGGCGCACTTCGAGAAAAGTTTTCAGCAGTTCTATGTCCACTCGATCACATCCCTGCGACGTTTTTTGACCATTGCCCTACTGCCTGACCGAAACTGGCTGTGACACACGTCACAGTTTAGTCCGGTATCGCGAGAGAAGTGTGACGCGGGTCTCATTCGCTCTCGCCTTAACTGGCAAACATCACACCAAGAGCGACACTTAACGTCAATCAAGGGCGGCAAGCGTCAAAAAATGACACCTCAGCAACACCCGACGCTTGATGCAGGGACTTTGATTTCAGGAAAGAAGGCATGAAGTCACTTTTCATCACACTACCATGTTCACTCGTCGTATCGCTGTTGGTGACCGAGGTAGCACTAGACACGCTGGGAATTCCCCGTGACGCGGATCTATTGCTGTCGGCCATCGCGGTACTGACGTTTTTGCTGTACGAGCGCGGTCTGGCTGAACTCGGCATCATTGGGGCGATTTCCCTGTTCGCTCAAATCAACGCCCAGGGGCTGGGCAGCCAGGCCGTTGCTCCCGATATTATGCTCGCGCTACTCGTTGCGCTGATCATAATGCCGAGGGGCATGAGAGCTTTGGGAGTTGTTGTGGACTCCCCAAGAACCGGGTAAACCGGTAAGCAAGAAACTGTCCTAACTCCAACCGGCGCTCTGCGCCGGTTTTTTTTTGCTCCTACTCTGACGCGAGGGTGCGAATTCCATCACAAATCCGCGCTATTCCTGGTGTTTTCAACCCCATGAGCACTGACTTCTGCGACGCAGGCACGGTTCCCCGCGCAAATTATTCGTACAGTGAAGCCTCATTGATATCGGCGGGCTTACGCCACGCCCTGAGGAGACTAAACGATGAGAAATCTGATTACACAGTTGCCCGTTGCGCTGCTGGTTGCAGTGCTTATCACCCACGTGACCTGGACCACTCTGTCCATCGGCGATTCCATGCTGTGGATGACCGGCGGCGTGCTATTGATCGCCGTGATTCTGGCGCCCCGCAGTTTCATTGAGCTGTTGATTATTGGCGTGCTGGCCACGCTTGCAGAGCTCAATGTTCAGAGTTCGGGCGGTGCGGTCTCACCGGACATCTTCCTGGCGGTACTGGGTGCTGTGATGTTCTTTCCCAAGGACCTGCTGCCCTTCGATCTGGGCTCCAGCGTCGCTCGCGCCTGATATCTTGCGCTTGATCTTACTGAGGGCTGGCCGCCTCTGCGTGTTCAGCCTCAGTTTCTGCTTGCCAGAAGAACAAATTCTGCTCAATAAAGAAGAACGCAAATAACCACAGGAAAGCGTCCCAGAAATCCAGAAAATCGCCTTCGAACCACCAGTAAACGGCGGCACTGAACAGAATCGAGTACAGCGCCAGCTTCATCAGCTTGCTCAGCAGCAAGGCGCGACCCTCGTATTCACCGCGAAGCTGCAGACGCACATCCACTTCGAGCAGCAGCACCACCAAAATCCAGGTCACCGAATTGATCACATCCGCATAGGCCAGCCAGCGCGTGCGCTTAAGCCCGGCGTCATCGGTGACCACCAGCGCATCGCCGACTTGCCAGAGCTGTCCCTGCAGGCTGCCACAGCTCTGCGCGCTCAACTCCACAAACTCATCCAGCTTCACCAGCACCGACCACGGTTGGCCCAGTAGATCACAGGCATTGCCTGCCAGCGGTGCTACCACCTGGTAGTAGAGCATCTCTTCCACGTAGCCGAAGCAGGCAAACCCGATGAAAAGAAACGCAAAGGCTCGCAGTCCATGCAACGCCCATTTGGTGCGACCCGTAATCGCCTCATCGGGAATCACAAAGGTTTCCAACTCGAACATCAGCAGCAGCACTACCCAGGCTACTGTGTCGATGGTGGCAGAGAACGCCTGAATCAGCAGCTCCAGCGTGAAGCCTTCAGTAAACAGGGCCGTCGCTGTTGTCGTTTCCTCCTGCAAAAACAGCAGTATGTTCAGGCTAAGCAGGCCGTAGATCAGATACTTAAGCAGTGAAAACCAGCGGGGGATGTCGTGTGTCAACGCCGCGTACCCGACTGGAGGTGTGGAAAAGACCGACGGTGGTGTGCGCTACCGAGCGCCTCGAGCATTAACGGCATGAGCAGATTGTCGCTTGTTGCGCCCTTCGGCGCCAGACGTTTTCAGGGCGGCTAGGGATACACGCGTCCCGGAATGAAGCAGGGTCTGGCTGTAGGAATACAGAGCGCGTTAGACATTCAATAAGAGGTGTTCCCGCTCCCAGGAACTGATAACACGATTGAACTCTTCAAATTCGTCGAGCTTTACAGCCGCATAACCGCGCAGGAACAGCTCGCCAAAAATGTCGCTCAACTCGGGCACCAACTGCAGGCTACGCAAGCCCTCCTCCAGGCTGCGCGCCACCTCAATAGTATCCTCGTTGGCGGTGCCCTGATGGGGCTCACTGGGACTCAGTCCGAGCTTCATGCCCAGGTACCCGCTGGCGAGGCTGGCGGCCAGCGCCAGATACGGATTAGCGTCCGCCCCGGGAAAGCGGTTCTCTACTCGCATCGCTGCGGGTTCACTCTGCGGCACGCGGAATGCCACAGTGCGATTGTCATAGCCCCAGTTCAGCGTAATCGGTGCCGAAATATCCGGCGCCAGGCGACGATAGCTGTTCACGTTGGGCGCGTAGAAGCTAATCAATGCGGGCGTGAAGCGCTGCAGGCCCGCTATGTACTGCAAAAAGGCCTCACTCGCGCTGCCATCCTCTTGCACAAACACATTGCTGCCGGATGCGTCCAACAGGCTCTGGTGGATATGCAATGCGCTACCCGCCTCATTCTGCATGGGCTTGGCCATAAATGTCGCATAAAAACCGTGTTTGTGTGCCGTTTCACGCACGGTGCGCTTAAACGTAAACACCTGATCTGCCAGCCGCAGCGCATCGCCGTGCTGGAAGTTGATTTCCATCTGGGCGGCGCCGTTTTCATGAATGAGGGTGTCTACGTCCAGTGCCTGCGCCTCGGCAAAGTCATACATGTCCTCCACGAAATCCTCGAACTCGGCCACAGCATCCATGGAGTAAGACTGGCGGGAAATCTCCGCGCGACCACTGCGACCTACCGGCGGTTCCAGCTCGTTATTAGCATCGATGTTGCGCTTGACCAGGTAGAACTCTACCTCGGGCGCTATCACGGGCGTCAGCTCCATGTCCTCATACAGAGACAGAACACGGCGCAGCACGTTACGCGTGGACAAAGGGTGCAGCTCACCCTGCTGGGTGTAGCAGTCGTGGATAATCTGCGCGGTAGGCTCCCGCGCCCAGGGTACAACCCGCATGGTGGCGGGATCGGGCTTTAGCACCATATCGGTGTCTGTGGGTTCCACCAGCTCCCAGTGATCATCGGCGTATTCGCCTGTGACGGTCTGCACCAGGATGCTCTCTGGCAGCTTCGGGTAGCCGCGACGCAAGAACTGTCCCACCGGAATGAACTTGCCGCGCGCGGCACCGGTGAGATCAGGCACCAAAGCCTCCACTTCTGAAATGTTATGTGCCTTCAGCCACTGTTCGATGTCGCTCATCGCGGGATCGGCGCTATCCATGTCTACGTCTCTGTGCAAAAACGTTGATTATGGCAATAACTCGAATTATTATTCAACTTTAATTTCGAATAATTATTCGACTACTTATGCGTCAATCACAGCACACAGACTCCTGGTATGCAGCCAGTGCCAATCGCGAGTTGGAATTTCCGAAACTCCAGGGCGAGCGTACGGCCGACGTATGCATCGTCGGTGGCGGCTATACGGGACTGTCGACCGCCATCCACTTGCGCGAGCGCGGCTACGACGTGGTGCTGCTGGAGGCGGAGCGTGTTGGCTGGGGTGCCTCCGGGCGCAATGGCGGGCACTGCAGTACCGGCCAGCGCACGGACCAGGAGGAGCTGGAAGCCATGGTCGGGAAAGAGCATGCGCGCCGCCTCTGGGATCTAGGCTGGGAAGCTGTCGATACGGTATGCGAACTGATTGAACGCTTCTCTATTGATTGCGAGCTGAAGCAGGGAGACCTGTATTGCGCAGTCAAGCAAAAGCATGTGCCGGAACTAAGAGCACACGTTGAGCACATGCAACAAACCTATGGCTGCGACAACCTGCGCTTTATTGAACAAGACGAACTCAACAGCATGACGTCTTCCAGAAGCTACTACGCCGGCATGTACGATACGGCGGGCCGCCATCTCCACCCCCTGAACTATGCGCTGGGACTGGCAACGGCTGCCGAGAGCTTGGGAGCCGAAATCTTCGAGGAGAGTCGCGTAACACGCTACCAGCACGGCGATACCGTCACCGTGCATACGTCTGAGGGCACGGTCAGAGCAAAGTATATGGTGCTTGCCTGTAACGGCTATCTGGGGGCCCTGTCACGAGAAGCCGCAGGGCGCATCATGCCCATTAACAACTACGTGCTGGCCACCGAGCCTCTGGGCGAGGAGGCTGCGCGTAAGCTGATTCGCGACGACGTCTGTATGGCGGACAGCCTCTTCGTTATCAATTATTGGAAGCTGTCCCGCGACTGGCGACTGTTGTTTGGCGGCGGCGAGTCCTATCGGCGTAAGTTCCCCAGCGACCTCAAAAGCTTTGTGCGCAAGTGCATGCTGAAAACCTACCCTGAGCTTGAGAACACAAAGATCGATTATGCCTGGGGCGGCACCCTGGCGATCACCATGAACCGCATGCCGGATTTTGGTCGGCTCGCCAGCAATGTCTTCTACGCGCAGGGCTACTCAGGACACGGTGTGCCAATAGCAACCCTCGCGGGGAAATTGCTGAGTGAAGCCATAGCTGGCACCGCAGAGCGCTTTGACGTGATGGCGGATGTACCGACCCACCGCTTCCCCGGCGGCACCCTGCTGCGCTGGCCCGGGCTGGTGTTGGCCATGAGCTGGTACGCCATGCTAGACAGGCTGGGTTAAGCATGGCCGAGCATCGTATCGCCCACCGCAAGCAGCGTATGGCCCAGACCCGCACCCCCAGCCAGCAGCGCTCCTGGCAGCGGCGCGAGGACATTCTCCAAACCACCGCAGCGCTGCTGGAACGTGTCGGCTTCGATGACCTCACCACGATTCTGATTGCCGCTGAGATGGGCATATCCGTGGGTACGCTCTACCACTATTTTCCCAACAAGCAGTCCATCCTGTATGCGCTGGGTGAGCGCTGGCTGGAGCAGCAAACCGCTGCACTGGAAACCATCGCCGCAGCGCCGCTGGAGCAGCTCACCATCGCTGAGTTCATAGAGCTGGCCTTCAAGCACATGCTGACTGCGTACCGAGAGCAACGCGGCCTGCTGCCGCTGGTACAGGCCATGTGGGCGGTCCCCGAGTTACGCGACCTGGACGATCACCACGACGAAATCATCATCAGCTACCTGGAGCGGATGTTCCAACGCATCGGCCTCAAGCACAGCAAACTGGAAAGACGCCGCCGCGCCCGACTGATACTGGAGATGACCCACGCATTATTCCTGACGGTAGTCGAGCAAACGCCGGCACAGGCAAAGCGCAGCTTTGAGGATGTTAAGAGTCTGGGTGTGACGCTGCTTGAGCGAACGTAGTCGCTGACGGCGATAGCAATTTTTGGAAATTGGTCGGTGTGAGAGGATTCGAACCTCCGACCCCTTCCTCCCGAAGGAAGTGCGCTACCAGGCTGCGCTACACACCGACGTTGGGGTGACTCTTTGAGGGGCGGGACTATACCAGAGCGAGACCGTCACTTCGACAGCGCCAGCGCGGCTAGTACACGCCTCCCAGGCGTGCGACCAGGGCGCTCAGACCGCTGAGCCCGCTAACAACTAAAAATAAAAGCACAAACAGGCGCAACGGCCTGAATGGCTTGCGCTCTACCGAGTTAACGCCCGACTTAACGAAGGCGTCGACTTTGGCCTGATCTTCGGGGGACAGTCTGGGCTCTTCCATAAGCCCATTCTGCTAAAACTGTCTGGCGATGAAAAGCTGAATAACGCAGCTTAGAAAGCGAACAGCGCCTCTTCCATTTCCATCAGGTTATCAGCGCCTGACAGCATAGACTCCTTGTGCGTCAGCGCACGCGGCAGGATGCGATCGAAGTAGAAATGGGCCGTGTGCAGCTTGGCCTCATAGAACTCCTTCTCGTCGGTGCCGGCTTCCAGCTTTTCGTTAGCTACGGCAGCCATCTGTGCCCAGAAGTACGCCAGCGTCACGTAGCCTGAATACATCAGGTAGTCGACCGCCGCGGCACCTGCCTCATCGGGGTTTTGCATGGCGGCTTCGCCGATCTTCATGGTCAGCTCGCCCCACTCTTTGTTGTAGTGGGCCAGAGGCGCAACGAACTTCTGCACGCCATTGTCCTTGTGATCTTCACAGAACTTGTGGACCAGCTTGGTGAAGCCCATCAGCAGTTTGCCGCCGGAGCCCAGCACCTTGCGGCCGATCAGATCCAGTGCCTGAATGCCGGTAGTGCCCTCATACAGCATGGCGATGCGGGCATCGCGCACAATCTGCTCCATACCCCACTCTTTAATAAAGCCGTGTCCGCCGTAAATCTGTACACCCAGATTCGCGGCTTCATAGCCCGTTTCTGTGATAAAGGCTTTGGCGATAGGCGTCAGCAGCGCCAGCAGATCGGAAGCTTCCTGCTGGTCTTCGCCCTCTACGTATTCCTCAACGTCCGAGAGCTGACCCAGGAAGTAAATGAAAGCGCGAGAGCCTTCGGCGAACGCTTTTTGTGTGAGCAGCATCCGGCGAACGTCCGGATGCACAATGATGGGGTCGGCGGGGCCGTCGGGGTTTTTAGGGCCGGAAATAGAGCGCATTGCCAGGCGCTCGCGGGCGTACTTGAGTGAACCCTGAAACGCGAGTTCCGAGTGCGCCAGGCCCTGCACGGCCGTGCCTATGCGCGCCGTATTCATAAAGGTGAACATGGCGTTCAGCCCGCGATTCGGCGGTCCAATGAGGTAACCCTTGGCACCGTCGAAGTTCATTACACAGGTAGCGGAGGCCTTGATTCCCATTTTCTTCTCGATGGAGCCGCAATGCACTGCGTTGCGCTCGCCCACCGTGCCATCGTCATTCACAACATATTTGGGGACGATAAACAGGGAAATACCCTTGGTGCCTGCAGGCGCATCCGGGAGACGTGCCAGCACGATATGCACGATGTTATCGGACATGTCGTGCTCGCCGGCGGAAATAAAGATTTTAGTCCCGGTGATGGCATAGCTGCCGTCGGCTTGCGGCTCGGCTTTAGTCCGCAGCAGGCCCAAGTCGGAGCCACAATGCGCTTCGGTCAGGCACATAGTGCCAGTCCATTCGCCGGAGACCAGCTGCGTCAGATACGTTTGCTTTTGCTCGGGTGAACCGTGCTCTTCTATAGTCTTCACAGCACCGTGACTTAGACCGGGGTACATACCCCAGGACCAGTTGGCCGTGCCGGTGAGCTCATTCAGGATAATGCCCGCCAGATTGGGAAGGCCCTGACCGCCACTCTCTACCGGTGCAGCCAGTGAAGGCCAGCCATTCTCAACGTATTGCTGGTAGGCCTCAGCGAAGCCATCGGGCGTCTTTACGCCGTCTTCGGTCCACTCACAGCCTTCTTCATCGCCACTTTGATAAAGCGGTGCCAGAACCTCCTCACAAAATTTGGAGGCTTCGCCCACGATGGTGTTCAGCAATTCTTCATTGGCTTCTTCGAAACCGAGTTTGCTATACAAACCCTCGGAATCGAGTAATTCGTTCATCACAAAGCGTATGTCTCGCTGGGGTGCCTTGTATTCAAGCATGGCAACTCTCCTCGGATACCTGTTGTCAGGCTCTCTAACTTTTTAATCGATATTGGCAGCCGGCGCCGTTGGCAAAATCAGGCCGCATCAGGGTGAACGTGCGTGCGGTCGCACTAAAAGTGTTCACCGTTCACATAGTCTGCCGAAAGTATGAAATTGTCAAGTTTTTACGACGCTGTACAGCGGCCAGAAATGACCAGAAAGGTGGTGCTATCGCCCGCAAAACGCTGCCGGGGAAACATACACTCAGACCATGTCCCTGGCACCCGCCTCACTACTTAACACGCTGCTACCTAACCCGTGTAGTTTGTGCAGTCTGCCCACCGGCCGCTCCATTGCGCTCTGTCTGGCCTGCGAGGGCGAATTGCCCTGGCTGCGGGATAGCTGCCGCCAGTGCGCTTTGCCACTGCCACCCGGTGGCAGTTTTTGCGGCCAGTGCCTGACAAATCCACCGCCGTTGGATCGATGTATTGCAGCGGTTGCTTATGCGCCGCCCGTTAGCCAGTGGGTGCAAGCGGGCAAGGATAAGGGCGACACAGCCAGCCTCGCCGTGCTGGCATCGCTGCTGGGACGGGCGATTGACGCTTATGATGACGAAGCTCCTGATCGCATCACCTACGTGCCGCTGCATTGGTGGCGGCATTGGCGACGTGGATTTAATCAGGCCGCATTTATCGCGGAGCGGCTGTGCAAGGATTCACGGTTGGCTCGTCACCACCTGCCCCGCCCTCAACCATTGGCGCGCCGCTATAAATCCACACCGTCACAGCGACAGTTGGATGCCAGGGCCAGACGACGTAACTTGCGTCATGCATTTGAACCGCTGCAGGACCTGCGCGGCCAACATGTTGTGATTGTCGATGACGTTATGACCACCGGGGCCACGCTGAATGACCTGGCCGCCACGCTCAAACGGGCTGGTGCTCGGCGCGTCAGCGCCTGGTGCTGTGCGCGTACGCTGCCACCGCAACCTAACTGAGCAGAGCGGTGCAATCCGCTGTACATTCCCCGATACTAGCCGTTTTTTGAAGAGGGGATATCTATGCACGGAGTGTTGCGGTCGCTACTGCTGTGCATCTGGTGCATCCCTGCTTTCTTTGCATCGGCGGCAGTTGCGCAGGACACCTTGCGAATTGGCGTAGCCAGCAGCTTTACACCAGCCCTCAAGGCCTTGAGCAAGGCTTACACCGTGCGCACCGGCGTGATATTGCGTTTAAGCAGTGCATCGACCGGCAAGCTCTATCAGCAAGCTGTCTATGGTGCCCCCTATGACCTGCTGCTGGCGGCGGACAGCGACCATCCCGCCAGGCTGGTGCAGGAGCAACATGCGGTGGCAGATAGCCTAATCACCTATGCCATTGGGCGGCTGGTACTGGCGTATCGCGAAGATATGGAAACGACCGATACGCTCACCGTCGAGGCGTTGCTTACCCAACCCAGGCTAACGCTGGCCGTTGCTAACCCGGAGTTTGCCCCCTATGGTCGCGCGGGCATTGAGGTTCTTAAGCGCTTTGGTTCCGTGAACCAGCGCCGGCTGCTCGCAGTGAGCGCAGCGCAGGCGCTGCAAATGCTGGTGGCGGGTGGAGCAGATCTCGCCCTGGTCGCTAGCGCACAACGGCCCATCTTCGCCCTGGATCTTCCTGCAGATTGGTACACGCCCATCGTTCAGCAGGCCGTGTTGCTCAACAACGCACGGCAACCAGAGTTGGCCAGGAGATTCCTGCACTGGCTGCAGGGCCCTGAGGCCACCGCGATCATTCAGCAGCACGGCTACGCTCTCCCCGATCGTGTTTGAGGCACTTTGGGTCACCGCCAAGCTAGCTGCCGTCACCACAGTCTGGTTGCTGCTGCTGGGAACGCCGCTGGCCTGGTGGCTGGCGCGAACGCAGAACCGCCTCTCGCCGTTTATTGAAGCGCTGGTTGCGCTGCCGCTGGTGCTGCCGCCAACGGTGCTGGGTTTTTACCTGCTGATCGCCTTTGCGCCGCAGTCAACGATAGGCCAGGTTTGGGAAGCGGTAACGGGGCAGCGCCTGGCATTCAGCTTTTCCGCATTGGTGATTGGATCCGTGCTGTACTCCCTGCCCTTTGTGGTACAGCCGCTACAGGCTGCATTTCGACAGTTGCCCGACGCTTTGCTGGAGGCTGCTGCAAGCCTGGGCGCAACTCCAGGAGATCGCGCTCGCCATCTGGTGTGGCCCCTGTGCCGACCCAGCTTTATTGCCGCCGCCAGTCTGGGCTTTGCCCACACAGTGGGCGAATTTGGCGTGGTGCTTATGATTGGCGGCAACATCCCCGGCGAAACCCAGGTACTGTCTATCGCGCTCTATGACCGCGTGGAATCCCTGGACTTAGGCACCGCCCACGCTCTGGCACTGGCGCTAATGCTGTTTTCCCTGGTGACTCTGATTCTGCTGTACCGGCAAAGTCACCGATGGGCGGTGCGACCATGAGCCTGCTGGATTTTGCGGTGACTGCGCGCCGGGGGAGTTTTCAGCTTACTGTAGAGGCGCAGCTACCGTATGGCATCACAGGTGTTTATGGCGCCAGCGGCAGTGGCAAAACCAGTTTGCTATTACGCATCGCCGGACTGATGCGAGGCAGCAGTGAAGACCACATTCAGCTTAAAAACACGCTGCTTGAGAGTGAAGGGCGATGGCTGCCACCGGAGCAACGCGATGTGGGGATGGTGTTCCAGGACGCTCGACTGTTTCCGCATCTGACGGTGCGTGGAAACCTGGAGTTTGCACTTCAGCGTCAACGGCGCGCAGGCTTGGGTATCGACGAGCTGAGTCAGATGCTGGGCATTACTGCCTGGTTGACGCGCAAGCCTGATGAACTATCCCGAGGCCAGCAGCAACGGGTGGCACTGGCGCGCACCCTGATCAACATGCCACGGCTATTGCTGCTGGATGAGCCCGGCGCCAACATAGACGCCGAGGGCCGACGCCGGTTGCTTCACGATGTCGCCACCCTTTGCGACCAGTATGAAATGGCCGCGCTGCTGGTCAGCCATGACATGGCAGACCTTGCCGATGTCGCAGAGACGCTGCTGGTACTGGCGCAGGGTCAGCAACAGGCATTAGGGCCTTTAATAGAGCTGGCGTCTCAGGTGAGTGGTCCGCTGGCGCAGGCACAGGACACAGCCGCTATCATGAATGCCCGGGTAGACGAACACGATAGCCAATACGGTCTCACCCGATTGGCCATAGCCGACCAGGCGCTGTGGGTTGATCAAACCCCAGCCCCGCGCGGCAGCGCTGTCCGGCTGCGACTGCCCGCCCGGGATGTCAGCCTGTGCCATGACGCTCCCAAGGCCACAAGCATCCTCAACGTGCTGTCAGTCAAGGTGGCGGAAGTTCAGGCGGATGCCGGCAACCGCTTGTTAGTGCGGCTGGCCCTGGGCGACCAATATCTGCTGGCGCGTATTACCCGCAAGTCACTGGACAGCCTCGGCCTGCGTGTGGGTGATCGCTTATATGCACAAATCAAAAGCACGGCGCTCATTGACCGAGGGGGCAGTGCTGATGACTGACGCGGAAATGGAGTCTCACCCCTACGAGGCGCTCACGCCGGAGTGCGTAATGGAGGCCGTCGAGTCCCTGGGTTATGTCTGTGACGCACGCCTGCTGGCCTTGAATAGCTACGAGAACCGGGTTTATCAGGTCGGCCTGGAGGACGAAACACCGATCATTGCCAAGTTCTATCGACCCGGTCGCTGGAGCCAAGCACAGATTCTGGAAGAACACGCGTTCGCCCGTGAGCTGGTAGAGGCAGATATCTCGGTGGTTGCGCCAGTCGCAGACAGTCACGGCTATACGCTTGGCCAGTACGCGGGTTTCAGGTTTGCAGTATTCGAGCGCCGCGGCGGACACCCCCCTGAACTAGACAACCCCGACAACCTGCTGGTGCTTGGCCGCACCCTGGGCCGCATTCACGCCGTAGGGCAAAGCCAGCGCTTTGAGCGTCGGCTCAGCCTGACACGAGAGCGCTGGCTGAACGACAGTTACCAGTTTGTCGCAGAGCACTGCGTACCAATGGATTTGCGCACGGCCTATATAACCCTGGTGGAAGACCTGGAGCAGCGGGTCAATGAGAGCTGGCACGAGGCGCAGACGATCCGCTGTCACGGCGATTGCCACGTGGGCAATATTCTATGGCGCGACGACGTGGCCCATTTTGTCGATCTTGACGACTGCGTCATGGCGCCTGCTATTCAGGATCTGTGGATGTTTCTCAGTGGCGACCGCCAACAGCAGCTCGCGCAATTAGACGAGCTGCTGGCAGGCTATGAGGAATTCTGCGAATTCCAGCCGTCCCAGCTTGCGCTCGTTGAATGCCTGCGCACGCTCAGGATCGTGCACTATGCGGCCTGGTTGGGACGCCGTTGGTCGGACCCCGCGTTCCCCAAAAGCTTTCCCTGGTTTGGCGACGCTCGCTACTGGTCCAGCCATATACTGGAACTGCGCGAGCAGGTTGCGGCGTTCGACCAGCCGCCGCTGAGCCTTTACCCGTGAGATAGCGATTCCGATTTAATCGCCCTGACGTGGCAATACGAGAGCGCGCACCCAGTTGATAAAACTGTTCTGGCCCAGCAGATCACGCTCTACTGCATCAAAGAAGCGCTCCAGCTTCTGCGGGTCACCAAAATAATCCTCACGGGTCTTGAAATCCCGCGCTGGGTCCAGCTCTTTCACCACCTTGGCCGGGTTGCCGGCGACGACCACGTTGGGCGGCACATCCTTGGTCACGACTGCGCGTGCAGCCACTATGCTGTTTTCGCCAACCGTTACGCCCTTCAGTATGGTGGCATGGTCACCAATCCAGGCGTTTTCGCCGATATGCACCGGACGAACGGAGGGGTCGCGAGCTGTACGGTCATAAATACCATGCCAGTCTGAGTCTGTGATGTATGCGCCATTGGCAATCATCACGCTGTCGCCAATCACGATTTCATCAGAGGCACTGATGCGGGTACCTGGGCTGATCAGCACGTAGTCGCCAATCGTAATTGAGCCAGTATCGAGCTCACGGCCCCATACCCCCAACTTCACCGGTGCCGCACGCTCACCGATCAGCGTCACTGACTGTCCAATTCGGATATTGGGCCCTGAAATTTTCACATACCAGGGGCTCATGATAGTGTGGTGGTCGCCCAGAGCATCACAGGCCGGGCGCAGGAAATGCTCCGCATACCAGTGACGAAAGCGCAGCCAGGCGCGCTTGACCCAGTAAGGGCGCAGATCTTTTCGCATACCTTGATGGTCTCCTGATGGCGCTCGTATCATGGCAGGCCGCTACAGCCACGGCAAACCAACACGCCTTGTGAACACAGACTCCCGACCGGTGCAGAGCAGTCAGCAGGGCTGCCACGAACAGCTCCCCAAGCTGGTACAGCGGCATCTCGACAAGCCCAGCCAGCGCCCGGCCGCCGATCATACGATGGCGGCCTTCCGGCAGGCACAAAGTCAGGTGGATTGCGCCGGGCGTCCTGTCATTCTGGATGCTTTCTGCGGCACTGGGATGAGCACAGCACACCTGGCCCGTGCTCATCCCGACCATACTGTGATCGGCATCGACAAGTCTGCCCATCGGCTCAGCAAGCACGTACATACCGGGTACAAAAATTACTGTCTGGTGCAGGCCGATTGCGGCGATTTCTGGCGTCTTGCTGCTGCAGCGGGCTGGCAGGTGGCGCAGCAATGGCTGCTCTATCCGAACCCGTGGCCCAAACCTGGCCAGCTACAGCGCCGCGTGCATGGATCAGCAGATTTTCCTGCTCTGCTGGCGCTGGGAGGCGCGCTGGAACTGCGCAGCAATTGGCGCGTCTATATTGACGAGTTCGCCAGCGCGCTGAGCATCGCTGGCCATATTCCCGAAATCAGTCCGGCGAAGGACGAGGCGGCGCTGACGCTACACGAGCGCAAATACCGCGACAGTGGTCATAGCCTGTGGCGTTGCACCTGTCGACTGAGCGACAATACGCAGCCCTGAATACAAGGCCAGTGACACGATGATGCACGCCAGCGCGGACCCGATCTGGGACCGCATCCGCAAAGAGACCGCAGCAGAGGTGGCCAAAGAACCCATCCTTGCCAGCTATCTGCACGCGACTATTCTCAATCACAGTAAGCTGGAGTCTGCGCTCAGTTTCCACCTCGCCTATATGCTGGACAGTCCTACGGCGTCCGCATTGCTGCTACGAGAAGTGATCGAGGGCGCCTTTAATTCCTGCGGCAGCATCGGCGAGGCCATTCGCGCCGATCTGCTAGCCATCGAAGAACGCGACTCCGCCTGCAACAATCTGTACACGCCGTTTCTGTTTTTTAAGGGCTTCCACGCCCTGCAAGCGCACCGGGTGGCACACTGCCTTTGGGGTGACGAGCGCCAATCCCTGGCGCTGTTTTTCCAGAATCGCGTCTCCAATATGTTCGGCGTGGATATACATCCCGCCGCCAGAATTGGTCGAGGTATCCTGCTGGACCACGCTACCGGCGTGGTCATTGGCGAGACAGCGGTCGTCGGCAACAACGTCTCGATTCTGCAGTCGGTGACGCTGGGTGGCACAGGCAAAGAGGAAGGAGACCGTCACCCCAAGGTGGGCGATGGCGTGTTGATCAGCGCGGGAGCAAAAATCCTCGGCAATATCAAAATTGGCGATGGCGCCAAAGTCGGTGCAGGCAGCGTAGTGCTACAGGACGTACCCCCGCACACCACGGTCGCTGGCGTACCCGCCAAGGTTGTTGGCAAGCCGAGTTCAGACAGTCCCGCCCTGGATATGGACCACGACTTCCCCTGCAACGAGGACGCAGACTAGGCCGCGTCTCGGGCGTGGTACTGCGGTGACAGCTCTTGCACCGCATCGACGAAGGCGGTGACGTGGTCTGGGTTGATGTCCGGTGTAATGCCGTGACCCAGATTAAACACGTGGCCCGGACCGCTGCCGAAGCTGGCCAGAATCTTTTCCACCTCTGCCCGGATCGCCGTGGGTTCCGCCCGCAACCAGGCCGGATCGAGATTGCCCTGCAGGGCCACCTTGTCACCCACCCTGGCTCTGGCCTTGCCGATATCACAGGTCCAATCCAGACCCAGGCAGTCTGCGCCGGTCTCCGCCATCGCTTCCAGCCACTGCCCGCCATTCTTGGTGAATAGAATGATTGGCAAACGGCGTCCCTCGCTCTCCCGAGGTAGCTTATCTACCACACGCTTCATATAGCCCAGAGAAAATTCCTGGTAGGCCGCTTCGCTGAGCGCGCCACCCCAGGTATCGAAAATCTGTACCGCCTGCGCCCCCGCCTCGATCTGCGCGAGCAGGTAGTCAGCCACTGAATCCGCCAGCACCGACAGCAACTGATGCATCACCTCCGGCTGATTGAAGGCCATGGTCTTAGCCCGGGCAAAGTCTTTCGAACTGCCCCCTTCCACCATGTAGGTGGCGAGAGTCCAGGGGCTACCGGAAAAGCCGATCAGCGGCACGCTGCCGTTCAGGGCTTCGCGAATCGTCGCCACCGCCTTGACCACATAATCCAGGTCAGCGCGGGAATTGACGACCTTAAGCGCTGCCACCTCCGCTTCCGTGCGCACCGGTTTGTGGAAGCGCGGACCCTCGTTTTCAACAAAATGCAGGCCCAGGCCCATAGCGTCAGGGATGGTCAGAATATCGGAAAACAGAATGGCCGCGTCCATGGGGTAGCGGCGTAAGGGCTGCAAAGTCACTTCACAGGCCAGTTCGGGATTCATGCACAGATCCATGAAGGACCCGGCTTCGGCGCGAGTCGCGCGATATTCAGGCAGGTAGCGGCCCGCCTGCCGCATCATCCAGAGGGGTGTGCGGTCCACGGGCTCTCGCAGCAGTGCGCGCAGGAACCGGTCATTTTTTAATTCGCTCATCAGACATCCAGGTAGTCGAGTATTCCCTCGCCGGCCTGACGTCCTTCCCAGATAGCGGTAACCACCAAGTCAGACCCCCGCACCATATCGCCCCCGGCGAAGATCTTGGGATTGCTCGTTTGAAATTTATAGTTTTGTTCTTCCGGAGCGACCACGCCGTCCCAGTCGTTGGTAGTGACATTGACGTCCCGGAACCAGACAGGTGGATCAGGCTGGAAGCCAAAGGCAATCACCACCGCGTCCGCAGGCAATACCTGCTCACTGCCAGGAATCGGCTCGGGTCTGCGGCGGCCGCTATCATCCGGCTCGCCCAATCGTGTCTCTACCACTTTGACACCCTGCACGCCCTGCTCGTCCCCGATAATCTCTACCGGCTGCCGATTGTACAAGAACACTACACCTTCTTCTCTGGCGTTTTTCACTTCGCGACGAGAACCGGGCATATTCGCTTCGTCTCGGCGATAAGCACAGGTGACGCTGGCAGACTGCTGGCGAATCGCCGTGCGCACGCAGTCCATAGCGGTGTCACCCCCGCCCAGGACGACTACGCGCTTGCCCACCAGATTGACATAGGCACCGTCCGGTTGCTCAAAGCCCATATTGTGGTTCACGTTACCCACCAGGTAGGGCAGTGCTTCGATAACGCCGGGCAAGGTCTCACCGGGGAAACCACCGCGCATATATTTGTAGGTGCCCATACCCAGGAATACAGCATCGTATTCGTCCAGCAGTGCCTGGGCTGTCACATCGCGGCCGACCTCAGTATTAAGTCGGAACTCCATCCCCATACCTTCGAAGATTTCCCGGCGACGGGTCATCACGCGCTTCTCAAGCTTGAATTCGGGAATACCGAAGGTCAGCAGACCACCAATTTCCGGGTAGCGATCGAACAGCACCGGTTGCACGCCTGCGCGCACCAGAACATCGGCACAGCCCAGGCCCGCCGGGCCGGCGCCGATAATGGCGACCTTCTTGCCGGTGGGCTCTACGTCGGACAGATCGGGACGCCAGCCCATCGCGAGAGCGGTATCCGTGATGTACTTTTCGGTGGAACCAATGGTGACCGCACCAAAGCCATCCTCCAGCGTGCAGGCGCCTTCACAGAGGCGGTCCTGGGGACAGATTCGTCCACAGACTTCAGGCAGCGTGTTGGTCTGGTGAGACAGCTCAGCCGCCTCGAAGATGTTGCCTTCAGCAATCAGCTTGAGCCAATTGGGGATCAGGTTATGGACTGGACACTTCCACTCGCAGTACGGGTTGCCGCAACCCAAACAGCGCTCTGCCTGATGCTCCACCTGATCTTTCTGGTATTCATCGTAGATTTCGACGTACTGCGTCTTTCGCGCCTGCAGCGCTTTCTTATCGGGATCGCGCCGCTCGACTTCTACAAATTGAAAATCATTTGCTAGTCGTTCACTCATAAGCTCAATCCGTGTCGCGCAGTCGGGACAACAAACGATCCAGGTCTGCTGCCTTAGGTTTTACAAGCCAGAATTTACCGACGTAGTCAGTGAAGTCGTCCAGCAGAGTTTGTCCCCACTCAGACCCGGTCTCATCCACAAATTCCTGAATAGTCGCTCGTAGATGGTGCCGATACGGCTCAAACGTCTCCGTGTTAATACGGTGTATTTCGACCAGTTCGCTATTGTAACGATCAATAAAGCCGCGATCTTCATCCAACACGTAAGCAAAGCCGCCGGTCATACCCGCGCCAAAATTATGCCCGGTGGGGCCCAGCACCGTCACGTTACCGCCGGTCATATATTCGCAGCAGTGATCGCCGGCAGCCTCAACCACCGCCACCGCGCCGGAATTACGCACCGCAAACCGCTCGCCTGCGACACCGGCGGCGTAGAGCTTGCCGCCCGTTGCGCCATACAGGCAGGTATTGCCAATAATGGCGGTGTTACGCGACTCGAACCGACTGCCCTTTGGCGGATAGATCACGAGCTTGCCGCCGGCCATGCCCTTGCCGACATAATCGTTGCTATCGCCTTCCAGATACATGTGCAGGCCACCGGCATTCCAGACCCCAAAACTCTGGCCCGCAGTACCGCGGAGCCGAAGCGTAACGGGGGCATCCGCCATGCCGGTGTTGCCATGGCGGCGGGCGATTTCACCGCTGAGACGCGCGCCCAGGGAGCGATCACAGTTGGTGACATCAAACTGCCATTCGCCCCCTAATTTCGCTTCAATCGCCGGCAGCACAGCTTCCACCATAGCCTCAGCCTTCTCCCCCCGGTCAAAGGGATCGTTGGAGGGCACTTTGCAAAACTCTGGCTCATCCCTGGCGCTGGGGTCTTTGTAAAGGATAGGACTCAAATCCAGTCGAGACTGCTTCGCGGTTTCACCCGAGCTCGCCGACAGCAAATCTGCGCGGCCTATTAGTTCGTCCAGAGAGCGCACGCCCAGGGCGGCCATCCACTCACGGGTCTCCATAGCCATAAAGCGAATAAAGTTGACCACCATATCCACCGTGCCGAGAAAATGATCATCACGCAGCTTGTCGTTCTGCGTCGCAACACCGGTAGCACAGTTATTCAGGTGGCAAATGCGCAGGTATTTGCAGCCCAGCGCCACCATGGGTGCAGTGCCAAAACCAAAACTCTCAGCACCCAGCATGGCTGCCTTTACCACATCCAAACCGGTCTTCAGGCCGCCGTCGGTCTGCACGCGCACCTTGCCGCGCAGCATGTTGCCGCGCAGGGTCTGGTGCACTTCGGCGAGGCCCAGCTCCCAGGGCGAGCCGGCGTAGCGAATCGACGTCAGCGGGCTGGCAGCGGTGCCGCCGTCATAGCCGGAAATAGTAATCAGGTCGGCATAGGCCTTGGCGACTCCGGCTGCAATGGTGCCGACCCCGGGCTCGGACACCAGCTTCACTGATACAAGCGCGCTGGGATTGACCTGCTTCAGGTCGAAAATCAGCTGCGCCAGATCTTCGATGGAATAGATGTCATGGTGAGGCGGTGGCGAGATCAAAGTGACGCCCGGCACCGAATAACGCAGTCTGGCAATCAGATCGTTGACCTTGCCGCCAGGCAGCTGGCCGCCTTCACCGGGCTTGGCACCCTGTGCCACCTTGATTTGCAGCACTTCGGCATTTACCAGGTACTGGGGAGTTACGCCAAAGCGGCCCGAAGCAATCTGCTTAATTTTGGAAGTGCGCTCAGTGCCGTAGCGAGCAGGATCTTCGCCACCCTCGCCGGAGTTGCTGCGTGCACCCAGGCTGTTCATCGCCACTGCCAGTGCTTCGTGGGCTTCCGGGCTGAGCGCGCCCAAAGACATGCCTGCAGTATCAAAGCGCGGCGTTATTGCCTCTACCGGCTCCACTTCGTCCAGAGGTACCGGGGTGATGTTCTCAATTTTGAGTGCGAACAAGTCCCGCAGCGTTGCAACGGGACGCTCGTTGACGAGTGCGGCATAGGTTTTCCACCGTGCATACTCTCCCGTTCGCACCGCATCCTGCAGGCCTTTGACGACGTCGGGGTTGAAGGCGTGGTACTCCTGCCCGTGTACAAACTTAAGTAAGCCGCCCGGCTCAATTGGCTTGCGCCGGGTCCAGGCCAGTTTCGCCAGCGCTCGCTGGTCCGCCTCCAGCTCATCAAACCCAGCGCCTTCAATACGGCTGGCAACCCCTCGGAAGCAGTGATTCACCACTTCCCGTGCCAGGCCCACGGCTTCAAAGAGCTGGGCACCTCGGTAAGAGGAAATGGCGCTGATGCCCATTTTGGACATGATCTTGAGCAGGCCCTTGTTGATGCCCTTGCGGTAATTCTTATAGCTGCGGCCGGGCTCGCCCAACAGCTCCCCGCTGCGCATCAGGTCATCCAGCACGGCGTACGACAAATAGGGGTACACCGCGGTGGCGCCAAACCCTATCAGGCAGGCAAAGTGGTGGGAGTCCCGCGCCGTGGCGGTTTCTAGCACCAGGTTGGCATCGCAGCGCAGCCCCACCCGAATCAGGTAGTGGTGCACGGCGCCGGTGGCCATTAAAGCGTGTATGGGCAGCAGGCCTTTTTCCAGTCTGCGGTCTGACAGCACCACGATTACCTTGCCGTCACGCACGGCCGCCGCCGCGCGCTCACACAGCACGTCAATGGCTTCTGCCAGACCCAGTTGCTCCGGGTCGTAGGCAAGGTCCAGCACACAGGCGGCAAACTGCTCGTCCTCCATGCTGATCAGCCGAGAGAACTTCCCGGGGGAGAGAATGGGCGAGGTCAGGATGATGCGCTCAGCATGCTCCGGGCCTTCGTAAAACACATTCTGTTCGCGCCCCAGGTCGGTTTCCAGCGACATCACAATCTGCTCGCGCAGCGGATCGATAGGCGGGTTGGTAACCTGGGCAAACTTCTGCCGGAAATAGTCATACACCGAGCGCTGCTTACGGGATAGAACCGCCATAGGCGTGTCATCTCCCATGGAGCCCACGGCCTCGTTGCCGGCTTCCGCAAGTGGCCGCAGTACCTGATCACGCTCTTCGAAGCTGACCTGGAACATTTTCATGTAGGTCTGGAGCTCGCTGCGTTCGACGCCCGGATCCTGCTCTGCGGCGAAAGTACCTTCTATGCGGCGCGACGCATGCTTTAGCCATTGTTTATAGGGATGGCGTTGCTTCAGCAGTGCGTTGACGTCTTCGTTCTCCAGCAGCTCGCCAGTGTGGGTATCCACCACCAACATCTGCCCGGGGCCAACGCGCCCCTTCGCCAGAACGCTTTCGGGTGTATACCCGTGGGTGCCGACTTCTGACGCCAGAGTAATGAAACCGTCATCGGTTTTAACCCAGCGGGCGGGACGCAGTCCGTTGCGATCCAGCAGGCAGACCGCATAGCGACCGTCCGTCAGCACGATGCCAGCGGGACCGTCCCAGGGCTCCATATGCATGGAGTGATACTCATAAAACGCCTTGAGGTCCGGGTCCATATCTTCCCGGTTCTGCCAGGCCGGCGGCACCAACATGCGCAGCGCGCGCAGCATGTCCACACCGCCGGTGCGGAGCACGTCCAGCATATTGTCGAGACTGGACGAGTCTGACCCGGTGCGGTTGACCAGCGGCGAAATGGCTTCAATATTCGGCAGGCGCTCGGTCTTGAACAGGGCTGAACGCGCCTCAGACCAGTTCCGGTTGCCCTCGATGGTGTTGATCTCACCATTGTGCGCCAACAGTCGGAAGGGTTGAGCCAGCGGCCACTGCGGCAGCGTGTTAGTCGAGAACCGCTGGTGGAATACGCAGATGGCGGTTTCCAGACGACTATCACCCAGGTCTGGATAAAACTGCTGCAGATCCGCGGGCATCATGAGTCCTTTATAGGACAGCACCTTGCCACTGAGCGTGCAGATGTAGAATTCATCGTGGCCTTCAAGGCTAATTTCGGCCCTGCGGCGCGCCACGAAGAGTTTGGTGGCAAGACTATCGTCATCCAGACCCGGAGCGTCGATAAACACTTGCTCAATACAGGGCATGTTGCCCAGTGCAATCTCGCCCAGCACGCTGGCATCTGTCGGCACGACCCGCCCGCCAACCACGGCAAGCCCCTCATCTTCCAGAATCGATTGCAGCGCCTGGCGCTCCTTGGCGGCGTCGTCAGCATCCCGGCTAAGGAAGATCATGCCTACTGCATATCGGTCACTGAGTTCATGCTGAAAATGCGCTTGGCACAGTGCCCGCATATACCCATCAGGCATCTGTAAAAGCAGCCCGCAGCCATCGCCAGTTTTTCCATCCGCAGCGATACCACCGCGGTGGGTCATGCAGGTGAGGGACTCAATAGCCGTCTGCAGCAGACGATGGCTCGCCTCGCCCTGGGTA
>JBCDKJ010000047.1:0-27498 GCA_038746745.1 Pseudomonadota bacterium
GTAACCGCATTGCTCGCTTAGGTCCCATCAATCTGGCTGCTATTGATGAGTATAGCCAGCAGTCGGAGCGCAAAAACTATCTGGATGCGCAGAACGCCGACCTGGAGGACGCGCTGCAGACGCTGGAGTCGGCCATCCGGAAAATCGACAAGGAAACTCGCAATCGTTTCCGCGAGACGTTTGAACAGGTGAATAACAGCCTCAAGGAGTTGTTCCCGCGCGTATTTGGCGGTGGTTCTGCCTACCTTGAGATGACCGGTGATGACCTGCTGGATACGGGCATTACCATCATGGCGCGACCGCCCGGTAAGAAGAATGCAACTATCCACCTGCTGTCCGGCGGTGAGAAAGCGCTGACGGCAATTGCCCTGGTGTTCTCGATCTTCCGCCTGAATCCGGCACCCTTTTGCATGTTGGACGAAGTGGACGCGCCCCTGGATGATGCCAACACGGGCCGCTATGCGCGCATGGTGAAAGAGATGTCAGAGCATGTGCAGTTTATCTTCATCACCCATAACAAGATCACCATGGAGATGGCGGATCACCTTATGGGCGTCACCATGCAGGAACCGGGCGTATCTCGATTGGTGACCGTGGATGTTGAGGAAGCGGCAGAGCTGGCAGCAGTGTAGCTTGTTTTTGGCGGCCAGACTTTTGTATTTTGCCTTGGCTGAGGTGACGATCGTAAGTCTGCGGAAGCAAGCGGTTTTGCCGCGGAGTCGGCAACGCGTAGCGCAGCGGTTTCGGTAAATGCAGCAGCTTGGAAGCAAGTCATTTAGCAGCACCAGACATTGAGTAGCACGGGGATTAGCTGAAATCTGATGGATATTAGCGTGCGCGACTGGATGATCATTATTGGCGTTTTGCTGATTGTGGCCGTGCTGCTGGATGGCTATCGCCGTATGCGTGACCCCAATCGCATACGCATGTCGCTGACTCAGGTCCCTGAGGGCGGCGAAGACGATGCGACGATGTCGCGTGAGCTGCCCAACGGCGGCGCGCGCGTGAAATCGCGCGTGACTGCAGATGGCGACCGTGATGGCGATGACGAGATTTCTGATGGCGGCTATTCAAGCGCTTCTTTTGGCACCGATTCAGGCACCTCTCCCGGTACTGAGGTGCCGCGTTACACGCCACCCTCTGCGCCTGGCGATCCCGCCACCGATCATCCCGTGGGTGAGCCGCCATTATTGACTGAGCGTCCCGACGACAGCGCTGCCGAGATGGCGGCCGAGGCGAGTGTGTCCGCAGCTAGCGAGGACTCTGCAAAAGATACCGCAGCAGATGAGGATGCCGACGATCCGCTGTTTGCCAAGACGCCCGTAATGCGGGCACAGCGCGGCGAAAATCTGGACCTACTGGCAGGAATTTCTGTTGATGAAGGTCAAAGGGGGCGTGCCTCCGCTCACGCCGATGCTCCTCAGGAAGTGTTGATGCTGCACGTGGTGTCGCGCAGCGAGGCGGGCTTTGCGGGAGATGACATTCTGCAAGTCCTGCTGGCATACAATCTGCGCTTCGGCGATATGGATTTCTTCCACCGCCATGATGAGGCGGCGGGGCGCGGGACGGTGCAGTTCAGCGTCGCTAATATGCTGCAACCTGGCGTATTCGATATAGATCGCATGGGCGATTTTTCCACGACAGGCCTGATCTTCTTCCTTAGCCTGCCTGGCCCGGGTGACATGATGGGCGCATTCGAGCTGATGCTGGAAACGGCGCGCGGCGTGGCCGAGCATCTGGGCGGTGATGTGCTGGATGAGTCCCGCAGCGTAGCCACGCGGCAGACACTGGAACACATGCGACAGCGCATCCGCGAACTGGAGCGTAAACTTCTGGCCCAGGCGGGACGCTAGACGCCATGTCAGTCTCGGGATCATCGGCGGCAGCTGGTGAAATTGCTGCACTGCGGGAACAGCTGGAAGACCACAACTACCGCTATTACGTGCTGGACGAGCCCAGTATCCCCGACGCTAGCTATGACCGCTTGATGCGGCAGCTGCGCGACCTGGAGGCAGCTAATCCTGAGCTGCAAAGCGCTGATTCACCGACACAGCGCGTGGGCGCCGCACCCTTAAGTGAGTTTCAGCAGGTCACTCACGAGCTGCCTATGCTGTCCTTGGATAATGCCTTCTCTGCGGAGGAAATGCTGGATTTTGAG
Source organism: Pseudomonadota bacterium (assembly GCA_038746745.1). Classification (GTDB taxonomy): domain Bacteria; phylum Pseudomonadota; class Gammaproteobacteria; order Pseudomonadales; family Halieaceae; genus JANQIO01. Next base: position 2,159 of record JBCDKJ010000047.1, read on the forward strand.
CGCCGCATCATGGCGCGATTGAAGCGCGAGGAGCCCATTGAATTCGCCTGCGAGCCAAAGCTGGACGGTATTGCCGTCAGCTTGCTCTACCGCGACGGCGTTTTGGAACGAGGCGCAACGCGTGGAGATGGCCGCACCGGCGAAGACATCACCCACAACATTCGCACTGTGCAGTCCATCCCTCTGAAGCTTCGTGGCGAGGGTTACCCGGCGGTGCTTGAGGTGCGCGGTGAAGTGTATCTACCCCATGCGGTCTTTGAGTCCATCAATGCCAAAGCGCGGGCGGAAGAGGGCAAGGTCTTCGTCAACCCGCGCAATGCCGCAGCGGGGACATTGCGCCAGTTGGACCCGCGCATTGCCGCGGAGCGGCCACTGCAGATGTGTTGCTACAGCGTGGGTCTGGTAGAGGGAGGAGCCTTGCCCAAGCGACACTCAGATATCCTCGACGCGCTGCAGACCTGGGGCTTTCGGATCAATGCCGACTCCGATATCGCGACAGGGGCTGCCGGCTGCGACGACTATTATCAGGCGATGGCACACAAGCGTGACGGGCTGCCCTATGACATCGATGGCATCGTCTTTAAAGTCAATGATATTGCGCTGCAGGAGGCGCTGGGTTTTGTGTCCAGAGCGCCACGCTGGGCGATTGCGCGCAAGTTTCCCGCGCAGGAGGAGAGTACCCGCTTGCTGGATGTGGAGTTTCAGGTCGGTCGCACCGGCGCTGTCACCCCGGTAGCGCGCCTGGATCCCGTATTCGTGGGCGGTGTGACCGTCAGCAACGCAACTCTGCACAACCGTGATGAGATAGAACGGCTGGGGGTGATGAGGGGCGATAGCGTCGTTGTGCGGCGTGCCGGTGATGTCATTCCCCAGGTTGTGTCAGTGATCGCCGACCAGCGCCCAACTGACGCAAAGCCCATTGTGTTTCCAGAATGCTGCCCGGTGTGTAATTCTGCCCTGGAGTTTATCGAGGGCGAGGTGGTGGTGCGCTGCTCAGCGGGGCTGGCCTGTGAGGCCCAGCGCAAGCAGTCCATCAAGCACTTTGCATCGCGCCGCGCGATGGACATAGAGGGTCTGGGAGATAAGCTGGTAGATCAGCTGGTTGACGAAGACCTGGTGCATAGCGCTGCAGATCTCTATGCGCTCAGCCAGCAACAACTGGCCGGGCTTGAGCGCATGGCGGAGAAGTCCGCTGCCAACCTGCTTGACGCACTCGCTAAGAGCAAACATACAAGCCTGCCCCGGTTTATCTACAGCCTGGGCATCCGCGAGGTAGGCGAAGCGACGGCCCTGAACCTTGCCACGCACTTCGGCGACCTGAACAGACTGATGGACGCAGATGAAGAGGCTTTGTTGGCGGTGGATGACGTAGGTCCCGTGGTAGCGGATTACCTGCGTCAGTTTTTCGATGCGCCGCAGAATATAGAGGTGATAAATGCGCTGGTAGCGCACGGCATCCAGTGGCCGGCAGTAGAAGCGCCAGCCGCAGATGCCCAGCCCCTCGCCGGTGAGACTTGGGTGGTTACAGGAACCCTGGACAGCATGAGCCGAGACGAGGCCAAGGCGCAACTGCAATCACTGGGCGCTAAAGTCGCCGGTAGCGTTTCTAAAAATACCACTCGCCTCGTGGCAGGCCCCGGCGCAGGTTCCAAGCTGGCCAAGGCTGAATCCCTGGGCGTTGAAGTCATCGACGAAGCGGCACTGCTGGCGCTGCTGCAAAGTCATGGGGCTGCCCCGGCGTGACACCTGTGAGAGCCTTCGTCACTTTATGTGTGGTAGTGCTGGCCACGGGCTGTACGACCTCACCCCCCAGTGACGTCAACAATATCTGCAGCATCTTTGAGGAAAAGCGCGGTTGGTATGACGACGCGGCTGATTCGAAAGACCGCTGGGGCGGTCCTATTCCTGTAATGATGGCGATAATGCACCAGGAGTCGCGCTTTCGTGCCAAAGCCAAACCACCGCGCAAGAAAATTCTCTGGGTGATACCGGGACCGCGTGCCTCAAATTCCTACGGCTATACGCAGGCCCTGGAAGAGACCTGGGACGTGTACAAGCGTGACGGTGGCAACTACGGCGCAGATCGAGACAAGTTTGGCGACTCCATTGACTTTATCGGCTGGTATAACCACCAGAGTTACCGCCGAAATGGGATCAAAAAAGATGATCCCTACCACCTCTATCTGGCCTACCACGAGGGCCATGGCGGCTTTAATAAACGCAGCTTTCGCAACAAGCAGTGGCTTAAAGATGTGGCGAAGAAGGTATCTCGCCAGTCCTCTCGCTACAGCACGCAGTTACGCAGCTGTGAGGAATCGCTAAAAAGCGACGGCTGGTGGATTTTCTAGGTCGGCTTGTAATGACATGCAGGCCGGGTACCCGGCTATCCCGGCCCGGGAGCCCCGTGTCATAATGGCGTAATATTCGAGACTTTTAATACCGTCTTTGGCTTTTACTGCGGGAAACGGTTTATGTCTGAGCGCACCGTACTCATTGTTGACGATGAGTTCGCAATTCGCGACATGTTGCGCATGGCGCTGGAAATCGCCGAGTTCAACTGCCTGGAGGCGGAAGATATTCAGTCCGCGTACCAGGTGATCGTCGATGATCGCCCCGATTGTGTGTTGCTGGACTGGATGCTTCCCGGTGGCAGCGGCCTTGAATTGCTGCGGAGACTCAAACGCAATGACGCGACCAAGGACCTGCCCGTGATTATGCTGACTGCGAAAACCACAGAGGACAACGTCATTCAGGGTCTGGATGTGGGCGCAGACGACTATATGACCAAGCCCTTCGCGCCGCGGGAACTTATCGCCAGAATCCGTGCCCTATTGCGCCGCAGCGCAGGGGGTGTTGAAGAGTCGACACTGCAAGTGGCGGAGCTCACGCTGGATAGCGATTCCAAGCGCATTTTTCTGGGTGGCGATCTTATTGATGTAGGCCCGACGGAGTTTCGACTGCTGCAGTTCTTTATGTCCCATCCGGAGCGCGCTTACACCCGCAATCAGTTGCTGGATCAGGTGTGGGGTGCAAACGTGTATGTTGAGGAGCGCACGGTAGATGTACACATTCGCCGCCTGCGTAAGTCTTTGCAGATTCCTGGCCATGACTATAGCCGCCTGATTCAGACCGTTCGTGGCACGGGCTATCGTTTCTCTGCGCGAGGAGTCAGTCTGTAGTGGCCACCAACTGGTGGCATGAACTACGAAAGCTTGCACTGTATTTTTTAGTATTTGTTGGTGTGGGCCTGGCCCTGGGCCATGCCATACTTGCGCTCGCCTGCGCATCCACGATGTTGCTCGTTTACTGGCTTTACCAACTCTATCGCGTATCTGCCTGGATGCGTCGACCGGATGTGGAGCCCCCGGAAGCGCGCGGCATCTGGGGTGAGTTTTACGACAGTATCTATCGCCTGCAGCGTAGCGATCGGGAAGAGCGCGATCGGTTGCAGACCGCGGTTAGCTATCTACGCGACTCGCTGGCAGCGCTGAAGGATGCAGCAGTACTTATTGATCCCTCTTCGAATATTGAATGGAGCAACGAAGCTGCGCAAAAACTTCTGGGACTCGAGTATCCGCGCGATCGCGGCCAGGCAATGGTAAACCTGCTACGCGTACCCAACTTCAGCAGCTACTTTACAGAAGGGGACTTTGCGCAGCCCCTGCTGGTCGAGAGTCCTCTGGATACCAAGGTACAGCTATTGGTAGAGATAACCGAGTTTGGTCGGGGTAGCCGCCTGCTGTTTGCCCGCGACGTTACACGAGAGCGGCAGCTTGAGAAAATGCGACGAGACTTTGTAGCCAATGTGTCACACGAATTGCGCACTCCGCTTACGGTGATCAGTGGTTACGTCCTGACCTTGATGGATACGGACCTGGGCGAACAGGAGCGCTTGCGCCAACCCATGCTACAAATGCAGCAGCAGGCGGAGCGCATGGAAGCGCTGCTGCGTGACCTGTTGTGGCTGTCTCAAATTGAAGCCACCGAGGGGCGCGAGGAGCATGCCAGCCTCGACATGCCAGAGTTGATCGGTGAAGTACGTGAGTTTGTAGCGGGTGCATTTCCAAGCCGCTCTATCAGTGTTGATATCACGACAGGGCGCAGCATTCTGGGCAATTACAAGCACATCTACAGCGCAGTCTCCAACCTGGTTATCAACGCCTTGAAATATAGTGACGAGGATGTAGCTCTCGGATGGTCAGAGCGTGAAGATGGCTGTGTACTATCCGTAAGCGATCGCGGTCCTGGCATTGATGCTGTACATCTGCCCCGGCTGACAGAACGTTTTTATCGCGTGGATAAAAGCCGCTCTCAGAATACCGGTGGGACGGGACTGGGCCTGGCCATCGTCAAGCACGTGCTGGCAGGTCACGACGCGCAGCTGGAGATTGAAAGTGAAGTGGGTGTAGGCAGCACGTTTCGCTGTGTCTTCCCATTGTCATAGGCCTGTCATTTTTGTGACGGTTTTACATCGCTTTCAAACACTCGCCTGTCTAATGCTTTGGCTCTTGTCCAGTCTGTGGCAGCCTGTGGCGGTCGCCTCTGAGGTACTGCCAGACTACCAGCGGGCCACTGGCGTATCCGGCAATCTCTTCAGCACAGGCTCAGATACTCTCGCTAACCTAATGACGCTCTGGGCTGAGAGCTTTAAGCGTGTCTACCCAGGCGTCCGTATCGAGGTGCAGGCAGCGGGCTCGTCCACAGCGCCGCCCGCGCTAACCCAGGGCACCGCCAGTCTGGGTCCAATGAGCCGGCCCATGAAAAACCGTGAGCGCGAGGCCTTTGAAGCGCGCTACGGATATCTGCCCACAGCGGTTCCTGTGGCGCTGGATGCGGTTGCTATTTACGTTCACCAGGACAACCCGCTACAGCGTATTACGCTTGAGCAAGTGGATGCGATTTTTTCAGCGACGCGACGCTGCGGCGCGCCTTCGGCAATTACGCACTGGCATGGACTGGGACTGACGGGTGTCTGGGAAACGCAGCATATACAGATGTTTGGTCGCAATTCGGTGTCCGGTACCTATGGGTATTTCAAGGCCGCAGCACTCTGTAATGGCGACTTCAAAGCCCAGGTGAATGAGCAGCCCGGATCCGCTTCAGTGGTGCAGGCGATATCCACGGCGGTTAATGGCATAGGATATTCAGCACTGGGGTATCGCACTGCCAGTGTCAAAACACTCGCCGTGGCGGTTGATGCCCAGGGCCCCTATGTCGTTCCGAATGCTGCCTCTGCCATACGCGGTGACTATCCGCTGTCACGTTACATGTACATCTATGTCAACAAGGAGCCCGGTAAGCGACTGCCGCCGCTGGAGCGCGAGTTCCTTGCCATGATCCTGTCGCAGCGGGGCCAGTCGGTGGTCGTCAAGGATGGATACACGCCGCTCCCTGCCGACGTGGTCTCAGCCGCTAGAGAGAGTCTGGCATTGTGAGTAAGCGCGGCATACCGGCCTGGTGGCCGCGTTGGCGGCGTTTCAAGGATAGGGCAACGACGGCGGCGATTGCGACCGGCGGCAGCGTGGTCTTGCTGACCATTGTGTTGCTGTTCTTCTTTCTTGTGTACGAAGTCACTCCGCTGTTGCGCGAAGCCAGCGCTACGCCAATGGCGCCGTTAGAATGGCCTGTCAGTGACAGTCGTTGGCTGTCACTGGACGACTACGGGGATGTGGCGTTTCAGGTCAGCAGCGACGGCACGGTAGGCTTTACCAGGCTTGAAGATGCAAAGGTACTAAGCCGTCGCGAGCTTGCACCGTCAAAGGCAGCACTTACGACGGTCGCTGGCGAAGGCGCAGGTTCGGGCGCGCTAATGCTGGGTTTCAGCGATGGCAGCAGTCGAGTCATAGAACCGAGCTATCACTATGAGTTGACGGCGCCCGAACGACGGATTCAACCTGTGCTGGGACATCCGCTGGGCGACCTTTTACTGGCGGGCAGCAAGCCAGTGGCTCTGTCGGCCGTGGCGCTGGATCTCCACGCCGGGTGGTTGGCTCGGCAATATGCGGACGGTCAGCTGGAGCTACAGCGTCTCGGAGAGAGCGTGGCCGAGCGCATCGATCTGGGCTCGCAAGCACCTGCCAAACACCTTTTCCTGATGGATGCTGGTCGCTGGTTGGTGCTGCTTACGGAAGCCGGCGATTATCGCGTATGGCCTCTCTCTGAGGGTGTTATAGCTGAGCCGGTGCAGGGTCGTTTGTTTGCCGATAGTGATCGACTTGAGGCTGCTTCGGTGCTGCAAGGGGGGCTGTCCCTGATTGCCGCCTCCAGTGCTGGTCACTTGAATCGCTACTACGTATTGCAACATGGCGCCGTGGCTCTGGGACAGCGCTTTGACAGTGGCGGTGCGCGATTGCACAGGCTGCTGCCTGAACCGCGTCGGCGCGGTTTTCTGGGTTTTGGTGACGGCGTAGTGCAATGGCATAACGCGATTTCGGGTCAGCGCGGCCTCACGGCAGATTTTGGAATCACTTCGGGCGCTGTCCTGGCCCTGTCGCCCAGAGCAGACCTGCTGGTGGCGTTGGACGAGGCTGGCGCGTTGCGTCGCTGGAGCCTTGACAACCCGCATCCTGAAGTCTCGCTGAGATCTCTCTGGCAAGAGGTTTGGTACGAGGGCTACGAAGCGCCGGCGCTGGTATATCAGTCCTCTGCGTCCAGCAATGATTATGAGCCCAAGTTCAGTTTGACGCCGCTGGCGTTTGGCACACTGAAGGCAGCGTTCTATGCCATGGTGTTCGCCGCGCCGCTCGCCATATGCGGCGCTATCTACACTGCGTTTTTCATGTCTCCGGCCTTGCGCCGGCGCGTCAAGCCGCTGGTTGAATTGATGGAGGCTCTGCCCACCGTCATACTGGGTTTCCTGGCGGGCCTGTGGCTGGCGCCCCTGGTTGAGGACCACCTCGCCGATCTGATCACTGTGCTGCTGGTACTGCCCGGCGGCGTGTTGGTCTTTTCGCTGTGCTGGGCCTTGTTGCCCGCTTCCTGGCGTGAGCGAATGCCCGCCGGGTGGCACGCTGTCGTCCTGTTGCCGGTTCTGTTGGCTTTGGTGTGGCTGGGGCTGGAATTAGGTGGCTCAGTGGAGAGCGTGCTGTTTGACGGTGATGCCCGGCGTTGGTTTGCCCAGGAGCTGGGCCTTGCCTACGACCAGCGCAATGCAATCGTGGTCGGCATTGCCATGGGGTTTGCCGTCATCCCTACAATTTTTTCTATTGCAGAAGATGCCATCTACTCTGTGCCCAGGCACCTGGCGGATGGAAGCCTTGCACTGGGTGCGACGCCCTGGCAGACCCTGACCGGGGTAGTGTTGCCAACCGCCAGCCCCGGAGTTTTCTCTGCGCTGATGATCGGCTTTGGTCGGGCCCTGGGAGAAACCATGATAGTGCTGATGGCGACAGGCAACACGCCGATTATGGAGTTCAATCCGTTTGAGGGATTACGTAGCCTTGCTGCCAACATAGCCGTGGAGGTCCCCGAAGCCGAAGTTCAAAGCACCCACTATCGGATACTGTTCCTGGCCGCCTTTGTGCTGTTTCTATTTACCTTCGTGCTTAATTCGCTGGCCGAGCTCGTGCGACAGCGGCTGCGCAGTCGCTACGGCACGTTGTAATGCGGAGTCAGACAGTGAACGCACCGGGTCGCGGCGTCAGCCACCTGCTTCGTCGCGGAGAGCCTCTGGTCTGGCTGAACGCAGCCGCAGTGAGTTTCAGCATACTGGCAGTGTTGGGCTTGCTGGTCCTGCTGGCCTGGCAAGGTCTCGGGTATTTCTGGCCTCATGCTTTAAGCCTTTACCAACTGAAGGAAAGCGGCGAAATCGTATTGGCAGAACAGGTAGCGGTGCAACAGGTACCTCGGGAACAGCTGCTTGCGGCGGGCTATGAGATACCCGGTTCTGGTCCTCAGCTGGAGCGACTGCTATTGAAGCGCGGCAATAGAGATGTCACAGGTACGGATTTTGTCTGGGTGCTCCGCAACGAGCTGATGGCACCGACCGCTCCCCCGGGCGCTGTGCGGGTGGAGCGTGAAGAGTGGGGAAATCTGTACGGATTTCTTGAGGCCGTGTTGGAGGATGACGTGGTCGTTGCCAGCGCAAAAGACTCGGCGGCTGCGACCTGGGAACGGTTTCAGACGCAGCTAGAACGTGCCAGACGAGTGCGCAGCGATATACGCGACCTGGAGCGTGGCGAGCTGCGGGCGACCAGCCAGGCGCTTGAGCAACTGCGCCGCCGCGGTCGGGGTGCAGCTGCGGAAGCCATCGAATTGGAGGGCGCTTACGAACGCGCACTGCGTCGATTGACGGCGCTGTATTCAGAAAGCGCCAGGCATCGTTATCAAATCAGGCTGGCGGACGGACAGCAGCTCGTTTTGCCGCTGGGGCAGGTAGTGCGCGCCATACAGCCCAATCAAATGGATGTGGTCGACAAGCTCAACTACTACCGCGTCAGGCTCTGGGAGTTTCTGTCTGCTGAACCTCGCGAGGCCAACACGGAGGGTGGCGTATACCCGGCTATATTTGGCACGGTATTAATGGTGGTGCTGATGTCTATCATCGTGACACCTTTCGGTGTTCTGGCAGCGGTGTTCCTGCATGAGGTGGCGGAGCAGGGGCGGTTAACCAGAGTGTTCCGGGCGGCCGTAAACAATCTGGCGGGTGTCCCGTCTATCGTTTACGGAATCTTCGGATTGGGTTTTTTTGTTTATGGCATGGGTGGCGAGATCGACCGCCTGTTTTACAAAGATGCTTTGCCAAGTCCGACCTACGGCACACCGGGTATTATGTGGGCATCCCTTACGCTGGCGTTGCTCACCCTGCCGGTGGTAATTGTTGCCACTGAAGAGGGTTTGGCACGAATTCCGCGAGCTGTGCGCGAGGGTAGCCTGGCGCTGGGCGCGACCCGAGCAGAGACACTATGGCGCGTAGTGCTGCCTATGGCCAGCCCAGCCATGATGACGGGCGTGATTTTGGCGGTGGCACGGGCTGCAGGTGAGGTAGCACCTTTGATGCTGGTGGGCGTGGTGAAGCTGGCGCCAACGCTGCCTGTCGATGGCGTATTCCCGTATCTGCACCTTGAGCAGAAGTTTATGCACCTGGGTTTTCATATCTACGACGTGGGATTTCAGAGTCCCAATATCGAAGCAGCACGACCACTGGTTTATGCTACTGCGCTATTGCTGGTGGTTATTATCGCGCTGCTGAACTTTGCCGCCGTCACGCTGCGCAACCGACTCCGCGAGCGCTACGCATCACTTGAGGCAGGTTGAGAAAATATATGTCCACTTACGGAATCGACCTTGAGGCTCTGCAACGGCGACCGATAGACAGTGTTGAGGCAGAAGATGTCGCAATCTCTGTTGAGGATCTTTCGCTAAGCTATGGCGGCACCGCTGCTCTGCGCGACATCAACCTGAACGTGCCTCGACGCCGGGTTACCGCGTTCATTGGCCCTAGCGGATGCGGCAAGACCAGTTTGCTGCGCAGCTTCAATCGAATGAACGACCTGGTCAATGGCTGCCGGCTTAACGGGCGGGTATTACTGGAGGGGCGCGACATTTATGCGCCAGAGGTGGATGTTTCACAGTTGCGACGACGCGTTGGCATGGTGTTCCAGAAACCAAACCCTTTTCCAATGTCAGTGTATGAGAACGTCGCCTATGGGCTTCGCATTCAGGGTATGAACAAGCGGCGCAAGCTCGACGAGATCGTAGAGCGCAGCTTGCGCTCAGCCGCGCTCTGGGATGAGATCAAAGATCGTCTTCAGGAGAATGCCCTGGGACTGTCAGGTGGCCAACAACAGCGACTGGTCATCGCCCGCACGATCGCGGTAGAGCCGGAAGTGGTGCTGTTGGATGAGCCCGCTTCGTCGCTTGATCCCATCTCTACCCTGAAGATCGAAGAGCTGATCTACGAATTGAAATCCTCTTACACCATTGTGATCGTAACCCATAACATGCAGCAGGCAGCGCGCGTATCGGATATGACCGCATTCATGAACCTCGGCCGACTGGTGGAGTACGACAGTACGGACCGACTCTTTACCAATCCCCGGCAGCAGCAAACCGAGGATTACATTACCGGGCGCTACGGCTAAACCATGGCTGAGACTAGCGGCCCGCGCGCGCACATCTCCGGCCAGTTCAACGCTGAACTTGAAGCAGCCACATCCCACATGCTGGAGATGGGGGGTGCGGTGGAGCGGCAGGTACTGGCGGCGGTTGACGCTTTAGAGTCGGTGGATAGCGGCGAGGCACAGGTCATAATCGACTCCGATGCAACAATCAACGCAATGGAAATTGCTATCGACAACGAGTGCTCCCGTATTTTGGCGCGGCGCCAGCCCGCGGCTGGTGATTTGCGGCTGGTACTGGCAATTACCAAGGTCATTATTGATCTGGAGCGCATTGGCGATGAAAGCAGCCGCATAGCGCGGCAGGTCATTGCGCTCAGTGAAACCGTAGACGCTGACCCGGCGCGACCCTGGAGTCGGGAAATTGCTGCGACCGTCATCGAGATGCTGCGCTCGGCACTTGATGCCTTTGCTCGGCGTGATGCCACTGCTGCACTCGCCATCGCCCGTGGCGATGAGACCATCGATCAACAGATGGACGCCGCAATGCAGCTTCTGATTGATAAAATGCAGCAGCAACCCGCTAGCGCCCCGTCTTGCGTTACCGCCATGTGGGCGCTTCGTTCGCTGGAGCGGGTGGGGGATCATGCCCGCAACATTGCTGAGTATGCGATCTATATGGTCGAGGGCGTGGACGTGCGGCATACCGAGCTGGAAACCCTGCTGGACTGGCTGCCCCAGACCGACCGCTGATGCCCGCCGGCTCGTCTCTGAGCCCGGGGCGCATTACACTAGCGGTTTTTCATGGAGTACCCCATGTCCCGCTTCTGGAACCCGCTGGTTCAGACGCTTTCACCCTATGTGCCGGGCGAGCAACCGATAGACACTCAGCTGGTTAAGCTGAACACAAATGAAATGCCCTTCGGTCCGTCGGAGCTAGCACTCGAAGCCATGCGTGCAGCGGCCAGCGATGACATCAGGCTTTACCCAGACCCCGGTAATCGGCGTCTGTGTGAGGCCTTTGCCGAGGCGCTGGATATCTCACCGGAGCAGGTATTCCCCGGCAACGGCTCTGACGAGGTGCTTGCGCACACATTTCGCGCACTGTTTCAGCCGGACGCGCCGCTGTTGTTCCCCGACATCAGCTACAGCTTTTATCCGGTCTACGCCGCGTTCTTTGGCTTAAGTTCGGAAACCATCCCTTTGCGCGACGACTTTGCTATTGAGCTGTCAGACTTCCGGCGTCCCAACGGCGGCATTATTTTTCCCAACCCGAACGCGCCTACCGGCATGGGCACATCACGAACCGCGATAGAAGCACTGCTGCGCGAAAACCCCGATACCGTGGTGGTAGTGGATGAGGCCTACGTCGACTTCGGCGCTGAGTCTGCGATTCCGCTGATAGACCAGTACCCCAATCTGCTTGTCGTACAAACACTGTCGAAGTCACGGGCGCTGGCAGGCCTTCGCGTGGGTGCAGCCTTTGGCCAGCGTCCACTGATTGAGGGACTTGAACGGGTCAAGAACAGCTTTAACTCCTATCCCGTGGACCGGATTGCGGAGGCGGGCGCTGTGGCTGCACTGGAGGACGCGGCGTGGTTTGAAGCGCGTAAGGCTGAGATTATCGAAAACCGTCGCTCGCTTACCGAGGGTCTTGAGACATTGGGTTTTGAGGTGTTGCCGTCACAGGCCAACTTTGTGTTCGCTCGTCGAGAGGGCTGTCAGGCGGCTTCGCTACAGCGTGAACTTCGCGAACGTCGCATTGTGGTGCGTCATTTTGATAAGCCCAGAATCAGTGACTATCTGCGTATCACAGTGGGCACGGCCGAGCAGTGCGACCAGGTGCTGAAGGCGCTGAGAGAGCTTATCTAAGGCGGGCTGCGTCCACGCAGGTGATAACTAGCAGCGACGCAGCACCACGCTACCTATACTGTAGCCTGCGCCAAATGAGCAGAGCACGCCCAGCTCACCGCTAGCGAAGTCCGCATGATGCTTGTGGAAGGCAATTACTGAGCCTGCAGAGCTGGTGTTCGCGTAAGTGTCGAGAATGGTAGGCGCCTCTTCTGGTGTCGCTTCCCTGCCCAGCACGCGCTTGCTGATTAAAAGGTTCATATTGAGGTTGGCCTGGTGCAGCCAGAGGCGTTTAAGTTGATCGCTGCTGATGTCCAGGCTGCCGATGTGATGCAGGATAAGTTCTGCCACCATTGGGCAGACCTCTTTGAAGACTTTGCGACCATTTTGCCGAAACAGCTTATCCGGTTTGCCGATACCGCTGTCGTCACCACGGTTCAGGAAACCGAAGTTATTGCGAATGTTGTTGGAGAACTGCGTTTTGAGACGAGTACCCAGGATGGCGAACCGATTGCCAGAGGTGGCCGTGTCGGCCCGCTCCACCACTACCGCGGTACACACATCTCCAAAAATAAAGTGTGCATCCCGGTCACGAAAATTGAGGTGGCCTGAGCAAATCTCCGGGTTGACCACCAATACACAGTCGGCGCTGCCGTTGGCGATGCTGTCCCTGGCGGTCTGAATGCCGAAGGTGGCGGATGAACAGGCCACGTTCATGTCGTAGCCCCAGCCCTCAATACCCAGTGCCGCTTGCAGCTCCACTGCCATTGCCGGATAGGCGCGTTGCATATTGGAGCAGGCAACCAGGACTGCATCAATGTCAGCCGCTTGCTTACCCGCTTGCTGCATCGCTTCACGCGCGGCGATAACGCCAATCTCGCACTGTACGGAGGGCTTGTCATCGGGTCGGTCCGGAATGCTCGGTGCCATGCGTGTTGGCTCCAGCACACCCGATTTGTCCATCACATAGCGACTTTTGATACCCGATGCCTTTTCGATGAATTCTACGGACGAGTACTGCAGCGCTTCCAACTCACCGGCTTCTATTGCTGATGCATTGGCCGTATTGAAATCATCGACGTACTGATTGAAGGAATCCACCAGTTCGGCATTGCTGATCGACAGGGCCGGCGTATAGAGGCCGGTCCCGCTGATAACGCAGTCTGTCATGTCAGCGCTGTTCTAGTGGCGTGTAGTCGCGCTGCGTGTGCCCGGTGTAGAGTTGGCGAGGTCGGCCGATGCGGTAACTACCACTGATCATTTCGTTCCAGTGCGCGACCCAGCCGACGGTGCGCCCGAGTGCGAATATCACGGTAAACATACTGGTAGGAATGCCGATCGCTTTGAGAATGATGCCCGAGTAAAAGTCTACGTTGGGGTAGAGCTTTTTCTGAATGAAGTACTCGTCTTCCAGCGCGATCTTCTCCAGCTGCTTGGCGATTTCCAGAAGCGGCTCGTTCTCGATACCAAGCTCCGTCAGCACCTCATCTGCGGCTTCCTTCATAACCTTGGCGCGGGGGTCAAAGTTCTTGTACACACGGTGTCCAAAGCCCATAAGGCGGAATGGATCGTCCTTGTCTTTGGCGCGCGCTACATATTCGTCGATACGCGACACATCGCCAATTTCCTCCAGCATGTTCAGAACAGCCTCATTGGCGCCACCGTGCGAAGGACCCCAAAGAGCAGCGATGCCGGAGGCGATGCAGGCAAAGGGGTTGGCGCCAGAGGATCCCGCCAGTCGCACAGTGGACGTAGATGCATTTTGCTCGTGATCTGCATGCAATAGGAAAATGCGGTCCATAGCGCGTGCCAGCACCGGATTGACCTTACTGGGCTCGCAGGGCGTGCCGAACATCATATGCAGGAAATTTTCAGCGTAGTTAAGGCTGTTATCGGGATACATGAAAGGCTGGCCGATAGAGTATTTGTAGCTCATCGCCGCCAGTGTCGGCATTTTAGCGATGAGTCGGAACGCCGCGACCTCGCGGTGCCGCTTGTCACTGATGTCTGTGGAGTCATGGTAGAAGGCCGAGAGGGCGCCCACGACACCGCACATAATCGCCATGGGGTGAGCGTCACGGCGGAAGCCCCGGAAAAAGTAGGTGAGTTGGTCGTGCACCATGGTGTGGTAGCGCACGGTATTTTCAAATTCGGTTTTTTGTTCAGCATTGGGGAGTTCGCCATAGAGCAACAGGTAACAGGTCTCCAAGTAGTCGGAGTGCTCGGCCAGTTGCTCAATGGGATAGCCCCGATGCAGCAGCACACCTTTGTCGCCATCGATATAAGTAATCTGCGATTCGCAGGCTGCGGTTGAGACAAAGCCAGGATCATAGGTAAACAGGCCTTGTCCCGTCAGCTTTCCAACGTCGACAACATCCGGTCCCAGGGTGCCGGAGTAGATCGGCAAATCCATAGCCTCTTCGGCGCCGTCAACGGTGAGAGATGCGTGCTTTTCGCTCATTCGGGATCCTGATGTATTGCTCTCGGAAGGGTGCTCAACTATAGAGTCTCGACCGCGTTTGTCAAACCGCACCAGAGGCTTGCAAGGCCACGTATTTCAGTACTTACAGGCCGCTTTGCGGTGCGAGAAAATGCTGATCTGGCGCAGGTGGCAAGGCCCCGCTCGCGTTGTATTTCAGCAGCCCTGCGCCTATACTGCTCGCCGCTTAATGCGAGGCCAACAGAACACTTCCTGGACAGTGAATTCAACGTCACTGGGTATGGCGTCGCCAGCGAATCAAATCCACGGCCTGCCGGGCAGGCCCTGGTTAGTGATACATCTAACCAGTGACACATCTGACTGCTGGTGCATCTGATTCGCGACACTTTTTTTGGTGACACATTTGATTGGTGACACATCGTGAACGACACAAGACCCGTCAATTTGGATCTGAATACGATCCAGCTTCCTATCACAGCGATTACGTCGATCCTCACCCGGGTATCGGGCGTTATCAATTTCGTGTCAGCCGGCATCATGCTGTATCTCCTGGGTCTTAGCTTGAGCGGTCCGGAGGGCTTCGATGACGCGAAAGCACTGCTGACCATGCCGCTGGCTAAACTGGTGATATGGGGCATCCTGGCAGTATCTATTTACCATGCGCTGGCGGGCATCAAACACCTGGTTGGCGACTTTGGTTACGGTGAGACGCTGGAAGGTGGCGTATTGGGTTCGCGCATTATCATCGCGCTGTCACTGGTGCTGATTGCTGCAGCGGGTCTGTGGGTGTTGTCATGGTGACAACGGCGAGCACCCTGGGCCTCTCTGGCCTGCAGAATTGGTTGATACAACGCGTCAGCGGCGTAGTGCTGCTGGGCTACTTCACTTTCCTTGGGTGCTACATCGGCATTAACAGCCCAATGGAATACGCCCAGTGGCAGGGACTGTTCGACCACATTGCCATGCGCGTTTTCAGTATCGCGGCGATCGTTTCGATCGCCTTGCATGCCTGGATAGGCTTGTGGTGCGTGCTTACTGATTACCTGACGACTCGCATGCTGGGATCCAAGGGCAACGTTGTGCGTGGCGCGGCCAGCGCGGTTTGCAGCGTTACGATTCTCGTTTACGTTATCTGGGGCGTTCAGATCGTCTGGAGCTAGCGGTTGCCTCTGTAACTGCAGGCCCTAACCGCAGGCCCTTACGAATTGTTTGAGTGGTGCGGACCCGATACATTTTTTGTGTGGGTCATAATCCGGAGATACTTAGTTAATGGCTTCTATTCGTACTATTTCCTTTGACGGCGTCATCGTTGGTGGTGGCGGGTCTGGCATGCGCGCGGCCCTGCAGCTTGCGCAGTCTGGTTACAAGACGGCCGTCATCAGCAAAGTATTCCCGACACGTTCCCATACGGTATCAGCTCAGGGTGGCATCACCTGCGCAATCGCCAGCGCTGACCCCAACGATGACTGGCGGTGGCATATGTATGACACCGTCAAAGGCTCTGACTACATCGGCGATCAAGACGCCATCGAGTACATGTGTTCCGTTGGTCCGGAGGCGATTTTCGAGCTGGAGCACATGGGCCTGCCGTTTTCTCGCACTGAGGAGGGCAGAATTTACCAGCGCCCCTTCGGAGGGCAGTCGAAAAATTTCGGTGAAGGCGGGCAGGCAGCCCGCACCTGCGCTGCGGCGGACCGCACCGGTCACGCACTATTGCACACGCTCTACCAGAATAACGTCAAGAACAACACGCAGTTCTTCAACGAATGGTTTGCCGTCGATCTGGTGAAAAACCAGGACAACGCGGTTGTTGGAGTGATCGCTATCGATATCGAGAGTGGCGAGACGGTATTTGTAAAGTCCAAGGCCACTGTGTTTGCAACAGGTGGAGCAGGCCGCATTTACGCATCAACGACCAACGCCCACATTAACACCGGCGATGGCGTGGGTATGGCAATGCGAGCAGGCTTTCCCATGCAGGACATGGAAATGTGGCAGTTCCACCCCACCGGCATCTACGGCGCGGGCACCCTGGTGACCGAAGGCTGTCGCGGCGAAGGTGGGTATCTGATCAACAAAGACGGCGAGCGGTTCATGGAGCGCTACGCGCCTAACGCTAAAGATTTGGCGGGACGCGACGTCGTGGCCCGATCAATGGTGCTGGAGATTCTCGAAGGCCGAGGTTGCGGACCTGAAGGCGACCACGTATTCCTCAAGCTGGACCACCTCGGCGAAGACGTTTTGGAAAGTCGGCTGCCGGGTATTCTGGAGCTGTCGCGAACGTTTGCCCATGCAGACCCGGTAAAAGAGCCCATTCCGGTGGTGCCAACCTGCCACTATATGATGGGCGGCACCCCCACTAACGTGCACGGTCAGGCGCTCACAATTGATGCAGAAGGGAACGACCAGGTTATCGATGGCTTCTACGCCTGCGGTGAAGCTGCCTGCGTATCAGTCCATGGCGCCAACCGCCTGGGCGGCAATTCCCTGCTGGACCTGGTGGTGTTCGGTCGGGCGTCTGGTCTGTTTATAGAAGATGCACTGCG
Organism: Pseudomonadota bacterium; assembly: GCA_038746745.1. Lineage (GTDB taxonomy): Bacteria > Pseudomonadota > Gammaproteobacteria > Pseudomonadales > Halieaceae > JANQIO01. The sequence goes on from JBCDKJ010000047.1 coordinate 19,054, forward strand.
CACGGGCATCGAGATGCGTGATCCCAGCGACAGCGATATCGAAGAGGCCATGTCTCGCTTGAACCGCGTTAATGCATCCACTGATGGGGAAGGGGTCGCTGAACTGCGCAAAGAGTTGCAGACTGTCATGCAGAACCACTTCGGCGTGTTCCGCAAGGGCGATTTCATGAAAGAGGGCGTGAAAAAGCTAGAGGACCTGCGGCCGCGTATCGAAAACGCACACCTGAAGGACAAGAGCACGGCCTTCAATACAGCACGTATCGAATTGCTGGAACTGCAGAACCTACTCGAGACCGCCGAGGCCACAGCGGTGTCGGCGGAGGGCCGAACGGAGAGCCGCGGTGCACATGCACGCGAAGATCTGCCTGATCGTGATGACGAGAACTGGTTGTGTCATTCGATATACTTTCCAGGTGAGAAGACGCTGGGCAAACGCTCGGTGAACTTCACACCCAAAACCATGGACGGCTTTGAGCCGAAAATCCGCACCTACTGAGCGCGAGGACCGCAGGAAATGTTGCAAGTCAGTCTTTATCGCTATAACCCGGAGACGGACAGCGAGCCATACATGCACGATGTCGAGGTGGACACCGGCGGCAAGGACATGATGGTGCTGGATGTGCTGGAAATGCTGAAGGCGGAGGATCCGTCCATCACCTACCGGCGCTCCTGTCGTGAGGGCGTGTGCGGCTCTGACGGAATGAACATCAACGGCAAAAATGGTCTCGCCTGTATCACGCCACTGTCAGATACAGTGAAGAACAACAAACTAGTGCTGCGGCCACTTCCCGGCCTTCCGGTGGTGCGGGATCTGGTCGTCGACATGAGCCTGTTCTACAAGCAGTACGAAAAAATTAAGCCGTTCCTGCAGAACGAAACGCCGGCACCGACGATTGAGCGCCTGCAAACGCCCGAGGAGCGAGCCAAGCTGGACGGGTTGTATGAGTGCATTCTGTGTGCCTGCTGTTCAACCAGCTGTCCCTCTTTCTGGTGGAACCCAGACAAGTTTATTGGACCGGCTGGCCTGCTGCAGGCCTACCGCTTCCTGGCGGATTCGCGTGACACCGCCACGTCGGAACGTCTGGCCGAGCTTGACGATCCCTTCAGCGTGTTCCGCTGCCACAATATTCAGAACTGTGTGAACGTCTGCCCGAAGGGCCTGAATCCGACCCGGGCTATAGGACACATACGCACCATGTTGCTGCAGAAAGCGGCCTGATCACAGCAGCCTTTACGCTCACTTCATTTCAGTGCTAACGGGGATGCTTTGACGTCCCCGTTTTCGTTTTAAAATCTGCACAAGTACACACCCTCCAGAGCGCGCTGGCACTGGGGTTTGCCGGTCTTGTGTGCCACAATATGTGCGCTTGATTTTTTGCCAATACAAGGGGTCACCAAGCCCATGCAAGAAAGCACTATGGAACTCCTGTGGAAGAGTTCCCACATCTCCGGGGGCAATGCGACGTACGTAGAGCATCTCTACGAAGCCTATTTAATGGACCCCAATGCTGTGCCTGAGGAATGGCGCAGTTACTTTGACACGCTGCCTCGTGTCGACGGTAATACCCTGCAGGATATACCTCACTCAACGGTCCGAGACCGCTTCGCCCAGATCAGCAAGATGCGCGTGCGCACCGAGGCAACGGTGCAGGCGGATAGTCAGGCAACAGAATACGAACGCAAACAGGTTCGCGTTATCCAGTTGATCTCGGCGTATCGCCAGCGCGGCCACCAGAAAGCCTCACTGGATCCTTTGGGCCTTGCTTCGCGACAGCACGTGCCCGATCTGGAGTTATCCTTCCACGAGCTGTCACAGGCTGATTTTGACACAGTGTTTCAGGTGGGCAGCCTGCACATTGGCAGTGCGGATGCCCCTCTGGGCGAAATCTATGACGCACTGGAGCGCACCTACTGCAAACATGTCGGCGCGGAGTTCATGCACATCGTGAACTCCGAGGAGCGCCACTGGATTATGCAGCGCATGGAGAGCGTGCGCTCCGCGCCAGACTTTGGCAGTGATGTGCAAAAAACACTGCTTCGTCGATTGATCAAAGCGGAAGGTCTGGAGAAGTCTCTTGGCTCCAAGTATCCAGGGACCAAGCGATTTGGTCTTGAGGGCGGTGAGAGTCTGATCCCCATGCTGTATGAAATGGTGCAGCGTTCGGGTGGCTATGGCGCCAAAGAAATCGTTATCGGCATGGCTCACCGCGGCAGACTCAACGTGTTAATCAATGTGTTGGGCAAGAACCCGAAGGACCTTTTTGAAGAGTTTGAGGGTAAAGCGATTGTCGACACCTCCGGTGACGTTAAATATCACCAGGGCTTCTCGTCCAACGTGATGACCCCGGGAGGCGAGTGTCACCTGGCGCTCGCCTTCAATCCGTCACACCTTGAGATTGTAGCGCCGGTGGTTGAGGGCTCGGTCAGGGCGCGGCAGGACCGCCGACTTGACCCGGAGGGCAGCACTGTAGTGCCCATCGTATTACATGGCGATGCGGCTTTTGCCGGCCAGGGGGTGGTCATGGAGACCTTCCAGATGTCCCAGACCCGCGGCTATCGCACTGGCGGCACTATACACATCGTGCTCAACAACCAGGTGGGCTTTACAACCAGTCGGCAGGCGGATGCTCGCTCAACCGAGTATTGCACCGACGTCGCCAAGATGGTTCAGGCGCCAATCTTTCACGTTAACGCGGATGATCCAGAGGCGGTCCTGTTCGTCACCCAGTTGGCAGTGGACTACCGCAATGAATTTAAGAAGGACGTCGTGGTCGACCTGGTCTGCTATCGACGACGCGGTCACAACGAGGCCGACGACCCTTCGATTACCCAGCCACTGATGTATACGGCGATAAAAACGCATACCACCACCCGGGACAAGTACGCTCAGCGGCTGATAGAGCAGGGCGCGGTGTCAGCCGAAGAAGACAAGCGGCTGGTGGAAGGTTTTCGCGAGTCACTGGACCGCGATGAGCCCATGGTCAGCAGCCTGGTCTCTGAACCGAATAAGGAGTTGTTCGTCGACTGGTCGCCTTACCTGGGCCATGCATGGAATATTTCCAGCGATACCACTATGGACCTGAATCATATGCAGGCTCTGGCGGCAAAAATTAATCAGTCACCAGACGGCATTCCTCTCAATCGCCAGGTTAAAAAGATTCTCGAGGACCGGCGGAAGATGGGTGGTGGGGCGCTGGCTGCCAACTGGGGCTTTGCAGAGACGCTGGCCTATGCATCGCTGCTGGAGGCTGGGTATCCGGTGCGGCTTACCGGCCAGGACGTAGGTCGCGGTACGTTCAGTCATCGTCATGCGGTGCTGCATAACCAGAAGGACGGCAGCAACTATATCCCTCTGCAGCACGTGAGTGATGATCAGGCGGTATTCGATATCTATGACTCCTTGCTGTCAGAGGAAGCGGTACTCGCCTTTGAATATGGCTACGCGACGACCTCACCCAGAGGGTTGGTCATCTGGGAAGCACAGTTTGGCGATTTCGCTAACGGTGCCCAAGTGGTGATTGATCAGTTCATCACCAGTGGGGAGCACAAGTGGGGCCGTCTCTGCGGCCTTACTCTGCTGTTGCCCCACGGCTATGAAGGTCAGGGACCCGAACATAGCTCAGCGCGGCTGGAGCGTTTTTTGCAGATGTGCGCTGAGCACAACATTCAGGTCTGCGTGCCGACCACGCCAGCTCAAATCTTCCACCTGCTGCGTCGTCAGGCGATCCGGCCTCTGCGCAGGCCGTTGGTCGTTATGTCGCCGAAGAGCCTGCTGCGACATAAATATGCCACCTCGTCGCTGGAGGAGCTTGCAAAGGGTAGTTTCCAGCGCGTTCTGGACGAAACAGATGATCTGGACCCGGCCAAAGTGCACCGCGTTGTACTGTGCTCTGGCAAGGTCTACTACGACCTGCGCGAAGTGCGACGTGAGCGAGAAGTCGACGACGTCGCCCTGGTTCGGCTGGAAACACTGTACCCGTTCCCGGAGGTGGAGTTGGACGCAGTGCTGGCGCGCTATCCCAACATTACCGACGCCGCCTGGTGCCAGGAAGAACCTATGAACCAGGGTGCCTGGTACTCCAGCCAGCATCATATGCGTCGCGTGCTGTTGAAACACAAACCCGAAATCTACTTGCGCTATATCGGTCGGGAGGCGTCAGCTGCCCCGGCGGCGGGGTATATGGCGCTGCACCTGCAGCAGCAGGAAGCATTCATCAATGAGGCCCTTGCAGAACAGGACAAGAATAATGGCAATTGAGATAAAGGCACCGGCGTTCCCGGAATCGGTCGCGGACGGTGAAGTGGCCACCTGGCACAAGCAACCGGGGGAGGCGGTGAGCCGCGACGAGCTGATCGTAGAGATCGAAACTGACAAGGTCGTTATGGAGGTGGTCGCGCCCGTAGATGGCACCCTGCTGGAAGTTCTCAAAGGCGAGGGGGATACCGTGCTCAGTAATGAGTTGTTGGCCCGGCTGGAAGAGGGGGCTGTGAGCTCCGATGCGCCAGCATCACATGCACCCGCGACAGAATCACCTGTAGCGCAGGCTGCGGACGAGCCGAAGGCTCCCGAGGTCGACGGCTCCGACGTAGGCAACAGTGAGCACGCGGGTCCGGCAGCGCGCCGTTTGGCCGAGGAAAACAAGATTGATCTGGCAGCTGTGCCGGGCACCGGAAAGAGTGGCCGTGTTACCAAAGAGGACGTGGTGGCTTACCTGAAGTCGCCTGCTCCCGAACCTGCCTCAGCGCCCGCACCTGCGCCTGCAGCGCCACCGGTGGACCTGCCCACCGGTGACGGTCACAGCGGCGAGCGGGTAGAGCGCCGTGTGCCTATGACCCGCATGCGCAAGCGCATAGCCGAGCGTCTGCTCAACGTGTCCCAGGATACCGCCATGCTCACCACCTTTAACGAGGTGAATATGGCACCGGTCATGGCACTGCGTGGCAAGTACAAGGATCAGTTTGAAAAAACCCATAACGGCACGCGTTTAGGCTTTATGGGCTTTTTCGTAAAGGCAGCCTGTGAAGCCTTGAAGCGCTTTCCGGCGGTAAATGCCTCCGTAGACGGTGACGACATCGTCTATCACGGGTATCAGGATATCGGCGTGGCCGTTTCAACAGAGAACGGTCTGGTGGTGCCTGTGCTGCGGGATGCAGACTTTATGAGCATTGCTGACGTCGAGGCGAAAATCCGCGACTACGGCATTCGAGCGCGGGATGGCAAGCTCAGCATCGAAGAAATGACCGGCGGCACCTTTACCATCACCAACGGTGGCGTGTTTGGCTCACTCATGTCCACGCCCATACTCAATCCACCGCAGACTGGAATTCTGGGTATGCACAAGATTCAGGAGCGACCCATGGCGGTGAATGGCGATGTGGTGGTGTTGCCAATGATGTATCTGGCCTTGTCTTACGACCACCGCTTGATAGACGGCAAAGATGCTGTGCAGTTTCTGGTGGCCATCAAGGAGCTACTAGAGGATCCAGCGCGGATCCTGCTGCAACTTTAAGCATTCAAAAGTGGTGCGCAACCCTCTCCCTGAAAGCCGGGGAGAGTGCGCTGCCCTCAACGAATAACGATAGGTATCAAGCATGTCAGAGAAGTATGACGTTGTAGTGATCGGGTCCGGGCCGGCAGGCTATGTCGCTGCCATTCGTGCCGCACAGCTAGGCCTGAAAACCGCGTGTGTCGAAAAGGATACGAATCCTGATGGCAGCACGCAGCTAGGAGGCACTTGTCTCAACGTGGGCTGTATTCCTTCTAAAGCGTTGCTGGACAGCTCGCAGCGCTATCACGACGCTCTACATAATTTTGATGTTCACGGCATCAAGCTGGGGTCAGCGAAGCTGGATATCGAGGCCATGCAGGCGCGCAAACAGAAAGTCGTGACCACGCTGACTGGCGGCATCGCCGGTTTGTATAAAACTAACAAAGTCACTTCGATCACCGGTATGGGTAAAGTGGTAGCGGGCGGTCAGGTGGAACTGACCAGGCCTGATGGCGAGGTGGAGCTGATCGATGCGGGCCATATCATTATTGCGACAGGCTCACTGCCGATCGAGATACCGCCAGCCCCCTGTGATCATGAGTACATCGTCGATTCCACTGGTGCCCTGCAGTTCACCGAGGCCCCCAAGCGGCTCGGCGTAATTGGCTCAGGCGTCATTGGCCTGGAGCTAGGGAGTGTCTGGGCTCGCTGCGGCTCGGAGGTGGTGATGCTCGAAGCCCTGGAGCAGTTCCTGCCGATCATGGACCACCAGATCGCCAAGGAGGCGGAAAAAATATTCCGCAAGCAGGGTCTGGATATTCGCATGGGCTGTCGTGTCACCGGCACCGAGGTTAAAAGGAAGAAGGTGGAAGTGACGTATACCACCAACGAGGGAGAACATACCGAAGTCTTCGACAAGCTTATCGTCTGCGTGGGTCGTCGCCCGCAAACCGAGAATGTCCTGGGCGCAGACTGCTCGGTCAGCATGGATGAGCGCGGCTTTATATTCGTTAACGAGTTTTGTGAAACCGAATCGCCCAATATTTACGCAGTGGGTGACATCGTGCGCGGCCCCATGCTTGCCCATAAGGGTTCCGAAGAAGGGGTGATGGTGGCAGAGCGTATTGCTGGCAAGCACGCGCAGATGAACTACGACACAATCCCTAACGTGATTTACACCCATCCTGAGATCGCGTCTGTGGGCAAGACAGAGCAGGAGCTCAAAGCTGACGGCATTGAGTATCAGAGCGGCGTGTTCCCTTTCGCCGCCAGCGGAAGAGCACTGGCCGCTAACGACGCTGAGGGCATGGTCAAGATGCTGGCCGATGCAGAGACTGACCGGATCCTCGGCTGCCATGTGATTGGCCCGTCCGCGGCTGACCTGGTTCAGCAAGTGGTCATTGCCATGGAGTTTGGCTCCAGCGCGGAAGACATCGCGCTCACAGTTTTTGGACACCCCACCCTGTCTGAGGCGGTACATGAGGCAGCGCTGGCAGTGCACGGCCATGCAATACATATCGCCAACCGCCGCAAAAAATAGGGTTTTGCGCGCATCATACGGCAGCGTTTTCAAGTCAACTCCGGGTGCTTTGCCCGGTTGCTAGCGGCGAGACTTTCATACAGAATTGTCGCCGTCTTTCACGCGCCATTCGGGGTGGCGCGTCCCACCATAATAATATTGGGGGCGAAGCGCGACCTGTGTTGCGTGGATATCGCCAGATCTTACAGAACTCTCAGATAGAGAATCTCAAAAGAGCGGATCATTACAACGATGAATCTTCACGAGTATCAGGGCAAACAGCTGTTTGCAGAATACGGGCTACCTGTGTCTACAGGGTACGCGGTTGACACACCTGCAGACGCCGCAAAGGCGGCGGAAATGATTGGCGGCGATATGTGGGTAGTGAAAGCCCAGGTGCACGCTGGTGGGCGCGGCAAGGCAGGAGGTGTGAAGCTGGTCAGCAGCGCAGAGGACGTCAGGGCCTTCGCCGAGCAGTGGCTTGGGAAGAATCTGGTTACCTATCAGACCGATGAGAACGGCCAGCCGGTGAGCAAGATTCTGGTCGAGGCTTGTACGGATATCGCTGAAGAAATGTACCTTGGCGCGGTGGTTGACCGTGCTACGCGGCGTATCGTGTTTATGGCGTCCACGGAGGGCGGCGTTGAGATTGAAAAAGTTGCTGAGGAAACGCCAGAAAAAATTCTCAAAGCCACGATCGATCCGCTGGTGGGGGCGCAGCCTTACCAGGGCAGAGACCTGGCGTTCAAGCTGGGTCTCAGTGGTGATCAGATCAAACAGTTCGTAAAGATCTTTATGGGTCTGGCAAAGCTGTTTGAAGAGAAGGATCTGGCGCTGATTGAGGTGAACCCTTTGGTGATTACTGACGAAGGCAATCTGCATTGTCTCGATGCAAAAGTGGGTGTCGATGGCAATGCCCTGTTTCGCCAGAAGGCGGTCCAGGAGATGCATGACCCCTCGCAGGAGGATGCACGCGAGGCGCACGCAGCCCAGTGGGAGCTCAACTATGTAGCACTGCATGGCAACATTGGCTGCATGGTAAATGGCGCCGGCCTCGCCATGGGGACGATGGACATCGTCGCGCTGCACGGCGGGTTCCCCGCAAACTTCCTTGATGTGGGTGGCGGTGCAACCAAGGAACGGGTCACCGAGGCCTTCAAGATCATTTTGTCTGACGACAAAGTGAAAGCGGTGCTGGTGAACATCTTTGGCGGCATCGTGCGCTGTGACCTTATTGCTGAGGGTATTATTGGTGCAGTAGAAGAAGTCGGCGTTCAGGTGCCGGTAGTGGTTCGGCTGGAAGGCAATAACGCGGAACTGGGCCGCAAGCTCCTTGCAGAGAGCGATTTCAATATTATTGCTGCCGAGGGGCTGACTGACGCCGCGCAGAAGGCGGTCGAGGCTGCAGGAGGTGCCGCATGAGTATCCTTATCGATA
>JBCDKJ010000048.1:0-27247 GCA_038746745.1 Pseudomonadota bacterium
AATCTCGGCGATGTGGGGAAACTCACCGATATGCTGCAGTGATTCATCCGCGCCGATGGGGATGCGGGTCTCTAAGCCACGCAAATCTTCATCATCACCTCGGCGCAGTGGCTGTTCCAGCAGAGCGATGTCCAATTGCTCGAGGCGCGGCAGGATGTCTTTGAGAAGGTGGATATCCCAGCCCTGATTGGCGTCCACGATAAAAGTGGCATCGGGGCGCACCGCGCGGATGGCTTCGAGTTTTTCTATAGGGCGGTCGGCGTCCAGCTTGATTTTGAGGTGGGGCAAGGCTTTAGCCTGGGCCGCACCCGCGGCCATGGTTTCAGGCTCGTCGATGCCGATGGTGAACACGGTTTGCACGGGGCTGACGCTCATGCCGAGAAAGTCCCAGACACGCTTACCCTCGCGTTTGGCTGCCAGGTCCCACAGTGCACAGTCGAGGGCGTTGCGCGCCCCGCCCGGAGGCAGCAGGGTTTGAATACTCTCGTGGTCTGCACCGTTGGCAAGGTCAGACTGAATGGCTTCAAGCTGTGCAATGATGGAGTCGATCGACTCACCCATGTAGTCCACGCCGATGGCTTCGCCTATGCCCTGGTGAGTACCGTTATCTACGGTAAGGCGAATGGTGTCGCAGCTGGTGTAGGTGGCACCCGTAATCGTAAAGGGCTTCTCGAAGGGCAGGCTGATTGCTTCAATTTTGATGTGCATGGGTGTCCGTCAGCGTAGGTTAGCGACAATGGCTGCTGTGCCGTGTATGAGTGGGTCAACCGCAGGCATCCCGTAGCGCTCGGAGAGGCCTTGCAGGTAGTCGTCGCGCGTGTCGGCGGCAATCGTTGACGTATTAACACTGATGCCGACGCAGCGAATGTCAGGGTTGGTGAGTTGGCCAATCGTTGTTGTGCGCTCTATAACGTCACCGATAGATGGCAGGGGCACGTGCTCCCAGCCCTCTATAGTCTCTCTGCCGGCGGCGTGGCATACCACAAAGGCATCAGGTTGGGAGCCGATCAGCAGACCGTGGCTTACCTGGGCATAACCGGGGTGGAAAATGCCGCCCTGACCTTCAATGACGTCCCAGTGATCAGGCGCGTTGTCGGGTGAAACCTGCTCAGCCGCGCCCGACAGAAAATCGCACACCACGGCGTCCAGAGGGATGCCCTCACCAGCGATCATGATGCCGGTTTGTCCGGTGGCACGAAACGTCGCCTTAAACCCAGCCGCCTGCATATCTTTTTCAAGCTGCAGCGATGTGTACTTCTTACCGAGGGCGCAATCGGTGCCGACGGTCAGCAGTCGCATGCCTGAGCGCTTTTTGCCGGTGCCAACTGGCAGATCCCGGGGCGGGATGCGAACGTCCACTAGCTGGCTGCCGCCGGATTGGGCAGCATCGGCCAACTCGTTGTAAGAGCTCAGCGGCGTGTGCAGGCCCGCGACAATATCAATGCCCTTATGCGCGGCTTCAATAAACGCCGATAGCCAGTTATAGGGCACCGATCCGCCTACCAGCGCGGTACCCACTACCAGTGAGCCAACGCCTGCCTCAACGGCTGCATCTACCGTGAAATCGGGCAGCCCCAGGTCGACGCCACCCTTGTATCGTAGCTGACCCACGCACAGTTCCGGGCGCCACTGCACCAGGCCTGCGCCAGTCTTGGCGTAGGTAACGCGGCCCTCGTCGCCGCTGAAGATGCAGTAGGGGGTGCGTAATTGAATTTGCTTCACGGGGTGGGTCTCGTTGGGGGGTCAGTTGCGGGTGCTGGCGCAGGCTGGCTGCGTTCGCTCACACCCGGTAGCCGACCAGGTTATAGGTATGCAGCAGGAACACCAGCACCAGCAAGCAAGCAGTAAACAGGACTGCGGTGACGCGCCGAGTCATACCGGTCTCGCCGCTGGTGAGCAGCGCAGGCAGCGTGATCGTTTGCGCGGCGGTGCTGAGTGCCAGCAATAGTATCGCGGTAAGCATGGTAGTGAACCAGGGCGGTGGCCAGGAATACCAGAGGTCTCTGCCCAGTTCAGTGGCGGAAATCGCAGTCAGAATCAGGCTGCCCAGCGCGGCCAGCACCAGGCAGGCGCTTATCAGGCTCACGCTATCGTAAGCCAACGTGGCGGATGTCGATGCCCGTCGGCGTAGCTTCCGGTAAAGGGGTGCCAGAATCCTCAGCAGCGAAAAGAGCACAGCCGCTACCAGAAACACCGCCATTAACCGCCGGTCTTCCAGCAGGTCGAGTCTTGCCAGCGCGGTGCTGCCATTGCCCATGTTAAGGCGTTGTGCTTCGCCGTTGCCGTCCATGTCGAAAGAGATAATCCTGCCGGTATCGACGTTTTGGAACCCGTTGCCAGCAATGGCGCGGTACACGCCGTTGTGCTCTTCGCTGTTGCCTTGCAGGCGCACACTGCTGGGTCCCTCTGCGCTGATAAGCACGGGATTGTTGAGCAGGCCGAACAGCTTTCGCGCATCGGAATAGGTGCGTCGCGTGGAGAGGTAGCGGCCCGCGTAGCCATCAATTGCCCCAGGCTCAAGGTCGATGGTGGGTTTCATAACCGGTTCTGCATCGCCGAGCATGTAAGAGAGAATGTCGCGGGCCGGGCCGTACTGTCCGGCCAAACCGCCATTGGTTGCCATGATGATGCCCATGTTGGCATCCGGCACTATCAGAAACTGGGCTTTTTGATTGCCAATGGCCCCGCCATGACCCACTGCCAGATGGTCTCCCAGCATTGTCATCCTGAAGCCGAGGCCATAGTCGTCGCCCGGTCGTCCGGGATAGGCACGGGACCACATGGTCGCGAGGGTGGACTCGGTCAGTACCTGGCCGCAGGCGCCGGTGCCGCCTGCGAGCAGGGTTCGCATAAACACGGCCATATCGGTGGCTGAACTGGTTATCGTACCTGCAGGTGGCCGCAGCGAGAGTTCATAGCGCCATTCTCTGTGGCCGTCGCCCTCGACCAGGTAGATGGTGGCCATGCGCTCGGCGAGCTCCGGTTGGAGGTTAAGCGGATAACTATCACCCAGGGGCTGCCGCACAGTGCTGGAACGCATGCACAGTGGGGCAAACACCTCTTCTTCAAGGTAGGTCTCCCAGGGCTTGCCAGAAACGGTTTCCACCACATAGCCCAGCAAGCCAAAGCCCCAGTTGGAGTAGCTGGAGGCAACGCCAGCAGGGCGCACACGCGCAGGGATGCTGTTCTTCAGGTTGTCTGCCAGTTCGCCGACTTCGCCGGGACTGCCGGCGTAGCCAAAGTTGGACCAGTCTTCAAACCCCGGGCGGTGGCTGAGCAGGGATCGGATGGTGACCGGGCCATCGAAGGCGTCGGGTATCTTGAACGCGTCCAGATAGGTGTTCACATCGCTGTCGATATCCAGACGGCCCAGTTCGGCCAGTTGCATAATGGCGATGGAGGTAAACACCTTGGTAATGGATCCCAGTCGGAACAGGTGATAGTCAGGATCTACCGGGGTTTCCGATGCCTTGTCCGCAAAGCCGTATCCCTTTTTCAGGATGATCTCGCCGTCTTTCACCAGCGCCAGTGTGACGCCGATGGCGTTCTCGTCTTCCATGTATTCGGCGAGCCGCTTGTCGATGAAATCCACCAGGGTCTGGTCGGTTTCCTGCGTGGCTGCTGTATCTTCAGCATGGGTCAGTGCCGCACCGAACAGCATTTGTAGTGCAACTGCCAGTGCAAACAGATGACCCGCGATGCGCAGTGCCAAAGCCTTGGATACTGCCATGTCAGACTCCTTCCTCATGATGGACGTCTCGGGTGGGGTGTGGGTGCGCATTGGATTCACCTTATTAATGCGTCAGGTACTGCGCCCGCTGCCGGACCTGGGTCAGATCCTGCAGGTCCTCAGCCACCTGCAAAAGCTGCGCCTCTGTGATTGGCCGGCCCAGCAGTGACAGCCCCAGTGGCCAGCGGTCATCCAGGAAGGTCACCGGTACGGTGACTTGAGGCAGGCCGGACTGCGCACTCAGTTTGCAGGTTCCCAGCGCCCAGCGCATGGATTCCAGTGGATCGGGTTGGGTGTGTGCGGCGGGGAAGAGCAGCGCCGATACGCTGGCTGCATCCATGGCGTCGACAATCCCTGCGCGAAGTGCCTTTCGACCTGCGATGACCTGTTGCGTGAGTTGCTCGGTGGGAAGCGCTGCCGCGATTTCGTCCTCCAACCAGGCGTCGGAACGGGCGATGGTTTGGCCCGTGTCGTACACGGATTTCAAGCTGCGATGGCCCACGCTGCGCGTGGCCAGATATTCGTTGATGGCTTGCTTGAAAAAGCCGGGATAACTGGTTTTTGCGGCGTCAAACAGGGCGTCGAGGTTGGGAATCTCGACATCCACCAGCTCAAAGCCCGCATCTCTCAGTTGCTCCAGCACGGGTTCCAGTGCCTCGGCGACGTCGGTCTCGCCAGAGAAACCAATAAAGCGTTGCCGGGCAACACCGAGTCGCAGTGGCGTGGAGAAGGGAGTTGCACCTTCCTGCGCAAAGTCGGCGCCTAACTGGGTACCGAGGACGATCTCCAGGTCATCTACGGTGCGCGTTAGCGGTCCGACCACATCCTGCAGTGGCCACAGCGGTGCTACACCGGCAATATCCACACGCTCTCGGGTGGCGCGCATGGTAGCGAGCGCGTTATAGGAGGCTGGATTCGATAGGGATCGGCAGGTATCACTGCCCAGGCTGAATGCGCCCATCCCTACCGAGGTCGCGACAGCACTGCCACCGCTGGACCCACTGGCGTTATGCAGCGGGGAGAACATGTTCACAGTTTTGCCTGCCAGGCTGCTGGCGGCAAACCCGCCCAGGGCAAAGTCATCCATATTGGATTTGGCGAGGAATACCGCGCCCGCCTGTTTGAGTCGGGTAATGATGGCAGCGTCGCCATCCACAGGCGCGTCGGCAAGGGCTTTCACACCGATGCTGGTGGGGTAGCCCGCAATATCGATGTTGTCTTTGGCGATATAGGGCATGCCCCAGAGCAGGTGGCTGCGCCCCGAGCGGCTTTCTTGCTCACGGGCTCTGGCATCCCGGTACACGTCTGGGTTGATCGAGATAATCGCGTTTAACGACAAGCCGTGTCTGTCGTAGCGGGCAATCCGCTCCAGGTAGGCGAACACAAGGTCGGGCACTGTGGCATCGCCGTCCTTAAGCCATGCCGATAAGTCTCGGATCGATGCCTGCTGTAAGTCGGGCCGTGGTGCGGGTTGGGCGTTGGGTTCAATGGACCAGTTACGAACCTGTTGGCGCTGAAGGGGTGTCAGGCCTTCCAGGTTTGGCATTTTTGCAAGCCGCCTGGCGACGCGGCAGGTGTTTTCCAATACCTCATCTGCCTTGGCCAGTCCGTTCTGATTGATCACAAAATACAGCAGGGACTGCGTTTCACCCGGCGCTAGCGTGAGCTGTGTGACGGTAGACACGTAGCCTGCGTCTGCGGGCTTTAAGCTGGTGTGGAACGGATCATTGCGAGGATTGCTCAGGCGAAACGTCGGGCTCGACGCGTTGGCAGAGGCGTATACCAATCCCGTAGCGTATTGAATCGCACCCTCTGGGGTGGTTGCGCCCGAGATTAGGTAGGCCTCCGTATCGTGCCCGCACTGAGACCCGCGAGAAACAAACGCACGCATGGCTTCTGTGCGGCGGGTCACGCTGCCGCCGAAAGAGACATCAACTGCGGCATCTGCCTGCCCGAAGTTGGTAAAGGTATCGATGTAGCGTGCGTAGCTACCGTCTTGAGACACGAGAATCGAACGCGAGACTACGATATCCCCCACCACAGCAGGGTGCAGTGAATCCCAGGTCGCAGTGCCGTCAAAGGCGAGATTAAGACTGCGAACAAAGGTGGTGGGGGCTGACACATGACCATCGACCGCCACGTGCAACAGTGCAAAGCCGTCGAAGGCGTCTTCGGCATTGAGGATGGCGCCGGAGTCCAGCGTGCCAGGACGGTTGTCCTGTATGTCCCAGCGGGTAAAGCGTTCACCCTGCACCTCGGCCAATGCCAGTGGTATCGATGCAAATCCCAGCAGCATCATGATCATAGATGCCGCCCGGCGCGATGGGGTGGTGACTCTGCGAGTGTGAGCAGCGCGGTTGGTGGTTGCCATAAGTATCTTTATATCAAGATAAAGCCGTGCGGACAATCCATGCCGGGGATGAGTAACGGGCGCGGTTTCACACCAATGAGCATTGACAGCGTGTATATGTCGATTATTCTAGACATATGGACATAAATATTGCCGTCGGATTTTTCGATTCCCTCTCTAACGACACGCGCTTGCGAGCGTTTCGTCTACTGGTGCAGGCCGGTGCTGCAGGTCTGCCGGCCGGTGCACTCAGCGACGCGGTGGGAACGCCGCATAACACCATGTCATTTCACTTAAGCCATCTGGCCAATGCCGGTATTGTGGCGTCGCGCAGGGAAGGGCGCTCAGTAATCTATTCTGCGAACTTTGATGCCATGCGCGATTTGATCGGATTTTTGGTTGAAGACTGCTGCAGTGCGGACGTTGCCAGTATCCGCGCTGATAAACGCAAGGGCTGCTCGGTCATCGAACTGGCGGACTACGGCTGCTGACGATGAAGCGTGTGCTGGTGCTGTGTACGGGAAACTCCTGCCGCTCTGTGATGGCAGAGGCGTTGATCAACCATCTCTGTGAAGGACGCTTGCGTGCAGAGAGTGCGGGCAGCCTGCCGGCAGGCTATGTACATCCCAAATCCCTGGAGACGCTGACCCGGCATGGCATTCCCTTCGCCGAACCCTACAGCAAATCCTGGGATGTGTTCGATGGGGAGCACTTCGACGTGGTTATTACGGTCTGCGATGCAGCGGCCAGCGAAACCTGCCCGGTGTATCTGGGCGAACATGTGAAACTCCACTGGAGCACGCCCGACCCGGCTGGCGCTGTGGGAACGGAGCAAGAGATCGATGCGGCTTTCGACGCGGCCTTCACGATGCTCAAGCAACGCATCGAGCAGGAACTGCTCTCCGACGGCACTGGCCAGGACAATTCTGGCTCGAATAACGTTGTCTAGAAAACCGGCTCAAAAAACACTGGAAGGACATTATGGGACTGTTTGAACGCTATCTTTCGGTATGGGTGGCTCTTTGTATAGCTGCAGGCGTTGGCCTGGGTGCTGCGCTGCCGGGTGTGTTTCAGGCTATCGCGGCTATCGAATACGCCAGCGTTAATCTGGTGGTGGCGGTGTTCATCTGGGTAATGATCTACCCGATGATGGTGAACGTGGATTTCGCGTCACTTAAGGACGTGGGGCGCAAACCGAAGGGCTTGTGCATCACGCTGGTGGTCAACTGGCTGGTAAAGCCGTTTTCCATGGCAGCACTGGGTGTCCTGTTTTTTGAATACCTGTTTGCAGGATTGATCGACCCGCAAACGGCGAAGGAATATATCGCCGGGCTCATTTTGCTCGGCGTTGCGCCCTGCACAGCGATGGTGTTCGTCTGGAGCCAGTTGGTGAAAGGCGACGCCAACTACACGCTGGTGCAGGTGTCGATTAACGACATCATTATGGTGTTTGCTTTCGCACCAATAGCAGCGTTTCTGCTGGGGATGACCGATATCGTGGTGCCCTGGGAAACCTTGCTGCTGTCGGTAATGCTTTACGTGGTGGTGCCGCTGTCGGCGGGATATTTTACGCGGCGATCCCTGGATCGTTCCGGACATGACGACGACATCGAGGCTTTCACGGGAACGCTCAAGCCCTTTTCCGTGATCGGACTCCTGGCTACAGTGGTGCTGCTGTTTGGCTTTCAGGCGCAGACTATTCTGGCAAAGCCGCTCGTTATCGCGCTAATCGCCGTACCGCTGCTGATACAGAGCTACGGCATTTTCGCTATTGCCTACGGTTGGGCTTTTTTGTGGAAGGTGCCATTCTCCACCGCGGCGCCCGCGGCCCTGATCGGCACATCAAATTTTTTCGAGTTGGCGGTCGCTGTCGCGATCAGCCTGTTTGGTCTCGATTCCGGTGCGGCCCTGGCCACCGTGGTCGGCGTTCTGGTAGAGGTGCCAGTGATGTTATCGCTGGTGGCGTTTGCTAACCGCACGCGCGAGCACTTTGAGCGTGATCAGGACGAAGCAAACGCCAGCGCCGCCTCATCCAGGCTCTGACGTACTAGGCGGCGACTTCTTCAAAGGTAAAGTTTGGAACGTCCGTTCGATCTTTGGCATGCTCCATAGTGAGTGCGCAGATACTGCCCGTGGCATCGAGTTCAATCACGGTATTCTCGTCGACGTCACGCGTCTCTACCACCAGCCCTTGTCGAAACTCGATATAGAGAGTATCGGTGTCTTTGAAGTACTGTACTTTCATGGTTTGAAGCCTCGGTCAAAGAGTGCGTTGTGGACCGTCTCACCGTCTGAAAGAAGGATAACACGCAGGTATCGGCCGTCCATTTCTTCGATCCTGCCCCATCGCCGAATCCTCCCGTCCGCTTGCGTGCTTTCATGCTGAGGCTCACGGATAACGCGCTCAATCCACGCGTTAAGAATGGCGCTTCTGTCTGCGCGCTGGGACAGTGTGTCAAAGTATTTCGTTGTCTTCATTTAGCATCCTTGCGTCTAGAAGCTCTTGGTGGGCTGGGACAGGGCTAGTCTGCGCTGATGAGCGCCTCGATAAATATCGTGCCGTACTTTTCCAGCTTGCGTTCGCCGACACCGGAGAGTTGGCTAAAGGCCTCCAGTGACCGGGGACGGAGCACGCACATCTCTTGTAGCGTGCTGTCATGGAAAATCACGTAGGGGGGGACGCCCTGTTCTTCGGCGAGCCTGCGCCGACAGTCGCGCAGGGTTTCCCATAAGCCCACATCGATATCGGCCGGCAGTGGGGTTTTGGTCTGCCGCCTGGCGCTGGTTTGCTTGACCTCCCGACGCATGTGGATGGTCTCCTCACCCTTCAGTAGCGGACGACACTTTTCCTCGAGTTTCAGCGACCCAAATCCTTCCAGATCCACGCTGAAGTATCCCCTGGCGACCAGTTGACGAAACACCGATCGCCATTGATTGCCATCCAGGTCTGACCCCACTCCGTAGGTGGGTAGTAGATGATGATCCCACTGGAAAATGCGATCGTTTTCGGCACCCCGCAATACATCGATCAAATGATTAACCCCAAAGCGCTGCCCGGTGCGGTAGGCAACACTTAATGCCTTGCGGGCCGCCTCTGTGCCATCCCAGGTGTCGACCGGGTGCAGGCAGGTATCGCAATTGCCACAGGGTTCTGGCAGGGTTTCGCCAAAATAGTTCAGCAGGGCCTGACGTCGGCAGGTGGTTATCTCACACAGGCCCAGCATCGCATTAAGGCGGTGCTGCTCGGCGCGTTTGTGTTCTTCACTGCCCTCGGAGCTGGCCATCATCTGGCGCAGCTTGATGACATCCTGCAGGCCATACACCATCCAGGCATTGGCGGGCAGGCCATCGCGGCCAGCGCGCCCGGTCTCCTGATAGTAGCTCTCTACTGTCTTGGGCAGGTCGAGGTGCGCCACAAAACGTACGTCCGGTTTGTCGATACCCATGCCGAAGGCGATGGTAGCCACAACGATCACTCCGTCCTCTTTCAGGAAGCGCGACTGATGCGCTGCACGGGTCTGACTGTCCAGTCCGGCATGGTAGGGCAGTGCAGTAAACCCTTCCTGTTGTAACCAGTTGGCTATCTGCTCGGTCTTGTTGCGGGACATGCAGTAGACGATGCCAGCGTGGTCGGGGTGCTCCGCCTTGAGAAACTTCAAGAGCTGCGTTTTGGGGTTGTGTCGCGGTGCGATGCGATAGCAGATGTTGGGTCGATCAAAGCCGGCGATAAATTGCTGCGCATCATCCAGGTCGAGGCGGTGAAGAATTTCGTTGCGGGTGCGCGCATCAGCGGTCGCCGTCAGGGCGATTCGCGGAACCTCGGGAAACTGCTCGTGCAGCAAGGTCAGCCGCAAATAGTCGGCGCGGAAGTCGTGCCCCCACTGGCTGACGCAGTGAGCTTCGTCGATAGCGAACAGGGCGATCTCGCTGTTTGTCAGTAGCTCCAGCATGCGCGGCTGGCTTAGGCGCTCCGGCGCAATGTACAGAAGGTCGAGCTCCCCCTGCTGCAGCGCGCTTTCAACCTCGGCTTCCGCGGCTGGCGCTAACGTCGAGTTGAGAAAACTGGCGCGAATACCCAACTGCCGCAGCGCATCAACCTGGTCCTGCATCAGAGCAATCAAGGGCGAAATCACAACACCACAGCCAGACCTGGCGAGTGCTGGAATCTGGTAACACAGGGATTTTCCGCCTCCCGTGGGCATCAGCACCAGGGCATCTTGCCCTGTAACCACTGCGTTGATGATCTCGTCCTGGGGCGGACGGAAGCGGGCGTAGCCAAAGATGTCCTGAAGAATTTGCTGGGGGCTGGGCATGGTGGGTGCCTGTTGACGCTAGCGTTATTTCAGCCTTTGATTCTGCTTCTTCTTTCTGGCCGCAACAGCCGGACGCTTCTTACTGCGGCTTGAAGCCTTAGATGGCTTATCAGACCTTCCCGCCGAGGAGGTAGCACCTTTGCTCGCGTTGCTGCGGCGTTGCTTGCCTGCGGCGCCTGCCTTTGCTTTTGCGTTAGCACGGGGTTTGCCATCGCCTGACTTGCTCAACTGCAATCTTTGACCTGCCACCCAGACGCTCTGTAAATGCTTAAAGACTTCCTTTGGCATGCCCTCGGGGAGATCGACGGTGGCGTAATCGTCATAGATCTCGATGCGGCCAATGTACTCTGCGTCTATCTCTGCCTCGTTGGCAATCGCCCCCACGATATTGCCCGGTTTCACGCCGTGGCTGTAGCCCACTTCAATACGAAAACGCTCCAATCCAGAATCGGGTGCAGGTACTTGCGTGTTTATCGCGCCAGCTAGCGGTGTTTTGCCATCACGCGTATCCCGGGCCCGGCGTTTTTCGCGCTCGTCCGCACGACGCTCCGGCGACTTGCGCAGTTTTTCTTTGGCAAACAGTGGCTGCTTATCCTGAGCCATGGCTGCCAGTGCCGCGGCGACTTCTATTACCGGTACGCCATACTCAGCCTGATACTGTTCCACCAGTGCACGGAAATTCTCAATGTCGTCGGTGCTGGCCAGGGTTTCGCTGATCCGGGTCTTGAAGCGTCTGACGCGGGTATCGGTGACATCCTCAACACTGGGCAATTCCATTTTCTCGATGGCCTTGCCGGTGGATTTCTCGATTGCGTGCAGCAGGCGTCGTTCGCGATTGGCGGCAAACAGGATTGCCTCGCCTGAGCGCCCGGCGCGTCCGGTGCGACCGATGCGGTGTACGTACGCCTCTACGTCGTAGGGAATGTCATAGTTCAGCACGTGGGAAATGCGCTCCACGTCCAGCCCTCTGGCGGCGACATCCGTGGCCACCAGAATATCCAGCTGCCCTTTTTTCAGACGCTCCACCGTTTTTTCGCGCTGAGCCTGGGGAATGTCGCCATTGAGCGCCGCTGCAGCGTAGCCGCGCGCACTCAGTTTTTCTGCCAGTTCCGCCGTGGCAATGCGGGTGCGCACGAAGATAATCATGCCGTCGAAATCCTCTACCTCGAGGATGCGCGTGAGGGCGTCCAGCTTGTGCAAGCCTGAGACCATCCATACACGCTGGCGAATGGTGTCCGCCGTGGTCTGTTTGACCTTGATAACAACTTCGGCAGGCTTATTCAGATAGCGCTGAGTGATGCGTCTGACTGCCTCGGGCATGGTGGCGGAAAACAGGGCCAGTTGGCGGCTCTCAGGTGTTTGTTCGAGTATCCACTCCACGTCATCGATAAAGCCCATGCGCAGCATTTCGTCGGCTTCGTCCAACACCAGACACTGCAGTGACGCCAGCGACAGGGAGCCGCGGTTCATATGATCCATAATGCGTCCGGGTGTGCCCACGACCACCTGCGGGCCACGCTTGAGTCCGCGTAATTGGGCACGATAGTCCTGGCCCCCGTAGATGGGGAGAACCTGAAATCCATTCATATGGCTGGCGTAGCGCTGAAAGGCTTCGGCCACCTGTATCGCCAGTTCCCGGGTGGGTGCCAGCACCAGCACTTGCGGAGCCTTAACAGACAGATCCAGGCGAGCCAGCAGGGGCAGAGCAAAGGCGGCAGTCTTGCCGGTACCGGTCTGGGCCTGACCGAGCAAATCGCGGCCGGTCAGTAACTCCGGGATAGTCATCGCCTGAATTGCCGACGGGGTTTCATAACCCACGTCGGTCAGCGCTTGCAGCAAGCTGTCGGGCAAGCCCAGTTCGCCGAAGCTGGCTTCGACGGGGGCGGGCGTTTCAGAATCAGACATGGGAGGGGCGTCCTGCCCCGTGGGGCGATGAGTTCAGCGGCGCATCATACAGCAAAGCTGCCTTGGCAGGTCTGCTAACCCAGGCTGCTCTTAAGCGGCGCGCCGCTGGCGTCTTTGCCATACGCACCCAACAGATACTCGATAATGGCATCCGATTCAAACAGGCCGTGCTCGATGTTCGGGTCCCAGAGATAGGGGATGCTTTGCTTGCCCTCTTTCTCCAGCAGCGCGATGCGGTTGGGCAGCGCGCTTTCGGGCTCAATGTTCAGCGCTTCGCGCAACTTGGGTGGCAGCCACTCGCCCAGTTGGCTGCGCCCGCAGCTGCGCAGAATATAGGGAATCTCCATTTGGCACAGCAGCTCTCGCACCGGGCGTGCAAAGGGGCTGGCTTCAAAGCTGTAAAGCTCAAGTTGCTGTGCCGGTGGTCTGGAGGGTTGCGCATACATGCCCTTCATCAGGCGACTGGCGCTGGCAAACCCAGAGGAGAGTTTTTGCAGCGGAACCGCCCGCCATTTCATGGGCAGGTTCCCGTCGCCATACTGCTCATAGAGATAGCGTACGATGTCCATGGACTCGTAGAGCGCCGCGCCAGAATTGGGGTCGATGAGGAAGGGGTACTGGTCTTTTCCGCCTTGCGCCCGCACGTCGTTGCGAAAACGCTCGCCACCCTTGGGACAAGGGTAGATTTCTGCATCCAGGTCCAGCTCTGTCAGTGCCTCGCGTACCAGACGGCAGTGCGGGCAGTTCTCAAACTCATAGAGCTTCAGCAGCTGAGCGGGTTTACTGCTGTCCGTGCGCGAGCGAATGCCCTGCCAGCCGCGCAGGCTAGATGCCAGGGTAGAAGTCAATAGATCAGCCGTACTACTCATGGAGGGTCTCCGCAGGAATGTGGCGCAGGTCGCAAGTGTATCAGGCTGCCTTGCCCTTGCAGTGTCCGGGCTGGCACAGTGGGACAGTTGTCTTACCGCCGCAGAGTCCCAAACCCTCAAAATGCAAACAGACCTGCCCATTGCTGACGTGCTGCCGCGCCTAAGTGCTGTGTTCGAGGATCATCTCGATGCCGTGCTGGAAGCACCGCCAGGCGCTGGTAAAACCACCATCGTGCCATTACATATGTTGACCGCACCGTGGTTGGAGTATCGCAAGATTCTGGTCCTGGAGCCGCGCCGGCTGGCCGCGCGCACGGCCGCGCAACGCATGGCAACGCTGGTCGGCGAGCCCGTGGGTGAAACCGTGGGCTATCGCATTCGGCAGGGCACTAAAGTCTCCCCCAACACTCACGTTGAAGTCATTACCGAGGGCATCCTGACACGGATGTTACAGAAGGACCCCGCGCTGCCGGGCGTGGCGATGGTGATCTTCGACGAGTTTCACGAGCGCCATCTGGACTCTGATGTGGGGCTGGCATTGTTGCTACAGGCGCGAGAGCTGTTTCGCGATCCGGATGACCCGCTTCGGATTCTGGTCATGTCGGCAACCCTGGATGGCGTCGGCGTTGATACTTTGCTGAAAGCACCGGTAGTGCGCTCGGCAGGACGCCAGTATCCCGTCGAGGTGAGCTATTCCGGTGCGCGTAAAGCCGGGGACAGCATTGTCGACCCTGTCGTGCATGCGATCCAACATGCGCTGCAGGATCACAGTAATGGCAGTGTGCTGGTGTTTTTACCGGGAGAGCGTGAAATCCGTGATGTGGAGGCGGCGCTTCCGGATCTTCCAGGCGTCACGGTGCGACCCCTGGCGGGTGCCCAGGCGCTGTACGATCAGCAGCTCGCCATCGAGCCGGCCCCGCTGGGAGATCGGAAGGTGGTGTTATCGACCAATGTGGCAGAGTCGTCTCTGACCATCGACGGCATCGGCGTGGTCGTGGACAGCGGTCTGGAACGCGCACCTCAGTACGATCCGGTGACGGGAATGACGCGCCTGGTTACGCGCCGTGTCAGCCAGGCGTCGGCGTCACAGCGTGCCGGGCGTGCAGGACGTCTCGGCCCCGGCAAATGCTACCGGTTGTGGAGTGAAGATCAGCACCGGCAGCTCCCTAAGCAGGCCCCCGCTGAAATAGCGCAGGCCGATCTCTGCCAGACAGCGTTACAGCTTCTGGCCTGGGGCGTTGACGACGTGAGTTCATTGGCCTTGCTGGATGCACCCCCTGCCGGTGCCTGGGCTCAGGCGCTGGATTTACTAGCCTCTTTTGGCGCCGTGACGCAGTCTTCAGGAGGTGCCTGGATTGTCAGCCGCGAAGGCGAGCAGATGGCGCGCCTGCCGACCCATCCGCGGTTAGCACATATGCTGTTGCGGGCCTGCGATTGGGGTCTGCGAGATGAGGCCTGCGCGCTGGCGGCGATTTTTGCAGAGCGCGATCCTTTCGCCGATCTGGGTGCAGACATTGAGCGCCGGGTTGTGATGGCTGCAAGCCCTGAAGAGTGCCCGCGCGCGCACCGTTACTGGCAAACGCGAGTGCAGCGACAGCAGTCCTACTTTCAGGTGATGTGTCGAGGTATTCCGCTGGGACAACTGCAGGGGCAGGCCGCCGACATCGGCGCCTTGATCGCGACCGCTTATCCCGATCGTATCGCCCGTCGTCGCGATCAAAACGTCTACCAACTTGCCAACGGGCGCTCAGCACGCCTGAATGCGGACGATCCCCTCTGCAATTATGAGTGGCTGGCGGTAGCGGAAGTTGGTGGGATGGCGGGTTCAGCGCAGGACCGCATTTGGTTGGCGGCACCGCTTAATGAAGGCCTGTTTAACGGGTTGCTGGCGTCCCATGTTCGTAGCAGCGATCGGGCTGAGTGGGATGATCAGGCAGAGCGCTTTATCGCGGAGCGGCAGCGTCGCATCGGAGCGTTGGTTTTGGCGCGTGAACCGCTGCAGGAAATACCCTCGCAGGCCCGAGAGCAGGCGCTGCTGGAATTGCTATGGAATCGGGGTCTGACGGTTTTACCCTGGACCGAGGAGTTACAACAGTGGCGGGCCCGGGTGAACCTGTTGCGCCGTGAATTGGGTAGCCCCTGGCCGGACATGAGCGATGAGGCACTGATGCAAAGCCTGGATCACTGGCTCACGCCCTATCTGGGCACAGTGACACGGCTGTCAGATTTCCGAAGGCTGGATCTCAAAGCTATTCTCAGCGCCCTGCTGCCCTGGCCACTTCCGAAAGAGATGGAGACGCTGGCACCTGCGCGGCTGCGTGTGCCCTCCGGCAATCAGCACGCTGTAGACTACAGTGAAAACCCGCCGGTACTGGCGGTGAAGCTGCAGGAAATGTTCGGCTGCGAGGAGACGCCAGAGGTGGCTGGCGTGCCCGTACTCATTCATCTGCTATCGCCGGCAGGCAGACCGCTGCAGGTCACCCAGGATCTGGCGAGCTTCTGGCGTGGCGGCTATGCGGACGTGCGCAAAGAAATGCAGGGGCGCTATCCCAAGCACCCCTGGCCAGAAGACCCGCTAACGGCAGAAGCTACGGGCCGGACCAAGCGCGCCTGAGCGGCGCACCTGCGTCGCCAAGTTTAGAGCTCAGTTTCCTCCAGCTCAGGCTCAGCCGGTGCCTCTGGCGCGGCGGGGGCATCTGGCGGCGTCCCGCGACGCTGGCGGAAGTTTTCGCGCATGCGAGCGCGGTGTTCATCCAGCATCGCGCGCTGATCGTCATCCAGCACGGCGTTGACCTGCTCGCGCTTCTCGCGCCAGCCGATATCCGCGGTCTGAATATTGCGAATTTGCTCTACCTGGTAATCGTCAAGCTGCAGGTGTTGCTGCATGCGCTGCAGGCGCACCTCCGGGTCACCGTGACGCGGGCCTTTTCCCTCGGCCATGGCGACAGAGTGCGTGATCGCGGCAACCAGGCCGGCGACGAGCAGGTGGAATTTCATAGGCTGTTTGCTCAGATACTGCATGGACGTTCTCCTGTGGTTGATCACAGGCTTATTGCAACACCATCCCCTGTAAATGAGGGTTGAGCTTGGCTAAGAATTGTTAAGCGTCGGAAGAGGACTGGTCCGGCGACTTGGGCTCGGTGGGGTCAGCCTCCTTCAGGCCCAGTCCGTGACGCGGGCGGATGAACAGGGCTTCACATGTGGCGGTGAGCGTGTCACCGGCGTGCATAGTGGCCTGCATCAGCGTTTTGCGGCCCTCTACTTTTTCCAACCAGCCTTCGAGTTTCAGGTCGACGTTCAAGGGTGTCGGGCTGTGGTAGCGCGTCGTCAGCTTGCCGGTCATGCCGGGCTGGCGCCCCATCATCTGGGCAGTGCCGAGAAACTGATCAAAGATCGCTGCGACAAAGCCTCCGTGCACGTGGCGGGGTGGCCCTTCATAGGTCCATCCACAGTTGACGCTGCCAAAGGCGCGGTCGCCCTCCATCCATACGTTCAGGCCGGGTGCCAGCGGATTGCTGGAGCCTGCGAGCGCATTGAGTTCGTGGTTCACCTCGCCACGCTTGCCGTGGTCGCCGTCAACGTGAAATTCCATCTGGCCGTACAGGCGCGGCGCTGAGATCAGTTCAGCGGCGCTTTGCTCCAACTGCTCGGCGATATGGTGCATGGTGTCCACAGGAGGTACCGAGGTCACCATGGCCTCGCCAAGCTCACGTATGGCCTGCGCCAGGCGGCGCTTGGCTTCCCAGTGTTCTGAGTATGGCGGGCTGATATCTTCAGAGGCGAAGGGGTTGAAGAGGGTATCGTCGTCCATGCCGGTCCCGTGCTGAGGTTTCGGATTTGTCGTTACGTAGCTACTGCTTCAGTAGCTAGTGTTTACGTTACTACTGATAGGGGCTGGGACGAACCAACAGGTGTGCTTTGGCCACTGCATTCAGTTTAAGTATGTAGAGCTGATAGTCTTCTTTTACGTCTATGAGCTGCTGCTGGTATTCGAGCAGTTCCGACCGTGAGTAGCTGCTGATGTTATCGCTGAGGGCATCCATGCGTTTAACCAGCAGGTCGCCACGGACTTTCAACTTGATGTCGTACTCAGAAAGTATGGCAACTTCGGTGCGTATGATGGAGGAGGCTGCGAGAATATCCTTGCGAGTCTCCCGATCGGGCGGTACGCCCTGGGTTACCACCTCAGATACACCCGCGACGTAGTTGGCGAAGTTGTCCTTGATGCGGTTGCCACCGTCGGTCATAAAGCGGATCTCTAGATCGAAGGCCGCTTCGCGCTCCATCTGCTTGCCCTCGGCATCGCTATAGAAGCCCTGGATGCCCAGGAAAATCAGGGCCGCCACGATACCAAAGATACCCATGGCCACGACGTCCTTGACGAATTCCTGCTTGGCGAGTTCACCCAGTGTTGGCATGCCTGGCGTTGTCCCTAAATGAAACTACCCGCGCCATGCCCTCTCGACACAGCGACCTCTCCGACGTTATTCGAAATATGCCGATTTAACGCGCGATGCCTTTTCGACTTTAGGGAAAAGCAGGAAGCGGGGCAATTGGAAAACTATAGATTATGTAGTGAAGTACTAGCGTTTGTAAGTACAAGTACTTACGAGGAACCCTTTTCGAGGGAATTCCTAGAGCTTTCTGGCGTTTTCAACGAAGTTCTGCCGGCTGGCTCGCGACTGCGTCGCGTCGTCGAAAGGCTGGGCATCCCTGGCTCGAGTAAGCGAGACCCAGCTAAGGCGGCCTAAAGCTGGCTAAAGCAGGCCCGAATTTCCTGCACAAAGGTCTCCGGTTGCTCGAACGCAGCGAAGTGGCCACCCTTGTCGAGCTGTGACCAGTGAATGATATTGGTAAAGCGCTTTTCGGCCCAGCGGCGGCTGCTGCGGAATATTTCCTTGGGGAAGATGGAAGCGCCGACAGGCATATGAATCTGTTCAAGGTTGGGCTTGTTAAAGCTTTCCCAGTACAGCCGTGCTGACGAGGCGGCGCTATTGGTGAGCCAGTACATCATCACATTGTCGAGCAATTCATCTTTGCTGAGCACGTTTTCAGGGTGCCCGTCGCAGTCCATCCAACTCCAGAACTTTTCAACGATCCAGGCCATTTGTCCCACCGGTGAATCAGCGAGGCTATACCCGAGAGTCTGAGGTCGTGTGCTCTGCTGTTTGCTATAGCCGGAATCCCACTGGCTGTAGTGGTCCAGGCCCGCCAGCGCCTCTTTCTCAAAGTCTGTCATATCCTGCAGGCCTTCTTCATCGGGCGGGCAGATCGGCATGTTGATGTGGATGCCGGCGCAGTGCCGGGTTTCGCTGACGCCCATGCACTGCGTCACCAGCGCTCCCCAGTCGCCACCTTGTGCCACATAGCGGTCGTAACCCAGGCGCGCCATGAGCTGTCCCCACATGCTGGCGATTTTCTCTGCTGATGTGCCGGGCGCTGCTGGCTTGCCGGAAAAGCCGTAGCCCGGCAAGCTGGGAACGACAAGGTGGAAGGCGATGTCGCCCTCGGGTGGGTTGGTTAACGGGTCAATAACTTTATGGAACTCAACGATAGAGCCTGGCCAGCCGTGGGTCATGATCAGCGGCAGCGCGTCTTCGCGCGGACTCTCGACGTGCAGGAAGTGAATATCGATGCCTTCGATCTTCGTCATGCAGGGATTCCAGCGATTGAGCTTGGCTTCCCAGATCTTCCAGTCGTATTGGTACTCCCAGTACTGAGCCAGTTCCTGCGTGTAGGCGAGAGGAATGCCCTGAGTCCAGTCGTCTACCACTTCCTTTTCCGGCCAGCGGGTGTTGCCCAGGCGCTGTTTCAAATCGTCCAGCGGGTCGCCGTGGATGTCGATGGAAAACGGCGTAATAGCCTCGCTCATACCCAGGTACTCCTGCCGACTAGCTAGTGGTGCTTCCGTAATAAGCGATGATGTTACTGAAAGCGAGGCCGGTAGAGAACCGCTCAGACACGCAGTGTTGCGAGGACAGTACAGCTATTTGTTCGCCAACTTCCTGTTACTCGCCAGGGTGCCTAGGCGGCTTCCTCATCCGCTAGCTGGCCCCACTGTGCCAGCGTGTTGCGCAGCGTTTCCCTGGACTCCTCTGACTCGCGGGTGGCATCAGTGAGATGGGTCCTGCGGGGTTCCCGGTCCAGAAACAGTTTGCCGCTCACCTTGCCCGCTTCAGTGGCGATCGACAACCAGTTGATGGTGTCTGCACCTTCCTCGGGTGTGCGCAACACCAGGCGGGTCAGCTTATGGAACTCGGGCAGCGCAGACTCCACGCCCGGGGTATCAGCCCAACCCGGGTGCATGGCATTGACCACGATGTTGTCGGCGGCCCAGTCTTCTGCCCATTGCTCTGTCTTGATCATCAGTGCGCGCTTGCAGCGGGCGTAAGCCACAGAGCCCGAGTATTTGTCTTCCTTGTTCTCTAAATCCCAGACCCGCAGCTTCTGGCTGTACATACCGCCGGAGACAACGTTAATCATACGCGCCTCGCCGCGCGCTTTGGACGCAGCTTTGAGGAGGGGGTGCAGCCCCTCAGTCAGTCGATACGGACCCAGCAATAACAGTGCAAAGCTCTGCTCCAGGCCTTCTGACGTCTCGCCTCTGGGGTTAAACAGTGCGCCGGCATTGTTGATGAGTACATCGACGGGAGTCCCTGCCTTGGTCAGCCGCGAGACAACCTTGTCGACATCGGCCATCAGGCTGAGGTCTGCAATTTCGGCACGAATCTTTTGATTACCCGTCTTTGTCTTGAGTTGTTTGACCAGCGCGTCCGCTTTCTTCTTGTTACGCACGACCAGCGTGAGACTAGCGCCTTTGTAGGCTAGAAACTCAGCGCTGGCTTTACCGAGGCCCGACGTTGCGCCGGTCAACACCACGTGCTTGTCGCCCATGTAGGCGGACATGGGGTTAAACAGTTTCTTCATACCACGCTTGTAGCCGCGCTTGGTAAAACGCGATAGTGCGGTAGGGACGAAGCGATCCGCGCGAGCATTCTCTGTTGAGATTTCCGGTGGATCATAGTTGTCTTCTAAAGCAGCTTTCATGCCTTTCTGCACGGAGGCATAGCCCATGCGCTCAAGCCCGGGCTGCATCTTCTTGCTGAGGTTCTCCAACCAGGGCTTCCAGGTAAACACAGCCGTGTAATCGACTTCACAGCCCGTGTCTGTTGCCGAAAACAGAATGGTGTCTTCCACTTCAAAAAAGCGGCCGCGCCCGATCAGCACTACCTTGCTGTCCTGTTCGTATTCGACGATCTCGTACTCCAATGGCAGGTTGCCCACGGGCGCCTCGCACACCACTTTGAAGCGGCTCCCTATGCCGATGGGCTGCTGATCCAGGCGCTCGGTATGGATGGCCGTTGCATCCCATTCGACGCACGTGGAAAAGTCGGAGATGTAAGTGAAGACTTCGCGTACAGGCCGCGCTATCTCAATGGTTTGTTGAAGCGTTGTCATGCGGATATCGGTGTCTACAGAGTATGAACAAAATACGCCAGAGCTGCGGCTTTCGATCACTGATCTCGCGCACCCGAGCAGGCGTAGCTATCGGGTATGAACGTATTGATAACCGGTGGTACGGGCTTTATAGGGCGGGTGCTGGTGCGGCAGCTGCTGGACCAGGGGCACAGTGTTGTGGTGCTGACGCGCCAAAGCGGGTTGGAAAGCAACGATTCGGTGCGATACGTGCAGGCTCTGGACTCCCTTGCGGGCGATGAGCACCTTGATGCCTTTATCAATCTTGCCGGCGAGAGTATCGCTGAAGGACGCTGGACGGCGGCTCGCAAGCAAGCCCTGATCAACAGCCGAATTGACACTACCCGCGAGCTGAGAGCACTGGCACAGCGGCTGGACACTGCCCCCCGCGTTTTGCTGAGCGCCTCTGCGATCGGCTTCTACGGTCCGCAGGACCATACCCCATTGGATGAAAACGCGGCTGCAGTTGACTGTTTTTCTCATCAGCTTTGCGTCGCCTGGGAGGCAGAAGCAGACAGGTTTTCCGCGCTGGGCACCCGCGTTTGCGTGCTACGGCTGGGGGTGGTTCTGGATACGGACGGCGGTGCGTTTGAACAGTTGCAGCAAAGTGTGCAGTTCGGTGTGGCGACGTATCTGGGAACAGGAGGTCAATGGCTGAGTTGGGTGCATCGCGAAGATGTGGTCGCAGCTATGCTGTTTCTGCTTAATCACGACGACGCCAGTGGAGCCTATAACCTCACGGCACCGGAGCCTGTGACTAATCGACAGTTTTGCGATGCCCTCGCTGCAGAGAAAAGTGCGTTTATCACCCTGCCAGTGCCCGGTCTGCTAATGCGCCTGGCGCTGGGCGAACTGGCAGACGAGCTATTGCTCACAGGCCAGCGCGTGCAACCGGCGCGCCTGCAGGCATCGGGCTTTGCATTTCGCTACCCCACGCTGGCAGAGGCACTGCCAGCACTGTTAGCCAGTTGATCGAGCACCGGACCTGCGTCAGCCTCGATTTTGAGAGTTGCCAGGTCATCGCCGCGAGTGTGTCCCCGGTTCACAATAATGACGGGCTTACCGGCCTTGTGAGCCATCCGCACGAAGCGAAAGCCAGAAAATACGGTCAGCGACGAACCCGCTACCAGCAAGGCATCGGCTTCATTGATGGCGGTGGTGATGGCTTCCACGCGGGGTTTTGGCACGGTGCCGCCAAAGAAAACGACATCGGGCATCAGAGTGCCACCGCAGGCCTTGCAGGGTGGTACCTGCATTGAGTCCACGATGGCGTCGTCTACTTCGGCGTCGCCATCCGGGCGTATATCGATAATGGTCTGGTGCCAACCTGCGTTCAGTTCGGCAAGTTCCTGCTGCAGCGCAGCGCGGCTCAGCGTGGCGTTGCAGTTCAGGCAACACACGCGGTCTAGTCGTCCGTGCAGATCTACCACCCGCTGGTGCCCAGCGGCCTGATGCAGTCGATCGACGTTTTGTGTAGCAAGTAAGGTGATGTGCCCGGTCGCCTCCAAACGAGCCAGCGCAATATGCGCCAGGTTTGGCTTTGAAGCGGCAACGTAGGTCCAGCCCGCCATACTGCGCGCCCAGTAGCGCCGTCGTGAGGCTTCCTGGGTGAGAAAGTCCTGGTGTTGAATGGGGTCGCTGCGCTGCCATTCCCCGCGATCGTTACGATAGGTTGGGATGCCGGAACCGGCAGAAATGCCTGCCCCTGTCAGCGCTACCCAGCGCGGGTAGCGAACCAGCAGCGACTCCAGTTCTGTCATTGCTATGCGCACTCGCCGCAGCCATAGAGCCTGCGGTACCGTTTGCGGGCCCAGTAGGCGTACACGCGGTCAGCGACAGGCCCCAGTAAAGGCCAGCGCAGGATTTTGAAAAGAGTTCCCCAGCGAGTGTGCGCCCAGGCCTGGACCGTAGCATCCACGCCAGTGAGCCAGCGACCCTCTGCGCTCAGTAAATGCAGCGTAGTGAGCTTCTCCAGGCGGGTAGGTGCACCGGGCTCATCGGCGACCTGGTGCAGATCGACCAGGGCAAGGCCGGGGCCCGCGATACGCGTAAGCAGGCGTACCTCCCGCATACACAGGGGGCAGTTGCCATCGTAAAACAGGGTGTCTGGTGTCGATGTATCGTTCATACTTCGCGCCGCGAGAGTTTCTTTTAATACACACTTGATACGTCGGAGCGCACCAGCATGATGACTTTGCACGGCTTTTCCTACAGCAACTATTACAACGTGGTAAAGCACGTATTACTCTACAAGGGTATCGAGTTCACCGAAGACGAACAGTTTGGCGATGACCCCGCCTACCTGGATGTCAGTCCCCTGGGGAAGGTTCCGGCGATAACCACGGAAAACGGTTTCCATCTCAGCGAGAGTTCAGTGTGCTGTGATTACATCGAGGAGGTGCACCCACAGCCGCCTCTGTATCCGGAAGATGCAGACGGTCGCGCCCGCATCAGGCAGATCATGAAAGTCTCCGAGTGCTATCTCGAGCTGGCATGCCGTCGCCTGATTCCGTTCATGTTTATGGGTGCAGACGCCCCCGAGCCACTGGCGACAGAAGTCAGGGAGATGGTGCAACGCGGTATAGGCGGCATGAATCGCATCTGTGCATTCAGCCCCTGGATCGCAGGGGAAACCATGACAATGGCGGATATTTACGTTCGCTACGTGATGAAGGTGTCTGCGCTGATCGGTCACGAGAAGCTCAGCTGGGACATCGCCGCAGAGATTGATGGCATGCCCGCATGGCTTGAGCGTATGGACGAGATGGATATTTCGAAGAAGATCGATGCTGACCAGGAAGCGAACGGTCCGGCCTTCTTTGCCATGTTACAGCGTCGCTACGGCATATAAGTCCGACGAGCGTCAGGCGCTGTCGCTCTCAATCCGTCGAGGCGGCCGATGGGGCTTGGCGTAGGCCATGCGACCCAGCGGCGTCGCAGCGTAGTAATGGTCCAGTCCTGCTACGGCAATACTGCCAGCCTTGCCAAGATCGATCGCTCCGTCCTCGCCAAGGCAGTCTTCGGGTAGCCTTACTTCTACCACTTCACCGATGACGAGGTGGGTGCCGTTGATGCTGAGATCAACGGTTTCGCGGTGCTTAAGCCCAATACAGATGCCACTCTCTGCCACGTAGGGTGCCGGGATTTCTCCGTCGCTGGCCGTCAGCCCAACTGCATCAAACTCAGATTCGTCATAACGCGCAGTCGTTTGATGGGCTGCCTCAAAAAAATCGGCACGCACGTGATTGATGCTGAAGTAACCTGTAGCGTGAATGTTTTCAAGGGTATGCCGGGGCACGCTGTGCGGGCGGCTGATCATGCCCAGCAGCGGCGGATTCGCGCCGATATGCACTACAGAATTGAACAGGGCTAGATTGGTCTGGCCCTCAGCGTTGGTGGTGCCGATAAGGTGTGCAGGCTTCAGGCCCGACAAAGCGTTGACGAAAAACACCCGATAGCGGTCGTCCATGGCAGCGATTTCCTCGCCGCTGACAGACAGCATGACGTGTTCCGTCAACGGGTCGACGAAAGTCTGCGTTCTCGCTACCGGGTTATTCGGCAGCTAGCGCGCTTTCGATAGCGCTGCGCAACTCGTCGCTGTCGGGCGTTGTGTTGCTACCCCACTTAGCGACAACAGCACCGTCGCTATCGATCAGGTACTTGTTAAAGTTCCAGCGCGGGGCTCCCTTGGCTTCGGCCAACTGAGCAAACATCGGATGGGCATTACTGCCTTTCACAGGGATTTCCGAGTACATGTCAAAAGTGACGCCGTAGTTCATGTAGCAAATCTCTGCGGTTTTCTCAGCGCTGTCTGCTTCTTGATTGAAGGAATCTGATGGGAATCCGGCTACCACCAGCCCCTTGTCCTTGTATTCCTGGTGCAGCGCTTCAAGGCCCTTGAACTGGGGTGTGTAGCCGCAGTGGCTGGCTGTATTGATAACAAGCACTGGCTTGCCTGCGTAGGCCTCGCAGAGGTTAACGGATTCGCGCGAACGCAATTTTTTCATGTCGTGATCGAGGACCGCGGGGCAGTTGGCGGCGGCGGTGCTGGGTAGCGCCAGCAGTGCGCCTAATGCTGTTAGTGACAAAATTAGAGAGCGCAAGGAAATCATTGTCATGCCTCGTATGGCTGAAACAGTTAACGGTTTGAGTTTGAGTCGCTGCGCGCAGCGGTGACAGCCGTTGCTGTCAGTCTCTTTTACGCAGGGTGCGGTTGCACAGCTCAATATCATTTTGAGCTGTGTTGAGTCCCAGCCACCGCCACAGGTAGCAATGGGCATAGACGCCGTTCAAAATGAGAAAGGCGGCTGCGATGAGAGCGACGATTTCCAGCAGTCCAATTTCGGGCTGGCTCAGTGCGATTAACGCCAGTAGCAAGCCCAGAAGAGTGCGAAACACACGCTCGAAGGGGCTAATGTTTGGCTTCATATCAAGGTTTACGGAATAAACTCTACAATGGATGAACAAGATCGGAAAAATTTAATAATTTCAAACAGCTGCTGGTAGCGCATTCGCATCCGCCTGACCCACGTCGTGCCAGCTAGTCTTCCACCCATACCTTCCGAATTGGTTCGCCAAAATCGTCATACACCGTTTTCCGCCGCGGTCTTCGCAACTGACTCCGCTTCGGTACAGCACGCTTGTTGCGCTTGAGTTGGTTGCGGCGACTCTCAATCGCGGCCACCACCTCCGGCACCAAGGTACGAGTGCTGGGGGGATCGTTAAAAAGGCTGCTTGAGCGAAAGTTTATCGGATTGCCGGCGTCGGAACCGGAGGTTCCTCGGGGTATCTCCTGCACAGCACCGCCTTTGTCCAGGTAACGTCGCGTTTCCTGTTCCAGCTCGGCGCGTAGCTCGGCCTTGGTGGGGAGTTTTTTCACCATAAGCGGCAGATAGTATCACCCGCTCCAACACCGGGCGAGATAAAGGACATCCCTTGTGGTCGAAGCCCTGCCGGGACGCCAGGTGTCGCCGCTCAGGCGCCAGCGCGAGCGAGGTAGTGGGCGCTGAAAGCGGGGGAGGGTTCCTGCTTGTTCACTTCATAGAGCCTCTCGTAGCAGGTTTCGCAGATCAGCCAGCGACCGTCCAGTTTCACGTAACGGTCCCAGTACAGCGCAGTGCCATAGGTATAGAAATCGTGCTCCGTGATCCACATGTGGTCGGCCAGATACCAGATGCCGGTGGCCTCCGTGGTGCTTTGCATCTGAATCTCCGGGTGGTGTCCGTTGTGATGCCCTACGGCCTTGCTGGTAAAGGCACCTCCGATATTGTCCAGGTACGCTTGCTTACCGGTCAGGTTCCACTCGTAGTTCCCGCCTTTAAAGTGCACCAGTACATCGTCATGAAAGAGGGTGGCCAACTCTTCGAGATTAGCTGTGTCTATGCAGCGAAAGTAGGCGTACTTAAGCTGTCGAATCGCCTCCAGATCCATCAGATGCTGAATGTTCCCGCGCAACGCCTCAAGGTCACCGTCGCTGGCCTCCAATGGCAGACCGCTGGAGATGCCCATGCCCGCCTTGTTCAATATTCGCTCTGATGCACTCATGCTGACTACCCTGCTCTGTTATTGTCGGCGTATGGTAGCGCTGTCGGGGCGATCAGCAGGTACAGGTATTCGACCCGCAGCGGGAATGTCGGAGCACCTTTAGTATTCTCTAGCATCGTCACGTAGTGACGATGAGACGAAGGCCTTGCATTTGCAGGTTGGCATGGCTGATGTGGGCGGCGCACTCTTCGATGCGGTGAGCCAGATGCTCAATCTCTTCGGCGCGAATCGAGGAGTTTACTTCCCGCAGTGCCTGGAGGCGGGTAAGCTCAGCGCCCAGTTCTGCGCGCATGCGCGTTTCAGCGTTCTGCAGGATATCCGCACGTTGCTGCTCTGCCAGTGATGCAGCGAACCGCATCTTGTCCTCGACCTGCTCTCTGACCTGCTTGATGATCTGCAGAGCGACGGGCTTTTTGACCTTCTCGCACAAGGCATTCAAGCGTGCATGGGGCATGATCGAAGACAGGTCCTTGCCCCGGCTGTCCACCAGCAAACGCATCGGCGAAACTGGCAGAAAACGGTCCACACCCAGCTCGCGCGGTGCCACGCAGTTGATGCAATACAGGCTTTCCAGCAATAGCGTGGCCGGCGGCACGCCTTTAAGCGACAGCGTGGCGATGGCCGCGTTGCCAAGCTCAGTGCTGGTGACCATCTCCATCGCCTCTACTGCGATGGGGTGCTCCCAGGTAAGGAACTGCATGTCTTCGCGGGCCAGGGCCTGCTCACGATTGAAGGTAATGGTGGTGCCTTCTTCTTCCAGGCCCGGGAAGTGACCTGTGAGCATATGGTCGGTGGGTCGCAGTACCAGCGCGTGTTCTGAATGGTATTCGGTTTCTACCCCATAGCTATCGCAGAGCTGCTCAAGGTATTCACGCAGTGCGTCACTGGCTTCCGCTTCGCGGATGCCGTTGATCAAAGCCGTTGCTTCTTCGTGTTTACAGGAGTTTCTCTCAAGGAGTTTGTCTCGGCCCTCGCGCAGCTCGGCGCGGGTTTCCTCGGTGAAGGCTGCCGTCTCCTTGATCAGCGTTGCCAGAGCGTCGGCGTCGGGTTGCAATAGCTG
>JBCDKJ010000049.1:0-27231 GCA_038746745.1 Pseudomonadota bacterium
ATGTCCCGCCTCGCGCAACATAGCTGCCAGGGCTGGACCCGGGCCACAGCCAAAGTCCAGACCCTCCGATTCAGCGGGGAGGCGCGCCAGCAGAGGCACTGCGAGGCGCGACAGAAACCGTCGATAGCCTGGGTCATCGACAGCGTTCTCATGCAGCAGGTACTCGGCGCGCTCCGCTGCCGCTGTCAAATAGTGGCAGCCGGGCACGAAGACCAGTTTGCAGACATGGCATTGCCGGTAGCTCCGGCGTTTGTCGCGGTGATATTCGTGGTGGTTTTCGGCATCGCAGAGCGGACAGTTCATAGATAATGTCGTAGTGATGATCACAGCGACACGCCTGATCATGTTTTCAGGACGCGATTTGCGTCTATACTCCCGACCGACTTACCGCGATTCCTGCGGCCTTTTTTGATATTCGGAGACTAACATGAGCATTCAAGTCGGCGACAAGATTCCCAGCGTTTCACTGCACACCATGGGCACACAGGGTCCAGAGGGCATCAGCACGGACGATATTTTCAGCGGCAAAAAAGTTGTTCTGTTCGCGGTTCCCGGAGCCTTTACGCCAGGTTGCTCGATGACGCATCTACCTGGCTTCGTGGTGAATGCCGACAAAATTAAGGCCATGGGTGTCGATAGCATTGTCTGCATGTCTGTAAATGATGCGTTTGTAATGGGTGCCTGGGGCGAAGCTCAGAACGCCTCAGAGATCTTGATGCTGGCAGATGGTAACGGCGAGTTTGCAGCTGCGCTGGGCCTGGAGCTGGACGGCAGCGGATTCGGCATGGGAACACGAAGTCAGCGCTTCGCGCTGATCGCAGAGGATGGCGTTGTCACACATCTCGCCGTGGAGCCCGGTGCAGGCATTGAGGTCAGTTCAGCCGAAGCGATCATGGAACATTTGTAAATCGCAGTCAGCGCTGATGTCTGGCGAGCGCGTCAGACAGTGACACAAAAAAAGGCCCCGCACTGCGGGGCCTTTTGCCTAATGGTCCTTAGGTGCTCCCGTTCTGTGAAAAAGCGGCGCCCTGTGGGCGCCGAACGGGAGACAAAATGAAGCGGCTTAGAAAGAAAAGCCCACTGCCATTTTGTAAAAGTCACCAACTTCACCGCTTTCGTCGTCCATCTGGTCGCCCGCTGTAAAGCGAGCAAACATGCCATTCGGCAGTGAGAATTGGGTGTACAGACCGAGCCACTCGTACAGCACTGCGTCATTGCCACCCTCGACGCGAGCCAGCTCCAGGTATTCCCAGTGGGCGCCCACAGACCAAATTGAATTGATCTTGTAACCACCGTTCACCCAGGTGTGGATGAAGTCCAGGCCCGAGCCATCGTCATCACGGTTGCGAGCCGCCAGGTAGTAGCCGCCATAGAACTCGGCTTCCCAGTTTTCGTCGCTATAGTTGATCGTCAGGTTCGGAACAACGCCATCTGCGAAATTCGCGCCGGTGTTCCCATCGTCTTCAGCGCCACCAGACTGCAGCAGACCATTGGTAATGCCGAGCTGCGGCTTCACCGTAAGCTTGTCATCCATAAAGTGCATGTTTACGCCCGCACCGAACTCAGTCCACAGATCGTTACCTGCGCCGCCGCCGAGGCCGTCACTGGTCCAGAAAATACCGTAGAACGAGAAGTCCATGTTGTCCTTCAGCTTGTAAAGGCCGTTGAACGTCGGGTAGAAGCCAAAGAAGGTATCCTGGTTCAGCGCGATGGTGTAAGAAGCCTTGTCTTCCTCCTCCATCTCCTGGGCCATAACAGCCGTTGGGGCCAGTGCCAGTGCGCCAGTAATAGCAACGGGAAGCATTCCCTTCCAGATGAGTTGCTGCTTCATATTTTGTCCTCCTGTGCGCCGCGCGAGCGGATCGCTGTCTCACTTACTATTTGTGTATTTGGGTGTTAACCACTCAGGCTCCCTCGAATGGTTCAGTAGAGGGCAAACCTGTCGCTACTGTCCGTAGCTCTTGTTACTCAGCAAGCGCCGTGCCAGCAGGATTCTGGATTCGATTTTTACGAAGTGTTTATTTGTGTTGCCAAGTCGAAATTGCAGGCCTTAGGATACGGCGGACCTCATGACTCGTCTGGGATTGAGAAGAAATGAACACAATGAAATCTCACCGTGCCAGTAATTCGAAATACCAACTATTAACAATTTGCAATAGCCAGGCAGATAAGGAAAAACCGATCTTAGTCAAAACCTGGTCAAAAATTGATCTAAATCAAACTTTGGGAGCTGCCCCTGAGGAGAGCATTGCGCATTAAATTGGTGCGGCGCACCGGGGGACTGTAACTTCGAGCGCATGCATGAACGAACAAACGACCGACCGAATGAACGAACAACGAGCTAACGAGAACCCACACTATGGTTAACAGTGAAAGCATTCCCGCACGAGACGGTTTTGGCCACGACAGCACAGCTGATGAAGTGCTTGCTGGCATAAACCTCGCCGGTCTACGCGCCCTGGTCACAGGGGTTACCGCTGGACTAGGTATCGAGACAGTCAGAGCTCTGGCAGCGCACGGTGCCGCGGTGACTATGACCGCTAGAGATATGATACGCGGTGAGGAGGTCGCTCAGACCATTCGCGATAGCACGGGCAATCCTGCAGTCGATGTATTACCCCTGGATCTGGCCTCACTGGACAGCGTGCGTCGGTGTGCTGACGCCTATCTCAGCCAGCACTCCGACCTGAATGTATTGATCAACAATGCTGGCATAATGGCCTGCCCGCAGGGTGTCACCGAGGACGGATTTGAG
The DNA here is from genome assembly GCA_038746745.1 of Pseudomonadota bacterium. Classification (GTDB taxonomy): domain Bacteria; phylum Pseudomonadota; class Gammaproteobacteria; order Pseudomonadales; family Halieaceae; genus JANQIO01. Next base: position 2,756 of record JBCDKJ010000049.1, read on the forward strand.
CTGCAATTCGGCACCAATCACATAGGGCATTTTTTGTTCACTAACCTGCTGGCGCCGGCGCTTCTGAAGGGCGCGCCCGCCCGCGTGGTGAACGTGAGCTCTCGGGCGCACCACATGGCCGGCGTCGATTTTGACGATCTAGACTTTCACTACCGCGACTATCAAAAGTGGGTGGCCTATGCGCAGTCCAAAACTGCTAATGTGCTTTTCACAGTCGCCCTGGACAAACGGCTGCGCGGCCGCGATGTGCGAGTTTTTGCTGTGCACCCAGGAGTTATAGAAACAGAGCTGTCCCGGCACATGCTGGATGAGGACCGGCAGATGCTCGCGGAGCGCGGCAAACGCCTGGGCGACATGAGGCAGAAAAGCATTCCTGCAGGTGCCGCAACTTCAGTTTATGCAGCGACCGCCCCTGAGCTTGAGGGAAAAGGTGGCATTTACCTTGAGGACTGCCGTATTTCAGCTATCAATGACGAGGAAAATGCCGCAGAGGGCGTGCGCAGCTGGGCATTGGACGAGGCGTCGGCAGAAAAGCTCTGGGCGCTGTCAGAGGACCTGGTCGGGCAACAGTTTCATCTGTGATGCGTTAATGCAGGCAGCGTGGCCTGCGCGGCCCGGCCCTAACCGAGCTGATTGTTACCCCGCGAGACGCCACAGACAGACGGAAGCCACGACGAACACCCCAATCAGGTTTAGCACAAAGCCCTCTCTCACCATACGCGCGACGGAAATCAGGTTGCTGCCGTACACGACAGTGTTCGGTGCGGTGGCAACGGGAAGCATAAAGGCACAGCTCGCTGTCATCGCCGCTGGCACCATTAATATTTCCGGTGCGATGCCTGCGGCAACGCCCGCGGCGGCCAGTATTGGCATCAGCAAAGTCGTGGATGCGGTGTTGCTGGTCGTCTCGGTGAGAAAGGTCACTACCAGGCAGATAATGCCAACCAGAAGCCATACCGGTAAGTTGCTTAGCGTCACCAGCCACTCGCCCAATAAGCCGCTCAAACCGGAGCCAACAAAGGCTTTTGCCAGGCAGATTCCACCCGCAAACAACAGCAGCACCCCCCAGGGAATAGCTACCGCCTTGTCCCAGGTCAGCAGCTTGCCGCCGTTTCCATTCGGCACCACAAACATCAGAACGACCGCCAGCAGCGCTACGGATGCATCGTTCGCGCCAGGCAAATCCAACCAGGCTCGCCAGCCGCCGAAGGGCTCAGTGCGGGTAACCCAGGCCAGGGCGGTGATGGCAAATACCACCATTACCCGCTTCTCCTCTGATCGCCAACGACCAGTCGCAGGCAAGTCGACTTGACTGCTGCCGCTCAATTTGCGGGTAAGCCAGAGCCCAATAAGAGGCACCATAATCAGCACCACCGGCAGCCCCCAACTCATCCATTGGGAAAACGGCACCTCAATGCCGGTGGTCTCTCGATAAACCTGCATAAAGACAAGATTGGCAGGCGTTCCTATCGGGGTTGCCAGACCGCCTACGCTGGCTGAATACGCCATGCCCAACAGCAGCGGTACCGCCAGGCTATCACGCGCCTTTTCAAGAATTGCCAGGGCAACCGGCAGCAGCATCAGCGTCGTCGCCGTGTTGGAAATCCACATGCTCAGCAGCGCCGAGGCCGCCATAAAGCCAAACACCAGGCGACGATCGCTATGGGCTCCGAACAAGCGCATCATGTTGAGTGCCAGACGCCGGTGTGCGCCGCTATGCTCCATCGCGCGCGAAAGAATGAAACCGCCCAGCAGCAGCAGAATGAGTGGACTCCCGTAGGCTGCGCCGACCTCAGTAGGGGTTAATACACCCAGCAGTGGTAGCAGTGCCATGGGGAGTAGAGAGGTGACAGGAATAGGAACCGGTTCAAAGATCCACCACACCACGCACCACAGCGTTATCGTCACCGTTACAGCAATATCGTGGCCCAGGCCCGCTCGCAGTGCGAATACTGCAAGCCCCAGCCCCAGCGCCGGGCCAGCGAACAGAGCAAGTTGGCGTACCATCCGTTAGTTCTGCAAAAGCCGGTTCACAGCTATGACACCCAGCCGCCCGCAAAGGGGATAGCCTGGCCCACGAAAAAGTCAGATTCGTTGGATGCCAGAAATACCGCCAGCGCCGCGTCTTCTTCAGCGCGCGCCAGCCTCCCTACTGGCACCTCTTTCATGAGCCCGGCGAAAGCCTCAGTTTGCTGAAATGCCTCAGAGAAGTAGGCAGGATTTTCAACGAAGTGCTGTGCAATAAGATTAATCTGCACGTTGAACCGCGCAGCCTCTACGCCGACACTGCGCACGTATCCCACCTGCGCAGCCCGTGCCGCACTGTAAGGTGCGGTTCCTGGAGCTGCGCGCAGACCCGTAGCGCTGCCGACCACCAGTATTTTGCCGGCTCGTCGTTCTATCATCGCCGGCAGCGCACCGCGCACAAGCCTGTGCAGTGGGTGGACCAGTGCATCGAATAGCCGCGCCCAGCGCTCATCCGACACCTTCACGGCGTAATCTGCGTCGGCCGGCGCAGCAAGATTCGCCACCAATACGTCGATAACGCCCGCGTCAGCCAGTGCTTCATCGGCCGACGCGGGTTGTGCCATGTCGCGATTGTCCTCAATCACCTCGGCCCCTTCATCGCGAAAGGCCTGGCTGAATGCAGGCCCCATATACTCTTGTGCCTGGGTTAGCAGAATTCGCCTGCCTTCAAGACGGCTACCCATTGGTGATCTCCTTGCAAAGCTTGCAGCGCGACAGTCCGGTCATATATCGACTGAGCACGGGCCGTAGTGTACCCACTGCCGTTCGACTGTTCACGATAACATCCTCGCAGTAGAATCCGTCGCCATGGAATATCTTCCCTCGCTGGTGGACCGCTTCGGCCGTCGCGTTGACTATGTTCGCCTCTCAGTCACGGATCGCTGTGATTTTCGCTGTGTCTACTGCATGGCGGAGGACATGACCTTTGCGCCACGCGCAGACATTCTCAGTCTGGAAGAACTGGCGCGTGTCGGACGTGCCTTCGTTGAACTCGGCGTGAAGAAGATTCGTCTCACCGGCGGCGAACCGCTGGTTCGACAAAATATTCTGCACCTGGTGGAAGCGCTGGGCCGCCTGCCGGGTCTGGAGCAATTGGTGATGACGACGAATGGCTCTCAGCTCAAGCGTTTCGCCTGTCCGCTCCGATCAGCCGGCATCAACCGCCTTAACATCAGCATCGACAGCCTGGACCCTGCAAAATTCAAGCGCATCACACGCACCGGCGATCTGGCGCGCGTCATCGCCGGGATTGATGCGGCTATCGCTGCAGGCTTCGAGCGGATCAAACTCAACGCGGTGATTCTCAAGGGGCGCAATGACGATGAAATTCTCGACCTGGTGGAATTCGCTGTGGCGAGAGGGCTGGATCTCACCTTCATCGAGGAGATGCCGCTGGGCTTGATTGACGACCATGACCGCGCGCTTACCTTCTGCTCCAGTGCGGAAGTGCGCGAGATCATTGGCCAGCGCTACGCGCTTAGCGAGACAGACGTCAACACGGGAGGGCCTTCCCGTTACTGGCAGATTGATGGACAGTCTTCAATGCTGGGCTTCATCTCTCCCCACAGTCACAACTTCTGCCACCTGTGCAACCGGGTCAGGGTCACCGTCGAGGGCCGCTTGTTGCTATGCCTTGGTAACGAGCACAGTGCCGATCTCCGTGCCGTTCTGCGTAACGCGCAGTCCGACGACCACGCGCTGCGTCGCGCTATTGTCAAAGCAATGGACCTGAAGCCAGAAAAACACCACTTCGACCTGAACGACGAGCCGGAGATCGTTCGCTTCATGAACACGACCGGCGGCTGAGCGAGCGCGTTCACAGCTATATTCAGCACCGCAGTCAGCGCCACTATTACTACTACTAACTACACCACTACTAATAGCACTACTACTAACAGCACTATTACCAACACCACTGTCAGAACGACAACACCCGAAGGAACCGCAGGCTACGCATGAATCGAGTTTTAAAGCACCTGGGCAGTCAGTACCCCATCATACAGTCGCCCATGGGATGGATCGGCAGATCGCAGCTCGCCGCAGCGGTCTGCAACGCCGGCGGGTTCGGCATCATTGAAACGTCTTCCGGCGAGTCGGAGAACTGCCAGCGCGAAATTCGCGCAATGGCAGAGCTTACAGATAAGCCCTTCGGCGTTAATCTGCCGCTGATGTTCCTGCGCGATGACACCATGGTGCGCTTTGTAGTCGATCATGGCGTGCGCTTCGTCACGACCTCCGCCGGCAATCCTGCCAAGTTTATTGGCATGCTGAAGGAGGCAGGCATCACGGTCTATCACTCAGTCGCTACCGTACGCAGTGCAATGAAAGCGGTGGAGTCAGGCGTTGATGGCCTTATTGTCGAGGGCACCGAAGGCGGCGGCTTCAAAAATCCGGATCCAGTAGGCTTGCTGGTGCTGCTGCAGGGCATTCGAAGGCGTTGTGATATTCCCATGGTAGCTGCTGGTGGCATCAGTGACGGTGTCGGTATGGCTGCCGCCTTTGCCGCGGGCGCGGAGGGTGTTCAGATGGGTACACGTTTTGTATCTGCCGCGGAAAGCCCGGTGCACGCCAACTTCAAGCAGGCCATCGTTGATGCGGTCGATACCGACACCTGGCTCGTCAGCAACGCCAGTTTGCCTCCGGTGCGGGCGCGCAAGTCAGACACCACCGCAGCACTGCGCGAAGGCGCCGACGGATCCCAGGTCCTGCCCAAAATTCAGGAGTTGTATTTTGGCGGGGACCTGGAAGCCAGCGTCGCCCTGATTGGCCAATCCGCCGGACTCATCGACGCCGTAGAACCCGTCGCCGATATCATCGAGCGCACGGTTGCTCAGTTCTTCGATGCACAGGATGCAGCCGCACTGCGTGCTGCAGAACGCTGCTTCTAAACACGGCTGTACTTAGCGCTAATGCAGTGCGGCCTTTCCGCTACAATGACCGGGTGCAAATGCCGGTTATAGGTACGGCTAGCACAAGTACAGATAGCACATCATCAAGGAACGACCGTGAAAGCCCTAGATTTTCCCCAACTCGCCTCAGCCGATGTCATCATCGAGGGGTTTGAGTCCCATGGCTATATCTGCAGTCACGATATTGCCACCGCGGTCTTTCTCGCCTGCCAGTTGCATAAGCCCATCCTGGTAGAGGGGCCACCTGGCGTCGGTAAAACCGAGCTTGCTAAAACCACGGCCACCTTGCTGGACCTGCCCCTGATCCGCCTGCAGTGCTACGAAGGCCTGGACGAAGCCAAAGCCCTATACGAATGGAAGTACGGCAAGCAGCTGCTCTACACACAGATACTGAAAGAAAAGCTGGGAGACTTGCTGCAGGGCGCTAAAGGCCTGGCGGAATCCGTCGAGCGCCTGCATCACTTCGGTGACATTTTTTACTCAGAGGATTTCCTCGAACCGCGCCCTCTGCTGAAGGCAATGCAATCCGCCGAGGGCGCCATCCTCCTGATTGACGAGGTCGACAAATCTGACTATGAGTTTGAGTCACTGCTGTTAGAACTGCTCTCGGATTACCAGGTATCTATTCCTGAAATCGGTACGGTCAGGGCAACCGCGACGCCGCTGGTGTTTCTAACCAGCAACAACACCCGGGACATCTCTGATGCACTCAAACGTCGCTGCCTGCATCTCTATATTCCGTTTCCCTCGGTGGGCCTGGAAGAGCGAATTATTCGCGCCCGAGTGCCGGATGTGGATGACAATCTCCGTGCACAGCTGGTGGCCTTCGTGCATGCACTGCGCCAGCTCGACCTGAAAAAGGTGCCGGCCATTAGTGAAACCATCGACTGGGCGAGAAGCCTTCTGTTGCTGCACGCTGAGCAGTTGGATGAGAATCTGGTGCGCTCTACACTGAACGTTCTGCTGAAATTTCAGGACGACATCGAAGCCACTGAGCCAGAGCTTCGCAGCCTGCTGACCGGCAGTTAATGCCCTCTCGTCTGGTCAGCTTTATTAACGTGTTGCGCAGCCACGACCTGCGCATATCCCCCGCTGAATCTCTGGACGCCGTCGATGTTGTCACGCGTTTGGGCTATTCCGACCGCGAAACACTGCGGGCAGGTCTGTCACACAGCCTCGCTAAGAGCGCGGAGGAAAAGGCAACTTTCATGCAGTGCTTCGACCAGTTCTTCAGCTACCAGCTACCTGAAGCACGCGAGACGGACAGCAGCGATGCTGCGACCGCTCTGCCGGGCGCGGACGCCGGCGCACTGGCGGATGCTGATGCTGCACTGGCAGAAATCAATGGCGAAGGCGGCGGCAGCCTCGACCTCGCCGGCGAGATGGCCGCTGATGCAGGTCTAGCAGCGCAGCTCGACACGCCACTGATGGAGATGCTCCAGACTGACGACCGCAGTGGCTTATCCCTGGCCATCGCTCAGGCCGGCGACGCAGTGGGCCTGCCTGAGATCGAAATGTTTACTCAGAAGGGTCAGTTTACTCGACGTATTCTGGATGAATTGGGCGAGCGTCATATTCGCGACGCGGTCGTCACGCTGGAAAATGCCGGGAGCGATGCCCTGGGCGAGCTGCAAAGCTACCGGGATAGACTTCGTGAGCTGGTGCGCGACCATGTGGAACGCGAGTACCTGCTTCACGCCCAGGGCCGCAACGCCCAGTTCATGGATGAGGTGCTGGCGCGGGCGAAGCTCAACAACATCGAACATCACTACAGCCAGCGGGTTCAGGAACTGGTGCGCCGCATGGCGAAAAAGCTGGCGGCACGCCACGCCCGCAAGCGCAAGGTCACCAAACGCGGCCAGCTCAATATGGGCAAAACACTGCGGCGGGGGATCCCCAATGACGGCATTCTGTTTGACCTGCATTGGAAAGCGGTGAATCGCAACAAGCCACAGATTCTCGCCATCTGCGACGTCTCTGGTTCGGTGGCAGCTTATGCCAAGTTCCTGCTGATGTTTCTATACAACCTGTACGACGTACTGCCGCGAGTTCGCAGCTTCGCCTTCTCAAGCCACCTGGGCGAGGTCAGCGATTTATTCGACCAACACAGTATTGAGAAGGCGGTAGAGCTGGTGAACTGGCAGTACGGCGGCGCGACCGACTACGGTGGCAGCCTGGCCGATTTTGCCAAACTGGCGCTGGACGACATCGACAGCCAAACGACCGTCATCATCCTGGGGGATGCGCGCAACAATAACGGTGATCCAAGGCTGGACATTATGCAGAGCATTTTCGCTCGGGCACGCCAGGTCATCTGGCTGAATCCCGAGGCGCGGGTCATGTGGGGCAGCGGCGATTCAGAAATGCCGCGCTATCAGAGTTGCTCTCATATTGCTGCGGAGTGCTCCAGTCTCGCCCACCTCGAACGCATCGTCGACGGCTTGCTGCGCAGCCACCGCTGACTAGCCGGGGCCACTCTGCATCATGCCGTCTTCTTCCTCTTCATCAGTGGTCGGCTCCAGACTGAGGTTAAGACCACCACCTTCCTCATCGCCCCCGCCCTCGCCGGCGAACTTGATCTTGAGCCGGACATTGTTCTGAGAATCCGCGTTCTTCAGCGCTTCTTCCTCACTGATCTTGCCCTCACGGAACAAGTTGAACAGCGCGCCGTCAAAAGTCTGCATGCCCAGTTCGCCGGACTTTTCCATGATCTCTTTTATGCCCTCGAACTCACCGCGCAGGATCAATTCAGAAATTGTCGGCGTACCCAGCAGGATCTCGATTGCTGCACAGCGCTTGCCATCTACCGTGGGAATGAGACGCTGGGAGACGAACGCACGGAGGTTAGCTGATAAATCCATCAACAGCTGGGGCCGGCGCTCCTCGGGGAAGAAGTTAATAATGCGATCCAGCGCCTGGTTGGCATTATTGGCGTGCAGTGTCGAAATCGCCAGATGTCCAGTCTCGGCAAAAGCGAGCGCGTGCTCCATGGTTTCCCGGTCACGGATCTCACCAATCAAAATCACATCCGGCGCCTGCCGCAGCGTGTTTTTCAGCGCCGCGTGCCAGTTGCGCGTGTCCACCCCCACTTCGCGCTGATTAACAATGCACTTCTTGTGCTTATGCACATACTCCACCGGATCTTCGATGGTAATGATATGCCCGCCAGAGTTGCTGTTGCGGTAATCGATTAATGCCGCCAGAGAGGTCGACTTACCTGAGCCGGTAGCGCCTACCATCAGAATAAGACCACGCTTCGCCATGATCGCATCCAGCAACACGGGTGGTAAGTTCAGATCCTGCCAGTTGGGAATGGTGGTGACGATATTCCGCGCGACAATTCCGACTTCATTACGCTGTACAAAAACGTTGATGCGGAAACGCCCGACGTTGGGGATGGAAATCGCGAGATTTTGCTCCAGCTCGGTTTCGAACTCCGCTTGCTGGGTTGGGTCCATGATCTCGTAGGCGATGTCTTTGATTTCTCCGGGCTTGAGAATTTCTTTGCTGATTGGTTTCAGCTTGCCCTGAAACTTGGCGCAGGGCGGCGCGCCGGTGGAGAGATAGAGGTCTGACCCTTCATTCTTGGCCAGTGTTTCCAGCCACTGAGAAATACGCATAAATGCCCCTGTCCGCGTGCATCGACTTTTCCGTGAAAGCAATGCCAACGTTAGCAGCTTCTGCGCCGCGGGCAAAACGCCGCGCTCGCGCCTGCGTCTGTTACCACAACCCTGGCCACAGTTCCGGTCCAAGAATATTGTCCGACCGACATCTAAAGCGGGCTACAACGAACCGCCACTGGAACCGCGCCCCGGCGTGGCCTAGGCTTGCACGACTCAAGATCACTACACGCAAAGAAACCTGTGAGGTACTGCCGTGGACGACCAACGCCCCACCCCCCTGGTAGACGATATCGACGCAACGCGGCAACGTCTGGAAGCCTGGCTCAGCGACAGACGTGGGTTTCCCGTCGGCATCTCTGAACTGAGTATTCCGGAGGCCACCGGGATGTCCAATGTGACGCTAATGTTTGATATCCACTATGACATGGATGGCGAAGCGCGCACTGAGGCCTGCGTGGGCCGACTACAGCCGCAGACAGAGGCACCTCTGTTTCCGAGTTACGACCTGAGTCTGCAGTACAACATCATGGACGCCCTGGGCAAGCAGACTAGCGTCCCGGTGCCACGCATGCTGGGCTTAGAACAGAGTTCGGAGGTGTTGGGGGTGCCCTTCTACGTTATGAAGAAGACCGAGGGGCGAATACCGACCGATATGCCGCCGTACAATATGGATGGCTGGATGATGCACGATATCGGTCCAGAGCAACGCGAGCGTCTCTGGTTCGCAGGCATTGATACTCTCGCCCATTTCCATCAAGTGGACTACCGCAGCCTCGGTCTCGCAGCGCTTGAGTCCGATGCTGACGGTAATGCACTGAAGCAACAGCTGCAGTATTGGCGTGACTACCATGACTGGGGCATGCAGGGCGAGGACAACGCCATCTGCCTCGCCGCTCTGGACTGGCTGGATGCCAACATGCCTGACGTCGAAGTGACCAAATTGTGCTGGGGAGACGCGCGCATCAGCAATATGATTTTCACCGAGGACTGTAACGCTGTCGCCGCGGTGCTTGACTGGGAGATGGCAACCCTCGGAGACCCGCTTCAAGATTTGGCCTGGTACTACTACATCGATCGCTGCCTGTCGGACGGGCTGGGCGTGGAACGATTGCCGGGTCTACCCGGCCGTGAAGAAACGATTACCCGCTGGCAGGCGATTACGGGCATGGGAACCGATAGCTTTGACTACTATTGCGTTTTTGCAGGATTGCGCTTCGGGCTTATTCTGGCGCGAGTGATGGTAGCAACGGGGCAGGCGGATCAGGTGCACTCGAACTTCGCCTGCCAGCAACTGGCCCAGGTGCTCGAGGCACAAACGGCTGCCTGAGCAGGTAGCGGTGCCGCCTCTACAAGCCTTGTCATGGCTGCGTCGCCACCCTACACTTTGCGGCGACGCCATCCGGGGCAGTCAGGGGAGCCGGTTTGTCACAACGTTACCAGCGGCGCCTCGCTGAACTGTCTAGCGCGGAGCAGGCGCCTTTGCTTGCCAACATTCGCCGTGGCCTTGAGAAAGAAAGCCTTCGCATTCTGCCCAACGGCAGGCTGGCGCAAACGCCCCACCCCGCTGCGCTGGGTTCGGCTCTGACCCATGATTTCATTACCACGGACTATTCTGAGGCCTTACTGGAGTTTATAACGCCAGTATCTGCGTCCATTGACGAAACCCTGCAGAAGCTCGATGACCTGCACCGGTTCACCTACGGCGAAATTGGTGAGGAGCTATTGTGGGCTGCCAGCATGCCTTGCGTGCTGGAGGGTGACGACAATATCCCTGTTGCCCGCTATGGCAGCTCCAATATTGCGAAGATGAAAACCGCCTACCGGGTCGGGTTGGGCTATCGCTACGGTCGCTTAATGCAGGCTATTGCGGGCATTCATTACAACTTTTCTATGCCCGAAGCATGGTGGGCGCTGGCACAACAGGCCGACGGTGACAGCGGTGCGCCGGTCGACTACATCACCCGTCGTTACCTGGATCTGATTCGAAACTTCCGCCGCTGGTCCTGGTTGTTGATCTATTTATTTGGCATATCTCCCGCCGTGTGCGCGAGCTTTCTGCGCAACAACAACGATCACGGACTTGTGCCTTTCGACGAGCAAGCCCGCAGTCTACACGCGCCCTACGGCACGTCCCTGCGGATGGGGGACCTGGGCTATCAAAGCAACGCACAGAAGGGACTGCCCGTTTGCTACAACAGTCTGGACAGTTATATCACTACCCTCAAACAGGCCATCGTGCAGCCCCATCCCGCCTATGTTGATATCGGGCTGGGCAGCGCCGATGCGCCGCGACAGCTCAATACCAGCCTGCTGCAGATAGAGAACGAGTTTTACAGCCCGATACGGCCAAAACGCGTCGCACACTCCGGTGAGACACCGCTGGGCGCTTTACGCCGAGACGGCATCGAGTACATCGAGGTGCGCTGCATTGACGTCAACCCCTATTTGCCTTTGGGCATCGACGCGGCGCAAATACGCTTCATGGATTGCTTTCTCCTGCACTGCCTGCTGGCAGACAGCGCGCAATGTGATGAGCACGAGCGGCGGCGCATTGCCACTAATACGCTGGCAATCGTCAACCGCGGGCGTGAGCCCGGCCTGCTACTGGACGCTGATTCTAGCCCTCAGCCTATGGGTCAATGGGCTGAAGAAATCCTGGGCCACGTTGAGACGATTGCTATGGCATTGGATGCGGCGGATGGCGGCAACCACTATCAGAGTTCCGTGCAGAAGCAGCGGCAAAAAGTAGCAGCGCCTGATACAACACCATCGGCCACGCTGCTGGCTGAAATGCGTGATACAAAGCTGCCCTTTTTCACGCTGGCCATGCAATACAGCCAGCGCTGGGCTGACCACTTTCGCGGTTCGTCACTGGATTCTGACCGCCTGGCGACGCTGCGTGCGGAGAGTGAAGCCTCGCTGGCCAGGCAGCGGGCTGTTGAAGCGGCCGACGCAGACGACTTTGAGAACTTTCTGGCTGCCTACTATCGCCAGTATGACGCCCTCTAATACCGTGCTGACGCCACGGCCTTGAACTACCTCGCTCACTTCCATCTCGCCTGGCCAGACCCGGCGTTAATGGCGGGCGGATTGGAAGGTGAGTTCTACAAGGGTTTGATACCGGGCAGCGTTGCACCCTCACTGTTGGCCGGCGTCCGTCTGCACCGAGCCATTGACGCGTATACCGATTCTCATGCTGGTCTCATACCCCTGCGTGAAGCCTTCCCTCAGGGTAGCCGGCGCTATGCGGGAATCCTGATCGATCTGGCCTTTGATCATTATCTTTGCCAGCACTGGTCGCGGTTCTCCAATGTGCCACTACAGCGCTTCACGACAAAGGTCTACGCCGTTCTGAAGGACTATCACAACGCATTGAGCCCGGCTGCGGCACGGATGGCAGATCGACTGCAAGACTACAGCCTGCTCGAGCGCTACGCCGACTGGAGCATGGTGCCTGCAACAGCAGAACGTATCGGGCAGCGGTTTAAGCGCGCCAATCCACTCGTCAATAGCGCGGCGATATTGGCGCCGTTGCAAGACCGGCTGGAGCGACACTTCCTGAGCTTTTACCCTGAACTGCAAGCATTCAGCCGCGAAACTGCTACTATTGCCGACCCAGAATATTTACCGCAGTAGGTATCTAGTGTCCTGCGTCAGAACGCTAGCCTTTGACGGTCTGTGGAGCCGCTTTGTGTCGGATAGAACGTATTTGCATAGAACGTATTTGAGGGTTGCGTGAGCAGCCTGCTCTCCCCCAGGCGCTGCTTCGTCGCAATAGCCTTGCTGGCTGCTGCCGCTATGGCGTTTGCACTGTATCTGGATAATGTCCTCGGGCTGGTTCCCTGCCCGCTCTGCATGACTCAGCGCCTGTTTGTATGCGCCTGCGGACTGGTGGCCCTGATCGCCGCCATTCACGGCCCCGCGATGCTCGTCCGGCGTGTCTATGCCGGCCTGGCGCTGTTGTTTGCAGCCGTAGGAGGCGGCGTCGCAGCGAGGCACGTATACCTGCAACACCTGCCTGAAGAGCTGGCGCCCGCATGCGGCCCAGGACTGGAATATATGTTGGAAAACTTTCCCTTTACCGAGACGCTCAAGCTGATTCTGATGGGTGACGGCAACTGTGCAGAGGTGGTGTGGACCTTTTTGGGACTGAGCATACCCGAGCAGACACTGATCTTATTTTGTGTCCTGAGCGCCGCCTGCATCTGGCAACTGCTGCGCGGGGAGCTTATTCAAACTGATGCCGGCGAACAACAGAGGGCCACTTCATGACAAACGGCAGCACCGATAACCTGGCAGACTTCGAAGCTGTAGAGTCCCTGTTGACCGTATGGCTGAAAGCGCGCCGGGATCTGCTGGTGAGTTATACCGCCATCGCAGCGACGCTTGAGCGAGCCGCAGATGCCGACAACGGCGCGTTGAATCCGGCACTGGAGAGGCTGTGTCAGCAATTGGTGGACTATACCTCAGCAGGCCACTTTGAGGTGTTCGTAGCACTCCAACGCGAGGCCAGAGGCTTCGATGACGGTACCGATGAGGTGGGTGAGGAACTCATTCCCTCTATTGGTGACACCACGGAGGTGATTCTTGGCTTTGAAGAAAAATATCCGGGCGCAAGTGTGCAGAGCCTGGACGCCGACCTCTCCCTGTTGGGAGAGGTGCTGGAATCGCGCTTTGCGTTAGAAGATCGGCTGATCGCCTTTCTCCACCGCATTCACGCTGTCGTGCCGCTTACTCCACCCCCCGAGAGCTAACCCTCGGCGACGTCTGCTTCCCCATCGCTCTCGGCAGTTTCAGCTTTCGCATCGCTCTCGGCAGTTTCAGCTTTCGCTCTTGGCAGTTTCATCTGCAGCGTCCTGAGCGGCAGATTCGATGTTAAGCAGTTCGACCTCAAACACCAGGGTGGCATTCGGACCGATAACGCCACCTGCACCCCCGGCGCCATAACCGAGCTCTGGTGGAATCACGAATTGGTACTTTGATCCCACGGGCATGAGCTGCAAGCCCTCAGACCAACCTGGAATCACCTGATTCAAGCCAAAACTGGTGGGCTCGCCACGGGAATAAGAGCTGTCGAACTCCGTCCCGTCCACCAAGGTCCCGCGGTAGTGCACGTTCACCACATCGGTCGGTCCCGGGAGGGGGCCATCCCCGGCGGTCAGCACCTTGTATTGCAGGCCGCTGGCCGTGGTTTCGACGCCTTCGGCGTTGGCGTTTTCAGCGCGAAAGGCATCGCCCTGCGCGCTGTTTTCACCGGATGCCTGGGCAGCGCGCTCACTCTGGAAGGTCCGCATGGCAGTCTCGACTTCCTCTGGAGTGATGCGTGCTTCTGCACCCTCTGTAGCGTCCCGAATACCGGCGTTAAAGGCCGCCAAATCCAACGGGATACCCTCCGCTTCAATACCCGAACCCAGACGATATGCCATGCCATAGCTGATCCGCTGTTCGTTGGTCTCCAGAGTCAGCTCCTGCGGGGCTGGCGCTGGCGCCTTGTTGCAGGCGGTCAGGGTGCTGGCGAGCACAAGTGCCAGTGCAATCGGTGTCTTCGTCATAGTCTTATCCAGGTCAGGGTTATGCGAGGGAATATTTCTATAAACCGGTCTGTATCAACCAGCAAGAGAACCACGGCCTGTAAGTTCCTCGCTGCGCGCATAGGATGAGCGCGTCAGCCCGCCGCGGTCGCGCAGTGTACTACTGTTGTTCGCGCCAGCACCAGTGAAACGCCGGGCAAAGCCAGTGCGAAAACAGCCTTATATAGAAAACTGTGATGTCGGTGATAGCGCCACGCCTTCCCCCGCCGCTGCAAATCAATGCGACATAGACGTTCAACAAGGCTGTGCTACATTGAATAAGGTGATAAACACGCAATACCACCAGTGTGATGGACAACTCAGGCTTGGATGACCACAGCATAAACCACGGCATAGACCACGACGTAAAAAGCGGCGCGAACGGCAATTTGCGGATCTTCCACCGCGCAGAGCCTCGTACTGTGCTGGTCGCGAATGCCAAGGGGGGGTGTGGCAAGACCACGCTAGCCTCTAACCTGGCTGCCTGGTTTGCGGGCCAGGGCAAACGTACTGCATTGATGGACTTTGACCCGCAGGGTTCCAGCGCCTACTGGCTGAAACTCCGCCCGGAGAGCTTACCGACGATCTCTGGTATTGCAGCTTATGGCGGCATCAGCAGCACTGAAACGCGAAGCTTTCGCCACCGCTTGCCGCGCGACGTGGAGCGCGTGGTGGTTGATTCTCCCGCTGGCCTTAGCGGCACCGATCTTTACCACCGCATCAGCGATGCTGACCTTATTCTGGTACCGATCCTACCCTCCCCCATCGACATCCATTCCGCGGCAAACTTTATCAAGGAAATCCAGCTCACCGGCAGCCTGAGGGAACAGAACAAACAACTGTTGGTGATCGCCAATCGCGTACGCCGTAATACCGTCATGTTTGCCAAGCTCAACGCGTTTTTAACAGAGCTGCGGTTACCGCGCATTACTTACACGCGAGACAGCCAGCTCTACACTCGTGCCGCTGCTCAGGGGCGCGGTATCGCCGATTTGCCGGGTAAGACCAGCGCTGATGAGAAAGCTCACTGGCAGCGCATTGGCGGCTGGATAGAGCATCAGTTAACGCTGCGGAACAGTCACCGGCAGCAAGCCCGCCACCTGTAGCGAAAGGTCATTCACGGCAGCAGCGGGTGCGTTCTCACACTCGATCAGCCTGGCCAGATTCCGTCGCAGAAGCTCACCGTCCCCTGCAATCGCATCCGCCTGCCAGCTCTGCTGAAGATGCCACCGCCAGATCATTGCCTGCTGGTCGCGTTCGCTGACCAGCTCTGCCGCGAGTAGCTTTTCAGCGACGTCCGGCGCTTGATGTTTCAGCGCCCGGCGTAGCGCGCGTACCGGCCTCACTACGGTCTCACGCCATTCGGTACAGTACTGGTCAAGGGCGCTCGCCTGACCCGTCTCCAGCAGGTGGCCCTGGTTAGCCAGATAACACCCATAGAGCAGCAGGTTGATGTCGAGGTTATAACGGTCTTGCAGGGCCAGACAGGCATCCGCAACGCCAGTCTCCGCATAGAGCGTCAAGGAGAAGCGCCAAAATGGATTCCCCTCATCCCTGTCGGTAGAATCCGCGCCGATGATCATACTGCGCAATATTAGTCTACGCCGTGGTCCGCGGACACTGCTGGAGAATGTCGATCTGACCCTGGCACCAGGACAGCACTTGGCACTTACGGGCGCCAATGGCTGTGGCAAGTCCACACTGTTTGCCGCCCTGCTGGGTGAACTGGGACTGGACCGCGGCGACATTGAGGGGCTCGCCAATATGCGGCTGGCAGCGATGGCACAGGAAGTCGAAGGCAGTGACGTAGCCGCGCTGGACTATGTCATTGGCGGCGACGCCGTTATTGCAGGCATACGTGATGAGCTGCAACGCGCCGAGATAGATGAAGATTTCGAGAAGATGGCCGTGTTGCACCAGGCCATGGATGCCGAGAGTGGCTACGACATAGAGCGCAAGGCGCAGCGTATGTTACTGGGGCTGGGGTTTACCGAGCAGGACGCCACGCGATCGCTATCCAGCTTTTCCGGTGGCTGGCGGGTCCGTCTGGGGCTGGCGCGCACCCTGATGACACCCTCTGACCTGCTGTTACTAGACGAGCCCACCAACCATCTGGACCTGGATACGACGGTGTGGCTGCAACAGTGGCTGGCCGCATACCCGGGCACACTTCTGCTCATTTCCCACGATCGCGACTTTATTGATGCCACCTGCCAGCAGGTATTGCATGTGGAGCACAAAACCATCACTGCTTATCGCGGCAACTACTCCGCCTTTGAAAAGCAGCGCGGAGAACGTTTGGCCCAGCAGCAGGCCAGCTATGAAAAGCAGCAGCGGCGCATTGCCGAGATTGATAGCTTTGTGCGGCGCTTTCGCGCCAAGGCGACCAAAGCAAAGCAGGCGCAGAGCCGCCTCAAAGAACTCTCGAGAATGCAGAGCATCGCGCCAGCTCATGTCGACTCGCCTTTCAGCTTTGAGTTTGCACCGCCAGAGCGCGCCAGTGACCCGATTCTCACCCTGGATAACGCGGCGCTGGGATATGACAAATCGTCCATACTGTCACAGGTGTCCATAAGCCTGCGTCCCGGGAGCAGACTGGGTCTTCTAGGCCGTAACGGTGCGGGCAAGTCTACCCTGCTCAAAAGTCTGATTGGTGAGTTGCCACTTCTGGCCGGGGAGCGGGCAGAGGGTGCCCACTGCCGTATCGGCTATTTTGATCAGCATCAGTTGGAAGCCCTGGACCTCGGTGCCAGTGCCCGGGTGCATCTGCAACGACTTCGCCCGAACGCCAGAGAACAGGAAATCCTCGACTTTCTGGGCGGTTTCGGCTTTCGCGGCGACGCGGCCACCGACCCTATAGCCCCCTTTTCGGGTGGAGAAAAAACCCGTCTGGCACTGGCCATGGTAGTGTGGCTGCGCCCTAATTTGCTGGTGATGGACGAGCCCACCAACCACCTGGATATGGAAATGCGCTACGCCCTGACCCTGGCTTTGCAGGGATTTGAGGGCGCGCTGGTGCTGGTCACTCACGATCGTCACCTGCTGCGAAACACGGTCGATGAACTGCTGCTGGTCGATCACGGGGCCGTCACAAGCTACGGTGACGATGTACAGGCCTATGAGCGCTGGGTGCTGGATCGAGACAACTCAATTCCAGCGCCTGCGCAAGCCACTGGCAGCAAGCAGTCACATAGCAGCAATCGCCGGCAGGGCCGCCAGACCGCGGCGCGCCAGCGCGAGGCGCTGCGCCCGCTCAAACGACAAATTCAGCAGACAGAGCAGGCAATGACAGCAGCCCAGGCCGCACTGGCGGAGCTGGATACACAGCTCACAGACAGCAGCCTGTACGAGACGGCACGCAAGCAAGAGCTGGATCAGCTGCTGAAGGACCAGGGACGCCTGCGACAGGAAACGGCGTCCCTGGACGACACCTGGCTCAACCTGCAGCAGGAACTGGAAAGTCTGGAAGCGGCGCTGGGCGAGGCCTGAGCTGACCCTTATAACAACCAGACAAACCTCAAACCGCGAGCGACAGTTTCTCCCGCCGACTCAGCTTTTTAATTGCGGCTTCACGAGCCTGAGCATCTGCCCGGTTCTCGCAAACCGCAGACCATAGTAAGGCCACAGGCCGCCGACCTCTGGTATACCGTGCGCCCCCCGCCAACTCGCCGTTATGCTGACGCAGTCGCCGCGCCAGATCGCAACTGATGCCGGTGTAGAGAGTACCGTCGGCGCAGCGAAGCAGGTACACCTGCCAGGACAGCGAGCTCGGGCTTTCTTCAGTGCTCACGAATCACCGCGACGCCAGCTATGCAGTCGAGCTACCCATGCCAGCAGCGATTCCGGCTTGCGCGCCTTACGCCACTCACCGGCGACAAACTTGTTACTTTCCGAGAGCGTGGGATAAACATGGATAGTGCCAAGAATTTTATTCAGACCAATACCGTGCTTCATTGCCAGCACGTATTCCGCCAGCAACTCGGCGGCGTGGTAACCCACGATGGTAACGCCCAGTATGCGGTCCTTGCCCGGGACGGTAAGCACCTTGATAAAGCCATGCGCTTCGCCATCGGCAATGGCGCGATCAAGGTCATCAATATCATAGCGGGTCACTTCATAAGCCACGCCCTGCTCACGCGCGTCCTTTTCGTTCAGGCCTACGCGAGCAACCTCGGGGTCCGTAAAGGTCGCCCAGGGCACCACTGAATAGTCGACCCGGAATTTTCGCAAAAACCCAAACAGCGCGTTGACAGCGCTGTACCAGGCCTGGTGGCTGGCCATGTGTGTGAACTGGTACGGGCCTGCAATATCACCACAGGCGTAAATTGTGGGAATGGACGTGCGCAGATATTCATCTACCTTGAGGGTTCCGTTGGGGTTGGTTTCAATGCCCAGCTTGTCCAGGCCCAAGGCTTCGCTGTTGGCCTTACGACCCACCGCCACTAGCACCCGATCGAACTCCTGCTCTACGGGCGCGCCCTCGTACTCAAAGCTTGCGATGTTGCGCTCGCCTTCCCGTCGAAAGCCAACCGCCTTATGGCCCGTCAGCACCCGTATGCCGGCATCAACAAATGCCTGCTGTACCAAAGCCGCCACTTCATCATCTTCCCGAGGCATTATCTGGGGTGCCATATCAACCAACGTGACTTCGCTGCCAAGGCGGCGGAATGCCTGCGCCAGCTCACAACCAATCGGTCCGCCACCCATGACCAGTAGGCGACGCGGCAGCTCGCGCAGTTCCCACAGCGAGTCCGACGTCAGATAGTCCTGTTCAGCCAGGCCCGGCACCGGCGGCACCAGCGGACCTGCACCGGCCGCTACCACAATGTTTCGCGCGCTGCGGCGCCGACCATCGATCTCTACCTCCCAGGGAGATACCAGCTTTGCATCTCCCTGAATACAGTTGACCCCCAGACTTTCAAAGCGCTCTACCGAGTCGTGGGGTTCGATAGCTTTCACGACGGATTGCACACGCTCCATGACCGCCGCAAAGTCAACATTCGGGTCCGTAGACGCCAGACCGAACTCGTCAGCGCGACGCAGGTACTCGGCAATGCGCCCGGAGCGAATCAGAGCTTTGCTGGGAACACAGCCTGTGTTCAGGCAATCACCACCCATCTTATGTCTTTCTACCAGGCTCACCTTGGCTTTCACCGTCGCAGCAATCAGCGACGCCACCAGTCCGGCGGAACCCCCGCCAATTACCAGCAGGTTGTCATCGAAACGCTCGGGTCGTGCATAGGCGGCGAGTTGCTTGCGCGCTCGTGCCCAATTGAGCGAGGCACGAGCCAACAATGGAAACACCCCTAGCAAAGCAAAAGATAAAAGCAAACCGGGAGAGAGGATGCCACTGAGCCCCTCCAGCTGACCTAACTGTGTACCTGCATTCACGAACACGGCGGTTCCCGCCAGCATGCCAATCTGGCTGACCCAGTAGAAACGCAGCAGGGGAATCGGCAAAACGCCCATGACAAGATTGATAACGAAAAACGGAAAGATGGGCACCAGCCGCAGGCCAAACAGATAGAACGCACCGTCTTTTTCAAAGCCCTCGTTGACCGCCTTCAACTGCCGGGCAAAGCGCGCCTGTACCCAGTCTCGCAGCACAACCCGCGACACGCCGCAGGCCAGGGTGGCACCGACACTGCTGGCAAAGGACACGAGCACCAGGCCGTACCAAAAACCGAACAACGCGCCACCGGCGAGAGTGAGTACTGCAGCTCCCGGCAGCGACAGCCCTGTGACCACGACATAGAGCGCAAAATAAGCCAGCCCGGTGGCCGCCGGCTGCGCCGCGTAATATGCACGCAAGTCACCCAGACTTCCCTTCAGCGCGTCCAGCGTCAGGTAGCGACCGAGGTCGAAGGCTATCCAGGCCGTAATGGCGGCAACGACTGCGACAGCGACCAAAATTTGTTTTCTACCCATGAGGGATTTCCTGTTTCGCTCGTTATATCAACAGCAATTAGTAACGCATTGGGGGCAAGGGTTCCCCAGTAGTATCCTTGAGCAACATAACTGCCCGGGCCCAGCTTACCCTAGCGGTCTTGCGTCGGCGAAAGAAGAAGCTGTAGGGGAGCGTTGCAAAGCAACGGTCGCGAATCGCGTATATCGCGTATATCGCGTATATAAAATTGACAAGCCAAGCCTGACAGACTGTACGGTGAGCCCGTGGCCAGTGGTATGATGGAGGCCTACAGATGTGATGTATCTATACTAGTGGTTTCCCAGTTGGATGCCCTGTCGGTGTCCACGTTAACCACCGCATATTTTCAACGAGACGCTTTGGAGAAACACAATGAGCGACACCATTGTTCACGTCACAGATGCAAGCTTTGACGCGGAAGTTCTGAATTCTGATGTGCCCGTACTGGTAGACTTTTGGGCAGAGTGGTGCGGACCCTGCAAAATGATTGCACCGGTTCTGGACGAGATAGCATCGGAGTATCAGGGCAAGCTAAAAGTCTGCAAAGTCGACGTAGACGCGAACCCTGACATCCCGCCGAAGTTTGGCATTCGCGGTATTCCAACGCTGATCATGTTCAAGGGCGGCAACGCCGAAGCCACCAAAGTGGGTGCCTTGTCAAAAACGCAGCTCACCGAGTTTGTTGAAGAAATCGTCTAATAGCCGGGGTCTGACTCAGTGGCTTGCATCGCCAGGCCGCTGAGCTCCAGCCAGTCAGTCAGTTTAAAGAGAGAAGTGTTCGCACGGAGTTTACCGGCATCAGGGGTATAGACGCCCGGAAAGGGCCATGCTACATTTCGCCTCGTTGCGCCCCCAGTGCAACCTATAACAACGACTATTCCTGCTTGACCCCCAACCACGACCTGCACACCTGCTGACAGTGAGTTTGTAAGACAGCGACGCGCATAAGCGCGCGACGAGGTTTGCGAGGCATAGGCGACCCGGAACGCTGAACCTGTTAGCCGCCAACACGGCACTTGAGCCCAACGAGGCTGCGGCGAGTCGAACGAGCGAGGCGAGCAAACCCGAACAGAGGAAGGGCTGACAGCGTTCGTACACTCGCCGAAGACCGGCCGAAGATCGTTCGAGTGGTGTCCAAACAATGTCAGCCTGGAAGCTTTAAGAGTTCAGACTCAGAGTTCCGACCAAAACCCTATACACAGTGTTTACCTTTTTACTTTTCACTATAAACCCGCCGAGTTGAGTTCTAACCGACTTACCACCAAGACCTACAGCGAACAGAACGCCTATGAACCTGACTGACCTTAAGACCAAATCGACCCAGGAATTGATCAATATTGCCGCAGAGATCGGCCTGGACAATATTGCCCGGTCCCGCAAGCAGGACATCATTTTTTCCATCCTGAAACGCCACGCCAAAAGCGGAGAGGATATCTATGGTGATGGTGTTTTAGAGATCCTGCAGGACGGCTTTGGTTTTCTACGTTCCGCTGAGGGGTCCTATTTGGCGGGCCCCGACGATATCTATGTATCCCCCAGTCAGATTCGACGCTTCAACCTGCGCACGGGAGACTCCATCTCGGGCAAGATACGTCCGCCCAAGGACTCCGAGCGCTATTTCGCACTGTTGAAAGTCGGTGAGGTCAACTTCACCAAGCCCGAAGATTCAAAGCACAAAATTCTGTTTGAAAACCTGACGCCGCTGTTTCCCAACGAGCGCCTGCAGTTGGAAAAAGGCAACGGCTCAACCGAAGATCTTACCGGTCGCATCATCGATTTGGTGGCCCCCATCGGCAAGGGTGTGCGGGGCCTGCTGGTAGCGCCGCCAAAGGCGGGTAAAACCATCATGATGCAGAACATCGCCCAGGCCATCATAAGCAACAACCCGGAGTGCTATGTGATTGTGTTGCTAATCGATGAGCGCCCTGAAGAAGTGACGGAAATGCAGCGCTCCGTTGGCGCCCAGGGTGCTGAAGTGGTGGCCTCAACCTTTGATGAGCCGCCCGCGCGACACGTTCAGGTTGCAGATATGGTGATTGAGAAAGCCAAGCGATTGGTGGAGCACAAGCGCGATGTAGTCATTTTGTTGGACTCCATCACTCGCCTGGCACGCGCCTTCAACACGGTGGTTCCCAGTTCCGGTAAGGTTCTCACTGGCGGCGTGGATGCCCACGCTCTAGAGCGTCCGAAGCGCTTTTTCGGAGCCGCAAGAAACATCGAAGAGGGTGGCAGCCTGTCCATCATCGCCACAGCACTTATCGACACGGGCTCCAAGATGGATGAGGTGATCTACGAGGAATTTAAGGGCACCGGCAACATGGAGCTGCACCTGGATCGGAAGATCGCTGAAAAACGTGTTTATCCGGCGATCAATATTCGCCGCTCTGGCACGCGACGCGAAGACCTTTTGACGGGCGAGGAAGAACTGCAGCGTATGTGGATTTTGCGCAAGCTGCTGCATGGTATGGAGGACCTGCCGGCGGTAGAGTTCCTCCTGGATAAACTGCGGGGCACCAAAACCAATGAGGAGTTCTTCCTGTCAATGAAGCGGAAGTAAGCTTCGGTCCGCATGATAAGGCGATAGGGCCTTCATTCACTCTTCAGCCAAGGCAACTCGGCATGAAACACGCTCTACTGCGCCTTCTGATATCTGACTCTTCGAAGACCGCTGTGGCTCTTTATAAGACCGCTGTAGCTCTTCATAAGACCGCTGTAGCTCTTCATAAGACCGCTGTAGCTCTTCATAAGACCGCTGTAGCTCTTCATAAGACCGCTGTAGGCACTGTTTACAAAACTGCAGTCGCTGTAATCGCTTTTTCTACCGCTGCGGTGAGCGCCGCGAGTGTAGACACTGCAGAGTGGCAGGGCCGACGTGATCAGCTTCAAGACGTCATGGGCGATCACGCCATAGCAATCCTTCTGCCCGCCCCGCAGCGTCAGCGCAGCGCCGATGTGAACTGGCCCTATCGCCAGCACAATCATCTGGTGTATCTGACGAATACCACCGGGCTGGGCACGCGACTGATGCTGATCAACAATGGTCGCAAGCGTGACGCCATTTTATTCGCAAAGCTCAGCGATCCAGGCTACGAGGTTTGGGAAGGCAAGCTACCCGGCGTCGATACTCTGCGGTCGCAATCGGGGATCGAAAAGGTATACGGCGAAAAGCAGTTCGATGCCACCCTCCGACGCCTGTTGAATGGCCTATCCATTGACCCCAATGGCACCGGCTATACTTTTCCTGAGCATCCAGAACTGTTCGAGGCACTTATTTCCGATGAGGTAGAGGTCTGGCTGGACCTTGGCCGCTACCGCCGCATTAAAACGAATGCGCCCGTCACAGCGGAACAGAAGCTGGCAGCTACGCTGCAGGCGCGCTTCCCCGAGCTAAAAATCCGCAACCTGAGTCCCGCACTGGAAGCGATGCGACGCATCAAGAGTGACTACGAGTTAGCGCTGATGCAGCGCGCGATAGATATTACCGGGGAGGCACATCGCGCCGCGATGTTGCGCGCTCGCGGGGCAACCCATGAGTACCAGATTCAGGCCACCATCGAATACACCTTTCGCAACGCCGGAGCATGCTGCAGGTCTTTCCCATCAATTACCGCTGGCGGCAGCAATGCCACGATTCTCCACTACAGTGAGAATGATGCAGCTCTGCAGCGCGATAGCTTGCTGCTGATGGATATCGGCGCAGAAGTGGAGTACTACGCGGCCGACATCACCCGAACGATTCCCGTGTCAGGTGAGTTCAGTGACGATCAGCGTCTGCTGTACGACGCGGTGCTGCAGGCCAACCGGGCCGCTTTAAAGGCTGCACGGCCTGGAGAAACCATGGCTAGCCTCACCGAAGTTTCCAATCGAGCACTGGGCGCCGGGTTGCTGCGTATGGGTCTAATCACAGAAGACATTGACGAGCAGGTAAAGAGCTACAGCCTTCACAGCCTTGGGCACTCGGTAGGCATGGATGTCCACGACGCCTTTGAGTATCACCTACCGCTGGAACCCGGCATGGTAATCACCATTGAGCCCGGCTTGTACGTGCGTCCACAAGATATCGTGACCACACGCTGGTACGCCGATCTCAACGAACAACAGAAGCTTAATCTGGATGCTGCACTGAACCGCTTTGACGGCATGGGTGTTCGTATTGAAGACGAAATCTTGATTACGCGTCGCGGCGCCAGGAACCTCTCTGCTGATATTCCCGTGTCCGTCGAGGCAATTGAAGCAATCATGGCGACTTACCCTTGAAATACGCTGACCTCAGAGGTTTTATCGACTTCCTCGAGGCGCGAGGAGAACTGCGGCGTATCAGCGTAGAGGTCGACCCGCATCTTGAGATGACCGAGATTTGCGACCGCACCCTGCGTGCGAGAGGCCCGGCACTGCTGTTTGAAAACCCCAAAGGCCACAG
>JBCDKJ010000050.1:0-27045 GCA_038746745.1 Pseudomonadota bacterium
CAGTACAGAGTTTACGGACTTCCCGTTTGCCGTCGACGGCGATGGAAATCCCGTGAATCCCCAGAATCCTCAGTTCGCCAATCTGTCTGGGAACGAATTCAATACCGCACCGCAGACAACGCTGGCCGTGGGTTTTTCGTACGATCATTCCAGCGGCTTTTTCGTAAGCGGTAACGCCAGCTACCAGAGCGAGCGGTTCTCCGATGTCACTAACTTGCCGGAGAATGAGGCGGATGAATACACCCTGGTGAACGTTCGTGCTGGGTACCGCGCCAAGAGCTGGAGTATCTCTGCCTTTGCAAACAACATCTTCGATGAGCGGATTGTCTTGAGCCAGACAGCGACTGCAGTTGGCATCACTACCGGCGTGGCGGCTCCCGTTGATTTCCCGAACTTTGTGGTAAACGATCCTCGGATGTTCGGTGTCGAGCTGCGTTACTCCAGGTAGCGCCTGAATTCACAGGAGTGCCCGATTATCGTAGCACCAAGCGGATCGAGTCGCCGGGCGCTGAAGCTTGAAGCAGACAAGCTAGTAAACGAACTGGTCGACGCGAGCCTGGGTTTGTGTCAGTCCTTTCCCGCGTTTGATATTTGGATCAAGCCATGCACTGACTGCATCGGGCTCCCAGCCGAACACAAAATCTGAGGCCTGCAGATCTGTGACCGGCAGCCAACGCTCGGTGGTAGGACCTGCCAGTCTGCCCTGGTTCACCTCATAGCCGTAGATGCGGCTGACACCCTCGGGTTCTTCATAATCGCCGATATACGACATCCATGGCGTTTCGCCGTCGATTTGTTTACGCAGGTGGTGCTGCAGGGCGCCGATGACGTTGCCGCGATCCCAGTCAGCCATCGCGGTTTCCTCGAATGCCGGGCCCCCGGGAAGGATAAATGGTGCGGCGTCGCCAGCGCCGGATGAGAGGCAAAGCACCTCCTTGCCGTCGCCTCGCCGCCGTGTGATCACCGCTCGCGTCTGCGACACATGATGCGGTCCGGTTGTAGGGATCAACTGACGATTGGCAGGCTGTAACGCCTGTTTCACGGACTCGCTAAATCGGTACCAGCCCGCTGCTGGAGGTGCAGAGGCTCCGGCATACTTGTTGAATAATCCGGTTCGGCTTTGCGCCGAAGTGTTCTGGGAGGCGCGGTGCCATAGGTGCATGTTCATAAGCAAGAGATCGCCGCGTTTCAGGTTCGCATCAATATAGTCGCTGTCGTCCGGCCTGACGGCAGCATCGACTTCAAGGCAGGGTGTGTTGCCAGCGCGAACGCGTTCCATTCGATGGGAGCCGGGCGCGACTTCCAGGCGCCCCACCGACTCATCAAAGTCCGTGAAGGGGACGATGGTAAATAGCCAGTTCATAGACGAACCCACCGGTCGCCAGCGCTTGTAATCCTGATGGGGAGGTATGCCATGGCCCCCGGGGGTTCTGTCATAAATGACGAAAGCAGACAGCCGGGGTTCATCGTCGAGTAGCTGCGCTACGGGGTCGACGATGGCGGGGTGCTCAACGATGAATGCAAGGTCGGGATCTTCCGGGCATTGGCTGGCATAGGTGTAGCGCCCCGGTTCGGGAAACGCCGGCGCAGTTGGGCAAATGGATTTGTCCACGGGCGTGGCCCGCGCAAACCCATCTTCCATGCGCTGAATCTCAGCGTCGCTAATCGCTGCTCGCAGTACAAGAAATCCTTGCTGTTGGTAGTCATTGATCTGATCAGCTGTGAGATTGAATTCTGAGGTTTCCACGACGCATCAGGGTCTGCTTAGTGAAAAGGCAGGGTAACGAAGGTGTTTGTGAAAGACAAAGTCGACGTCATTGATCGCGCAAAGGATGGCAGTACATCGCGTAAGTCAGACCTGGGATAAGTGCCACTCGCTCAGCACTCTGGCTTCACGCTGCATGTCGAAGGCAGACCAGATTTCCGCCTGCCGCTCGGGCGTGCGCGAAAAGTGGAACTCCAGGGTGGCGACCGTGGTATCAACCAGCGAGCGGAATCTTAAGCCGTGGGCGACTTCATTAGACAGGTCAAACTGCGCATAGCCACGGTTAATGAGAATCGGGGCCAGCCATACCGGCATCTCCCGGTATCCCATGATGCCCCGTTTCCAGAGAAAGTGTCTTGGCACCCAGGTGAAGCTGGTCTCAGCCGTGGTCACAGCGCGAATGCCGTACAGCAGCTCCGACATGGGGCGAGGCGTAGCCGGGCCCACCAGGTTAAAAATGCCCGCATGTCTTTGACCGGCACTATGGGCCATGAAGTCTCCCAGATCGCGTACATCGATAATCTGTACGGTGTCGCCGGGCTCCCCTGGCGCAAGCACCTCACCACCGCGCTGAATACGGACCGGCCAGTAGGTAAAGCGGTCGGTAGGGTCACCCGGTCCGACAATCAGCCCCGGCCTGAAGATACCGTGGCGTTCAGGAAACAGTCGCATTACCTCTCGCTCGGATTCCGCCTTGGCCAGACCGTAGGGTAGTTTGGTGATGTCCGCTGCTTCCGGGTCGATAAAGCTCGACTTGAACGTCTTGGTAGGCCGCTCGGCGTTCATCGGAATATCCAGATAGTTCTGGTAGACGGATCGCGAAGACACAAAGTAGTAGTAATCAACGCTGTCTTGTAAGGCTTCGCCTGCCATTGTGATCCAGTCCGGTCGCGATCTGGCGTTGTCGATGACCACATCCCACTGTCGACCCTCCAGCGTGCGGTAATCACCATTGCGGTCGCCAACCAGTCGTTCCAGATCTTTAAACATCTCCGGTGCCGAGCGGCCTCTGTTGAAGAGTGTTACCTCGTGGCCCTGATCCAGCAGGCTCTGCACCTGGTGTGGGCCTATGAAACCGGTACCACCCAACACCAGTACCTTGGCGGGTCGCCCCGGGGGCAGTGGCGCCAGCGGGGTAGCGCCCAGGCCTTTGCCCAGTGCTGTGTTCGTCAACCCAAGACCCAGCGCGCCAGTGGCTACTGCAGCGCGAGACAGGAACAGGCGGCGACTGAAATCATTAGACATATGAATCTCCAGAGGCTGATTAAATTAGGGTGCGCAGGGGAATTATGGCACGCTTTGCGCAACCGACTTGTCCTGAACTGCCTGGAGCCTCCCCACCGTGATTGATGGAACCATGGAAATACTCGCCGTATTGATGGCGGTAGCGGTTTTAGTCTATTGGCTGTCGGAGGTAGCGATACTGCGGGGGCTGTTTGCACTCTTGCCGCCAGTGTTTTGGTTATTTTCCATTCCTGCGCTGCTCACCAATTTGGGCCTGCTGCCTGCCAGCAGCTCCCTCTATCTTTGGATGACAAGTTATCTGCTGCCGGTGGCCCTGTTTCTTCTTGTCGTAAGCATCAACGTCCCCTCGCTGCTGCGTGTTGGCGGCTCTGCTCTCATCATGATGGTGGGCGGTGCCGTTGGCGTGGTGGCAGGCGCCGTGGTGGCCTTTTTTAGCGTTAACGGTGGCCTGCCCGATAATGGCTGGCAGGGACTTACATTGCTGAGCGCCGCCTGGACAGGGAGTTCAGCCAATATGCTGGCGGTGCAGGGACGCATCGCTTCGGAGCCTGATCTGCTCTACGGTGTGCTGGGCGTCAGTGTGGCGCTTAGCCACGTGGTGCTGGGTTTGCTGATTCTGCTCGGGAATCAGCAAATGCGTCTGGACGGGTGGTTACGTGCGGATTGGCAGCCTCTGGAAGCGCTTGCCGCCGATATGGAAGCACAGCGCCAAACGCAGCGTCCCTTAGCAACGCGAGACATCATGATCATGCTCGCCGGTACCTTTAGCCTGTGTATTCTGCTGCGAGGGATTGCCCAAACTATCCCTGCACTGAATGATCCAGTGCTTCTCACCCCCTCGGCTCTGACCATCATTCTGGCAGTGGTGCTTGGTCTGTTTTTGTCCCGCAAGCGGACGCGCTTTGAGCAGTTGGGTGCGCCAAACCTCGGCTACGCCATGCTGCTGCTACTGGTGACCGTGGCGGGTGCGCAGGCTGATCTGAGCGCCATCGCCAGCACCCCTGCGCTTGTCTTTGGTGCAATCATCGTAGTGCTGGTGCAGATGACTGTGTTGATTCTGCTGGCCTATGCCTTGAAGTTACCGTTCTTTTTTGTCGCGGCTGGCAGTATGGCCAATCTGGGGGGTGGTGTGACGGCGTCGCTGACCGCCACGGCGTATCTGCCACCGCTTGCCCCTCTCGCTGCGCTCATGGGTGCGTTTAGCTTCCTGCTGGGCATGGTCGCGCCGCTGATTGTTTCGGCTGTGCTTTCTGGTATGGCAGCAGGCTGAGTCAATCTGTCAGCGTTTTGCGAAACCCGATGCGGCGATGACCTCTGGGAAAGTTCTCAAAGCGCGCAAATTCCTCATATCCCAGCGCGTTGTAGAAGCCTTCCGCTTGCCAGCTCTGGGTCCATAGCCACACACCCTGCAACTGCTCAGTTTTGGCAAAGTCTTCCGCCGCTGCCATAAGTTGCTGGCCCAGACCCTGACCGCGCAAGTTTGGATTCACCCAGAGTTCATCGATGTACAGCCAGTCCCATAACAGGTCGGCTGTCAGTGCAGCCTGAAGCTGGGACTGCGCGTCATTGATCACCCAACTGAGACGCTGCTTCGAGAAATCCGGCGCGTTTGCCTGCGCAGAGTGCTCAGCAAACCCTGCCGTCACAGCTGTCTGCTCAGAAGTGCTTAGGTCAGTGCGTCGAAACACAGTATCCACGAGAGGCTCCAGCAAAGTTGGGCGTGGCGAGGGTGAATCCTAAGTGATCTCAGCAAAGGTTTGGAGCGC
This sequence comes from Pseudomonadota bacterium, assembly GCA_038746745.1. Classification (GTDB taxonomy): domain Bacteria; phylum Pseudomonadota; class Gammaproteobacteria; order Pseudomonadales; family Halieaceae; genus JANQIO01. The sequence goes on from JBCDKJ010000050.1 coordinate 4,777, forward strand.
TGATGCTTGCTTCCCCGGCAGGCTGGCGACCGGCGATCGCTGGCCGTAATCGTCACTCACCTTAAGTTCTATAAAAAAGAACGTAAACATTAATTATTTCTATTTTACATATATATCGAGTATGCACAGAATCCCCTGTCTTTTCAGGAGGTAGATATGCAACACGTCTGGACGGATCTCATTATGGTGGGCGTACCGCTGCTGTATCTCGTCAGCGCTGTGGTCGCACCATCGCTGCGACCGGCTACAGGCTGGCGCCTGATTCTGATCAGCAACTCGCTGGCGCTGGGGTTGATACTGCTGCAGCCGCTGCTCGCCGGCCCTTTATCTCGATGGTTCCTGAGCGACCCACTTAACATGATCGTCAGCGGTCTGGTCACGTTTATTGGCCTGATTGTAGCCCGCTACGCATCGCACTATCTCGACGGCGATGCCGGCCAGCCTAGATTTCAGCGCTGGCTGCAGCTGACCCTGGGCTGCGTCATGGTGGTGGTCACCACCAACCATATGGTGATTCTGCTGCTGGCGTGGGCGGGGATCAGTCTCAGCCTGCATCAACTGCTCATGTTCTACCCCGACCGCAAGCGCGCCGCCCTCGCTGCGCACAAGAAGTTTCTATTTGCGCGTCTCGCAGAGCTCTGCCTGGTTGGTGCTGCGGTGCTGCTATACATCACCCACGAAACCGTATTTATCGATACGCTCATGGCATCCGTAGGCGGGGCTGGCGGCCTGCAACTGACAGAGCAGCTCGCCGCGGTGCTGATCGCCTCGGCGGCCATGGTCAAGTGTGCCCAGTTCCCACTGCACGGCTGGCTGATACAGGTGGTCGAGGCACCGACACCGGTGTCAGCGCTGCTCCACGCCGGCGTGGTCAATATGGGCGGCTTTCTGCTGATGCTCATGGCGCCGCTGATGCACCAGGCAGACGTTGCAAATTGGTTGTTGCTTATCGTCGCAGGCGGCAGCTGTGTCGCGGCGGCCCTGATCACCATGACCCGCGTCAGTATCAAAGTCCTGTTGGCGTGGTCTACCGTCGCGCAGATGGGTCTGATGCTGGTGGAATGCGCTCTGGGGCAATATGGCCTGGCGCTGCTTCATCTTGTGGCGCACTCCTGCTACAAGGCCCATGCCTTCCTTGACTCCGGTTCAGAAGTCGAGAGCTTTCTCAAGAAGCAGATGGCGCCACTGCAGCTACCGGCATCCTGGACCATACCTGTGCTGCTACTAGTTACGGTATTTACCCTGGGTGCGCTGGTGTCCTTCGGCCAACTGAGTACAGACGCGGGATTATGGTTATTGCTGGCAATGATGCCGGTGCTCTTGCTCAGCGAGCGCGCGACGGCTTTGGATAACGGCTCATTGATCCGGGGCGCAGTCGCGTCCTTCGGTGTTGTCGTTCTTTACATGCTGCTGAAGACCGTTTTCGCGGGCCTCGCCCCGGCATCACAACTGCCTACCCTGGGGCAGGGACTGTGGTTCGCACTGCTGGTCAGCACCCTTATCGGCGCCTACTGGTTACTGCGCCACCGTGGACACAGTGGCGGCGCGCGCTGGCTGTACCGCAACCTGTACGCCGGTTTCTATCTCGATGAGTGGGCAACTCGCACCACGCTGGCCCTCTGGCCCGCCCAATTACCCCATCGTGTGGCTTCGCGTCGCACCGCTGCAATCGCTACCAAGGAGGCTTTGCTATGACTTCGCCAGTACACGAAATGGCCCCTGAATTGACTACCGACGTGCAGAGCCTTGCCATCGAAGCCGGCCAGCGCATCGCCCCCACCTGGCCGCTGGACCAGTTTATTGCGGTGAATCCCTGGTGGGAGATGCGCGGCCAGTCTTACGCCGAGGTGGCTGCCAAAATTTCGCTGCTGGGGCATGCACAGGGTCATATGCCGCGCGACTGGTTCAAAGCGCAGTTCGAAAACACCATACAACCGCAACACCTCGCGGCTGCAGCAGCAGAGGCCGAGTCCATTACCGAGCAAGCACTTATTGATTGGCTGGACGAGAAGGATCGTCTTCCCCACTGGCGTAACTTCAGCGATCAGATCGACAGCACGCGGAATCTGGAACGCCACGTGAGCTGGCACGATGAAATCGTTCAGCAGATCAGCCAGTTCTGCGCCAGCTACTACTCCAGCGGTACGCCGCTGCCCTCAGACCCCAACCAGTGCCTGTATGAAGCGTGGCTGGATAACGTGCGCCACGATCGCGGTATCGAAATTCTGATGGGTGAGCGCGGTCTGCATCGCTGTTTTGAGGCGCTCCCGGCAACAGCGGATGCGCTGATCGACGAGGCCGCTTCGGAACTCAGCATTGAGCAGAGTCTGCTGAGTGACTACTTCCACGCACTGTTGCTGGACATTAATGGTTGGGCATCCTGGGTGTCTTACCAGCGCTGGCAATCGGCGCTGGTGGGCGGTTCGGATGACGCCATGCCGCAGATACTGGCGGTTCGGCTGGCCTGGGAACTGGTCTTATGGCGGCACTTCAATAACCGCGACCCTGAGGGTATGAAGCTGCAGGTACAAAGCTGGCACCAGCAGCTCTCGCGACTGCCCGAGATGCTGCGCCAGTTCAAAACGCTGCAGCGCCCAGCCATGGTGTGGCAGCGAGCAGCCGAGATCGCCTTTCAGAGTCGTTTGCACGAAGAGCTTCGCAATATGCCGGAGACTGCGCAGAACGCTGCAACGCGGCCTGAGCTACAGGCGGTGTTCTGCATCGACGTGCGCTCCGAAGTGTATCGGCGCGCGCTGGAGGCCCAGGACGACAACATCCAGACGCTGGGCTTTGCTGGCTTTTTTGGCCTGCCTATCGACTACCAACAGAGCGGCACTGCCTACAAGCGTCCGCAAATGCCTGGTCTGCTGAATCCTGTGCTCACCGTACACGAAGCGATTGCTGATGGTGCGGCGCGAGCAGCGCGCAACAACCGTCGTGCGCGCTGGTCTGCGCTGAGCAAGAAAGCCCCGGCCAGCTTTGGATATGTAGAATCTGTGGGTATTGGCTATGCCATCACGCTGCTGCGCGAGTCGGTCTTGGGCGGAGCGCCTAAACACCCAGTTAACAGCTGCTGTAATACCAGCGACAAGCTGGTGGTGGAGTCATCTGATGGGGCACTCGACATAGCGGCGCAGGCAGAACTCGTGGCCGGTGTGCTGGGGGCCATGACGCTGACAAGCAACTTCGCCTCAGTGGTCATGATTGTGGGTCACGGGAGCAGCACGCGAAATAATCCACACGCTGCGGGACTGGATTGCGGCGCCTGCTGCGGACAGACCGGCGAAATCAACGTCCGGGTCCTTGCGCAGATACTGAATGATGCGGCTATTCGCCAAGCACTCGCGCAGTCTCACGATATCGACATTCCCAATGACACGCTTTTTGTCGCCGGTCTTCACGATACCACCACCGATGAAATGCGGTGTCTGAATGTGCTTCCAGAAAATGCCTCCCACGTGCAGGCGTGGCTTGACGGTGCCGGTGCCTCGTCCCGGCGCGAGCGCGCTCGCAGGCTCGGCCTGGACACCGCCGATTGCGACAGCGCGATCCGCGCGCGCAGCCGGGACTGGTCGCAAACACGCCCCGAGTGGGGCCTCGCCAATAACGCCTGCTTTATCGTGGCGCCGCGTTCGCGCTGCAAACACATCGACCTGGGTGGCCGCAGCTTCCTGCATGACTATAAGTGGCAGGAGGATGAGAAGGCCGGCTATCCGGTGCTTGAGCTCATCATGACGGCACCTATGGTGGTGACCAACTGGATTAACACCCAGTACAACCTCTCGGTGATCGACAACGAGACCTACGGCTGTGGCAACAAGGTGTTACACAATGTGGTGGGCGGCAATATCGGCGTTTTTGAGGGCAATGGCGGAGACCTGCGGATCGGCTTGTCCATGCAGTCGCTGAGTAACGGCGAACAGTGGATGCACGACCCGCTGCGGCTGTCGGTGTATATCGCAGCCCCCCGTGAACCGATCGCTGACATTGCGAGACGTCATGAGTTGGTGCAGCAGCTAATCGATAATGACTGGCTCTACCTGTTCCGCCTCGACGACGACCCCAGTGTGATCGAACGTTATTATCGCGGCGAATGGATTCCGGCTGACGCGAGTCTGGCGTCTGCTGCCTAGCCTTCGGCGGTGTATGGGTTCGCTTTAGGGAAAGGCATATTGCATAAGCTCTTCGCCCGCGGATGATCGAATGCTCAACGCGGGCGCCTGATCCTTTGCCCATGTGAGCAGGCCAACTACCTGCCCTGTCGCCAGCACCTGTCCCTTCGGCGGCGCAAGGGCGGAAGGGGCGGGGTTTCTCGAAAACGGACCCAGCACCAACTGGCGTAATCCCTCACCGTGTTCCGCCCAGACGGTGGTGTCGGTGCCCGGGGCGGTGAGCAAAATTGGCCGCGCCTTAGCGGCGGTGCGAAGCTGTTTGAGCAGTGCGCTGGATTCCTTGCGGAAGCGCGCCGTCGTAAAGGGCTCCCCCAGCGCAACGATGCGCAGTGATTTGTTCTGCGTCGCGTCAAGGCCGCCAATCAACCAGTCGATTTGAGCGCTGCCGTAGCGTTGTTCGGCGTTGCGGTGGGTGAAGGCGTCCAGTACGAACACGGCGACGTCGCCACGCGTGAAGCTATAGGATAAGTCCTGCTTGCTGGCTCTGCCTGCCACGGGCCAGAATCGGTCAAACACTGTGTTGCCTGCCAGGGGCAGGGCGGCCCAGCCGTTGGCTGTTCGGCCTAGATCGTCAGCACCCGGTGCCGCATATTGGGGCACAGTGGCCTGTAATGGGCGCAAATCTTCCCAGTTTCGTGCAAAGGCATACCGCAAATTGAGCCCCGCCGCAGCGCTGCGGTCGGCCTCGCGGACCAGGGTACTGTTACCCACCCAGAGCACGGCAGTGGGATCGGCCTCCATCAAGGGGGTGATGGCCTCATATCCCGACACGGGATTGCGGGGCGGGAAGAGCACGTCATTAACAGCATGGGGGCCCAGCAGTGCCAGCCGTTCTTCACCCGTCTGTTCTCCGCTGAGTTCAGGTGTGCTGAAGCGCCGTTTGAAAGGCAGCTTAAAGGTCTTGCCATCGATGTAGAGCTTGTAAAAGTAGGTGCGGCCCGGTTCGACGCGATCACAGCGGAACAACACGGTGAAGCTGTCTTCACGCGCGGTTTCCACTTCGGCGGTGACCCGTACCTTCTCGACAGCGTCTTCATCGTAGTAGGCAATACGAACGCGGGCCTCTTTGGCGGTGCTCACCCAGATGCCAACTTCGCGCGGTGTCGTGTAGGCGATCATAGGGCCGCCTGCCAGAATTTTCGCGTTGAGGTCGCCTGTTAAGGTGACGTCTTCAAACGCCGGCTTGAGCACCGTTTCGGCCAGTGTGGCAGGGCAGCAGAGCAGCGCCAGCAGGGCCAGCGCTGCGCGGCAGTCAGGGCGCATCAAAATAGGCCGCGAGGAAGTCTGTCAGCTTGTCGAAGTGATCGTCGGTGTAGTGCGGATGTGCAGGCATATAGACCCCCTTCATATATTTGGAAGGGTTGCGCACAAAGTCCCGGAAGTACTCGCTGTTATGCACGGCGTTGCCCGCTAACACGGGAAACACCCGGTTTGAGGTGGTGCCGCCAAAATGGTCGTCTTCCCAGCGATGGCAGCTCATGCAGTTATTCATATAGATATCGCGACCCTGGTTGGCGCTGGCAGACAGCTCTGAGAATCCGCCGCTGTAAATCGGCGCGTACTCTTCTTCATAGTTCACGATTTCCATGGAAACGGCTCCCCAGGGTCGCTTGCCACCGCCATCAAACAGTGTCTTGTACGCTGGCGCCAGGTCCTCAGAGACTGCCGCATAATAGGGTCCCAGATACTGCTCGTTAAGTGTTTCTGGCCAGTCGGGCGGGTTCAATCCATCAATCTGTAACACGATGAAGGGCTTGTATTCCGCGCGGAAGGGCTCTGTGAACAGCGTCAAATAGCCATCGCGGCAAATCATCAACAAGGTATCGGCACCCTCTTGTAAAGGCAGTGCAGCCATCACGTCATCCATGAATACCACGGTGACCTCGAAGGAAGGTTCCAGATAAAAGTCGACTTTAAGAGAGAGTGTTTCGGTGGGCAGCTTGAGCAGGTCCGCATGCGCGATAAAGCCTGACTCGTTTTCTGCCAGCCCCTTAATCAGGCCAGAGACCTCAAGATCGGTCTCCAGGCTCCGGGTCTTGGCAACCGCCAGCTCGCCGGCTGCGGCATTGAGATGGAACACTGATACAGTGACGCCCAGGACCAGAAGCAGAACAGCCCGTGCCATGGCGCTTTGAATGTGAATTTGCATAGCAACCCCCGTTAACTACATTCACTTTGCACCACAAAATACAGCAAAATTCAGGCCAGCATCAAAGCCGTAGAGCCGATTCGCTGCCTTACTGCGTACAGTTTCTATACTGAAGTTCGACACTGATTTTCGACACTTGTATTCGACACTTGTATTCGACACTTATATTCGACAAAGCCCCGACCGGCCGCCAAGGAGTGCACTCGCCATGTATAAATCCCTCGCCCTGATGTCTTTGACTGCGCTGCTTGGCTGCCAGGCGGTGGCGGACAGCTATGACGTGGTCTCCGAGTCCTTGCAGATGACAGAGGCGCAGGTGCCCATCACACGAGACGATGAGTACCTCGTAGATTTGTCGATTGATATCAGCTACCTCGACGAGATGACCCAGTCGGACTATCCGGACTTCATTCAGCTCAAGAAAGATCTGAGAACCTGGGCGGACGGCTACAACTGGACACCTGCCGAGGGCGAGCCAATGGTGGGTTGGGAAACCATGGTGAGCGATCTCAGCATTGAGGTAATCGACAATTACCCGACTATCAAGTTTGTCGCCCTCAGTGCTTCTGTATACCCCAGCGCCGGGCAGCCTCATGCGCTGATCTACAAGAGCCTGGCGCTGCGGCCGCGGGAGGCTAGTGACGCGGTGAATACACAGTTGTCAGTGGTGTTGCCGATTGTGTCCTACGGCATTGAGCAGCAAGGGCCTAATGTCATCGATCTCACCACCGAGCTGCAGTTTGCTCAAGCTGCTGGCGACTATCCCCCTCCCAGTGAGGTGTATGCAATGCTCTTTGAGCTGATGGAAAATTATCCCAACGAGACTGATTTCTGGGAGACGCAGCTCAAAGCCATGAGCAAGGATTTGTTAAACACCTATTCCCAGCTCGACGCGATCGATATGACCATGCGCGTGTATCCCACCGCGACGGTCGCCTATTTCCACCGCATCCATTGCCGCACGGAACGATAGCTGCGCCGACCATAACAGCGCGAATGATTGCAGCTCAGGTGGTATTAGTAGCAGGTTGCTGCTGCGTTACGCAGTGGATACCGCCGCCGCTTTCGTAGATTCTGTCGACCTCCAGCGCGACGATTTTTCGTCCCGGGTAGAGTTTGGCCAGGCCTTCCATCGCTACCGCGTCGGCACGCTTATCGTGAAACCTGGGTGTAAACACGGCACCGTTAGCGACGTAGTAGTTCGCGTAGCTGGTGAAGAGACTCTCATCAGTGTTGCGCGGTTCGGTGGCGCTGGGGATGTCCACCAGGGTGAAGGGTCGCCCCCTGGCGTCCGTTTCTGAAGCCAGAATCTTCCGTGACTCTTCCAGCGCTTCACCCCAGATACTGTCGTCACCGGGAAAGCCGCCGGTCATAATCAAGCCCGGCCGCACAAACCGCACGGCGCCATCGATGTGCCCGTCAGTGATATCGCGGCCGGCGACGCCAGGTAGCCAGATGACCTTTTGAATTCCAAGCAGGCGTTTGAGCTCCTCGGTCATCTCTGTTTTGCTGATGCCGGGATTGCGGTTGTCGTTGAGCCAGCAGCTGTCGGTGAGTAGCAGCGTGCCTTCACCGTCAAACTCGATGCCGCCTCCCTCGCCCACCAAAGGGGTGGCGATGCGCGGTATCTTAAGGTGTTGCGCTACCCGCGACGCAATCAAACCATCGTCTGCTCGCGGTTCCTGTTTGGCACCCCAGCCATTGAAGTTGAAGTCCACCGCCGCAAGGTCTCCGGCCTTGTTGGTGACAAACACCGGGCCGCTGTCGCGCATCCACATATCGTTGGTCGGAATTGCAACGGGCTGCACGCGTTCGCCGCATAGCGCTTTCACGCTGGAATGGTCGGCTTGATGAGCTGCCATGTATACCGGCTCAAATTCACTGATAGCCTTGGCCAGTCTGCCCAGATGCAGCTGTATTTCCTCAAAGCGCTGTTGCTCGCCATAGATTGAGGCATTGTGCGGCCAGCACATCCAGGTAGCCGCGTGCGGGTCTTCCTCACCGGGGGCACGCCAGACATGCGCAGCATGACCTCTTGCGGCGGGCATCAGGCCCAGTGCCATGGTGAGTTTAAGTAGACTGCGGCGTTTGAGCATGGGTCACTCTCCATCTAGTCGGTCAATAACTGCCGGTAGGCGTTGCGTGCTTTTTCTATCCGTTGCAGCAGCGCAGGGCGCTGTTCCTGATACGCGTCTTCGAGCTTATCGAGCTGCCAGTATTCGAGCTCACGATTGATTTTTATGGTGTGAGCTTCCAGGGCATCCAGACTCTGCAGCACCTCGGCCAGTGCCGCGTCTGCTTCCTCTGCACACCGGGCGGACTTGCCTTCGGGTCGCAGATATATCGGTGCACTGTGTGACAGTTTGCCGCTGCCCTCAGCGCGCAGCGCTACCCAGCCGCGCGTACCAGATGACAGCGTCGCCGCCAGCGTCAGGGGGCCTTCATTGTCGCGTGTAACGGTCGAGCTGGTTACTGGTTTGCCGCAATACACCAGAGTGATGGTCTCCAGTTCGCCCAGATCCGGGTTCATGCGTGCCTGCCCGGTTATGTGCAAGGACGCGCCGTCTGCCGTATCGATCATGCCACCCATACCGACGCCGTTGACCGCAAAGGACAGCAGCGGACCATTGCTGACATAGGTGCGGCCCTCTTTCAGGCCCTCAATCCAGGCCTCGGGAGACCAGCCTTTATCGAGCCTGACATAACTACGCACACCGCCCGGGTGTTCAAAGTAGGGAAAGTCCGACCCTGCCGCCGGTGCCAGTTGGTAGCCCAGATTCAGATAGCGATACCACAGTGCCGTGCGCAGTTGTCCTGCCTGCATCACTTCAACAAAGTCGAGCAGACCGAAGGGTACATCCAGTGCCAGCCCGCGAGACGCGTAGAACTCTTCTGAGCCCACGTGGGCGTAGCCGGTTGAAGCGCCCTGATGGCGGTAATGCTGTAGCGCGCGATCATAGAGAAAGTCGTCGCCACTACCCCTATAGAGCGTGTCGATATCCAGCGAAATGGTGTGTCCTCGCACCGCGGTGCGGGGTGATTCGATGCCGGGAATCAGCGCGTGGCTGCCGACATCGTGGCGGCCTTTGTTACCGAACGCATACTGGTGAAAGTGTGCACCGGCCGGGTTGCCCGCTTGCAGAATGTTGGCGGCATGAAGGTCTTCCGCCGCCATAAAGGCTGACACGCGCGCATTATCTTCAGGCTGGCGCGGCAGATGGATATGAATATCGCCTGAATACCAACCCTGCGCAGGTTGATTGGTCCAGCGTTTCAATGTGACGTCCAGTGCGGTGGTCGCGCCGGGCGTAATCTCAAAGGATTCACGCAGGCGCGAGTATTCAGGGCCGCGACTGGCGATAAGCGTATAGCTGCCTGCAGGTAGCGTTTGCTCGTAGTGGCCGTCGCTGTAAAACACCCAACGGCTTGGCTCTGGCCATTCCTCCCAATCCCGCAGCAGCGTGTCTCTGACATCCTGCTCGTAATGATGAACCAAAAGCGCATCGTCAGAGGCGAGTGCGGCGCGGCCAGAAGCATCGTAAAGCCCCAGCCGCACAGCCAGCCTGTTTCCGCTGGCTGAATCTCTAATGTCCAGCGACAGGCGACCCGGCTCAGCTGCTTCGTCTGGTGCACTCTGGCGCGCGATGCTCAGGCCGCACAGCGTAATGAGTGCGGGTTCATCGACCACTCTCGGGTCCATGGTAGCGAGTGCGGTAAGAGCGATATCAGTGCCGGCCATGCCGCGGTTGGCGAAGCGCGCGCGCTCCAACTCCAGTGAGATGTTCTGTAGTGGACTGTCCCTCAACGGCGCCATCTGCTGCTCAGCGGGCGCGCCACTGCCGGCGTTTCCGTCATAGGCATAGAGCAGTGTTTGCGCGGTGTCCACGGCCAGGCTCAATGACAGACTGACGGTGTCATCCGTGTCGAAGGCAAAGTTCTCGTCAACGTCCAGGGCAATAAAGTTTGCGCGCACACAGCGTTGGCCGTCGATGTTCACCAGGCGGTAGTGCTCGCGCCGAAAGAACGCGAACAGTCCGAAGGAATCCGGGTAGCCGGCGGAGAAGGTGTGGCGGATGTGCTCGGCTTGCCAGTCAACACGTTCTATGCCGCGGGGATTGGTGCCAAAGTGTGCAGGACTGTGTGCAATGGCAAGGCCAGGTGCCGCAAGCACCAGCAATGCAATGCGCGCTCTTGCCCGTAAGGCGCTCAAAGTCGAGGAGGCGCAGCGAAGCAGCTTGCTGTGCATATGCCATCTGCCTCCGTTCGCAGATATGAGTACTCTGATTTGAGTGCAGTCCCCGCAGGCGATGACAACTGTCTGATTGGAACAGTCACGAAGCTTGCGAGGACGACTAACGGTAGGATAGTTTTGAAGTGGTGCTCCCACAAACGACCATAGTTGATGAATAGGTCAAAAATTTCTCATGAGTAAGCGCTTCGGCAAGTTGCCACCGCTGAGTTCACTAAGAGGCTTTGAAGCCTCTGCACGGCTGAAGAGTTTTTCGCTGGCATCGGAAGAGCTGAACATTACGCAGTCTGCGGTTTCCCATCAGATCAAAGCGCTGGAGGAAGCGCTGGGCCTGGCCCTGTTCAACCGCGTGGGTCGCTCGGTGGAACTTACCGTCGCTGGCATGGATTTTTTGGAGACGGTCAGCGAGTCGCTTGACCTGTTGGCGCGGGGCAAGCGCCGGATGTCCTATTACTATCGCCCTGGCAGCGTGGTGTTAGGCACAACCCCGGCGTTCGCCAGCAAGTGGTTGCTGCCTCGATTTGAACGCCTTACCGAAGACATCGACAGCATTCAGCCCTGGTTGTACACCGAAGACGAGCAGTACGACCTAAAAGCACAGGAGGTTGATCTGGCTATCTGGTTTGGCAATGGCCAATGGCCTGGCCTTGAATCGGAGATGCTGTTTCCAGACTACCTCACCCCGATGCACCGGCCTGGGCAAACAGCATCTGATCCGCCGCTGTTAGAGATCAATGATCTGGCCGGTCACAGATTAATCCACGACGAACGCGCTGAGGACTGGCAGGCGTGGCTGGCCCAGGTAGGGCACCTGGAACTCGACGACATACAGGGCTTTAAATTCAGTGACTCCGCCCTGGCGTTGGATTATGCAGCGCGCGGCACTGGCGTGGTTCTGGGTAGCAAAGTGCTGGCAGATGGCATGCTGGCATCAGGCCAGCTTAAGGCACCTTTTGAGGCGAGCCTGCAAACCGCAAACGCTTATTACCTGGTGCAGCCCGCCGGGCAGGAAATGCGGCCCTCGGTGGCGGCCACGCGGGCCTGGCTGGTGGAGCAGGCACGCTTATTCAGCCACGGCCTGGCCTGAATCAGTGGGCGCTATACACCTCGTTGCCGCCTAAAAACGTGCGTGTGACGTAGGCATCTTTTACGGCGTCAGGCGCGAGCTCCAGGATATTGGTGTTCAGCACTGCGAGATCTGCAAGCTTGCCCACTTCAATAGATCCTGTGCGTTTTTCCTGATCCAGAGCGTAAGCTACGTTCAGGGTATAGGCGCGAATGGCAAAGGGCAGAATATCTTCCTGCGGCATGGCCTCGGCAAAGACGTCGAATGCCCGGTAGAAGGTGTACAGCGGGTCCATGGAGGCCACGTCCCAGTCACTGGATAGCACGATCTTTGCGCCGTTCTGGTAAAGCTCCGGCAATGCATCGAGATCGGATAGGGTATTGGCCAGCAACGCTTCCCAGATGCTGCGTCTGCCGTCTTCGACGGTAGTGTCCTCGGGCGCAAAGTTAATCTGTGTATCGACGACCACACCCAGTTCTTTAAAGCGTGGGATATCCAGTTCGTTCACCCAGCCCACGTGAGAGATAAAGTGTCGCCGATCGCGGTTAAGCTCTTTATTGGCGTTCTGCGCATATTCGATGGCGTTTAAAGACTCCCGCGTGCCGCGATCGCCGATGGCGTGGATGGTCATATTAAAGCCCAGCGGCTCGAGCTCAGCGATATAGCGGCCCATGCGCTCTTCAGTGAAGTAGTTCAACCCCATCCGGTTGGCATCGTGGAACACAAGGTATCCATACGGGTGCAACACGGCGGCCGAGTTCAGGCTGGGAACGCCATCGGAATAAAACTTGATCCTGTTGACCTTGAGCAGCGAATCCGGTTCGGCGCGATACAGCTTCTTCAGCGTTTCCAGCTGCGGTGCATCCTGCATGTGGGGGTAGGTCCACAGCGACAAATAGGTACGGGTTTTCAGGGTGCCTTCCTGCTCAGCACGCAGCCAGGGCTGCAGATTGCCGCGGTTCCAATAGACCCTGGCGTTGTTGGCCGAGGTGATTCCATAGCTGACCATCATGTCTTGCGACATTAACAGCGCTTCGTAACGGGCGGCCTGCAGGGGCGGCGTTCCGTCGAGAGCCACGTGCATCAACTCGTCTCCCGCACTGTCTGAGAGTACGCCAATAGCTTCGCCGGTTTCCTCGTCACGAAAAATCACGCCACCCTGGGGGTTCGGCGTATCGTCAGTAATGCCGACGCGTTCCAGCGCCAGACTATTCACCCACATCGAGTGAGAGGATTTTTCCATAAAGGCGGCGGGCATATCAGGAAACGCCTCATCCAGCAGCTCCTTGGGATGCCGATCCAGACTCAGAAGCTGCATGTTGCTGTGCCCGCCACCCAGAACCCAGCCGTGGAGGCTGGGCTTGTCGGCACAGGGTTTAATCAGTTCAATCCAGTTTTCCGGGTTGGGATCGGCGTCAGAAATTTCAATGAGATCGCAACCCATGAAGGTTTCCAGACTGGCACCCTCAAGGGGGTGAATATGCGCGTCCTGAAAACCGGGCAGGAGCATCTGTTGCTTGAGGTCGATGGTGCGCGTAGTTGGCCCTATCCAGTCAGCTGCCTCAGCGCTGGCGCCCACGAAAACAATGGTCTCGCCCTTAACTGCCACTGCCTCCGCCCAGGGTTGTGCCGAATTGACGGTGTAGACCTGCCCATTGTGCAGCACGAGGTCGGCGGCACTCTGCGCTTTGGCGCCTGCGTCGTCCTTGTGACTTTCACAGCCTGCCAGAAGGTAGAGGAATATGCCTGCAATGAACGCTTGTACAGAGCGCTGCTGGGTAAGCGCTACGCCGCCGAGGAGTGTCTGTGCCTGATCGTTATTCGCCATTGGGTTCGATGGTATAGCAAGCGCATCAAACGAACAGTTGAGAGTTTTTTGAGCATTTCATTAGCAGGAGTAATGCGGGGCCGTTGGCATTAAAAATAATAATAGAGCCGCCCAAAATGTTTCATTTATAAAATCTCCTTGAGTTCCGTATGGTCATTTAAACACTGGGATACAAGGCATTTTTCAGCACATCGCCGTCCTGCTAACCAATCATCACACGCGCTAGGGGCTCAGACATCATGATGGATTGCGGCAAGTTTAGAAGGAAGACGCTGGTTGTGGCGACCAGCATGGCATGTACTCTCTCCGCCGGGGCCGACGCTCAGGAACAACGGGAACAAGAAGGGACGCGCATCGAGGAAGTGCTGGTCACGGCAACGCGTCGTGCGCAAAGTGTGCAGGAAGTGCCCTACAACATTTCTGCAATTTCGGGCGAAGATCTCAAGGTCCTGGGCATTACCGATATCGGTGCATTGGTGCGCAACGTTCCCGGTATCACTTACGTTGACCGAGGTGTGCGTGGCACGGCCTTTAACAGCGGCGTGGCCATGCGCGGACTCAGCGTCGACGACGGTCGGTTATCAAGCCCGCTGGCAACGGCACCTGCAGTGTCCACCTACGTAGGCGAAACCCCGCTGTTTGCCAATCTCCGCCTTACGGATATTGATCGGGTCGAAGTGTTGCGTGGCCCCCAGGGCACGCTGTACGGCTCTGGTAGTCTCGGTGGCACACTGCGCTTTATTCCCAACCTTCCGTCGTTTGAAGGCACCGAAGTCGAGATTGCCTCTGATGTGGGCAGCACAGAGAACGCTGGCGGCCTCAACTACTCGACCGACCTGATGGCCAACGTGCCACTCAGCGACACCTTCGCGCTGCGCGCAAACTTTGGTTATGCAGATTATGCGGGCTGGGTCGACAAACCGAGGATGTTAGCGCTGGATGAGTCTGGCACACCGGCGCTTGCCAACCCCGACGACTTTCTTGGTAGCGGCCCGGTTTTTACCGGCGATGACGCTACCAATAATGAAGGGACCACCAGTGCGCGCCTGGCTCTGAGGTGGCAGCCTAACGACAGCTTCAATGCGACGCTGGCGTACCAGTATCAAAAGGACGAATCTGACGGGTCGCCGGTGCGAGCAGTCAGCAACCCTGACTACGGTGAGTATGATTCGCCGGTATTGATCGATGAGCCCTTTGAGGGCGAGATCAATCTGTTGGCGCTGGATATGGAAGTGGATCTGGGCTTTGCCACGCTGACCAGCTCTATCTCTACCTACGAGTCAGAGCAGGAGTTCACCGGCGAGCTCACTGAGAACTATCAGCAGTTTGCGTTCTACTTTTACGCCTATGGTGCTATGCCCCGTCCGTTTATCCGCGATGACAATATCAACAGCGATGAAGGCACCGTGTTCGAGGTGAGGCTGGCCTCTCAGGGCGACGGTCCGTTCGACTGGGTGGTGGGTGGTTTCTACCTGGACCAGGACATCCGCCAGCTCAACAGCAACTCTTTTGTGGGCTACACAGACTGGGCAGACGCCTGTGCTGCGGCTGACCCTGCTGGCGCCGACGCGGGCCTGTGTGGTTCCGGTACGACCTTTGGCTCCTTCAAGTCAGAAATTCAGAACCCGTCATTCTGGTTTGATGGCGCCGGTCCCGGCGAGTCGCCAAATGCTGATGCGGCAGGCTTCACGGTGGTTCAGGATGAGGTGTATCTGATCGATGCGGAGGCGACCTTTGAAGACCGGGCAATCTTTGGTGAGCTGACGTGGAACCTGACTGACACCTGGCAGGCCACCGGTGGCTTTCGCTACTTCGACCAGACCTTCGAGAACAATCAGGTGGGCGGCGCCGTCTTTGTCGACGCGATAACCCGTGCGACCCAGGACTTTGAAGTCAGCGACACGCTGTTCAAGTTCAACACCTCCTGGGATTTCAGCGACAACGGCATGCTCTATCTAACCTGGTCTGAAGGCTTCCGTCGGGGTGGTGCCAACGCGTTGCCTTCAGCAGTGGTGAGCTTTGGTGAACTGGTCCCTACCGACCCGGGTCTGTTTGAGTACGAACCGGATACGGTAGAAAACCTCGAGTTAGGGATAAAGGGCACCATTGCTGATCGCTTTACCTACAGTGCAGCGCTGTTCAACATCGATTGGGACGACATACAGCTCAATACTCTGGTGACGCCCTTCGCTCTGTCGGCGGTGGTGAATCTGGGGCAGGCACAAAGCCAGGGTGTTGAACTCGAGTTTGGCGGCATGGTCACGGATAACCTGTCGGTCAACCTGGCCTACACCTACGTGGACGCCGAACTGACCGATGCCGACCCCATCGCTGCGGCAGAGGCGGGTCTGGACCCCACCGTGATCGACGGTGCCCGACTGCCCAACGTATCGGAAGATACCGTGTCGCTGAATGTGCAGTATTTCCAGAACCTGGATAATGGCATGCGAGTGATCTACGGCCTGAACGGGTTCTACCGCAGCGATTTCGACTCCACCATCAATCCGCAGCAAACCGAGACAATGGACAGTTACTCCCTGTGGGACGGTTTTCTTACGCTGGACGCAGATCGCTGGAGCGTGCGTTTGTTTGCTAACAACCTGTTCAACGAGGATGGCGTCCTGTTCATTACCGGCTTGCCTGCCAACGGTCCGCGTCGTTGGGAGCTGATGTCCCGACCTCGTACGATCGGGCTGGGTGCCCGATACACCTTCTAAACGGACGGCGCTGTCGCCGCCCGTTCTCGATGCTCTAAGACACGTCAGGGCAGGGCAGCTCGGCCCCGCCTTGACGCTTGCTCGCAGTGCCCGCGACACTGCGAGCACTCCCCCTGATCTTGATACCCTGGGGTCGGTGCTCAGCGCCTGCGGCGATCTTCCGGCTGCCCACCTCTGTTTCGAACGCGCCGCCCGCGTCGCACCCGATACCGCGCACTTTATCTTCAATCACGCAACGTCACTGCGCGCCATGGGTGACATGGCGGCAGCGGAGACAGCCTTCGAGCGAGTCTTAGATTTAAAGCCGGATGACTGGGATGCGCATCTCGCAATTTCTACCCTGCGTTCCCAGACCATGGATGCCAACCACTTAAGCCGCCTTCAAGCCGCTGTTGCACGCGCCGGCAGTGACCCCATAGCGCAGGTAAAACTGCAGTATGCGCTGGCCAAGGAGTACGAAGATATTGGCGAGCACGCCAGCGCCTTCGATCACTTGTCCAGCGGTGCGGATCTGCGCCGACGTCACAGTAACTATCAGGTCGAAAATGATGTAGCTGCGATGGCGAGTATCCGCGAGGTTTTCAATGAGGACTTACTGTCTAAAGCAAACGCTGGCTGCGAGAGTGCGGAACCGATATTCATACTTGGCTTGCCGCGGACGGGCTCTACCCTGTGTGAAACGATTCTTGCCTCACACAGCGAGGTGCAAAGCTGCGGAGAGCTGCAACAGTTTGCGGTGGAGCTGGTGCAGCTAGCGAGGAACAAGGCGATAGGGCAGGGCAAGCAAGACCTGATTCGACAGTCACCGAACCTGCCTATGCAAACTCTGGGACAGAACTACGTCGATGCCACTCGCCCACTCACCGGCAGCCGGGCACACTTCATCGACAAGATGCCGCTCAACTTTCTGTATATCGGCCTGATCAGCATGGCGCTGCCAAACGCCCGCATTATCCATCTGCGTCGCCACCCCATGGATGCCTGCTATGCCATATACAAAACCTACTTCCAGCAAACCTATCCCTACTCGTACAACCTGGAGGACCTGGGCCGCTACTACCTGGCGTATGACGAACTCATGGCGCATTGGGAGCAGGTTTTACCGGGCAAGATCATTCACGTTGACTATGAGGCACTGGTGTCAGACACCGAGGCCACCACCCGAGGCCTGTTGAAACGCTGTAATTTGGAATGGCAGCCTCAATGCCTGGAGTTTCAGCGGGCCAACGTACCGACAGCGACAGCAAGTGCGAGCCAGGTCAGGCAGCGGGTGAGCACGGGGTCGGTCGGTAAATGGCGAAACTATCGGACACAGTTGGAGCCGCTTGCACAGATTCTGCAGAGCGCGGGTATCGAAGTGGGCTAGCGAGCTGGCTAGCGCTGGAACAGCACTTTGCGCTGCTCAAAAGAGCGTTGAGAACCCTATACCCAGCCGCCAGTCACCCGTTTCATCGTTGAGGCCGGCGCCGACGTTGACGTCGAACTGGATGCCCTCGCCGAACAGATATTGGTAGCCCCCATTGAGCCAGTGGGTGTCGTCGCCGTTTTCTGGAACGTTGGCCTCCCACTCCACAAACACGCTGTGAGAGCCGCCCAATGCGACGGGAATCTTGAGACCATTATCAAAACGCCACTCTTCGTCCACATAACTTACTCGGGCTGTGCCCGCCAGCGGGAGAGCACCGCTGCGCGTCCAGACAAAGCCCGCACCTGGGTCCCAGGAGTCACTGCTGAAGTCGTTGTCGCCCACAGGTACTGAGAGAATCAGCAGCAGTGCAGTGGTCCAGGCATCCGCATCGGGCCCGTGGCCTTTGGGCAGGGCAAACTTAGCGCCTATCTGCACATCACCAAACCCGTCGCTGCTGTCGTTGCCGAATTCGCTGCGGGTCCAGCTTAAGCCCGACAGGAAAACCTCACTGCCCTCCCTAAGCCCGTAGCGGATTTCGGCCAGGGGCAGGGTAGTAGACTCGTCGTTTCCATTGGATCTGTCGTAGGCGACGCCGGTCTCCAGCTGCCAGTGCCCCGCGGGTACCGTGCCGGGCGTAAACGAAAACCCCGGCCGGTTGGTGTCGACCGTTTGTGCAGAAGCGGTCGAAGTGAGAGCGACGGAAGCTGCGATAGCGACGATATATCTGAAGGCGAGTGTTTTGATGGTAGCTTGCTCCTGGGCATCGCAATCGGCGCTAGCAATCGCGTGAAGCGCAACGCCCGATTCTGGGATTTAGGTTGGTCGTATACCAGTGCCTAGCGTGTGCGTACCAGCCATTTGTCTCCAAAAGTGGAGTTTTTCAGGGCTTTCACCAGTTTGCTGTTGCCCTCCAACAGTAACTGCGTAAAGGGACTGCCGGGATTTTTCACCACCTGGAACTCAACCACGTCCTGACGTCTCCCAGGCTCCTTGATCAGGCAACTTTTGGTGGTCTCCAATTCCAGGCTCTTGATATACAGCGTGACAACGCCATCGCCGCTTTCGCCAGAGACGGGTTCCATTACCGTCGCCGTTTCCCAATCGGCATCCAGATCGGTTCTGAGTCCGAAGGTCTTTGATACCAGCTCGCGCCAGTGGGCGATTGCTGCCGCATTATTGTTGTGCACCTCTACCGTCTGCATGCGTGGCACCGCGCCCGCTTCGACCAGCGTGAAATAGAGATCGCGGCCAAACTGGCAGAACTTTGTATAGCCCCGACTACCCAGGGCGAGCACCGCGAAATCAACCTGTTGAAGGTTTAATTGTGCAGCTTTGATCGCGGCAAAGACCTCGGCGCACTCGGTGGGCGGCTCCCCCTCGCCATGGGTAGCGGCGATAAACAGTTGGCGTCCGTACTGTTCAAGCGTGGCGGGCGTGAGCGTACCCATCGCGATGCAGTCACAGACGTGTTCATTATCTTTCACAACATCCGTGGCAATCGCTTGGGCCGTGCCAGTATGACTGGCGTACACCAGCAGGATTCTGTCGCCCTGAGGGAAAATCCTTTCCCCGGACTCAGTCAGTACTAATGCGTCGCTATCTTCCGTACGCAACATCTAAAGCGCCCTGACCGCGTATAAAGCGCGTACAAATCGCTTCGTAAGGACACTTCGAATGTTGCTTGAGACCGTCGTGCTCATCTCTGGAATCATATCAGGGTTGATTATTTTCCAGGCCGCCATCAATGCGCCGTTAATCTTCAAAACGCTGCCCATGGAGCACGCGCGGCCACTCATCCGTAGTATCTTCCCTATCTTGTTCAAGGTGGTCGCGGTGCTGGGCGTGGCCATGCTGGCACTGGCGCTTTGGTACGGCACCAGTCCAGTGGCCATCGGCGTGAGTGTGGTCACCGTGGTCCTTGCCTCAACCTGTGCGGCCCTGATCCCTGCCACCAACCGCGCTGCCGACAATGATAACGAATCGCGTTTTCACAGGCTGCATCAGGCCAGCGTGGTTCTGACCGTTGCCGTTTTGCTGGCCAACCTTGGGTGGTTGTTTTTTCGCTGAGTGACCTAACCCGGGCTCGAGCTTTCTTGAGATTCAGGGGGCAGTTTACTTAACTGCTAAATGAGCCTTGCCGCAGTTGAAAGGTAAGTTAACTGTCTCCAGAATTTCCTAGAGTTTGAAAAATTGAATCTGACCTTATTAGCCTGATTCTTGATCAGACGTCAGAAAATCGGTTCCGACCCCTTACATCCCGGCGATAGTGCACGTCCGGCCAGACTTGTTAAGCTAGCGCGACAACTACCGAGCGCAAATCCAATCATGTACACCACCCATCGGCGCTACGACCGACAGCACCGCGTATTGGCGTACGCCCTGCTGCTGTTCAGCCTGCTGGGCTGCCAGCAGGTTGAACCCGATTCCCCACTGCGCGCGAAGCAGGGGATAATCGATCTGCGTAGCTGGGATACGCGCTCGCTGAGCCTGCAGGGGGAGTGGTCTTTTTACCCGGGGCGCCTGGTGGACCCGCTGCAAGTAGCAGCCACGGATGCCGCCGGCAGCCAGCCCATTCAAGTGCCAGGCCTTTGGCGCGACACAGCCACCACCTCAAGCCCCATGGACAGCCACGGCTTCGCTACCTATGCCCTGCGAATACTGCTGCCGGACGGCGCGCCGCCACTCAGCATGAAAATGGTTGATGCCTACACAGCCTACGCACTGTATGTGGATGGCGAACGGCTGCATGGGGCAGGCACGCTGGGGACCAGCGCCGACACCTCGGTGCCGGGGTTTAAGCGCGCCATATTCCCCCTGCCCGAGTCAGAAGTGAAAGCGCACTGGGTGGTCGTACATATCTCAAACTGGCATTACCGCGCAGGCGGGTTGTGGAATCACATTCTGATTGGCCAGACAGATGATCTCTTCTGGTACTACGACGCAGCCACCGCGTACTCCGTCGCCCTGGCCAGCGCAATAGCGGTTATCGCGCTGTATCACCTCGGGCTTTACTCGCAACGCCGAAGGGACAAATCAACGCTTTACTTTGCCCTGTTCTGCCTCGCCATTGCGGTGCGTATTCTCGCCACCGACGAACGCTACATCCAACAACTCTTTCCGGCTATGACCTATAACTGGCTGATGCGCACGGAGTTTGTTTCTTTTTTGGTGGCACCGCCTGCGCTGGCCGCCTTTCTCGACAGCGTCATGCCCGGCTGCTTCAATCGCTGGGCGATGCGGGGACTGCAGATCACCGGCATCGTTCTGGCACTTTTTGTTGTGCTAACACTGCCCGCGATCTTCAGTGAATGGCTGCCCCTCTTCCAGGTTTACGTGGTTGTGGGCTGCATCATTGGCCTGCAGGTACTGGTGCGCGGCATTCTAAAGCGCATTCAGGTGGCGTGGGGCTTCCTGCTGGGCTTTTGCCTGCTGGCACTGACGATTGGTAACGACATCCTGGTCTCCGTCGGCGTGCTGCATACGCCGATTTTCCTGGCGGGCGTTGGTTTGTTCTGCCTGATAATTATCCAGTCCTACGCGTTATCACTGCGCTCTGCCCAGGCCTTCGATTCTATTACTGAGCTGACCCGGGAGCTGGAAACCTACTCGGCAGACCTGGAACAAAAAGTCAAAGCGCGCACGGAAGAGCTGGAACAGGCCAACACCGCACTGGAGCGTCTGGCGGTGCTGGACGGATTGACCAAGATCGCCAATCGCCGAAAGTTCGACGAGGAACTGGCCAAAGCCTGGTCGGACCACCGACGCCGCGGCCAGGCACTGTCTGTGTTGCTGTGTGATATCGACAGCTTTAAGGCCTACAACGATGACTATGGACATTTGCAGGGCGACGAGGCCCTGCGCCATGTCGCCCAGGCGATCGAGACTGCATTGGCACGTCCGAGTGATCTGTCCGCACGTTTCGGTGGTGAGGAGTTTGCCGTGCTGCTGCCCGACACACCGATTGGGGGCGCCCTGGAAGTGGCAGAAAAGATACGCCGTGCGGTCGAGATCCTGCACATTCCCCACCGCGCCGCCGCATGCGGCGAGCTAACACTGAGCCTTGGAGCAGCCTCGTTGCTGCCGGCAGAGGGCGCCGCCATCGCGGACCTATTGTTGCGAGCGGACCAGGCGCTGTATCGAGCCAAAGCTGGCGGCAAGAATCGGGTGGAAGCTGACTTGGCGTAACAGGCTGCCATTCAGGTGACAGTTTACTCTCGGATTCAGGGGACATTTTACTCAACTACTACGTGCGCTTCTGATTCAGGGTACCGTTTACTCAATTACTACGTGCGCTTTGCCGCGTTTCTAAGATGAGTAAACTGTCCCCGGAACTCCTATCACAATCTGCAGCCGCCGCACATTATTTGACCAAAATCGTGGATGCCACTCGTCCGCTGATGGGCAAGCGGCCTTCCACTGATCTAGGTTTATTGCCACACTACATGTCGAAAAGAGATGGCCTCTGCGAGCTTGCGAAACCTCTATTTACGAGACCTTCGCCTGCGCAAAGTCCATCTGTCCACCACCCAACCTCTCCTTCGCCCGAATGAAAAAGAGAAAGCTCTCAACCGAACCGAAGCTCGCTCTGAACGCGATCTGCCCGTACTACGCCATGTTCCCACTTGAGTTTCCGATGCGCGTGCTAGGTAGGCTGCCCAAGACAACGGTTGTCCTGGACCC
>JBCDKJ010000051.1:0-26946 GCA_038746745.1 Pseudomonadota bacterium
GAAAGCACAAGAAAGTCGCCATAACGGCGTGCATGCGAAAAATGATGGTCATACTCAATGCGATGATCAGGGATCAGAAGGAGTGGCAGATGGGCTAAAAAATTCGCTACAGGCTTGATTTGGGATCACAGTCGCTTGTTAGGCATCGATAATCTCGAGGCTAGGCCCCAACTCAAGCCAACGCTTACTCTTTATCCGATGCGTGAAATCGGCGGTTTTTCGCCTGTTCGGATTTATGGTGATCGTACTGTCAAAAAGACCCGCCACACCAAAAGGGGCTACCAACTCCAAATCACCTGACGATGAAATCCGAGCACCTATCGCCGTTTCGAGCTCCACCCAGTGCTTCATTGCATGCTCTGTCGAAAAGTAGGGAGCATCGTCGTTTCGAAGATGCATGCGAGCTTGGTTTTTCACGGACCAGGGTAGAGTTGAAATAGCGCGTAACTCGGACTCAATAGCTTTGTCGGAGTCACTAGAATCTCGAACCGGATCGAAGTAGATCAGGTTGATGTCGTTTAGAGGAGTCGATACAGCGTATGAGTGAACCTTGTCCCAGACGAGGTTTCGCACGAATCCAGCTGCAAGGCACCAATCGTTGAGCTTCAACGAAGCCGCCAAGCGCAATGCGTCCATCCTCCACGGATCTAGTCGTAACCAATCTGCTATCAGGCTCTCTTGACTCACGATGAGATGCCTAACGCCGCAAGCTGGGGCGCCCGGCCTGGAGCGCAGCGGAAGGTTGGGTGTCCCAGCGAAGCGACAGCCTTGCCTTGTTATTGATCACGCTACTGCGGCCTGTGAAAACCAATTTGTGACTCCTCGGAAGCTGACACAACAAATTTAACGTATCTATGCGGTATCGAGAGCTCGGCGTCAAAAGATGAGCCGTCATCATTCTGGCAAGTCGCTTCCATTACGAAGTACGGGCCGTCCGGATGAACCTTTCGGCAATAAATGTACTTCCCGATAGGACCCTCGGAATAATACCCGCGAAGTGCTTCTTCCAGTTCAGCCCATCCTTCGTCGGTTAGCAGCACTCCGTAATTCTTGGCCATAGCGCCCTCAGTCGAGAAGTGATCTATAACAGTTAAGTATGTGTCCGGGGTGACATATCACTCGGGCTTCATATGTTGTTTTCATAGCATTCACTTTTAGCAGAATTCCTCGCAACAACAATACCTTATCAATGACCGGTTGATCTGGCGTTTGTGCAAAGCGCGCCAAGCGGGGTGGTTTATCATCATTTTCGATCACCTTTCCCTGACGAGGCATTTGGGAAAAATAATAAATATCAATAGCTTAGCGGGGCCTTTTGGCGTGCTGCTCGCTGGGGTCCTATTAAAAACGGGCTTGCAACCGAGTTAGATTTAAATACTGTATATATAAACAGTATTGAGTGTCCGTTATGGAAGACGTTCAGCATGCCCTGCCCACAGAGCCGCAACGGTTCATGCACCGCTTGCGCCTGCACATGCGTGAGCGGCGTTACTCTTATCAAACTGAGAAGACGTACTGTCTCTGGATAAAGCGGTTCATTCGGTTTCATAAGAACCGGCACCCTGAAACCATGGGAGCAGATGAGATTAATGCATACCTGGGCTTCCTGGCCGTGCGTTATGGCTGTTCCCCCTCTACCCAGCGAGTTGTCCTGAACGCGCTGGTGTACTTATACCGGAAATTTCTCGAGCAGGAACTGGAAACTTTGCATTACGAGCACGCGCGTCAACAGCGCCAACTGCCCACGGTGCTCTCTCACGCAGAAGTGAATGCCGTACGCGCTCGCCAGGAAGTATCCGTCGCAGTCCCGTGAGCTCGGCTGGCAGTTTGTGTTTCGCGCAACGAGGTCCGCTTGGTGTTATCAGCCCCGTCGATGAGAAGCGTTTGGTGCAGCTCTGATTAGGCTTGTTGCAGCAAACGCTAAAAGCTCGCTTCAAAAATCACCCCAAAGGTCTGGGGTTGCCCAAGTACGCCCGTCCACTGCGCAGGGTCTTCCTGGCCAGTAAAGGAGCTCAACAGATAGTCTTCGTCCAGAATATTTTCACCATACAGATAGGCAGCCCAGGTTGCGCTTCTATAACCAAAGCGGCCGCCAACGATGGTATAGGCATCCACAACACCAGCTTCTATGTTGGGCAGTCCTGAGAAGTACTCTCCTGAGTAAACAACATCTACCGTTCCCGTCCAGCCATCGGGATGCCGCCAGGTGCCGCCAAATGCAGCGGAGACCGGCGGAGACCCATTGAACTCATCGCCAGATACGTCGTCGGTCCCGCGTAATACAAAGTCTACGAGTTCGGACTTTTGGTAAGCTCCTGAAGCATACAGTGACCAGCGTTCATTCAGGTTCCAAAGCGATTCAATCTCAACACCGTACAGATTTGCCTCCCCGGCGTTGTCCACAAAGCGAAAAATGGGAACCTCAGGTAACGGCACCACACGAATCTGCATGTCTGTATAGTCAATATAGAACGCGTTTACGTTCACGAGTAGCTGATCGTCGAACAGAGATGCTCGAAATGCCAGGTCGTAGTTGTCAGTGAGCTCAGGGTCAAATTGCACCGCTTCATTATCCAATTCGTTAATGTCTGTCCCGCCGGGGCGGTAGGCCTGCTGAAACGTTGCGCTAATGCTGTAACGGTCGTTGATGTGGTAAGTCAAGCCCACCATCGGCAGAAACGCAGTATCGTCTCCTTTGCCCTCAAAAAAGTTCTCACCGCTCTGAAGGAACTGGCTCGGGGGATCATAGAAGGCGGAATCAAAAAGTTGGAAAGTACGCTCTTCGTATTCAATGCGCCCTCCCACGATCAAGGACAATCGTTTGCTGAAGTCATACTCCATTTGGCCGTATAAAGAGTAGTTCTCAAAACCCAGGTCATTGCTGAATTCACCGTCTACAAAGAAGGTGCCAAGAATGCCAAATGACGTTGTGCCGAAAAACTGTGCCTGCTGCCTCTCTTCCACTTCCGCATAGTAAAAACCTGCGATACCTCTGAGGGGGCCATCGGCGTCGTAGGTCAACTGCACCTCCTGTGACAAGGTTCGGTCAATAATCTGATTGGGGGTTGAGAGACCTTGCTCAGCGATAAGCGTGTCTTGCTCTACATCGCTTTCACCGTCCAGATCATTAAAACCCGTCGTCGCCCGAATGCTCCAGGCATCACTGACCTTGTAGTTTATGGAGAGGCTGCCTGTGACGGTCTCCGTGTTGTTGATGTTCACTATGGTGTTTGTTTTGCCCGCAAAGAGATCCGGGCCGTTCACGGCGTTGGAGCCACGCTCACCGTCGACATAGGTAACGCCAAGAATCGCTTCGAAGCGTTCCGTTGGTGTAAAGCGGAGTTTGGTCCGAACGAAGTCGCGATTGTTTCGGCCAACGTCATCTACCGTTACACCGCCAGAGTCGAACTCGATAAAGCCATCATTATCAATGATTTCTGCGGCCACCCTGGCGCCCAGTACGCCTTCAATTAATGGGCCGCCAACCGCTACTGAGTATTGCTGTCGGTTTGTGTCGTTAGCCAGTAAGCGGATGCGACCGTTTAACTCGTTTCCTGGATTTGCGGTGTTCATGACCATGGCGCCTGCGAGGCCAGAGCGGCCCTGCGTCGCCGTCTGTGGCCCGCGAAACACCTCCACCTGCGCCAAGTCCCAGGTACTCAGAGCGCCATTACCCACGGCAGCTCGTGTCTGGACTGCCCCATCAATATAAATGGCGCTGGTTGGTGCCACTGGATCCAGAGTCCCATTGCCAATACCGACCTGGGAAATTCCTCTGAACGAAAGCGCAAACCCATCTGGCAAAATGTTCACATTGGGTACGCGCTGTAACAGCTCATCGATATCAAGAATTACGCTGTCTTCCATCATTGATTCGGTAAGCACGGCAACGCTTGAAATCGTGTCGGTAAGCGAGCGGTCAACACGCTCACCGGTAACTACAATTGTTTCGATAGTCGACTGATTGGCACTGGCTCTGCGTTTGGCAGCGCCGTTGTCAGGCGCAACGCGCCCGGCATCATTCCGCTCGCTAATGCTAGAAGACTCCGAAACAAGGAAAGCCCCGCTGGTATTGCGGGTGGCCTCCAATCCCGAGTCTGCAAGCAGCTTGGTCAGCGCGTCGCCTATGCCCATTGTGCCGCTAACTGAGGGCGCATAACGGTTACGCACCAGCGGCTCGGGCGCAATCACGTTAACGCCAAACTGGTCAGCCAGTAAGATAAGAGATTGCCCCAGGTCTCCCGCCGGCAGATCGATTCTCATATCGATCTCCTGTCCATATGCCGGTGGCGCCATGAAGCTGGTGCCTGGTGTTCCGAGTAAGGCAAGAAGTAGGATGCTGAAAGAGGTCTGTCGGTAGCGCCGTAGGGTACGTTCGATCATAGAGGTTTCCAGAGCTGATGGCGTTGTTCATTGGAGTCGGTCAGTGCCGATTTATGTCTCCAGCTAAGACCCCTTGCTCGGGAAAAGTGAAACCCTGAATGAGAACTATTTTCGTATCTAGCCTTGGCCTTCGTCTCCTCGCTGGCTAACGATGAGGGCAGTGTTAGGCGAAAGCGCTGGCCGTTGCGCTCCATTAGCCACATCTGACTGCGGCGCAGAGCTGCTCAAAATGGCAATCGGGAAAAGGTCTGGCAGTGTTGCAAGCAACGCGTCCACGTCGCCGATAGCGAATGAGCCCGTAACTTTCATGCTCAGCGTATGGGCGTCCAGGTCGCCAAGCACAATGGTCTGGTCGCCGTAGCGATTTGCGTCAGCAACCAGCTCCTTCAACGTAGCGCCGATATAGACAAGGCGCTTTGAGCTCCAGGCACCTACGCTGGCCACTTCTGTAGGATGAACTTCGCTTAAGCCTGCTTGCAAGTCCGCTACCACCTGTTCGCCCGCTTTCAGTTTTGTCTGTGAAGACTCGTCAGAATCATCGCTCGATATGCTGGCGTAGTGCACGCCAACGATCCCCTCTGCGACGCTGACGCGAGCCACGCCTCCGTTTAAACGCACATCGAAAATAGTGCCTAAGGCATGGGCGGTAAGCGCTCCTGCTTGCACCGTAAAAGGTCTGTCGTGATCGGTTGCCACGTCAAAAAGCGCCGCACCGCTGAGCAACTGAATATGTCGCTCGGTGGAACGTATGTGCACGTTGATTCTGCTGCCAGCGCCGAGAGTAACGACAGAACCGTCACTCAACTCAATCCGGCGGGTTTGCGAAGTTTCGCTGACATACGTCCGCATCGTGGCAGTGCCAGCCCCTGCATTCGCTTCGTCTGGAGCTTGCTGAATGACAGAATTCCAGGTGAAGCTGAGTACAAGCGCCACAACAGCAAAGGCGGTTGTCAATACAGGGCGGGGAAAGCCAAGCCAGAAACGGGCAGGTACACCAGCCTTGTCACGTTTCGCAGGATCGGGGCATGCAGCCTTCGAGCGTAAACGGGCATCCCATTGCTCATCCTGCACAAAGCCGAGGGCATCCCATACGCTGCTTGCTCGCGCGAAGGCCTGTTGGTGGCGCTCGTCAGCCGCCAGCCAGTCCTCGAAGTCTCTATGATCACGGGCATCCGCGTTGCCGCCTTCCAACAGTAGACGCCATTCGTGCGCCCGCTGGCGAAGCAGGGCGTTGTCGTCTTGTGGCTGCTTGGGTTCTATCGTGCTAGCCATTGGTTTCCGGCTCCGTGTGCTTCACTAACAGTGCATCCAGGTCTGCACTTGCTCTGGCGACGTGCTTCGCTGCTGCAGGGCGGCTTAACTTCAACTCCCGTGCTACCGCTGCCACGTTCAGGCCATCAACTCGATGCAGCATGAAGGCGCGGCGTCGCTTTTCTGGCATTTCCAGCAAACAGCGATTGATGAGCTGGATTTGCTGTTCTGCTTCTAAGACCCTTTCGGGTCCGAGATCGTCACCCTTCTGTGCGAAGTAAATACGCTCCACCTCAAAGTCGTTTCGATCACGGACACCTTGAGAGCGAATCTCTTTGAGCATCAGGTTGTGTGCTGTTCGCCAGACATAAGCCTTCAGGTTGTCAATATCGTCAAGGTCTTTCCGCTCAGCTAGCTTTTGAAAGGCGAGTTGGGTTACGTCTTCCGGGTCAGGTGGGCCATTACCAAAGCGGGAGCGCAACCAGGCAGCCAGTCCTGTCGCCTGTTCTCGATACAGCGACAGCAGCCGGGATGACGTTTTGCGCGTATCAGACTGAGCTACACGGCGATCGTCGGTGACGACGGCTTGTTCGTCGGTCGCCATCGCAGCAGCACTTACCGTAAACGCTTCTGTTCCTGGTTGAGCCAATCTTACCTCGCTACTCCATTCAATAGGGGTGAGGAGAACTCCTCGTAGGCTTACGGCATAGTACTTGATAACGATTATCATTAGCAGAACTCCTTTCGCCGAGCGCCATGTTCCTCAAGGGGGCGTAATGCGTCTGCTTGCGGCTGTTCTGTGCTTGGCGGTAAACAGCGCCGAGGAAGCCCCGTTGTAAGAGAATCATGGCAGCCTGGTTGCATGGCTCACTTCTTCTGCATTCTGTGTGCTGGCTTCGCCAGTTGGCGCTACACTAGCGCCCTTCACAAACAGGTAGTTCACAAAAGACCGAGGCCATGGCATCTAACCGACGATCCAAAAACATCACTCAGGGCGTGGAACGCGCGCCCAATCGCTCCATGTTTTACGGCATGGGATATACCGAGAAAGACTTCGACAACCCCATGATTGGCGTGGCCAATGGTCACTCCACGATCACGCCCTGCAATGCGGGGTTGCAGCCGCTGGCGGATGCTGCCGCGGAGGCGATCAAGGCCGCCGGTGCCAATGCCCAGATGTTTGGCACCCCTACCATTAGTGATGGTATGGCCATGGGTACCGAGGGTATGAAGTACAGCCTGGTATCGCGGGAAGTTATCGCCGACTGCATTGAAACCTGTGTGGGCGGGCAGTGGATGGACGGCGTGCTGGTGATTGGGGGCTGCGACAAGAATATGCCCGGCGGGATGATGGGTATGCTGCGCGCCAATGTGCCTTCTATTTATGTCTACGGAGGCACTATCTTGCCGGGCCGGCTTGACGGGGAAGACCTCAATATTGTCAGCGTATTTGAAGCAGTCGGTGAATTCAGCGCCGGCAGCATTGATGAAGAACAGCTTATCGCCATCGAGCGCAATGCGATTCCTGGCACGGGATCCTGCGGTGGTATGTACACCGCCAACACCATGAGTTCTGCTTTTGAGGCGCTGGGCTTGAGTCTTCCGTTCTCCAGTACCATGGCAAATGTGGAATCTGAAAAGCGTGACAGCGCTGCCGAGAGCGCCCGGGTGCTGGTAGAGGCTGTGAAGCAAAATATCCGGCCCAGGGATATCGTTACCCGCGAAGCTATTGAGAACGCGGTCGCGGTGATCATGGCAACTGGCGGCTCCACCAATGCGGTGCTGCACTTTCTTGCCATCGCACATGCGGCTGGCGTTGAGTGGACCATCGATGATTTCGAGCGCGTGCGGCGCAAGGTGCCGGTGCTGTGTGATCTAAAACCCAGTGGCAAATACATGGCCATCGACCTGCACCGCGCCGGCGGTATTCCGCTGGTAATGAAGGCCTTGCTCGAAGCTGGCATGTTGCACGGTGACTGCCTCACCATAACCGGCAAGACTATCGCCGAGACCATTAAGGCGCTGGATCTTCCCCCTATCGAGAGCCAGCAAGTGGTGCGCCCGGTGGCTAATCCGCTATACGCGGAAGGACACCTGGCGATTCTGCGAGGCAATCTCGCCGAGGACGGCGCAGTCGCAAAAATTACTGGCCTCAAGAACCCGGTCATCACGGGTCCGGCACGGGTATTTGACGATGAACAGTCGGCGCTTGAAGCCATTATGGCCAATCAGATTCAGCCGGGAGATGTCGTGGTGCTGCGCTACCTCGGTCCGCGCGGCGCCCCTGGTATGCCAGAGATGCTGGCGCCCACCAGTGCTCTAGTGGGGCAAGGCCTTGGCGAGTCGGTTGGACTTATTACCGACGGGCGCTTTTCGGGAGGTACCTGGGGCATGGTGGTAGGGCACGTCGCGCCAGAAGCCTATGCAGGGGGCACCATTGCGTTGGTGGAGGATGGCGACAGCGTTACCATCGACGCCCATCAGCAACTCCTGCAGCTCAACGTGCCGGAAGAGGACATAGCCAAACGGCGGCAGGCCTGGAGCAAACCCGCGCCTCGTTACACCCGTGGGGTATTGGCGAAGTTCGCCATGAACGCCGCCAGTGCTAGTAAAGGTGCGGTTCTGGATCTGTTTGAAGACAAGGCGTAATGCCCAGCAGGCACTACCGATGAGCGACATCGCCGGCACGACCGTTAAAGAGAAGATGATTGAGGAGTTCAAGGCCTACTGGATCATCACGATCTACCTGTGGGCAAGCTTCTCGCTGCTGCTGGTGTGGAAGGCCTCACTGATTCCCACGGAAGAAGCCCGCGCGCTGTCCTTCGGAGCGGCGTTTTTTAAAGCTGCGGTAATTGGAAAGTTCATTCTGGTGGGCAAGGCCATGAAGGTAGGTGCGCGGCTGCAGCACAACAGGCTGGTTAAACGCATCGCCTGGAAGTCGATCGCAACCATGCTGTTGCTGGCGGTGTTTGCCGTGCTGGAAGAGTTTGTCGTTGGCTTGCTGCACGGCGAGGCGGTCAGTGCGATTGCTGCAGAGCTTCAGCATCGTTCTGTGCTGGATCACCTGGCACCATCGATGATTATGCTGTTGGTACTGGTGCCAATGATTACCTTTGAAGAAGTTGACCTCGCTCTCGGCAAGGGCAAACTGATCCACCTGCTGTTTAGCCGCGATAAATAGCGGTTGGGAGCTAGGGGGTCGGGAAACAGCGTCTCGCGAAAGTGCGTTTTAAGTAACGCCGTGATGCCTTACCGTGACGCTCTACCGTGATGCCTTACTGTGATGCCTTACCGTGATGCTTAGTAGCGGCGCGCAAGCTCGCTGTCGTTAAACAGGCGCACTGGTGCCTGATTCATCTGCCGGTATACCACATTGTACGCAAGTACAGCCTGCACATAGTCCCGAGTCTCCTTGAAGGGGATCGATTCTACCCACTGGGGTGCTGTCAGGCCTTCGCCTTTGTTGCTCATCCAGCGACGCACACGATGCGGTCCCGCGTTGTAGGCAGCCAGGGTAAGCAACCGATTGTTGTCGTGATCATCCAGCAGTTTTCGGTAATAGGCGCCGCCCAACTCGACGTTGGTATTTATATCTAACAGGCGCTGAGACACATTTTTGCCGCGCAGCGAGGGCTCCAGACGCCGCGCAGTGGAGGGCATTAGCTGCATCAATCCACGCGCACCGGCGCCAGAGACGGCACCTGGAAAAAATGCGCTCTCCCGTCGCGCGATCGCCATCAGTTCTGTTTCGGGGATGGCATACTGTTGCCCGATCTCGACAAAGGTGGTTTCAAAGGCTCTGGGGAAACGCAGTTCCAGGGCATCCCAGGCCTGCGCCGCGGTAGCGGCGTCAATGGCAAAGCGGTGCCAGTTGCGATCCACCGCCAAGCGTCCTAACGCCACCTGTTGTTCGCTTGTCACCGAGCGCAGCAAGTAGCCCCACTCGGACTGCGCCTCTCGTTCTCGATCAAAATGCATGAGTTCTTCAATGCGTGTTAACGCCGCTTCACTCTCGGGCATGTGCTGTGTCTCTAGCGAAGGCACGGGACGATGATTGAGCTGGTAGGGCTGTCCCAGCAGCTCTGCCGCCAGAAAACCATAGTACTCGCGCTCATCGGCGAGCGCTGACCACAGCGTGCTGGCGCGCTCCAGGTCACCTTGCTCTCTTGCCGCATACGCCTCCCAGAAGGTCCAGACGCTGGCGCTTCGAGCAGTGTCGGGTAAACCTTCCAACAAGCGCTGTAGCGAAGCCCAGTCGGAGTCGACGATGGCCAGCCGCAGCCGCTTCTCCAGTCGCTTGCTGTCTCGACGCTGCAGTAAATAGTCGTCCAGCCAGGGTTGTGTATCGGGCAAATGCTGAAACAGCGCCCGCCAGGCAATTTCGTCCTGCGCCTCCTGCGCCTCTGTATCGGTAAACGGATAGCGCTCGGCGGCTCGCTGCCAGATTTTAAGTGCCAGCGCTGCATCCCTTCGCGCCAGGCGCTTTACGGCATGCACGTATACATGACGTGACCTTTCCTCATCCACCGGCAGGCTGAGCCTGTCTACGCGGTCCGGCCTTTTATACACGGACAGCAGGTGCTGGGCCCAAACATCCAGCGCTGGGCTCGCCTTACCAGCGGCGTACGTCATCAGGCCGCTGCGGTGTGCGTCAAACGCCAGCCTCTGCCGCTGCCAGCTCAGGGCATTGGTCATTTGGTCTGCTTTCAACCAGCTATCGAAAAGGGGGTCGCAGGCCTTGGGGCGAGACTTTCCATGTAGCCAAAGCTCGCTGGCGCCGGCCCATGCCAGAGCGCGGTCACCTTTTTGATTGTGGGCGCGGAAGAAATAGCATTGCAGCGTGATGTCTTTAGGGCGCTCTGGACTGGCTGTCAGCACGTTGTCCCAGCGTCGGAGTTTGCCCTGACTGCGGAGATAGCGATCTTTGAAGCGCAGCGCGAGGGGCGTCCCGTCGACTTCTGCAATAAACTGCGCGGCCCGATCGCCGGACACCACCGACAGGCGCGAATCGAAAAGCTGGTAGTCCAGATATATCGCGAGTGGGTAATCGTTCAGCGAAGGGCGAAGCTGAGAAAGCTGGGTGTAGCGTCGCGACTTGATCATCGCTTCCGCTTTCACGAACGCTTTGCGCTGGGCGTCAAGCTCGGTGGCGGGTGCCGCCGCGCTGCTGGCCGCGCTCAGGGTGACTACTGCCGCAAAATACAGCCCCAGCATGTTCGCTCAAATTGTCCGTCAGATAAGCGTTATAGACTGCCATGGCTTTAGATGATTCACCACCACGTCGATTGCAATGATGGATCGCCCAGACGATTAAGCGCGTACGCTGAGCAAAATGGTGGATTTATGTCGTAAATTATTTGTCCCCGCGGGTATATATTGCGAATGGGCGTGTAATCGCCCTCATCTATTTTCATGCAGTATTTTCTTGGAACATGGAGGTTCTATGGATACGAAACTGTCTTATGAGCTGACCGGGCAGACTACTACTCAACCGTCCGCACCAGTCGAAATCATAGCCTGTCGTGAATTGACGGAGCGGGAGTTACAAGAGGTTGGTGGCGGAATCATTCCGCTTTTTGGCTTCGGGGCCGCCCTTATTGGTCATACCGGCGTCATGGGCGCAACAGGTGGCTCGATCGGTATGTTCATGGGTTTTGGAGCTCACCTAATCACTGGGTTTAGTCTTGGGCTGGCTAGTTTTCAGCTCATGGTGAATTACCATACACGCGACACATAGGAGCATAGGCTGAGGCTTGGCGTATTCGCCAAGCCTCTTTCAACGCACAAGGCGTCAGCAAAAAGAAAGAGGGGAAAAGTCGTGAATAAGCGGTTTTTCGTTATCAATGTCTGGTACATGAGTTGTATCGGCATAGCCTTATACTTGGGCTATCGGAATGGGTTTAGCAATGAGACGTTAGTCTTCGGCGCGCTAGCGAGTGCTTGCTTGGTGTGCGCAGGTATTTTGGGCAATATGTTGTATCGGCGATTTAGATAGATGGTTAGTAGAAAACGCCTGATCTGGATGATAAGTCTCCCATCTATCGGGGCGGTGTGCTTTGCCATTCAGGCGTTTCTGGATTATCAGAGAGTGCACGAGCTAGATTGGGTGCTTATTGGAGGAACGCTGTTCTTTCTTTTCAATGCTGGGTTCAATGCCTACCTTGGCCTGTACCATATGAGTGATGGATCAGAACAGAAGAAGCCAGGTGGTTGAGAGCGTTCCTTAGCGCTAAGCGGGTTTGCCAAGCTGTCTGGCAACTTTCAGCAACCGCTCACAGCCTGCCAGTCGTGCGAGCGATTGGCTACTGGCGCTTAGCGAGATGGGTTCCACCGATGCTCGTCGGCCAGAGGAAACCCCGTCGCGGGCAGCCTCTGCGTCGTGCAGTGCCTGCGCCGTAAGCCAGAAGGTCGCTGGGAACTCGCCCTGCGTCACCTGCTCGAACAGCAACGCCATCTTGGGCGTAAACCCTCGCTTGCCGTTGACCAGCTCGTTCACGGGCTGCGGCTGATTGAAGCCCAATCGGCGCGACAGTTCCGACTGTGAGATGCCTGAGGGCTCCAGAACCAGGGGTGCAATCAAGGTCCCTGGGTGCGGTGTTGCCATTAACCGTTGCCAGACACTGCCGGGCTTACGGGGCCAGATTCAATCAGCTTTTTAAAGCCGCCAATCATTGCGCCCACGTCGGTCGCGGAGTGCGGCATCCATACGACGTTGTCGTTTTTGGCCATATTGTCCAGGGTTTCCATGTAGCGTAATGCCACCAGGTAGTCGGCCGTGCCCTGTTCGCCGAGATGCTGTTTGAGAATGGCCAACTCCTCACCCTTGGCCTGCGCCACTTCCCGGATGGCTTCGGCTTCACCCTTGGCCTCAGCGATCTGAGCCTTCTGCTCACCCTCCGCCTGAGCAATACGCGCATCTCGCTCGCCCTCTGCCTTCAAGACTTCCGCCTTTTTGAAACCTTCCGCCTCGGTCACGTTGGCGCGACGCTCGCGCTCGGCTTTCATCACCTGCTCCATCGCCTGGGTGACATCGGCGGGCGGCTGAATATCCTGTACCTCCACCCGGTTGACCTTCACGCCCCAACCGTTTGCGGCCTGATCAATCGTGTCTACCAGCTTTGCATTGATGGTGTCTCGGGATGACAGCGTGTCGTCCAGATCCATTTCGCCGATAACATTACGCAAAGTAGTTTGCGTGAGCGTTTCCAGCGCCAGCGGCAGGTTGGCGATTTCGTAGGTAGCTTTCTGTGGTTCCATGATGGCGAAGTACACCACTGCGTCGACCATGATGCCGACGTTATCCCGAGTGATCACCTGTTGTGAGGGGAAGTCGTACACCTGTTCCCGCAGGTCCAGGCTGGATTCCATGCTGACAGAGTGGTACTTGTTGCCGCCGCCGTCGCGGATAGTTGTTCTAACGGGCACCAGACGCGGTGAGTCAATGACCGGCACGATGATGTTTAGCCCCGGATTGAGCTGGCGGCTGAACTTGCCCAGACGCTCTATCATCATTACCGAGCGCTCCGGCACCACGCGAATACCTTTGACCGTGAGTACGATGACCAGCAGTGCGATAAAACCAATAACAATAGTGGCTGCAATAGACATGAGTTACTCCTCTTCGATGCGTTGAACGACCAGCGTGGCGCCTTCAACGGCAATAATTTTGGCGCGGTCGCCCTCGAACAGTTCGTCGCTGGTCTTGAGCGACCACAGAGTGTCACGGTACTGGGCTTTAAGACTGCCGCCGACGTCGCCCGCGTCACTGATGGTGATGGTGTCGCCGACCATGGTGTCGGCACCAAACTTGGTATCTGCCTCGGGTCCCAGTGCTCTCGCGATATAGGGTCTGATCAGCATTAGCGAAACGGCCGATCCTGCGGCAAAGCCACCCAGGCCCCAGCCCATGTCCCCGGTGAGCTGATGAAGCAGCGCTCCGCAGAAGGCGCCAATGCCAAGGCTTGCCAGGATAAAGCCCGGCACAAACACCTCGCCAATAAACAGACACACGCCGACCACGGTCCACACGTGCCAGGGTTCGAGGCCAATATTCATAGCGTTACCTTCGTGAGACTCGTTTTATAGGACCACGTTTATATGGCTACCTTCATGGGACAGCTTCACGGGACCACCCTGATGCGACTAACCTCATGCGACCACCTTCATGCGACTACACTCAAGGGTCTGCCTTCATAGGCTAGCTTGCATGAAGCGTATGTAAGCATAGAGTATGCAAGATCAGGGCATTTAGTCAACTGCGATGTGAAGGCGACATCGTTCAGGCGAGTGCAATGCCCTACAATGCTTCGTTTCGCCTTTGCGGTTGTGATGCCACTCCTAAAGCTCGACAAAGCCAGTCTGCAATTCGGTACCCAGGTGATCCTCGATAGCGTCGAGTTCACTATTCGGGCCGGTGATCGTATTGGCCTGCTGGGCCGCAACGGTGCTGGCAAGTCGACGCTGCTGAAAACCGTTCTGGGCGAAGTCATTCCAGAAACGGGCGAGCGCTGGCTGCGTCCCGGCACTCGTATTGCGTACCTTGATCAGTCCCTGCCCGATGCGGATGAGCAGGATGTCTATGACGTGGTCGCGCACGGCCTGGCCGATGTGGGTGACCTGCTGGCGCGCTATCACCACTGTATCGTCGAAAACGATATGGACGGGCTGGCTCGCGCGCAGTCTGAGCTGGAGGCAAAAGATGGCTGGCGACTCGCGCAAAAGGTTGAGTCCGTGATCAGCCAGTTGCAGCTACCGGGTGATGCAAAGATGGCAACCCTATCCGGTGGTTGGCGGCGTCGCGTGGCCCTGGGACAGGCGCTAGTGAGTGAGCCTGACATTCTGTTATTGGACGAGCCTACCAACCACCTCGATATTCCCGCAATCGAGTGGTTGGAGCAGACGTTGCAAAGTTATGCGGGCGCCATTCTGTTTATTACGCACGACCGGACCTTTCTGCAAAGCCTTGCCAATACAATTGTCGAGCTTGACCGTGGCCATCTGCGCAGTTGGGAAGGCCGCTATCAGGATTTTCTGCGCTTTCGCGATCAGCAGCTAGCTGCGGAAGAGAAAGAAAATGCGCTGTTTGACAAGCGGCTGGCGGAGGAAGAGAAGTGGATTCGCCAGGGTATCAAAGCGCGCCGCACTCGCAATGAAGGCCGTGTTCGAGCGCTGAAGGCCATGCGTGCAGAGCGCGGCGAACGACGCGAGCGAACCGGCAAAGCCAGTTTTAAGCTTGATGGCGCAGATCGATCTGGCAAGCGGGTTGCAGAGCTGGAGAACGTCAGCCATCGCTACGAGGGCGAACCGGTTATCGACGATTTCAGTACGTTGGTCACCCGCGGGGATCGCATCGGTCTGGTTGGAGCTAATGGCGCTGGTAAGACTACCTTGCTAAAGATTCTTCTTGGCGAACTCACGCCAGACAGCGGCACGGTCACTCTGGGAACCAAGCTGGAGGTGGCGTATTTCGATCAGCTCCGGGCTAAGCTTAATCCTGAAAAGAACCTGATCGATAACGTCTGCGGTGGTCAGGAGTTCATTGAAATACAGGGTCAGCGCCGCCACGCGATGTCTTATCTGGGTGACTTCCTGTTTACGCCAGACCGCGTGCGTACACCGGTCAAAGCGCTCTCGGGTGGTGAGCAGAACCGCGCTATTCTGGCACAGCTGTTTTCGAAACCGGCCAATCTGCTGGTACTGGATGAGCCGACTAATGACCTGGACGTAGAAACCCTGGAATTGCTCGAGGAAATCCTGCTGGACTTTAAAGGCACGGTGCTGCTGGTCAGCCACGATCGTGCTTTTATGGACAACGTGGTGACCAGCATTCTGGTGCTGGAGGGCAGCGGAAAAGTCAGCGAGCACGTTGGCGGCTACGGCAACTGGGTGGAGAAGGGCGGACGACTTACTGGACTGGATGAACCGGCGGGCTCCAAAGCGTCCGTTTCTGCGTCCGCAGAAAAGACGGCGCCAGAGGAGATATCAGGTACAGACGCTAAACCTGCCCGGCCGAAGAAGCTGTCCTATAAAGACCAGCGTGAGCTTGACGTCTTACCCGACCGCATCGAAGCCCTGGAAGCTGAGCAGGCTGCGGTAGAGGCTGAAATCGCCGCTCCCGATTTTTACCAGCAAGACCACACCGCTACTGCAAAAACACTGGAACAGTTGGCATCTCTACAGGCTGAGTTAGAAAAGGCTTACGAACGGTGGGAGGCGCTCTCGGATGTTGGTTGATCACCCTTCCTGACAACGCACCTTTTGCAGGTGGCGATCTCTCTGGCCAAGGCAAACAGTAGCGCAGCCCCCATCATGCAGACGAAAGTTGCCGGTAGCAGGTTGTACAGCGCCGAGAGCAGTAATGCGGCCGCCAGAACGCTTAGTAGTCTATGTGTAAACAGTCCACTCATATCGACCACCCTAATTTGACGCATTGCGTTCTGCTGGTATGTCGCTGAGATACTCAATGAACTCTACCTCAATGCCGTCGGGGTCCAGAAAGTAGACGTTGCGTCGATGACTCGCGTCGGCGCCGTCTTTGTCAATCGCGTAGCCGGCGTTTTCCAGTCGCTCAATTAGTGCGGGCAGGTTGTGCGTTACGAAGCCAACGTGTGCCAGGCCAGGCTGATGGCCTTCAAGATTACGCGCGGCGCCCTCGCCGTTGTCATTGAGTGTGATGTACTGATAGTCATCGCCAAAATGCAACCAGCGACGTGGCTTACCCGACCATAGGCCCTCACCCTGTTCGCGAACTCGCCAGTGGGGAAACGCAACCTGATAAAATCCCAGGCTCTTGGAAATATCGTTCACGACAAGATTGATGTGTTCGAGTTGCAGCATTTTTGTGTCCTCCTTCATTGCGTGCTGCACAGAATAAAACCTCAAGTTAACTTGAGGTAAAGGTCTTTTTTGTTTAGTTTTGATTTTTCTCGAGGGAGAGCGAGACATGGCCGATGCTCGATTGACGCCGGGTAAGGTGGCAGAGCGCAGCGGCGTATCCGTGCCGACGCTGCATTTCTACGAAGCCAGGGGTCTGATCCGAAGCTGGCGCAATGCCGGGAACCAGCGGCGCTATAAGCAGGACGTGATGCGCCGTATCGCGGTGATTAAAGCGGCGCAAAAAGTGGGCATCAGCCTGGATGAGATTCGCGTTGCGCTCGGCGGCCTCCCAGACGAGCGCACGCCTACCCAGAAAGACTGGGAAAAGCTATCACGCGAGTGGCGCAGAACGCTGGATGCGAAGATTGCCTATCTAGAGCGTTTACGGGATACCTTCACAGGCTGCATCGGTTGCGGCTGCCTGTCGATGACGAACTGTCCAATCTACAACGCTGACGATAAATTAGCAGTAGAAGGCCCGGGGGCTGTCATTCTGGAGAGAGCGGCCAAACCAGCCGCTGATAATTAAAGAGCCGCCACCATTTTTGCAAACTCGGTGACAAATCCATAGTCAGGCTTGCCGTTGGGCGCGCGCTTCAGGTCGTCGATGGCAAACACCAGTTTGGGTACCTTGTAGTCCGCCAGGTGTTCGCGGCAGTGCGACTGAATGCCTGTTACATCGAGGTTGGCGTCGGTAAGGTCGGGGCCTTCCACGACGGCGACGACCTGCTTACCAAAGCGCTCGTGGGGAAGGCCCACGACCAGAGCATCGGTTATGCTCGGATGATCGGTGAGAATGCGCTCGACCTCGACCGTGTAGACCTTTTCGCCGCCCGTGTTGATTACAGTGGAATCACGACCCAGCAGCACAATCATGCCGTCGTCCCGCAGGGTGCAGCGGTCGCCTGTTTTGACCATGCGCTGGCCGTCGACTTCGACGAAGGTCTCGGCCGATTTCTCCGGTTCATTGTAATAACCCACTGGGGAGAAGCCTCCGGAGTAGATCATTCCAATGGTGTCGCTACCGGGCTCAACGGGTTTAAGGCTTTCATCCAGCACGCGGGTGGTAGGCATAGGATTAAACACGCCGGCCTCAGGTGTGGAGATGCCATAGCCAATAGCCTCGGAACTACCCAGAGTATCCATCATCAACAGGTTGGGATTGTGTTTGAGGAAACCCGCTTTGCTGGCATCACTCATCGAGGCGCCGGAACTCACCAACAGCATAAGGCTGGCGATAGGGTTCTCCGCTGCGCGAGCCTCGAGGGCTGCGGTAAGCGGCATGGCAAAGGCGTCTCCTACCAGTACCATGCCTCCCACGCTGTGCTGTTTGATGGCATCCAGCGCGGCATCGGCGTCAAACTTTTTACTCGGCAGTGTGGCCACGGCATTACCTTGTCCCATCATCATCAAGGCCATGATCATGCCGGCCCCATGCATGAGAGGACTCAGGCTTAAGAAGGGCATCCCGCCCGGCAGCCGATTCACGTTCGCCACATGCTCTTCGATAGTCGCAGGGTGCTCCTCAATGCCAAGGATCAGTTTGAGGGCATTGCCCGTTGCGGTCTGGGTTTTGCGGAACATGTCCTCGTGCCGCCACTGGGTGCCCTTGGGCAATCCGGTGGTGCCGCCGGTGGCAATCAGAATCAGGTCATCGCTGGAGGTTTGCCGCCGAAACTCGGTAGGCCTGCGCTGCTGCAGGCTGGAGAGGGGAACGGCAAAACGATTTATCGCATTTCCATCGCCACTGCTGCCCAGCACCGCAGCCGGATCGACCTCGATAAATACTGTAGTCTCCCGCAGCTGCGGTTGGATGGCTGCCACCAGCTCAGCGAACTCTGCATCGTAAACCAACACGCGGATATCAAGGCCGTTACAGAGCTCGGTCAGTTCCTCATCGGTGTAGCGATAGTTCACGTTGACGTGGCTATGACCGGCCAGTCCAGCGCCGACGAAGGTTTCCATATAGGCATTGGAGTTACGCAGATAGTGGCCCACGTGAGAGCCTGCAGGCAGAGTCTGTGATTGCAGGTAATCGGCGATACCGGTGGCACGCTCAACCAGCTCCGCGTAGCTGATGCTATGGGCACCGTGAATCAGGCCCGTGCGCTCACCCCAGCCGCTGTGCGCAAGTTGATAAATGGTCTCGGCAAAATTCCAGAAACTCATGGGTCTGTCTCGTCAGTCTGTCAGCGCGAAATGCAAGGCGTACTCATTGGCGTCGCCCCGGTTTACGCTAACTCGACGACCAGCGGCATCGTCCGCAGCCATGGCCTGCACAAGGTCCTGGTCTTCAGGGCGGGTGTGGGCCACAAAGCGTCGCTCGTCGTCAGTTTCCGCCAGGATAATGGCCTGCACAGGCGCATTGTTCATGTAGTTGATGGTGTAGCTTAGAATCCTGCCGTGGTCAGGATGTATGATCGCTTCCAGGGCCGGTATGGAATCGGTATCCACCACTGTATCAGCGGTACTCCAATCAATAATGCTGGGCTCGCGGGAGAAAATACCGCTGCCATGCTTTGACAGCATGCCGCCGTTGGCGTGCACAAATGCATAGCTATCGGGACGGGCGCGAAGCTGCTGCCATGCCTCTGCCAGACCGTGCATGGCGTAGTTGTTGCCGGGCCCGCCAAAATAAGGCAAGCCGCCGGTAAGCGTGAGCGGGTCGCTACCATCTGTCGCCAAACCCAGTTCTTCGGCAATTGCGGTGACGGCCACCGGAAAACAGCTATAGATATCGATAAGTGAGATATCGCGTATGTTCAGCTCCGCCATATCGAAGGCGCGCTGCACGACGTCGTGGGCCATGGCGGAGACGCTGGGGTCCTGACGCACCGTCATGTCGTGATCCAGGCCTTTGGCGGCGCCGTGCATGAATATCCAGTTTTCCTCCGGAATACCCAGTGCCTTGGCCTTGCCAACGGTCGTCAACAAGAGTGCTGCCCCCTGATTCACTTTGTCCTGCGCCACCATCCGCTTGGTATATAAATGCGTGAGTGGATCCGCAGCGGCGATCTCTTCGGCACTCATTTCGTTGGGAAACTGCGCATAGGGGTTTTGCACGGCCACCCGGTTGAAAGCGGCCAGCATGTCACATTCTCTGGCGCTGTAGTCTTCCCAGCCAAAACCTAAACGCTGGCGACGCACGTCTTCCATTATGGTGTAGTAGAAGACGGGTGCTATCAGGCCATTGAAGCGCTCCTGCTGACTCACTACCCAGACACCAAAGCCACGATCTTCCAGAGGCTCGTCGAACTCCTCGGTCCAGTTCAGTTCTATGCCATTGCGTTCCGCATTGCGCTGGTTGCGAATCGCCTCACCGCCACAGAGCAATACCATGTCTCTGGTGCCTTCCTGCAGGTCTGCAAAAAACTCCATCAACAGCGTTTGCGGCTCGTTGCCACCAGTTTCACTGTAGATGCGGTGCTTTGGGCTGGCGCCAATGCGCTGGGCCACGGATTGGGGTGGATTATTGCTGCGGCCCAGCTCGTTGGCCCAGGTGGGTGCTGAGTCGGAGAAGATCTTTACCATTGCAATGGTATCGATGGCCTCTGCTACGCCCTGACCGCCGCTGGCGTCAATGGCTGCGTTGGCTGCGCGACCTGCCATGTCCATGGCTGACGCCTCGGTATATTCACGCTCGACGCATTGACCTGCGCCTACGATGACTGGTGTATGTTCGTCCATGCCTCGCTTCTTTTAACCTCTCTCTACCGCGGGTTATCGGTTGCTGTGGTACAGCCCTCTAACGTTTAAAAAAGCTCTGCGACGTCGCGCAAGGTTTGTTTGTCGGTGGTAGCGACCAGCACGGTGGTGACCTTGGAGTCGCGCCAGGCCTGAAGTCGATCTTTTATCCGATCGCGCGGTCCTACCAGTGACATGTTGTCGGCAAGCTCATCGGGCAGCACCTGGGCCGCCTCATCTCGCTTGCCTTCCATGAATAGCGCCTGAATTTTCTCCGCTTCCTCTTCATAGCCCATGCGGATAAAGAGGTCCTTATGGAAATTGGTGTTCTTGGCACCCATACCGCCTATGTAGAAGCTCATGAAGTACTTCATTTGCAGCAGCGCGGCAGGGATGTCGTCAGTGATGTTGACCGTCACCATTTGAGCGATCTCAAAGTCGTCCCGCATTCCCGTCAGAGATTGGTTATACACGCTCTCATCGTGCGGGTTGTAAAACAGCGGCAGCCAGCCGTCGGCAATCTCCACGGTCTGGGCGATGTTCTTGGGGCCTTCAGCGCCGATGTAAATGGGTATGCGGTTGCGCACCGGGTGAACGATAGGCTTTAGCGGCTTGCCCAGGCCCATGCCGTCATCGCCTGGGTAGGGCAGCGGATAGTGAGGGCCATCGTTGGTGACTGGCGCTTCCCGAGCAAACACCTGGCGAATAATGTCGACGTACTCTCGGGTTCTTGCCAGGGGTTTTGGGAAAGGTCGTCCGTACCACCCCTCTACCACCTGCGGTCCAGACACGCCCAGTCCCAGCATAAAACGCCCCTGGGAAAGATAGTCCAGGGTGAGTGCATGCATGGCACAGCCGGTTGGCGTGCGCCCCGAGAGCTGAACGACCGCCGTGCCCAGCTTGATCTTTTCCGTTTGTGCGCCAATCCATGCCAGTGGAGTAAACGCGTCGTTACCGTAGGTTTCAGCGCTCCAGACGGAGTCGAAGCCAAGTTTTTCAGCCTCCTGCGCCATCTCTACAAAGTTGGGCTGCGGACCAGCACCCCAGTAGCCCTGGGCCAGGCCCAGCTTTAAGTCAGCCACGGATGATCTCCTGTTCTGGCAATGGTGTTAATATGCGACCGCCGACGGCGGTCGCTTTAAGCGTTGATCAGAGCCCTACAGCTTGGTCTGCATCTTGATGGTTTTTTCGGTTTTCGGGCCGTAGGGCGGGCGCATGCCACCCAGGCCTGCCACGTCCAGCTTGCTCTGCTTATATATGGATTTGGCATGGCTGAAGGTCTTGAAGCCTTCGAAGCCGTGGTAGGCACCCATGCCGGCGGGCCCGACGCCGCCAAAGGGCAGGTCCTCTTGCATGATGTGCATGATCACGTCATTCAGGCATACGCCACCGGAGGTTGTGCGATCCAGAACTGCGCGCTCTTCCATCTGGTCCTCACCGAAGTAATACAGTGCCAGCGGGCGTGGTTTGGCGTTGACGTAATCGATAGTCTCGCCAAAGTCTTTGTAGGTTTTGATGGGGAGCAGCGGGCCGAAGATCTCTTCTTCCAGCACGCGCATGTCATCGCTGGGATTGCGAATCAGCGTAGGTGGAATCTTGTGCGTTCCCTGCTGCTGCGAAAAGTCCTCGTTGGCAGGATTCAGCGGGATGATCTCCCCACCCTTGGCGCGCGCGTCCTCGAGGTTCTCGTTCAAACGCTGATAGTGGCGCTCATTTACCACAGAGGTGTACTGCGCATTTTCCAGCAGGGAGGGATACATCTCTGCAATGATTGCTTTGGCTGCCTCGATGACCTCATCCAGCTTTTCTTCGGGAACCATCAAATAATCCGGCGCCAGGCAGATCTGACCCGCATTCATGGTTTTGCCCAGCATAATGCGGCTGATCGCCTGCTGAATGTCAGCCGTGCGTGAGATCAGGACAGGACTTTTGCCCCCCAATTCCAGCGTCACCGGCACCAGGTTCTTAGCCGCCGCTGCCATGATGTGGCGGGCGATAGAGGTGGCGCCGGTAAACAGCAGGTGATCGAAAGGCAGACTGGAGAATGCAGCGCCCACTTCCGGGCCGCCCGGGAAAATAGAGACTTCCTTCTCGTCCCAGGCTTCACGCACAACGTCGACCATGACGTCCGAGGTGTTGGGCGTGAATTCTGAGGGCTTGATCATGACGCGGTTGCCTGCGGCAAGAATATCCGCCAGCGGGCCGAAGGTGAGGTTGACCGGGAAATTCCATGGGCTGATCACGCCGACCACGCCAAGTGGCTGATATTCAATGCGAGAGCGGCCGCCCAGCAGGCCTAGTGGAAATTGTGACTTGCGCTTTTCAGGCTTCATCCACTTGCGGACCTGCTTGATCGCACTTTT
Organism: Pseudomonadota bacterium; assembly: GCA_038746745.1. Classification (GTDB taxonomy): domain Bacteria; phylum Pseudomonadota; class Gammaproteobacteria; order Pseudomonadales; family Halieaceae; genus JANQIO01. The sequence continues at coordinate 22,557 of JBCDKJ010000051.1, forward strand.
AAACGGCTGGATGCTGGCAGCAATGTCAGTAAGTTGTGACATCTCTTTGGGGCGGCAGCCAAAATCCGCGTTCAGCGCTTCCACCAAACGATCCTGATGCTTATGCACCGCCTCCATGCCGCGACGCATGCGGTCAATCCGCACCTCTGCTGTCACAAAGCCTTCGGCGAGATAGTCCTGCCGATGGGCCTCCAGCGTTTTCATCATGGATTCAGTGATGGGGTCGTTGTCGACCTTGATATCTTGCGGCGCGTTCATGGTTTCCTCGCTGTTATCGTTGATCTCTTGGGCAGCCTTTGGCGTGAGCTGACGAGCTCATCAGTATAGCGCTGCCACGAAATAGCGCTTAACCCGTAAGGGTAGTCCAATGCGGCCTTAAAAGAAAACCGGACAACCGGCTTTTTATCGCCGTTCCTGCCGCACTGGGCTTTAATCGTGCTGAAGGCGGGACAGGTCTGGCCCGGCCCAGGTGACATGCCAAACAGGAATGTGCTTTAGTGTGCGGTTTTCCCAGGACCGTGGGCCATGGCTGTCGATCTGAAAGGGCGATCTTTCGTCAAGTTGCTGGATTACTCCCCAACGGAAATCCGCTATCTGTTGGACCTCGCTGAGGAGCTGAAAGCCGAGAAATACGCCGGTACCGAACAGCCTCAGCTGTCCGGCAAGAACATTGTGCTGATTTTCGAGAAGACCTCGACGCGCACCCGCTGTGCCTTTGAGGTGGCCGCCTTTGACCAGGGAGCGCAGGTCACCATGTTAGCCGGCGGCTCGCAGATGGGGCATAAAGAGTCAGTGGCAGACACCGCACGCGTGCTAGGCCGCCTTTACGACGGTATTCAATTTCGTGGTGCCAGACAGGCTGACGTCGAAACTCTGGAGGAGTATGCGGGCGTGCCCGTATGGAATGGGCTGACGGATGAGTTCCATCCCACACAGATTCTCGCCGATCTGCTGACCATGGAAGAGCACGGCGGTGGTCGCAGCCTCGAGCACCTCAAATTCTCCTATCTCGGAGACGCCCGCAACAACATGGGCAATTCACTCATGGTAGGCGCAGCCAAAATGGGAATGGATCTGCGCCTGGTGGGACCGATGGATTTCTGGCCTGAAGAGGCGCTGGTCGACGAATGTCTGGCGATTGCCGAAGAGACCGGTGCCAGTATCACGCTGACCGAAGATATCGACGAAGGTGTGACTGGCGTCGATTTTGTGCACACCGATGTCTGGGTCTCTATGGGCGAACCGCCAGAAGCCTGGGCGGAGCGAGTGGCGCTGATGAAACCCTATCAGGTTAACGCTGAGTTGATGGAGCGTACCGGCAACCCGAATGTGAAGTTTATGCACTGCCTGCCGGCATACCATAACAGCCAGACCGAGGTGGGGCGGCAGATTGCCGAGCAGTTTGGTCTGGACGGGCTGGAGGTTAACGACGATGTGTTTGAGTCCGACTTCAACATTGCCTTTGATCAGGCGGAGAATCGCATGCACACCATCAAGGCTGTGATGGTTGCCACCCTGGATTGAACCGGGCCATTAGTACTCGTAGTCAAACACCAGCAACTCGGCGGCCTCTCGCAGCCCGCCGCCAACGGTCTGATGCCTGGGGTGCTCCAGATAGGGCTGCAGCGCGGCAAGGTTTTCCAGCGTCACAATCGCCGCATGGGTGCAGCCCGCCGCCCGGTCTGTCAGGTTACGCCCAGCGCTAATGCTGATAATGCCGGGCACTTGGCCTGCCAGCGCCTTGAGGTCCTGAAGCAGACCGTCCAGTTTTTCCGGCGAGGTCTCGGCTTTGGCCGCAGCCAGATCATGTGTTCCAGTGGCATCTTCGGATTCCTTGTACAGGCTTGCGCGTAGCTGCACGAGCAGGTGTGTGATGTGTGATGTGTAATGTGTAAGAAGTGCAGGCACAAAAAAGGCGGGTGCTCACCCGCCTCGAATATGCGTTGGGCTGACCGCTTGATTTAGGAACCCGTAGTATCCTTCAGCTTTTCCATCACCTGATCAATGCTAAAACTCGCCGGCTTCTGGCGGGGTGGAAACTCTTTGAAGGTGCTGAGAAAGTTGCCCACGTAAGCCTGAGCAGGTACCAGGAAAAAGACACGGTCAATCATCCAGTCGTAATAGCTATTTGATGTCACGTGAGCGCGTTCGTAGGGGTCTCGGCGCAAGTTAGTGATTAACGGCACCCGCAGTGGTGTCCAGGGCTCAATCCAGGCTCGCAGCGTATCGGGCCTTTCTTGCTCCAGGAAAATCAGCTTCCAGTCGTCATAGCGCAGAGCCGTCAGCTCGCCGGTGTCGGCAAAGTAGAAGACTTCCCGGCGCGGAGCTTCATCGGATTCACCGGTCAGGTAGTCGAGAAAGTTGTAGCCATCGAGATGCACTTTGTATTTGCGGCCCAGGGAGCGAACGCCGCCTTTTTTCAATCGCTCCTTAATATCGGGTGCGCCGACCGCCGCAAGATAGGTGGGCAGCCAGTCCATGTGATGCATGATGTCGTTGGAGACCGCCCCCGCCTCGATTTTCCCCGGCCAGCGCACCATGGACGGCACACGCCAACCGCCCTCATAGTTGGTGTTCTTCTCGCCAAAGAAGGGTGTTTGAGCGGCGTCTGGCCAGGTATTCATGTGCGGGCCGTTATCGGTGGAGTAATGCACAATGGTGTTATCGGCGATACCCAGCCGATCCAGCGCTGCCAGCAGTTCGCCGACATGCATGTCGTGCTCCACCATGCCATCGGCATACTCATCCTGACCTGAAATGCCCCGCAATTCCGGCTTCACATGGGTACGAAAGTGCATACGTGTGCCGTTCCACCAGACATAAAAAGGCTTGTCGTCTGCGACGGCTTTTTCAATGAACTCAATAGCAGCGGCCACGGTTTCATCATCGACCGTCTCCATGCGCTTCTTGGTAAGCGGTCCGGTGTCTTCAATAGCTCCGCCGGCAAAGGAATGCATTACGCCGCGCGGCCCAAAGCGTTCCCTGAAGGCAGGATCTTTCGGGTAGTCCTCGTTCTCAGGTTCCTCCTCGGCGTTGAGGTGATAGAGATTGCCGAGAAACTCATCAAAGCCGTGATTGGTCGGGAGGTGTTCATCCCGGTCACCCAGGTGATTCTTGCCGAATTGCCCGGTGACGTAGCCATAGGCCTTGAGCAGGCCAGCGATGGTGGGGTCTTCGATCTGGCTTCCCAGCTCTGCACCCGGCAGACCGACCTTTGACAGGCCGGTGCGGTACACGCTTTGGCCAGTAATATAGGACGAGCGTCCGGCGGTACAGGACTGCTCCCCGTAATAGTCGGTGAACATCATGCCTTCTTTGGCAATCCTGTCGATGTTGGGGGTTTTGTAGCCGACCAGCCCAAATGTGTAGGCGCTGATGTTACTGACACCTACATCATCTCCCCATATCACCAGAATATTGGGCTTGTCAGCGGCGCCTGCCGAAAGCGCAAGCAGGCTGACAGCGAGAATGACTACCGTGCGACATGCCTTTAGAGAGCAGGAATGAATGCCGTTTAACAGCCTGGGTAATTGCATGCGGTGTCTCCCGTACTATTTTTTCTATTCGTATATTCTTATTTGGGTAGTGGCCGCCGTGTGTGCCCCAACAATTCGACCATCATCTGATGTATTCAGTATAGCTAACGATCGTAGTGCCGCATGTCCTGTTCGGGTGCTGTTTCGGTAGCGCAAATCTGCTCAGCTCCTGGGTCTGCACGGTATACTCCACGGCTTTGCCGATGGCGTCAGGCGCACCATTCGTCAGATAAAGGATTCACCATGAAGTTTTCGAGAGTTGCACTGGCTGCAGCGCTGCTCGTTGCACTGCTCGCTGCCTGTTCTGAGCAGAGTGGGGAGGTCACGGGCGAAGCCTACGTGGCCAGAGTAGCAGCGCAATTTCTGGATCGCGATACCGCCGCGCGGCGCAAGCGCGCGATCAGTGAGCCCAGTTACCGCATTGATATCGACCTGGGCCTCGCTGAAGACCGTTTCGCCGGCACCGTGGTGGCTGGTTTCAAGTACGGCGGCGATGGTTCACCGCTGACGGTGGATTTTGCGAATGGGGATGTCAAAAGCGTCGAGATTAACGGTGCCCCCGTTACCTTTGACTACAACGGATTTTTTATTACGCTGCCAGCGGGCAGTCTGAAGACTGGCGCGCAGGAATTGCGCATAGCGTATGAGCATCCCTACAGTCAGGATGGCGCCGGTCTATACCGCTACGTCGACCAGGAAGATGGTCGCGTTTATCTGTACACCGACTTCGAACCCTATGATGCGAATCGCCTGTTTCCGCATTTTGATCAGCCCGATCTGAAAGCGCGCTACACCCTCAGCGTACAGGCGCCCGCGAACTGGCAGGTAGTGAGTACCATGCGCGAAACTGCCAC
>JBCDKJ010000052.1:0-26426 GCA_038746745.1 Pseudomonadota bacterium
GTGCACGCGCTGGCGAGCCCACGCCTGTTGGAGTGCCCAGCCCAGAACCAACGCGAGGGCAGCAATAAAGCCAAGCTGGCCAATCTCCACGCCCACGTTAAATGCCAGCAGAGTCCAGAGAAAGCCAGTGGGTTCGATGTCGAGCGCCTGCAGGGCACTGGCAAAGCCCAGCCCATGCAACAGACCAAAGACCAGAATTACCGGCGCTTTTATTGACACCCTGTTTGCGTTGCGAAGGTTGCCAATCGCCAGCCAAAGGATGGATACCACGATCAGCACTTCGACCCACTGGGTTGGAACGGGCACCAGGCGGTAGGCCGCAATCCCCAGGGTGATGCTGTGGGCTACAGTGAACAGGCTGACCAGCCAGACCAGCTGACGCCAGTTCTTTGCCCCCAGGTACATGCACAGCAGGAACAGCAGGTGGTCCAGACCCAGGGGAACCACATGCAGAGCACCTTGCAGCGTAAAGCTCCAAAGGGATTTCCAGGCGATGCCTTGCTCAATATTGGCGGTGCTTACGCCGCTAGGATAAGCGACAAAGCTGGCGCTGCGTTGATTCGGCACCAGCAGACGTGTGCGCCGCTGTTGCTCCGCTTCCAGCGTCAGGGCGATCGGCTCTTCGAAAGCGAAACTGGAGCGAAAGCGTATCCTGAGGGGAAGACTCGGGTCGACCGATGCAGAGACGGTCACCTCGGTCATGGGCCAGGTAAATCCACTGGTGAACTGCTCGCGGGTGTATCCCTGCGGTGGTTCTACCTGGAGCAACTGGGGAGCAATAAGTGCACCGGCCTGTTCTATCTCGATGGCGTTTAGCAGGCTTTGCCAGTGAGACTGGTAAACACTGTCACTAGCTGCTGCTGGACCGAGTTGCGAGAGTGCGTAATACGCCTCACCACCATTGAGTTGGCGCTGCAGATCCATGCGCATCTTCAGGGTCAGGTTACCGGCTGGAGACACCACGGCATGCATTTCGCTCATGTTCATGAGGTGCGCCTGCGCACTTCCGGCCCAACAGTAAAGTGCCAGAAACCCGGCGAAAAACCAGGCGAAGAGAGTGCGCTTACCAGACAACGGGATGCGTTTCGCCCGTAGTGACATTCACGAAGCCGCCTGGGTTGCCCTCGTAGGGCGCTACTAACTGCCACTTCCACGGGGACGCCGTCAGGAAGGCAAAGCGCATGCGCTCCGGCAGGCCCGGCGCACCGATCCACTCCATCGCGTCGGCCGCTGCAAACAGTTTTTCAACTTCCGCCGCAACCTCTTCCACCGGTCGCGCCGTAACGAGGCCGCCCACGTCCAGCCGAACCGTGGCCACTACCTTGCCTCCGCTGACCAGGGCCCAGCCACCTTCCATTTCGGCCACTGTGTTGGTGGCCAGTGCCATGGCAGCATCATCGTTGCCAACAGACCAGATGTTGTGAATGTCATGCATCTGCGAACTGGCGAGCGCCGAGCCTGGTGTTTTGGGACCAACGTTGCGCCAGAACATTTTTGATACGGCTGTCTTCCCGTGGTAGCGATCGGTGACAGATACCTTGACGATACCGCGGTCTATATCCGGTACCACTAGCCCGTCGGTTACCGGCAGGGTGTCGCGAATAAACTCGGGCGCAAAATAGAAAGGTTCCATTAACGCCACATCGACCTGGCTGCGCCCGTCAGGGGCCTTAATCGCAAAGTCGCTAGCGCGCACCTTACGCTCCAGTGACATGGTCTTGTAGGCCCAGTCCGGATATTTCACTTCGGGTATGGGCAGAAGGTATTCGGTGCCCTTGCTCGCGAGCTTGCCGTTGGCAAAAACGCGAGTAATAGAAACCGCTGCCGGGTCATCCAGCAGCACCACATCGGCATAGCGCCCGGGTGCAAGTGCACCTACCAGGTGGTCCACATTAAAGTGTCTGGCGGTGTTGAAGCTGCCCATCATGTACGCGGTTTTCACGGGCACGCCAGCCTCAATAGCAAGCCGGATGTTGTAGTCCATCGAGCCCAGTTCAACTGTGGCAGCCACGTCACGATCGTCGGTGGTCACCGAGATGTTGCTCCAGTCTTCGATACCCTCCGCCAGCAGCTTTTCAAATAGCGGGCGGGTGACTCTGGTTCGTACTTCCAGGAACACGCCCCGGCGCACCTTCTCAAGGCCCTCGTCGGCCAGTCTTACCTCATGATCTGAAGACAGGCCCGCTGCCGCATAGGCGTTTATCTCGGCAACGCTGTGAAGACCGCTGCCGTGGCCCTCCACTACACCGCGCTGATCCCAGGTGGCCTGGATCATCTCCCAGATGCGCTGATTTCCTGGCGCATCGCGGTTGCTAACGGCAGTCCAGTCCATTACCTCACCCAGTGCGACCACCCGCAGATCCTTGTCCAGGAAATCATGCATTTCCTGGTAACCGTAGTAACCGCGGCCGCGTTCATATACCGTTGGTGGTGTGGCAGAGCCCACCGCCGGGAAAATCTTCAGCGGGCTGCCGGCATCCTCTGCCATCAGCCAGAAGTCAACGTTGTGGGGGCCGATCACGTTCGACATCTCGTGCGAACCCTCTACCGTCCAGGTATTGCCGCGAGGGATCACCAGCGCCGCCTCATACTCAGGCGTCAAGTAGCTGCTTTCGATGTGCTTGTGGGATTCGCCGAAGCCCGGCACCGCCCACTCGCCGGTGGCATCGATGGTTTTCTTCGCTTTGCCGGGGTAGGTGCCGCTATCGCCCACCCAGGCAATACGCTCTCCTAGCACCACAATATCCTGTGCTTCCTGCCACTCGCCGGTAAAGACATTCAGCAGCGTGACATTGCTGATGATCAGATCGGCAGGTTCCCGCGCCAGGGCGACCTGTATCAGGTCCTGGCGCGTGTGCACCTCTTTCCGAAGCTGCATGGGCGCATGGTTATCCGCCCGCGCAGCGGATGGTAGCAACACCAGCAGCGTGACCACTAACAGCGAAAGTGCAAGCAGATCTATGGTGAAGTGCGACCCTCTTGCCGCAACAGCACAAGCCTTTTTTGTTGTCGTCATTTTTGAAGCTCCCGTTTCGCGGCTGTGCCGCCGCGTCTTTTAAGTCCCGATTCTTCCCCTCGCTGTTGCCACATCACTGCAGCTAGATCGCAAACATGTAGTAGCCCGCAAAGGCAACGCCGAGGATGTATGCCAGCGCATGCACTTCCCGGGCGCGACCGGTTAGCAGCATGCCGGCAATATAAATAATCAGCCCCAGCGCCATGCCATCACCGATGGATGTGACTGCCATCAGTATTAGCGTCAGCGTGGCGGAGCCACTCGCCACCGTGTCTGAGAAGTCAATGGACTTCACCTCGGTGAACATAAGCAAGCCAATAAAAACCAGAGCGGGGGCGGTAGCCTGAGGTGGAATGATGATCACCAGCGGGTTGATGAACACCGCCATAAAAAACATCAGGCCAACAAAAATTGCCACCAGGCCAGTGCGACCGCCCGTCTCAATGCCGGCGGCGGATTCGCCATAGCAATTGGTGGTCGAGGTTCCGGCCATGGCTGCGCCTATGGTTGCCAGCGCATCTGCAGACAGGGCCTTGTTAGGGTTAAGCATGTTGCCTTTTTCGTCGACAAGGTCAGCGCGTTGGCACATTGCATTCATGGCTGCCAGCGAGCTGAACAGGTCCATAAAGATCAAAGAGGTGAGTACGGGAATCGCCTGTGGCAGGTGCGACCAGAGATAGCCAATGTCCATCGCCATCCACAAACTGGACGTGTCAGCGGGTGTCGCCACAATCGCATCGGGCAGCGGGGTGAGGTTGCCGCGCTCGCCTGGGATGAAAAGCCCCACCGTCGTCAACAGGGCAATGCACAAAATGATGGCGCCGGGAACCTTTTTCGCCATCATGCCCATCACCAGCGGAATGCCCAGCAAGGGCAGCAGCACGGCAGGCTCTGTCACTTCACCCACCTGTATAAACAAGGGGTCTGGACCGCGCACCAGGATGCCCGCGCCGCGCAGGCCAATGAACATAATGAACAGACCGATACCTGCCGTCATCGCACTTTTGAGTGCGCCTGGGTAAGCGACCAACAACATCTTTCTGACGCCGGTCACGGTCAGCAGCAGGAAAAACACGCCACTCCAGAACACCATGCCCAGCGCCGCTTCCCAGGGCACTCCCATAGACAAAATAATGGTGTAGGCGAACAGGCCGTTGGCGCCCATACCAGGTGCCTGAGCAATCGGCAGGTTGGCCATCAGGCCCATCAGAATGGAGAAACAGCCCGCCACCAGGGCTGTGACCGTAAGCACCTGTGCCCGGTCCATGCCCGCATCCGCCATGATGATCGGGTGTATGGCCAGCACATAGGACATGGTGGCAAAAGTGGTCAGCGCCGCCAGAAACTCAATACGAAGGCTGCTGCCCCGTTCGCTGATGCGGAACCAATGGTCCAGCTGGGTGGCGAACCACGCTGGTGCCTTCTCACTCTCTGCAATAACGTCCTGTGCCAAATTGGTGCGCCATATCCGGGTTTTGAGGTCTCAAAGACTGGCAAGGAAAGGAGCAAGTTCTATACCAAGCCCGGTTCTGGCGAGCATCCGTGAGATGGTCTGGAAGCTCGTGCCGACCTGTGCCTGTGGCCCACGAATTGCATGCTATGTTCGGTTTTGCAACGCGAATGCACGGGGGCAAACGCTGGCATGGAAGTACTGGGTGCGCATCTGGCACCGAGCGCAGAAGAACTGTTAAGGCTGCAGGCCGTGGCTCAGGGCCGCGAGCCCGCCGACCTGATTCTTCGTGGTGGACAGGTGCTAAGTCTGCATAGCGCGGAGATTCTGCCCAGAGATGTACTCATATCCGGCCGTTTCATCGCGACCATTACTCCCCACAACCACATCAGCGATTGCCACCGCGAAGTCAACGTGGACGGTCGCTACATCGCGCCTACCTTAATCGACACCCATGTTCACATTGAGTACAGCCTGCTAACACCGGGAGAGTTTGCGCGCTGCGTTGTCCCCAAGGGCACAGGCCTGGTGCTGGCTGATCCGAACTGCGTCGGCAACGTCATGGGCGCGAAGGCTATGGACTGGGCGGGCGAGACCGGTACGCCGTTGCGAATTCTTCAGCAGATATCCAGTCGCATCCCGCGCTCCCCGGGTCTGGAGTTGGGGGGCGCTATTGTCACCGAAGAAGAACAGCTTGCGCGTTTGGCAGGCTCACATGCCGTTAGCGTGGGCGAGTCGACACCTTTTGGCTTCGATGAGCGCGCCGCACGCATGCAGGCCCAGGCCATTGCCTCTGGTCGACGCAACACCGGACATACCGCGCGGGTAGGCGGTGAGTTGCTGTGGGGATATGCCGCCTCGGGGATATCCGACGATCACAACGCGTTCACCCCTGAGGAAGTGCTGGAGCGTGTGCGCCTGGGCATGATGATTACGGTGATGTCAGGCTCTATGAACGACAATATCCCCGAGGTCTTTGCCAATCCTGATGATCTGAGCGGCAGCTTTCGACACTTCTCGTTCTGTGCCGATGACCGGCATGTGGACGACCTGTATCGCGTGGGTCACATCGATCATCATGTGCGTGCCGCTATCGCCCAGGGAGTGCCAGTGTTGGAAGCCTGGCGCATGGGCAGCCTGAACGCTGCGGCCTTTTACCGGCTTGACCATCTGGTGGGATCAATCACACCCTGCCGTCTGGCGGATCTGATGGTATTGGAGGATTTGAAAGCCTGCTCGCCCAGTCAGGTGTACCTGAACGGTGAACTGGCAGCGGAGAATGGCAAAAGCCTGTTTGATAACTCCGATTCCATTCCGGAGTCGCTCTACGGCACTGTAAAACTGGCGCCGCATTTTAGCGCGGATGCCTTTCGCGTACCCGCCGATGCGGGGGAGGGCGAAGTGGCGGTGGTGCGCGCCATGGAAATGTACGACGGCTACTTCAAGCGCGCTTTTGAAGCGGAGCTGCCCGTCGTCGACGGAGATGTCTGCCCCGACCCATCGATCGACGTCGCCAAGATTTCAGTTATAGATCGGCACCACGCCAGCGATACGCGTGCCTGCGGGTTTGTGCGTGGCTTTGGTCTCAAGTCGGGTGCGATTGCCGGCACCACCAACTGTGAAAATCAGAATCTCGTGGTGGTGGGTACCAGTAATGTCGACATGGCTGCCGCGGCGGAGGCTCTGCGAGATCTGGGTGGCGGCTATGTAGCCGTGAAGGATGGCGAGGTCATCGCCTCGCTGCCTCTGCCGGTGGCAGGCATTATGTCTGACAAACCCTGGGAAGAGGTTCTGCTGGAATCCGAGGCCGTGGATGCCGCCGCCCATGCCCTGGGCTCACCCATGCATAGCCCGTTCATGATTCTGGCATTTGTTGGCCTCGCCGGGGTGCCCGACTACGGCCTCACGGAGAAAGGCCTTATCGATGCGCCCACGCAACGCTTCATTCCGGTAGTGATCTGCTGTCGCTGCCCAAAACACATACACGATATTCCTTCGCAACCCACATCAGGTTTACCCCAATGAGTTTGAACAAGGTACTAGGACACGTACTGCCTCTGGATGGCTTCACGGACGACGAGTTAGGACTGCTCGAACTGTTACAGACACAGATCGACGAAGTGATCGCACCCGCCGCAGAAGAGCACGACAAGGCGGGACGATACCCTTCGTCGTCTATGCAGGCACTCAAGGCCAGCGGCATTCTGAAAGGCCCGGTGCCAAAAGCGCTGGGCGGTATTGGCATCGGTCACCGCTGCAGTTTGGAAATGCAGATGCGCCTGGCCTGCGTAGACTCCTCCGTCGCCCAGCTCTGGAAGGTGCATGATGAACTGGTGCGGGAAATCATGGTGTATTGCCCTGAGTTCCAGCAACAACGGTTGGCAGATTTGATCTGTAATGAGCATCAGATCGTCGGTCTGGCGGTGGCCGAGGCGGGTCGCACCGCAGTTGATCCGCTTAAAACCGAGGCCAGACCGCAGGCCGATGGCGGCTTCGTTGTCCACGGCATCAAAATCTACACCACCGGTGCCGCGGAGGCGGACCAGATTGCCACCTGGGCCTGGAACGCAGCGGCGGCCTCGGAGGAGAACCCGGTGATGGGCATGCAAATGCTGCTGATACCGAAAGATACCCCGGGCGTGGATATCAAACGGGACTGGAATGCGCTCGGCCAGCGCGCGACAGACTCCGGCAGTATTTCTTTCACTGAGGTGGTCTGTCCGCCGGAGTGGGTCGGATCGGTGGCAGGAAAGGCACCGCTGCCCCATGCCAGCTTGCGCTATCAGGCCGGCTTTTGTGCGATTCTGAGCGGCATTGGTATCGGCGCTTTAAATGCTGCCATGCCATATATCAATGAGCGCTCCAGACCCTGGGCGCAATCCGGTGTGAGCTCCGCGGTTGAAGATCCGATGATCCTGCGCACCTGCGGAGAATTGGCCAGTGACCTCGCTACGGCCTGGATGGCTACTGCGCGCTGTGGCGACTTACTGGATGCCTTCGAACGCGGCGACATTGGCCGTGGTGAGCTGGCGCTGCCCATTAGCGCCTGCAAGTCGGCAAGCTCACGTGCAGCGATGAATGCGACTGGCAAGATTCATGAAATGATGGGCACAGGCTCCCTGGCGGGCAAAACCGCCTACGACCGCTGGTGGCGCAATGCGCGTACGCTATCGCTGCACGATCCGGTGGAGTGGAAGAACGTCGAGCTGGGCAAGCACCTGGTGACCGGCTGGGAACCTGAACCCGGTATTTACCAATGAGTGCGGTGGCCACCGACGCCTTTATTGAGGCGCTGCCCAAGCTGGAGCTGCACATTCATCTGGAAGGCAGCATACCGCTGTCGCGGATACAGGCCGAAGCCGAAGAGCACGGTATCGCGCCGCCCCGGCCTTATGACACGCTCTTTGTCACGGAGGACCTGACCGAGTTTCTGGAAACCCTGGACTGGATCTGCAACCTGTTTCAAAGCCCGGAACAGCTAGAGCGCCTGGCCCATGACTTCGCCGTATATTGCCGGGATCAGGGCATGCTGTACTGCGAGGTGATAGTGAACCCCACACATTGGGGCAATTTCGATCTCGATACGTTGCTGCCTACCCTGAGTGATGCGTTTGAGGCGGCCAGTGATATCTGTGATATCCGTATTCTGCCCTCTATTTTGCGCACGCAGAGTGGCGAGGAAGCGTTGACGCTTGTGAACTGGATTGGCGAGGCCCATGCCAGGGGCCTGGCACCGCGAGTGATCGGCCTATCGGTGGACGGCAACGAACAGGTCTCCGGCCCCACCGGAGAACGCTTTGCACCTGCCTACCAGCGCGCGGCGGAATTGGGCCTGGGGCTCACCTCCCACGCTGGCGAATCCTCCGGTGCCGAGGGCGTGCAGGATGCGCTGGACTGGCTCAAGGTTGATCGTCTCGATCACGGCGTGCGCGCCATCGAGAATCCCGCACTGGTGCTGAGACTCGCGGCGGAGGGCGTAACGCTGAACGTCTGCGTCTCCAGTAACTGTGTGCGCTTGTACTCGGGACCGGATACCCACCCGTTCCCGGCCTTGCTTGAAGCCGGGGTTCCTGTGACCGTGAATACAGATGATCCTGTGGTCTTAAACACGACCCTGATCGATGAACTGAAATGGCTGGTCGAACACTATCAATTGACGCCGCGACAGTTGCTCGCGCTGCAGCGCACCGCAGTGAATGCTACCTTCTGCGGTGAGCAGGACAAAGCCGCGCTGCACGAGGCGCTGGATCAAGCTGAAGCGGCGCTGGCTTAGCAACACCTCACTCAGAAGCCGACAATGGGGCCACCCGCCGCTGCGACCTTGCGGATGCGGTCAGTGCGGGTATCAATTTCTTCGCGCAGCGTTGCCTCATCGTATTGCAGCAGCTCAATGCCGTCGGTGAGCTGCTCGCCGCCCACATACACCGCTTTCAGGTTACGCAAACTGGCCGCCAGCACATAGGAGGCGAGTGGGTCGTACAGCGGCCCTGTATCCGGCGAGCGCATATCGACCAGCAGAAAATCTGCGAATTTGCCGGGAGCAAGGCTACCTACATCATCCTCGATGTTGAGTACCTCGGCGCTGCCCAGCGTATGCAGGTAGAGCATGTCGTATACCGACAGCACGTCGGAGCGCTCGTGCAGCGCGCGCATGGTGTAAAGACCGATGCGCAGGTTCTGATAGGGGTCGGAGACATCGGTGCAGCTCTGGTCGTCCAGACCTACGGCCACGGGAATTCCGAGTTCACGGTACTTCACGACGTCGGCAATGCCATCGGCGAGGCGACCGTTAGAGGTGGGTTGCCAGCTCATACGCGCGCCCGTGTCCTGCACGGTTTTCAGGATGTAATCATTCACGTGAATGAAGTGGCCAAAGATGAAATCGGGGCTCAATGCGCCCGCATCCTTGTACCAGTCAAACTTCACCTGCTGTTCCTTGACCGCGTTTGGGCTCTCCAGAAAGTGGCTCTGGTTCATCAGGCCGTAGTCCTTCATGAACGCCGCCTCGATGCGGGCCGTGCGCCGGGTCGGTGCAAACTGCTGCTGACCCGAGATCGCCATTTTGAAGAACTGCGGTTCCTCCAGTTTGGGCTCCGCCCAGGCCAGCAGCTTCTCAAACCGCTCGCGGATATCGTCATCGCTGCCGAGTTCCGGGATCCACACACTGTTGATAAAGCGCATGCCTGAATCGAGCTTGGCGCGAATCTGATTTTCTTCGAAGGGACCCGGTTTGAGATAGCCAGGCCCCTGCGCCTGGCTGGGATCATCCGTCAGCTCGTCGTTCAGCCCTGAATAGGTGAAATCATAGGCAGTGGTGATGCCATTGCGCACAAAGTCCACCGAGCCGTGCAGCGTAAACCAGTAGATATCCTCTGCCGTGGTATGCCGGAGGTAAAAATCCCAGGCCTTAAACCAACCGTACAGGTTCTGGTCATGGCCGAGTCCTCGCAGGGGGCTCATGTAAATATGGCTGTGGGCGGAGATAAAGCCCGGAGCGATAATGCGTCCACCGGCGTCGAGAACTTTGGTCGCCTTTAGTGCGGCGGGCGCCTTTCCCTGGTGCAGCTCCTCAATGCGACCGTCTTCACCCACGGTGAAATATCCCATGAAGGATGCTTCCTGACCGGGCTCCATGGTGATGAGCATGGCGTTCTTCACTAACAGCTTTGGCGCTGCCTGCGCTGTGGCTGCTACCGTCAGTGACAGCAGCATTGAAAGTAGCGCAACCGTGTGTGTTAGCGCGTTAACCTGTTTTTTTGTTTGCATTACTGTGTTCTCCCGATGCCGGATGCAGGCCGAGCCCGCGGGAAACACGATGCAAATTTCAGACCATGGAATTGTGCAGAGGAGTGCGCAGCTTGCGACAGAAGTTGGACTGTAGTGTAAGCAACTACGCCTGATCAGCGTCGCCGTCCTGGTCGCGCTTTAAGCCCAGAAATCCCAACAGGAACGCAGCGCCCAGCCCGGACACCATGAAAATTAGCTGGAGTATGGATATCGGTGGCGGTGTTGGCCCAGGCAGTGGTGTAGAAACGCCCAGCAGGACGCGCTGCCGACCACTCAGATGCCCCTGCATCCGCGCGCGCCAGGTGCTGTAGTCAGGCTGGTTCCTGACGATCCAGCTCAGGTCCGGCGCATCGACATCGTAAAAATACTGCTGGTCTTCCTGGGGCACATCCTCAGGCTTCCGGGCCAGCGTGTAGCTGTGTTGCACCATGAATTGGCGCACGGATTCCGCCGAGCCGTCCATGGTCATAAAGGTCTCTGCATCGGAGAACGCCTCGTCGAACCATTTCGGGCCCTGTTCCTCCGACCAGACCTCTGCCGCATTCGGTTGTGGTGGTGCAACCGGTATCTCCACCGGTGGGCGCGGTAACAGCAGCGTAGCGATCAGTATGCCTGCCAAAGCGATTCCGGCGCTGGCGTTGCCCGCCTTGCTGCCGCGACCTCCCAGTAATCCGCAGGCAGCGCCCACCAGGCAGCCAATGATCAGCGCAAAAAAACCGGTGTCTATAGATGTGTTGAAGGCGACGCCCACCCAAATGCCTGCGCCTACGGCCGCGGCTGCACCAGCGGCTACCAGCGACTTTTGAGGCAGGCGAGGCGGCAGACGGGGTTTCTTCTTTTCCTGTGGCTGAGCGGCATGAGGCTGTATCGCACCACAGGCCGGACAGATGTCGGCGCGTGGTTGCAGAGAGTTGCAGGAGAAGCACAGCATGTTGGAACCGGGCGATACATTGCGAACGGGCGCAAGCGGCACGGCGGGAATATCGGTGACCGGCGCTGATTTCGCTGCGACCTTGCGTTTGCTGGCCGGTTTTTTCGCGGCAGCAGCAGGCTTCGCAGGCGTTTTTGTTCTAGCTGCGGGCGCAGGCGTAGACGCTTTCTCCGCCGCTTCTTCCTCTAGCAGCGTGTCCAGGTCAATGTCGGAAGGCGGTGCTTTTTTCCTGGGGGGTGCTTTCTTCGCCGCGGTCTTTGCGGGTGCTGCCTGCTCTGGCCGCGAGGCCGGCGCTTCGGTGTTCTCGAAAGCGTCGATGAGATTCTCCGCTTCCGACTGCGCCGCTGCGCGCTCGGCGTCGTCCAGCAGGGAAGGTACCAGCTCGACGTTATCGTCTGCGGCGTCAGCAAGGTCAGACTCGGTATCGCTGAGGGATTCCTGCGGAGAGCTTTCTACTGCCTTAGCGGCTTCATTGGCAGGTTCGTTTTCAGTCGTGGCCGCAGCTTCGATGTCGACATCGGATGTAAGGTCTTCAAATTCATCCTGCGCTATCTCTTCGACTATTTCCTCGGCTATTTCATCGTCTGCCTCAGCAGCTAATTCATCAACTGCTTCCTCAACTTCAACCGGCGTGTCATCAGGCACAGAAGCCCCGAAGCGCTCCTTGAAAACCTCAACAGAAGCGTCGATGCCCATGTTCTTGAGTTCTGCCTGAAAGCTGGCGGCGGCGGAGAGGTCGGCGCGTTGCAGCACCGTATGCGGTATCCCGTTGAACAGATGAATGGCATCTGAGGGCAGCAGGCCAAGTACAGGTGCAACGATTTCGGCGGCATCGGCCGCCTTGTTGCCCGGCAGTACGCCGGTAATCGCCACGTTGTACTGAACTGCATCGCTCGCCATGGTACCTGTATCTCAGAAAAACCTACTGTTGCTAGAGATTACTCCTGCAGGGCCGAGACGCAAATATCCATCACAAAAATGCGTGCTGCGTCTCCCTTGTCGGCGACTGGGTGCTAGACTCGGTGTTAAAAGTTGCGAAGGAGCTCGCAGCGCCTGGTAGCGGCGGAAACCCACTAGAACGGGATATCGTCGTCGTAGACGTCTGCGGGAGGGCCGTCCTGTAAGGGTGGCGCGTCGTCTGATGGCCCCTCGCCTTCTGTACTTACCCGCCAACCCTGCAGGTTATTAAAGTAGCGACCATTGTACTCGCGGCCCCGAATATCAAAGCTCACGGTTACCGTCTGGCCAGGCTGCAGATTATCCAGCAGGGCAATCTTGTCTTGTACAAACTCCAGATTGATCTCCTGCGGGTATTTACCATCTTCCACGATCACCACCATCTCGCGTTTGGTAAATCCGCTATTGAATGTTTGTGGTTCCTGAATGAGTTTGATCTTGCCGGTGAGTTCGTAGGCCAAGGTGTTGCGTCCAAGCTGCTTCTAAAGACGCAGAGAGTAAACCAATCGCCCGCGCTTCGCAGTAGACTCATGCACTATTGCGATAGTGTGGATTCAAACGTATCGATCACCCACTGCCGTACCGCTTTAACCCGGGCAACGTTTCGCATGTCCCGGTGAAACACTAAATAGGGTTGGCGCGGCGGCAGCCCCCTTGTCTCTAACTGCACAAGTCCTGCCTGGTTAGCCAGATGGTCCGGCAGCACGGCGATTCCATAGCCGGCTACAGCAGCGTTTAACAGTGCGCGTACGCTGGTAGAGCGCATCCGAATCTGTGAGCTCAAATTCCGCTCAGCTAGCCACTGGCTTTCCGGCAGGTCTCGGTAGCTCAGGCTATATCCTATAAGTGCCTCCTGCTCGAGCGAGATAGATCCCAACGGTCGACCGTTGAGGTAGCTTTTAGAGGCGTACAGACTGAGAGAGATGGTGGGCAGCCTGCGTACCACCAGATTTTCTTCAGTCGGTCTTGCGAGACGGATCGTAAGATCAGCCTTGCGACGTGCAAGGCTGACGTTTTCATTGGCGACTTCCAGTGCCAGTTGTAGCTCTGGATAACGTTGCGCCAATGCGGGCAGTGCCGGAGCCAGGATGTCGGCAGCAATAGTCTCTGTGCAGGACAGTGAGACGGGCTCAAGGCTGGCGCTTTCCTTCAAAGCGGCTGCAGCGCGTTCCAGCTCAAAGATGCTGGTAGCGGCGTCGTTGGCCATAGCAAGGATTCTGTTGCCCTCAGCGGTGAGGGTGGCGCCAGCGCTGGATCGGTGCAGCAGCTTTACTTCCAGTGTTCGCTCAATCGCATCAAGGCGCCGTCCGACAGTAGCAACAGATAGACCCAGCCTGGACGCTGCAGCACTGAGACTGCCTGACTCAGCGGCCGCAAGGAATATGCGAATGTCATCCCAGTTCGTCATTTTTCATATTTGTAAATATGCTTTTCAATTATGAATATTCTGTGTGCTGGGTCGCAAGCTTATCTTGCTTGGAAGACGGGTGAGCAAGAGTGCAAAACATGACGAGCATGCGGCAATTGATGTACGTAAAACCCATGGTTCTTGAATGGTGGGAGGTGCCCGCGCCGGTGCTTGAGACCGGGAAGGACGCCATCGTGAAGCCGCTGGCTGTAGCGCGATGTGACCTTGATGCCGCCATAGTGCTGGGCACATTTCCCATTGCGGGACCTTTTGCCTTTGGGCATGAGATGACTGCGGAAGTGGTAGAAGTCGGCGATAGGGTGCGGGGATTCGAGCCCGGTGACAGAGTCATAGTGCCCTTCCAAATTAGCTGCGGTGAGTGCACCAACTGTCGCCGGGGCTGGACTAACGCCTGTGAGAACGAGGTGCCCTATGCGGCTTACGGCATGGGCACCCATCCCGAAAAAGACTACGGAGGAGGCCTCGCTGATTTACTTCGTGTCCCCTATGCAGACGCGATGTTGCTGACCTTACCCCAGAATGTGTCCCCCGAGGCGGGTGCGGGACTGTCCGATAACGTAGCAGATGGTTATCGGACAGTCAGTGATGAACTGGCACGCTTTCCTGGCGAACCGGTGCTGATTGTGGGTGGCCTCGCGCAGAGTGTTGGCCTGTATGCGGTGCACGCTGCACTGGCTCTGGGGTCAAGCCGGGTCGTATACACAGACTTTGACTCGACGCGTTTGGCCATGGCACGCGCTGCGGGTGCAGAGACCCTGGAGATTGCTGACTACGATACGGCAGGTCGACACGACGATAATTTTCTCATCACCGCGGACGCATCGGGATTGGCGGCAGGACTGCGCTATGCGTTCCGTTCTACATCACCCTGCGGTTTCATTAACGGCGTAATCGGCGGTTTGGAGTCCGCCGTTGAACTCGATCTGCTCGCCGCCTATCGTCGCGGTATCACTTACACCCTGGGCCGTGTGCACGGCCGTCGCGTGATGGAACACACGCTTTGTCACACCTGCAAGGGAGAGCTGGATCCAATGGCACTGGTCGACCGTGTGTTGCCGTTTGAGGACAGCATCGACGCTATGCTGGATCCGGCGATAAAAATCATCTTCTCGCGCGCTGCCATTCCCTAAGGCTACCTGAAACGTTCCGCGCTTCTCGCGGCTCGGCTGCTGGATTCCGGTGAATGGCGTGTGCGCCCTGAGCGGTAATTTTTGTGCTAATTCATCGGCCGCTGAGACCGACGGGGCACCTTATACTGATCGAGATGTCTTTACGTAAAGCAATCAAATTCCAGGATGCCTCACAATGATTAAGCCTCTCGCCCTCGCAGCGCTAGTGTTGTCATCGCTCGGTACTACTGCACTGGCGTCGGTGGAACAGGCCAACACGTTTTTGGCTGTCGGTGACGTGGACGCTGCCATCGAAACCCTGGAAAAACAGCCAAAGGAGGCGGGAGCAGCGCTGCTACTGGCCAAGATTTATCTTAGCTTTGATGCGGATGAAGCAGAGGACTGGATTGATAGCGCGCTGAAAGCGTCGCCCGACGATGCGGATGTGCAGTTTGTCTACGCCCGCGTCATGGTGGCGCAGGCACAGGGCTCTGTTTTCTCCGCGCTCAAATATGCCAAGAAGGCCAGAAAGGCTATGACCCGAGCGGTAGAACTTGCGCCTGAGAACATCACTTACCTGAAGTTTCTGATGAACTTCTATCTGTTTGCCCCCTCGATCGCGGGAGGTGACACCGACAAGGCAAGAGAACTGGCGGAGCAGCTACGAGGGCTGGATGACGTAGAGGGGCTACTGGCAGACTTTTCGATCGCACAGCGTCAAGAAGACGAGGTGAAGCAAGCTGCGGTGTTAGCGGAAGCTTTGAAAACGCATGCGGGTGACAGTCGTGTTCACACCCTGGCTGGCTTCCGCCAGATGCAGGACGAAGACTACGGCGCGGCGTTCGAGCAATTTTTGCTGGCAACGGCAGAGGAGGCCAGCACGGAGCCGCAGCAAATGAGCTATCTCACGGCGATCTATCAGCAAGGCAGGGCGGCGGATATCGGCGGCATACACGTAGAGGCAGGTATTCAGGCACTGGAGCAGTATCTGACGCTGGCCCCATATCACTATGATCTTCCTTCCCGAGATTGGGCGTCCTACCGTCTGGCAAACCTGTTGGCAGTAAATGGCGAAAAAGCGCGAGCGGAGACGATTTACGCTTCTCTCAAAAATACGCACAACGAGAAGCTGCGCAAGGAGCTAAAAGCGCGCTAGGGCAGGGCAAGCCGATGTGGGCGCCGTCTGCCCGCGAAAGCACGCTTCCAAAGTGACACCGCGCTGCCACAAGCAGACCTAGTATGACTATCAGGACCTTCGCCTGAGCCTTTCCCGGGGCCATCGCCTATGCTTTAAGTAGCGTGAGATTAGCGCTGCATGACTGGAGGCGAATAATGAACGATAACAGCCAGGTCGAGAGGGAAGCCCTGCAAACCTATGAGCGGCTGGTGGCGCTGCGTGACCGGATAGATGTGGGTGACGCGAGCTGGGATCAACTGGCGGATTTCTTTACCGAAGACGGCGTCTACATCGACCCGGCCTGGGGTCGCCAGGAAGGCCGGGAGACCATCCGCCAGTTTTTTGTGGATTCCATGGCGGGCCTGACGGGCTATGGATGGAGTACGCCCGAGCGCTGGATGACTGCAGATGGCCACCGTATCGTGAGCCACTGGGATCAAGTATTAGGCGACAAGCCCGATGGCGGACAGTGGGTCGTGCCAGGCCTGTCAATTCTGTATTACGCCGGTGACGGTCTGTTCTGCTACAGCCATGACTATCTCAACATGACCGACATCGGCGAGACCCTGAAAGCCATGGCCTGGCAGCCGCCTGCAGAATTTAATATGCCACCTGTCAAACCCGACTGGCGCACACACCTGCCGGAGGCCTGGGCTCATTTGTCCCCTGGCCCAAACTTTTAGGTGGCAGCCATGACCTACAAAGTCATTCAGTGGGCAACGGGCGGTGTTGGTCGCGCGGCGATTCAATACATCCATGCACACCCGGAACTGGAACTGGTGGGATGCTGGGTACACAGCGAGGCCAAGGCAGAACGGGACGCGGGCGAATTGGCCGGTATCGGCGCGCTTGGCATCACCGCTACCAATGACGCCGAAGCACTGCTGGCGATGGATGCCGACTGTGTGCTCTACAGCCCTTTTATGGCTGACCGAGCGTTTGTTTGCCGATTGCTCGCCAGCGGTAAAAATGTGGTGACGCCTCTGGGCTGGTTCTTTCCCGGTGATCGCGACGTTGAAGATTTGAGAGCGGCCTGCAGGGAGGGTAACAGTACTCTGCACGGCACTGGCATACACCCGGGCGGAATCACTGAGCGTTTCCCGTTGATGGTGTCGGCCTTGTCCGCTTCGATCACACATGTCCGGGCGGAGGAATTCTCGGATATCCGTACCTACGATGCCGCGGATGTCGTCAGCGACATCATGCTGTTTGGGAAAACACCCGAAGAGGCTGCTACGAGCCCTATGGTGCATTTTCTCGGCGACGGATTTGGCCAATCCATGGATATGGTGGCCAGCGAACTAGGCTTCGCCGTAGACCCAGAACTCGTGGCGCTGCATGAGGTGGCAGTGGCAACTCAGCCCATCGAATCACCCATTGGTGTTATCGAACCGGGCCTGGTGGCGGCACAACGCTTTACCTGGCAACGTACCGTAAGCGGCACGCCGGTTATTACGGTCATTGTGAACTGGTTTATGGGGGAGGGGCACTTCGATACCGGATGGAACTTCGGTCCGGGCGGCGAGCGCTTTGAAGTGGAAATCACCGGTGATCCGCCAGCCCATGTGACCTTTCATGGCTGGCAACCTGAAAGCGTAGCGGCCGGGCTGGAGCGCAACCCGGGCGTGGTGGCCACCGCTAACCATGGCGTCAGCGCGATACCCTACGTGTGTCAGGCAGATGCCGGAATAAAAACCTACCTCGACCTGCCATTAATTGCAGGTAGGGCTGCACCAGCGTTGCAT
This sequence comes from Pseudomonadota bacterium, assembly GCA_038746745.1. GTDB lineage: Bacteria > Pseudomonadota > Gammaproteobacteria > Pseudomonadales > Halieaceae > JANQIO01. Next base: position 17,602 of record JBCDKJ010000052.1, read on the forward strand.
CGATAAGACTGCACCGCGTTGCGATCGGTGCGACACGTGTAGTGCGGACTCAAAGCCTTTGCCGCCAGGCTGTCAGTAACGTTGCATCATGCGGCGGGAGCGAAGCGCCACCGGGCGTAAAGCTTTGCCAGCTTTATCAGCATGCCCAGTCCTCGGACTTCTAAGCCATCGCCAGCGAAAGAGGTCTCTCCGTTCGGCGTATCAAGCTTTATCGCAATTTTGTGCGGCCCCGTCTTGACCTGCTGACGGATGCCCAACTTATCGAAAGCTGCATTCAACCGCTCTGCCTCTGGGTGTTTTAGCTCCAGGCTAAGCAAGGTGACACCCTCACCCTCGAGCATTTGCTCTGAGCGGGATCGCCACTGAATGACGTTAGGACTGACGCTAAGAAAGCCTGGCCCGAGATACCCGCGCGTGTAATCCGTGACTATCCCCCGGCGTTCGTGCTTCACCGTCTCAACTCTCTCTACTGGCGTGCCTGCTTGCTTTGCGGCAACTTGAAATGCCGCGAAATCGTGAGTAGCGACATACCAGAACAGAGGCTGCGGCTGCTCCAGTTGCTTGACCATTTCAATGAAGGGGTTAAAACGGTTGTAGGCCGGATTCGGGCCTAAAATCTCCAGGAAATTGCCCGCGCCCAGTGGAATACTGCCGCTCCAGTAAAACTGATCGGGCTCCGGCTCAACGAGTCTAGGAGTAACGCCCAGGCGATCGGCAATTTCTTCCACGCCTCGCACTGTGTCGGGTACTCCGATGGCCACGTGATCGACCTGAGTGTTTCCTCGTTCCAGGATGAGTGGCATGGCAGTCTCCCGTTACCGCATGCAGAAAACTATAGAGTGAGGATAGCAGACGCTTTCAGGCTCACCCTGTTCGATAGCGCGCTACTGTAGCGGCACAAGGTCCAGGATTGAGCGCCCATACGAGTAATCGCTGTTCTGCTTTTGTCCCACAAGCTCCTGCTCTCTCTGGTGCATGGCGCACTGCGACGGTGCGCATAGATCGTTGCAGGCAACCAGCTACCGTTGCAAGAAGCCCTACGGCTTGTGTTGGCATAGCTCTTGCAAAACGAAAATGATGCTCGTTTCGCCGTTACTTCGAGCGGCAATCAGGGGGCTGCACAAGATAACGAACAGGAGGATCCATTCATGGATTACACACACCGATTAAGCCTAAGCGCGCTGACACTTTCTGCCTTGCTGGCAGCTACAGCCCAGGCGCAAGAGGCCAAAGAAGGTGAAGAAGAGATGACGGTACTGGAGGAGTTCATCGTGACCGAGACAGATTCGGCACTGAACGACTCCCTTCTACCCACAGAGCGGGAAATTTCTGGTCTGTTCGGTGACACCACCAATATCCTGCAGGTGCCGCGCGCAGTAACGCTGCTGTCACCAGCCATTATGGATCAGTTCAATATTGAGGATCTCACCGACCTGAAGAAAGTGGCGGCGGGTACTCAGACCTACAACTTCTATGGTATCGCGGGTACACCAGTCGTGCGTGGCGCGGAAGGCGGTACCTTCCTGAACGGCATGTTGAGAGCCTATCAGCGTAACGAAATGCCGCTGTCTTTCGGCTCCCTTGAGGCCATTGATATCGTCAAAGGCCCCGCGCCGGCCGATTTTGCACCGACGCAAATTGGTGGTTTCGTTAACCTGATTCCGAAGAGCCCCTTCTACGATGAAGCCGGTGGCTCAGTTACCCTGGACGTTGACGAGTGGGGTATGGAGCGGGTGACAGCAGACGTGGGTGCACCCTTCCTGCTGCCGGGTGAGACGCCGGCAGCGTTCCGCTTGTCACTGACCTCCCAGGATGGTGAAACGTACTGGGACGACGTTGATAACGACTACACCTCGGTTTATGCAGCCTTGAAATTTCAGCCTGCAGACGGTGTATCCGTATTCGTCGGTGGTGAATACTTCGACTTCCAGTCCAACGAGAACGCTGGCTGGAACCGTCCCACGCAAGAGCTGATCGACAATGACCAGTATGTGATCGGTGAGCCCGCTGCCTTGATCTCACCGCAGTGGCGAGGAACAGTCGATCGCGAAGGGGTCGAATTTCCCGGCACCGGCACGATCAACCCAAGCCTGTTTTCACTGGGCATCCCTGGCGATGTCGCCCGCGCTCGCATCTCCGATGCGGACCGAGCGAATATGCTTAACCTGAACCTCGCTGAAGACCGCGCTATTCTGTATGCACCGGGCGGCTTTGGTGGTGATCCTACTGACACGCTGGCAGCGACGCTGGCTGCCAACCAGGCTACGCCTCAGGACACCTTTGTTTACACGCAGGAGTACTTCGACAACGGCGGTGTGGTCTTAACAGACAGCATTGACGGAAGCACTGTGTTGGCCGACACCAGCGACTTTGCTGACTCGGAAGACTTGGTGCTGTTTGGTGACGTTATCTTCAGTGGCAACCCCAGTCGTACCTACACCCTGAAGTTCCTGTACGAAGATCTTGAAACCACCAAGCGCTCTTCTTACGGCTATGCGGTGGATACGGAACAGACGGTTGCCTCTGGTAAGTTCTTTGTTACCGATCGGATTACCATTCCGAAAACGACCAGTACGGTGGGCGCGAACATTCGCTACACGGACGGCCTGATTCTTCAGGACTTCTTCGCCGAGCCTTTCGCCCGTCGCGACATCCTCAACCCGACCATCAGCCCGAATACGGTCTTGCTGGTAGGTGATGACTCACCCGTAGGTGGTTTGAACCTGTGGTCGCCCACGGCTGTCGGCGGTGCGAATGTCGAATCTGAGCTGACCCAGTACGCGGTGTTTGCGACCTTTGAGACGCAGTGGACGGACCGCATTTCGACTATCGCAGCGGTACGCTACGAATACGCTGACTTCGACATTGGCCTGCCCGGGGATGCTGAGCGTGCTGCGCAGGATCCGTCGAACGCCGAGGCGCTGGAAGCGCAGAGCGGTGACACCGACTACTTCAACTGGAGCATCGGCCCGAACATCCGCCTGTTTAACGAGGTGTATTTGTACGGCAGCTACCAGGAGGGTACCTCCATCGATCCCACCCAGGGTGGCGCGATTTTCGGCGAACAAAACTTTGCTGAGAATGAAATGTGGGAAGTGGGTTTCAAAGGCAGCTTCCTGGACGGCAAGCTGTATGGCGCAATCTCCTTCTACGAGTGGGAGCAGAGCCAGTTCAACGTGCGTGAAGGCCTGAGTGAAGCCCTCGAAGCCGAAGGACTGGAGATTGAAGTAACGTGGCAGGTGTCCGACAACTTCACGCTGATCAGTTCCTGGACCGACCTGGAGGTTCGCCGCCAGGATCCCCTGGGCTTCCGGACCATACCTCTGACTGAGCAGGACTGGGCGCTGTATGCCGGTGAGTTGACCAGCAACTTCTCGACTGCCAGCTTCGATGGTCGCCTGCGTGACTTTGAAGTGCCTACCAACAACCAGGATCTGGTTTATCCCGGTCAGCCGCAGAAGACCTTCAAGCTGTTCGGTCTGTATAAGTTTGCCGGTGGCTTCAGTGCAAACCTGTCCATGGAGTGGCAGGAAGAGTTCTTCCTCGACTTCGACAACACCAAGGAACTGCCAGAGGCGACCATCTTCAACACGTCGCTGCGCTACACGGCAGAGCGTTGGGAAGTGGCGGTCGGTGTCGACAACTTGACCGACGAAGAGTACTTCCTCGGTGCCGACCCGATTTTCGGCGCCAACACGCTGGTGACGAAAGCACCTGAGAGAACCCTGGTCGGTTCCTTTAAGGTCATGTTCTGAGCCAGTCATTCAAAACGCGACGTCGCTTCGTCACCGAAGCGACAACACTACTTGCGGGGCTGTCATCAGCCCCGCGTCTTTTTGCGGATTCCAATAGTCAGTCTGGACCGACGTCTCACCTGACCTTGGAGTTACAGCTTGACTGGGTATTCAATGCGCAGTTTGCGGGTGTGTTGCTTGCAAAACATGCTGCCATGTATGCAGCCAAAGGTCTGAATGTCGAGGTCACGCCCTGGCTGTCCGGCATGGCGGTAACGGATCGGGTTGCGCAGAATGCATCGGTTGTTGGTTGTGCCGAGCAGAATCTGGTCCTCGCAGCGCAGGCAAAGGGTCAGCCGCTGGTAGCACTAGCCGCTATGTTTCAGGATTCACCGCTAGCGTTGATGACGCTCCCGGATAGCGAGATTGCCTCGCTCGAAGATCTCTCGCAGAAACCCGTGGGCGTGCATATTGATGGTGCACAGGTTCTCGATCTGATTGTCGACTCGCATTTCGAAGCCGGCACAGGACCTGCTGTCACGCGGATTAGCCGCGAGGACAAGTTTGCACGCCTGCTCAGCGGAGAATTTGCGGCGGTGCAGTGCTACGGCGTCGATGAACCCATTGAGTTTGCCGCGCAGACCGGCATTGAACCCACGGTGCTTCCCCTAAACGACTACGGTCATGATGCTTACGCGCAGGTGATTTTTGCACACCGTGATCTGCTGCGATCTGAACCAGAGGCGCTCACGGATTTACTGCAGGTGGTATTCGACGGCTGGCGTCTGGCTGCAGTAGAGCCAAAAGCCTCAGCAAGGCTACTTGTAGATCGCTTTGTCGATCCGGACGGTCACTACCACGATGTTGAAGGTCAAACGCGCTCGCTGGCGCGGGTGCTGGAATATGTAGAAGGGGAGTTACCGCTCGCTGCATTGGGCCGTATTGATCCGGAGCGCTGGCAGCGTACGGCGGAACAGTTTGCCGCAGCCGGGATTATCCCGTCGGCTCCACCGCTGGATACATCGCTAGCGGTAGGCTTTTGGCCGTCAGCCGCTGCGCTTTGAGTGGTGCAGGTCAGCGGCGAATCTCTTTAGCTCTTTACCTCTTCACCTTTTTATAAATCTATCTCTCAGCGTTTTCCCGCAATTGCTCGGTACCGACTGAAAGCGGAACGTCATCAATGATGTTAGAGCGTAACCAATCAACATAGCGCACGCCGTTTTGGGTTGCGTTAAAGAACGCCGGGTTATCAAACAGCGTGTGAATTGATAGCTCGGACCCGGCGGGTCGGTCTGACAGGTAGAACAGATGATAGTCGGGTAGTGCAGCGGCGACGCGTCTCAGTAACTGGGCCTGGGCCGCTTCCCAGCTTGATGCATAGGCACTGGGCTCCCGATAATCAAGGCCTTCCAGAACTGCGTAGTACAAGCTAAGCGCGGCATCACGCGATGTATTTGATTGAAGTATCTTAAGGTTTGCGATCGGCCGCTGTGAGTAGCCAAGCATTAGGTCTTCAATGAGAAAAGTTCTCTCCTCAGAGAAAATATGCTTCTCCACGCGCGCACCGTAACTGTTTAGCAGGGCACTGTAGGGACCCACTTTTTTATCTCCGGCACCGACGCCGGCCGCATCGGCGACAAGGTAGGCGGGGGTCTCTTCGTAGTGTGTCGCAATATCCCTTGCCCAATAGCTGGCGCCAAAACCACCGGCACTACTTCCGGCGACGACAAGCTTTTCGGGCTGAGCAATATTGGTATACACCCAGTCGAGCACCTTTCTCGCGTTTGCAGCACCTTGATGACGAATTTGGATGCTGTGTCCTTCTGCATCTTTGTAGGTATGAACAGCGTTTCCCGTATGAAAATCCGCCGTAGAGTAGGGAATGCGAACTACAGTCCAGTTTGAAAACGGATTTGTCGGATTGTCAGGATCTAAGCCACCTGAACCTGCGAGGTGTTTCCCCAGCGCGAGAGGATAGGGCAGTGCGACGTGTTGAGGGATATAAAAGCCAACATCATAGATTTTTTTAAAGCCCATCAGTACCGAGAGAATTGATTGAGTACTCATTGGGCGTGCGCAGCTATAAAAGTCCCAACAGGCGCCACCGCCATCGAAAAAAATAAGCAGGTTGTTGGTGTCGCCCCGCCGAACTTCAGCATATGACTTGGAGCCATCACTGCTTACAAGGGCGTCGTCGAACGCGATTTTGTGCCAGTCTTTGCCCTGTATCTCAGTGAGCGTTTGAACGGACGGTTGATAGTTGAGAACGGCAATCGCAGCCGACACCACCACCACGGTTGCAACCAGCGTGATGCCAGAACATTTCAATAGCGTTTTAATCATTCGTGCATTCTGCTTATGCGCAGTCCATGTGCAGCCGGGCGCTGAAAATAACATGACAACCGTTGAATGTATGCGTCAGTAGGCAAACTGATCGACGCGAGCCTGGGTTTGCGTCAGGCCTTTGCCTCGTAAGATCACTGGCTTCAGGTAGGCAAATATCGCCGCCAGCTCCCAGTTAGATGCAAAATCGGCTGTGCGTGTTTCTGACAAGGACAGCCAGCGCTCTTCTTTAAATCATTCACTGCAACGAGAGACCCTTTCTATCACCGGTAGGGGATTGCAATCAGGAATCTGTTCTTATTGTCTTACGCGTACTTTCATTAAAAGACGTACACTCCATACTTTCGCAGGAGGGCTGCCTTAATGATCAAAGGCAAAGCGAAAGGGTTTTATCGGGAGTTCGGTCGGGTCCGCACCGAAGCCCCGCAGTAGGATTGGTTGGTCGCAATGCTTACCTTCGACGTAACGACACCCGACAAGGAAAAGATGAGGTGAGTGAGACATCCACAAATCAATCTGGCCAGATCGACATCGCCCGCTTGTTTCAGGAACACAGCCCCGCCCTGGTGTCGTATCTGAGACGCCAGTTTGGTGATGGCCCACCGTGTCCGGAGGACATGGCGCAGCAGGCGTTTGAGAAGCTGCTGCAGCGCCGCCAAACAGAAAAGATCGATAACTACCCTGGATTTCTTCGCCAGACCGCCCGAAATCTCACTATCAGCGCCCTGCGGCGTGCCAATGTTCAATCTCTACACAAACCCGAGGTAGAGCGCCGCTACCTGCCTCAAGAGGGTTACGAATCGAGTCCTGAGAACGTCATAGAAATAAGGCAGCAGTTGGCGATCATCAATGAGGTTCTCCGAGAGATGCCCGCGAGTCTGCGTGAGGCATTTGTTCTGAATCGGATCGATGGGATGAGCAAGACAGATATAGCAAAGCGACAGGGTGTTAGTAGGCCCGCCGTAGTGAAACGGCTGGCTAAAGCATCTGCTCAGATCACCGCTGCATTAGCGCATAGGGGCAGATCGCAGCCTATAGACGCCCGTGAGTAGCGATAAAAGCAGTACGTCCCGCCAACTGCTCGAGGAGGCCTATCGGTGGCGCCTTACTCTCGAAGATGGCAACCCCTCGGCCGAACAACAGCGGGCATTTCATGCGTGGATAGAGTGCGACCCAAACCATGCAGCGGCCTATGCTCAAGCGGCTGCTAGCTGGGAAGCGTTCAGCGCAATAACTCGCGACCAGTTAGAGGACGATGTTTCCGCTTCCGTGGCCTATGCGTCCGATCTGCCTGGCGTGGACAGCGTGCCCGGAAGAGAGGTGGGGTGGCGCATCGCATGGCCGCTCGCGACGGCCATAACGTTCTGTCTCGCTATAGCCGTTGGGTGGTCGCTATGGCCGGGCACCGAGGCTCTGCGCGATGCCCCACCAGCCTCGTTAACCAAATATCAGACGCAAATTGCCCAGCAGGAATCGATCATCCTGGATGATGGCAGCACGGTGTTGCTCAGTGCAGGGACAGAGTTGAACGCTGTTATGTCAACAGAGGCAAGGCAGGTAAACCTGATACGGGGCGCGGCTATTTTTGAGGTCGTATCCGATCCAGGTCGGCCGTTCTCCGTCACCGCAGGCCGGGTTGAAGCTACTGCCCTCGGCACCGTGTTTGAGGTACGCAACAACGGTGGTGCTGTAAGGGTCGCGGTAGAGGAGGGGCGCGTGGAGTATGCCTCTGCCCTGATGGTTGCAGGAAACCAAACGGATGTCTTAAGCCGCCGTGAACTCAGCCCCGGCGAATACGGAGCTACGCCTGGAAATGCGACGTCAGACGTTTTCGGGACGTTTGAAAATGATGACTTTGCAGCCTGGCGCCAGGCTCGCCTGGACTACGAGGGGGCGACACTGTCTGAGCTGGTAGCTGACGCAAACCGATACTCGGAGATTCCTATCATCATCCGCGGTGACAGGGAGCGCATCAATGAGATCACCGTCTCAGCCTACTTTGACAGCACCGACATCGACTCTATGCTGGCTGCTCTTCCGCAGCTGTTCCCCGTAGAAGTCGACCAGCTGGCTGGAGATACGACAGTTATTCGCATTCGATAGTCGGATGCAGCGCGGCATTCCGTAAAAATATTCAAAAAAGTTACGAATTGAGGTGTTCGGGCGTCAAGGGTACTAAATGCAGTTGAGAATTAATTACTTTAGCATTTACCCAAGGACGACCCGAAGATGAAAAGCTCCAACCGCGTGGTGTACACCGCAGCAGTGTTTATGTGTTTGCTGGTGTTCTCATTCCCCATGTCAAGTCAGCAGGCCTTTGCGCAAGACGCCGTCGCGACTGACAGCGACGCTGTATCAATCAATATTGCTGCCGGTCCTCTCAATCAGACTCTGAGAGAGATAGCCAAGGCCTTCGGCACCAGTGTATTCGTATCTGACGCATTGATAGATGGCCTGGAAGCCGAAGCAGTGTCAGGTTCTTACCGGGCAGAAACAGCGCTAGCCGCCGCTCTCGCTGGAACCGGGCTCATAGCCTCCCCTTCAGCGGGCGGAGGCTTTTTGATCGAGGAGTCTTCCGGCCGGGCGCCACTCACTGTTAATCCTGCGGTCGAAGAAGTGATTATCTACGGCACCAAAAAGAACAGGTCGCTGCAGGACACGCAGGTGTCCGTTGCCCTGGTGACCGAGAGAGATATTGCTGAGCAGGTGCTGTTCAACGTGGAGGATATTCTGCTGCGCACCCCGAAC
>JBCDKJ010000053.1:0-25829 GCA_038746745.1 Pseudomonadota bacterium
CAGACTTTAGAACGACGAAATGATTGAGATCCCAATGCAGAATGCAGGGGCATTGCAGGGCATGTAGTGCTGTGAGATCGGCTCGCAGCGGACGGCTGCTTAGCCCCAGCGTTGCCGCAATGTCTATCAATTGCTTTAAGGTGTGGCCGCGGCTACCCGGGTGGCGACGTCTCAGGCTGTGCAGATCGGTACCGAGACCGTGGAAGCGGCCAATCATCGCGAGGCAGGCCAGACCGCATTCGGCCGATTCCGTCTGTCGCACCAGCGGCAGCTTTTGGCGCCATCCAAACTGCAATCCGTTGCTGGGTGCAAGTGTGGTCAACGCAGCTTGCCCCGCAGGCCAATCAGCGGTTCCAGTAGCCACTCCAGCAGGGAGCGCTGCTCGAGCTCTATATCCGCTGACAGCGTCATTCCCGTTTTCAGACTGAAGTCCTGCCCATAGGCGCGGATTGTGGGGGCGGCGGGTCTGCCGCTCACCCTGTAGACCGGTTCATCCAGACGCACGGGTAGCTGATGCTGCTCCGCAGGGATCAGCGCGCTCCTGGGGATAGATGTTAGCTCTCCGGCCTGAATCCCAAACTTCTGGAAGGGGAAGGCATCGTAGCGAATGGCGAGCGGCTGCTGATGTGACAGAAAGCCTGCGGCACGGACAGGCACCATAAGTCGCGCTACCAGTGGAGAGTCTGCGGGCAGCAAGGTAAGCAAAGGCGACGATGGGTGTGCCTGTTGGCCAGTTTTGAGGCTTATTCGATCGACACTGCCATGGATTGGAGCGACCAGGACGTGGGCGCGCTCACCCTGCAGTCGCGCCATATCCTGGGCCAGATCGCTCAGCGATAACAGCAGCTGATTGCGGCGACTCTCCAGTTGCTCAGGGAGTTGGTCTCTCTCTGCTGTAAGCGCGGTCCGCTCTGCAGCTTTCTCGGCCAGCGCTGCATCCATGGCATCGATAGTGGATTGCAAATGCAGCAGTTCATCGCGCAGCCGATCACGCTCGACTCTGGGTATGTGCCCCTGATCGATTAGCGCGCTATGTCGCTGTAGTCTGGATTCGGCAATGTCGAGCCGCTCCGACAGCGCGGTTCTCTGGCGCAGGAGTGCAGCATGGGTGCGGGCGACGTCGGCGAGTTGCGTCGCCAGCGCATCTGTCCGCAATGCCGTCAGGCTGGCTTGACGCTCCAGTTCCTGCTGCAGCGTATGCTGTTTGCTCGACAGTGCCTCCACTAATAGCGTTTCCAGGGAGCTACCGTTTTTAAGCTGGTGGTCGCCATTGACGATGGCGAGCGGCATACCAACGTGAACGGGATCACCAGGCTGCACCAGTAAACGGGCGACACGTCCGGCTGCCTGAGGGTACACCTGTACCAGTCCAGCGGCAGGCTCCAGCCAGCCCCGCACCGTTTCTTTGCGGGCATACTGTCCTTGCGTCAAAAACACGGCCGCGGCCACAACCCACAGGCTCAGGCCTGCGGCTAGCAGGACATGCGGCCAGCGCGGCAAGAGTAAAACGTCACCTTCCAGGCGGGCGCGGCGTGCCTGCAGCACTTCACGTCGGAACAGTTCCATCCAGCTTCCCTGCTCATGATTGAACTGGAAGGCAGTATAGGCTTAGCTATGCGTCATTAAAGCAATGATGAGTGGGTTGGGCGGCAGGGTTGGAAAATAGCCCGGCACAGCGGACTGCTATATCCCGCCCATCAGGATGTACTTGATCTCCAGGTAGTCATCCATACCGTATTTAGAGCCTTCGCGGCCCATACCCGATTCTTTCACGCCGCCGAAGGGCGCCATTTCATTGGAAATAATTCCCGAGTTGATGCCGACGATACCGTAGTCCAGGGCCTCGGCGACGCGCCAGATACGACCGATGTCGCGGGCGTAGAAGTAGGAGGCCAGGCCAAACTCGGTATCGTTGGCCAGTTCGATCAGCTCCTGCTCCGAGGAGAACCGCACCACGGGAGATACCGGACCGAAAATTTCATTGCGGAATACCGCCATCTCCGAAGTTACTTCAGTCAGGATGGTGGGCTGATAGTAGCTGCCGCCAAGTTCATGAGGGCCGCCGCCCAGGGCTACACTGGCGCCCTGACCAATGGAGGTTTGCACCAGATCGTCTACATCATTGACGGCTTTGCTGTCCACCAGCGGGCCGATGGAGACTCCATCGTCCATACCGTTGCCCACGACTAGCTGCTGCGCGGCTTTAACGAACTTTTCGACGAACTCGTCATAGATGCCGTCCTGGGCAAAGACGCGGTTGGCGCAAACACAAGTCTGGCCTGAGTTGCGGTATTTCGAGGCGATGGCGCCCTCGACCGCGGCGTCGATGTCCGCGTCGTCGAAAACGACGAATGGTGCATTGCCGCCCAGCTCCATGGAGAGCTTCTTCATGGTGGCTGCACTCTGCTGCATCAGCGTTTTACCCACCGGTGTCGAGCCAGTGAACGTAAGCTTCCGAATCACTGGACTTGCGGTGAGAACATCCCCGATCTCTGAGGAACTGCCGCACACCACATTGATAACGCCGGCGGGCACGCCAGCACGCTGGGCCAATTCGGCCATTGCAAATGCCGATAGCGGCGTTGCCGTGGCGGGCTTTATCACAATCGTGCAACCGGCGGCCAGCGCAGGTGCTGCCTTTCTGGCAATCATGGCATTGGGGAAATTCCAGGGCGTTATCGCTGCGACCACGCCCACCGGTTGCTTGATGCAAAGAATGCGTTTATCTGGAGATGGCCCTGGAATCACATCCCCATCTACGCGCTTGGCCTCTTCACCAAACCATTCAACAAATGCAGCGCCGTAGGCAATTTCACCACGGGATTCGGCCAGGACTTTACCCTGCTCAGCGGTCATGATGATGGCAAGATCTTCCTGATGCTCCATCATCAAGTCGTACCACCGGCGCAGAATCTGGGCACGTGTTTTGGCTGGCTGCGCTTTCCAGCTCACCATGGCGGCCTCCGCGGCGGCAATTGCGCGCTCAGTCTCGGCTGCGCCCACTTTGGCGACCTCCACAATCGTCTCACCGGTGGCGGGATTATCCACGGCGACCGTAGCGCCGCTGTCGGCGTTGATCCACTCGCCATTGATAAACGCCTGATGGCGCAGCAGGGAGTTGTCGGTAAGGGGTAGTGACATGGTGCGTCTCCGGTCAGGCGCGGCGCTGCAGCAGAGGGTCCTCGCCATCTGCCCAGGGCTGCGCAATAGCATCAAAAAACAGGGTAAAGAGTTCCGCGTGGGACGAAATCCCGAGTTTCTGGTAGATGTTTTTGCGGTGTACCTGTTCTGTCTGCGTGCTGATGTCCAGTTCACGCGCAACCGACTTGGATGGGTAGCCGCGCAGGATTAAGCGCACCACGTCCCGCTCCCGAGGCGTCAGAGTACTGGAGCCAAACGCTGCCAGAACTTGCTGCAGATGCGCATGCATATCCAGTGGTTGTGGACTCTCCTGCAGCGCTTCGCTGGTTGCACTGTCCGTCCATTGCTGTTTGCGCAGCACAATAGCGACCAGTTGCTCCACCGCCGCAAGTGCATCGCGCTCCGCGAGGCTGAAAGGCTCTGACTGCCCGACGCGCTCCAGGGCAACGACAATGGGCGTTCCTCGCGCCGTCTCTGCCAGAAAAGAGACTTGATCGACGCTGCCGTAACTCGAGTAATACAGCTTGTAATACTCGCTGTCGGTAAATCCCTTGGGGGCGATGTCGCTGATGTGTGAAAAACCACGCCGTCCCGCCTGCGATTGCAAATACAGCGGACTCAACAAATACAGGCCATTTCGATAAGGACCTTCGAACAGCTCGCGGTCTCTAGCCGTGAGCTGATCCTCCAGTACCAGGAGTTTCGCGGTGTCCGGGTACGCCATCATGACGGCGCTGTCGAAGGTGCAAATGCTGCGTAAAAACTCGATCAGTCGGGCGGGCAGGGTGTCCATGCCGAGCGCGTCCAGCGCAGCGGACAGTTTTTCGGTTTGATTGGAAGATAGTGCGGCCATGTCGGCCTAGGGTATCACGCAGTTTTCGCCCGGCTAGCAGATTTCAGCAGATTGTGTTTCTTCAACAGGCCGCGCAGTTGGTCATAGGATAAACCCAGCGCCCTGGCGGTATTGCCCTGGTGTCCCTGCTGGTCGGACAGCGCATCGCGTAGCAGGGACTTCTCGTAGTCCGCAACTGCTTTACGAAAGCGCAGCGGCTTCCCCAGGGGCGCCGTATTTGATACACGCGCTGACGATGGCGGTGTCCCGCTGGCGGGCGTGTCACTTGTCCAGTCTTCGAAGGGCGATGCAAAGGGGTCAATTATCACGGCATCGAGAAGTTTTTTTGGATGTGTCCAGCGCGCCACCGACCTCTCGACCGTATTTTTGAGTTCGCGCACGTTCCCAGGCCAGCGGTGTTGCAAAAGCTGACGGGCGGCGCGGTCACTAAACCCTGGGAAAAACTCACGTCCCAACTCGGCACACATCTGTACAGCAAAATGGTGCGCTAGTTCAGGAATGTCAGAAAGCCGGTGGCGCAGGGGTGGCAGATGCACGACGTCAAAGCTCAGGCGGTCCAAAAGATCCTCTCGGAAGTGTCCCTGCGCAGCCTGCTGCTTCAGGTCAGCGTTGGTCGCCGCAATCACTCTGACATTTACTGACAGGGTGGTCTGCCCACCCAGACGCTCAAACTCGCCATACTCAATCACACGCAGCAGTTTCTCCTGCAGCCCGGTAGACATAGTGCCTAACTCGTCCAAAAACAGTGTGCCGCCATCGGCGCGTTCCAGACGACCTTGATGGGTGCGGCTGGCCCCGGTGAAAGCGCCGGGTTCATGGCCGAATATTTCGGATTCCAGCAATGACTCGGATACGGCCGCGCAATTGAGTTTCAGAAAGGGTTCATCCCAGCGAGGCGACAAATAGTGTAGCCGGGCTGCCGCCAGTTCCTTGCCGGTGCCGCGCTCGCCTAACACCAATACAGGTCGCGGAATGGGGGCAAGTCTTGAGATCTGCTCCAGCGCTTCGTTTAGGCTGGGCGCATTACCAATGATACGGTCGTTCTCGCGCATTGGTTAAATATACTAGATAACTTGGTGATAAACCCGATTTATTTGGTTTAAATGACTAAATAAATATCAAGTTGCTATGACCGGATATGAAAATATCTATGTTTATCAATAACTTAAAAAGTTGGCACAGATACTGGTATCTATAACCGCAAGAATCACTGAAGTCATCAATGGAATCACAATGATTCAACGATCGGAACGCTTACTCATTTACATCGCCCTGGCAGGTCTGTGCGCCGGACTGGCCGTGTTTACGGGCGCCGCAGTGGCACTGTTAAGTGGCGCGCAGATCGCGGTGCTCACTGAAGCCCTGTTCGCTGTTGGTAGCGCAGACGACTTCAGTCGGGGCCCTGCCAACGATACCGATCGGGCGCCGACGGTATTTCACTAACGAATGGCTGAGAATTTTAGACGAGCATCTGGGAGTAATTTATGAGCATCTTTTCTCGCATGACCGACATCATCAACTCCAACATCACATCCATTTTGGATCAGGCAGAGGATCCACAGAAAATGATCCGTCTTATTATTCAGGAGATGGAAGACACCCTGGTGGAGGTACGTAGCTCCTCTGCCAGGGTGTTGGCGGAGCGCAAGGCCGCCGAGCGCCGTCGCCAGCAAATAGCGGACGATGTGGTGGCCTGGGAAGCCAAGGCCAGGCTGGCGATCAGCAAAGGACGTGAAGATCTGGCTCGCGCGGCCTTGCAGGAAAAGCAGATCATCGAGGAAGAACTGCTGGCGGTGGAGGGAGAACTCGCTGCCACGGACGAGCACATCAGCCAGCTCAACGAAGAGATCGGACAGTTGCAGCAAAAGTTAACTGACGCCCGCGCCAAGCAAAAAACGCTGGTGATGCGCAGCAAGACAGTGGAGTCGCGCATCAAGGTCAAGCGTCAAATGCATCGTGAAGCGCTGGATGAAGCCTTTGCCAAGTTTGATCAGTTTGAACGCCGCATGGACACCATGGAAAGTCAGTTAGAGGCTATGGACATGGGACGCGACGTCGGTGACCTTGCCACAGAAATTGACGCACTGGCCGAAGACGAAAAAATCAACGAGGAACTGGCGCGCCTGAAGCAGGAGATGGGCGATGGCAGTGCTGAGATGCCCGCTGACAAAGTGAATGCACAGTAGAGCGCGGGCGCGCGCAAAGGGGGAATGCGTCAATGAAGTTTTTTGAATTTATGTTTGTACCGACCATCCTGTTTATGGTCATTGTGCTGCCGATCTGGATCAGCATGCACTATTCATCGCTGCGACGCTCGGCAAGAAGCCTAAGCGACGAAGACAGAGAGACCGTCGAGCACATTCTGGAAACCGTGGACAAGATGGCCGACCGGGTACAAACCCTGGAAACCCTGCTGGATTCCAACTATCCGGACTGGCGACAGCAACAGGAGCGCCGCGAGCACTACGATGGCACGCGCCGCGAGCCCTATCCGGACGACAGCAAAAGGAGTTACTGACATGGGACGAAGACATTACCGCAGGCGCCATGAGGGCTTGCGCAGCAAACACCGCCAATACAAGCGTCGCAAGCGCAACGGCTGGGGCATGGGTCTGTACCGTAACACCCGCGACGGCAAAATCGCCGGCGTGTGCGCAGGGCTGGCCGATTACTGGGACGTGGAAAACTGGGTGGTGCGACTGTTGGCTATCGCCGCTTTTCTTTTCACTGGCTCGCTTGCCTTCTGGGCCTACATCGCAGGCTGGGTGCTGTTGGCGCCCCGGCGACGCGCCGATGATTACGCCGCTTGGTCTCGCACGGAAGACGAAGAATTCGAAGCGATGGAGATGGAGATGGAATATGACGAGCGTGCTCATGACTATCGACCTCGTCGCATGTTTCGATACGGCGACCGGCCCAGTGTGCGTCTGAAGCGCGCTCGCGAGCGACTGGATGCGGCCATGCGTCGGGTAGAAGATATGGAGTCCTATGTGACATCGCGCCAATTCGAGCTCAACCGGAAAATTTCAGAGCTCTGATCTGAGCTCCAGAATTCATCTCTAAATCCATCTCCGACTCCATCCCCGAATCCATCCGAGGACGCTCATCCCCCTGAGCGCCTCGAATGGCCACCCCCGGTGCCAGGCATCGGGGGTTCTTTTATTGGCATGCAAAAAGTCACTGGGCCTGCCTGGGCGTAGCAGTGCAATGCATTGCTGCGGAGTTTTCGGCACACTGCTTCTCTGGTCACAGGGAGAGACTCAATCGTGTGTTCAACAATGCACCTGCGTCCTGCGCGAGAAACGTGAATAGGGACTTAACAGAGCAGGAAAACGCACAGCAGCTCGACTTCGAGCGCATAAAAATACTGTACGGCAATATGAAGCTGGGTTACCTGGGGGTGGCCTCTGCTGCACTCATGCTCTTTGTCACGATAACCCACTTCTCCTCACTCGTGACGGCCAGTCTTTGGTTAGTTGCGGTTCTGGCCTGCAATACGCCCCGACTTTTGATATCGCTGAAGTTTGAGCGGCGGCTTCGGGCAGGAAAAATAACTCCAACGACGATTCAGCCCTGGGAGTCTCGCATTACGGTTTGGAGTGTGCTGGCGTATCTGGCGACTATTTCAGCGATTTTTCTGCCCTTCGGCGACCATGCGGCTGATGCTGTCCTGGTCTGTGCGCTGGTGTTTATGAACATGGTTGCAGGCGCAGTAATCATGTTCAGCACATCGTTGAGCCTGTTATTTATCTTCCTGACGTTGATCACCTTCTCGATATTTGCGCGCTTCCTGTTATTGCCAGACCCTATTTTTACTGGTCTGGCGATCATATTTTTACTTGGTTACCTGCAGGTATTGAGGCTTCTTAAGGGTCAGCACCAGGTGATCACAGAGAACATAGCCCTCAAAATTGAGAACAGTCGCTTTGCACTGGTCGATCCACTGACCCAACTTTCCAATCGTCGCAAACTCGAGGTTGTGATAGAGAACATGCTGCCCATGGCTGAACGCATGGGTGAGCCCTTTTGCGTGGCGATGCTGGACCTGGATCATTTCAAAACCTACAACGACACGCATGGGCATGATGCTGGTGACACGCAGCTCGTCGAGGTGGCGGCCGTGTTGAGCGCTCACTCCCGGCAGGAGGACCTGGTGGTGCGGTATGGCGGTGAGGAATTCATGATCGTGCTCCCACGCACAGGGCTAGCGCAAGCCACCTCGATCGCTGAACGAATCCGTAATGCCATCAAGACGCAATCCGATCTCACGGTCAGTATTGGGCTTGCGCAATACACGAACGCACGCCAGTTCGATGAGCTGGTACGTCAGGCAGACAAAGCGCTTTACGCCGCCAAACGGCAGGGGCGGGACTCGGTAGTGTCGGTGCCAGTATGAGCCAGCGCAGTAATCTCTGCGCGAAATCGTTACACTGCACTGGCTAACAATAAGCTCTTGATATGACCCGATTATCCCTACTAGACCTGGCGTTTTTTTTGACGGAGTCAAAAGAAAGTCCCAAACACGTGGCGGGCCTTCAGATTTTCCGCAAGCCCGCCAAAGCGCCCGCTAACTGGGTTCGCCATCTGGCAAAAGAGTATGCCAGCTACCAGCAGGTAAGGCCGCCGTTTAACCGCGTTATCGATTTTCGCGCCCTGGGCGGGCCGCGCTGGCGCGAGGTCGAGGCCCTCGACATCAATGAACATCTTTTTTACCACCGCCCGCCAAGAGGGCTCAGCGAATCTGCGCTGTTCGATATGTGCGCGCGCCTGCATGAGCCACTCATGGACCGCAGCAAGCCCATGTGGGAGTGGCATGTGATTGACAACGTGCAGGGCGGACGCTTCGCCATCTACTCCAAAATACATCACGCCTACGCAGACGGCATCACCATGTCGCGCTGGAATATTGAGTCGCTAAATACCACGTCTCGCGTGCGTAAACTTAAAGTCATCTGGGCGCGAGAGGAAGCCGGGGTAGACCGCGAGGAAGCTAAATCCCGTCGCGCGCTGTTTGGGCGCATTCTTCGTAGCACCCGGGACTGGCGGCTTATTCTTGGCGGCACCACCAAGCTCACCACGCAACTGGCGCTGGAGCAGGTGGGTCTGACACGCAATGCCGTAGCGCTGCCGTTTAAGGCAGTCGAAGAGACGCCGTTAACGGGCGCAGTTACTGCAGGGCGACAGTTTGCAACAGCCCACGTGTCCATGGATCGCATCAAGAAGCTGCGGGCTATGACGCGCTGTACGTTAAACCACATCGCACTAACCTGTCTGGACGGTGCCTTGCGGCGCTATCTGGCCGACGCGGGGATAGAACTCAAGCGTCCACTCAGTATTCAGATGCCCGTGAATCTCCGTGACGAGAATGACAGAGTCAGCGGCAATAAGATCGGTATCGTCCTGGTTGATCTTGCGCCGAGCACCAGCGACCCTACCGCCGCTTGCGGGAAATCGGGTTTACGTTGCGCAGTGTGCGTAACCAGATCGATGGCGTGCCTCCGATAGCGGTAGCGCAGTACACGGCAGTGCTGGCCGTGTTGATTGAGCTGATCCAGCTAGTACGTCTGGATCGACTGCTTCCGGCGATTGCAGACACGCTGGTGTCTAATGTGCCAGGGCCCAGCCAACCACTGTATCTGAAGGGCGCCTTGCTTGAGCAGAGCCTGCCGATCAGCACGCTGCCGCCCGGCAATCAGCTCAACATTACTTTGTACAGCTACAGCGGTACGCTGCACTTTGGTCTGGTTGCGACAAAGCAGGTAAAGAATCTGAGTCGGCTTAGTGCCTACATTGAAGAGGCTTTCGTAGAGCTTGAAGAGGCGGTATTTAACCCTGCGAAGGAGTAGCTGAGGGTTCTTTAGCAGGCTGAGGGCTTTTTACCAGGCTAAAGGCTTTTTACCAGGCTGAGGGCTCTGCTTTACTATCTTTGCCGGGGTACCACACGTCGGACTGCTTGACGCAGTAGGTCCAGGCATTCTGAACAGCTGTTGGAGCAACCATCAACTGACGGTTATTAAACATTGCGTTGTCACTCATGCACTGCCCGTGCGTTGCGTCTTCGCGAGCGCTGTCAAAATGGTTGGCAAAGCTGGCTGGCATGGGCGAGTTTGCGCAGCCTGCCATGGCTGCCAGCAGGCATAGGCTGGGGATGCGCAGATTGCGTGGTTTGATGAGCTGGCAAAGCATGTAGCCATTAAACGCCAGGCGGCCCCGAGCCGCCAGGTGGAAATACTCAAAAAACCTGCGGAAAATTAACAAGTTAAGAAGGTTTTGTGACCGTTCTCACAAGTTTGAACAGAAATTTTTAGCCAGTCTCGTTAGTAGCCGCAACCCTTGGGAGGGACTGTGAGACGCCTCAGGCTGGAACAGCCTTGCGTCGTGTGTACTCCATCAAAGCCCAAAGCACGTTACTGCTGCTCACCTGACCCACAAGACGGCCGTCTTGAAGCACGGGTCTTCGACGCTGGCGTGTGCGCAGCATGTCTTGCGCCACTTCAATAATGCCAGTTTCTGGCGCACAGCTATTCACATCAGTACGCATCACGTCCCGTACAAGCGCGTTCTCGGCGTCGCCGTCGTTGTAGATGGTATCGAGAATAGCGCCCAGGCACTCAAGCTCCGACAGAATACCCACCACACGGGCAGCATCATCGATCACAGTGAGGCCGGTGAGTTTGTACTCCACGATAAGTTCTACGGCTTGCAGAATGTTGGCGTTCTGGTTGATGGTCAGCGGGTTTTTACGCATGCAGTCCTGGATAGCGGTCGGGCGAATGGGCATGGCGAGGTCCTCGAATGTTGGGCTGTTGCCGCTCTCACAGTGCGAGTATCAGCAACGGGCCGAAAATTATTTTTTTGTTGTTATGGAATAGTGGTCAACCATCAGACGTCATCAGCGTTAGAAGGTTATAGAGATATAGGTTACACCAGTGGAGGAAACATGCATCAAAGCCAGTGGAAGTATCTAGCGCTCCTGCTAGCAGTCATTGGGCTGGCAGGCTGCTCATCTGCACCGGGCCCGATTGTCGATACCAAGGGCGTGAACATGGCCGACTATCACGTTGACCTAGCTGAATGTGAGAGCTATGCGGAGCAGGTTCGGATCGAATCCGGCGTGCTACGGGGTGCGGCGGCGGGAGGTGCCGTAGGTGCCGCGACCGGTGCCATTCTTGGTGAGAGCATTGGCGAGTACGCGGGCGTTGGCGCGGTTGCCGGCGGCGCGCAGTCGGGTATACAAGGCGATAGAGAGAAGTCTCAGGTCGTTAAGCGCTGCATGCGAGGCCGCGGGTACCGGGTTCTGAATTAGGCCGACTCCTAGCGCAGAACAACGCGTATACCCAGCCTTCTGGCCTGCAGGCGTTCCTGTTTTAACTCAGAGTGGGTCAGCGGATGCTGTGCCAGCCACTGATTAGGAAACTTGAGCTTGAGACGTCTTTTGTTGGCGATAATGCGGAATTCGGGCAGCGACTCCAGTTGCTCTACGTATTTAAAGGCGCAGGCCAGTCGCAGCAGCGTAGTCAGGCGCAGCAGGCGCAAACGCTCCTGCTCGCCGAAGCTTTCAAACTCTTCCAGCGCTACTTTGCGCCGGTGACACAGCACCAGCAGTGCCAGCGTCTCCTGCTCGTTTTGCGAGAATCCCGGCAGGTCGGCATTGCGCAACAGGTAGGCGCCGTGACGGTTGTAGTGTTTGTGTGAGATGGACATTCCAATCTCATGGCCCCGCGCTGCCCAGCGCAGTACATCCCAGTCATCGCTGCTGAGCTTCCAGGCTTTGGATACGCCCGCGAACAGCGCTCTTGCGCGGCGTTCAACGGTGTCAGCGATTTGCACGTCCGCACCGTAGCGCTGTAACACGGCGTTCAGGGTTCGCTCTCGTACGTCCTCATGGGACAGGCGCCCCAGCAGGTCGTAAATGACACCCTCCCGCAGCGCGCCTCGGCTGGGCCGCATTATCTCTATGCTGAGCTCATCAAAAATGCCAGCGGTTATAGCAACCCCCGCCAGGATGACGTTGCGTCGGGTCTCAGACAGCCCGTCAATGTCGATATCGTCCAGGTGTCCGAAGGCGAGGAGCGCACGTTCAAGACAGGCAAGGCCACTGCGGGTAATGCCGGATTCACTCCAGCCGAAGTTCACCAGAATGCCCTCGATCGCTTGCAGCGTACCGGACGAGCCCACGCAGTCCTGCCAGTGCGCGGCGGAAAACTGGTGTCGTATATGGGAGACCTCAAGACGCGCTGCGTCATAGGCGCGCCTGTAACGGCGCTCGGTAATGCGGCCTCGTTTAAAGAAGTGCCGAGTATACGATACACAGCCCATCTGCAGGCTTTCCAGGCGCTGGGGCTCAAAGCGCTGACCGACGATGAACTCGGTGCTGCCGCCGCCAATATCAACGACCAGCCTGGATTGCTCGTCATCGGCAAGCGTATGGGCCACCCCTAAATAGACAAGGCGTGCCTCCTCGCGACCGTAGATGACATCGATAGGCACACCCAGTAGCGCTTCCGCTGCCAGCGTGAAGTCTCTGCGGTTGCGTGCCTGACGCAAGGCGTTGGTGCCGACAATGCGAGTGCGATAGGGAGTGACGCTGTCCAACACCTGCTTGAAGCGCGATAGACAGTCAATACCCCGACGGATAGCGGCCTTATCCAGGAGGCCATCTTTAAGGCCGGCGCCAAGCTGCACCTTCTCGGCCAGCGTCTCTACGGGTCTGACTTCGTCGTGCTCAACTCGGGCAATGATGAGGTGAAAGCTATTAGAGCCGAGATCGATGGCTGCCAGTATGGCGCCCTCTGGGATGTCTTCATTACCCGGAGCTGCGGTGGTCGTCGTTACGGCTTGCTGCATGGGCTAGTCTGTGTCGCCGATGGCAGGAAAATTACGTCAATACCGGTAGTGTAAAGCAAAGCCTGTGCACAAACATTTCCGCCTTGACCTTGCGTGGTCTCAGATTGTGATAGCGCGATTTCAGATTTTTATAAAAAGCAGCAGCAGTATTGCAGCGACGGCACCAATACCAGCTCGGGTAAGTACACTTTGATCAATGCGCGAGAGTTCCGCCAGAGGGTCGCCACTGATCTGCGCCCTTTTCAGCGGCGGTAACTCGATGATGCCCGCATACACCGCGGCGCCGACGGCGGCGCACACCAGCATATCTCGCCCGGGATTATCACCTGGAATCAGCAGGGCCAACCCCGCTACCGACAACCAGCTGCCGAACTGGCCAGCCAGACTCATCGCATTGAATTGGGACAGCGTGTTGCTGCTGAAATCATAGTCATACACGAACAGGCCCAGCTTCTCAGGAATCTTGTAGTTCGCGCCGCCCAACTTGGCGCCGAGCAGGTGACACCATTCGTGGATTACCGTGGCGACGGCTACGCCAGCCAGTATCGCGAGCAGCATCGATAGAACTGTGGCAATGGCAAGCCCCGTCACCGTATACCAGGCATCGGATGCCGCCCACAGCGTGAACAAGGCAAGGGCGATACCAAACTGCAGGGCGGCGTGTTTCAAAAGCATAGGTTGGGCTCTACCGTGTTTTGGCGAGTATACACAGGCGATTGCCCTTCAGAGCGCTACGTCTCCGGCCGCTACAGTATACTCCGGCCATGGACGAGCATTCTGAACCCACGGCATCACACAAGGTAAAGGTGGTTGCCTGTATACAGTGTGAGGCGCCCGTGACATCTACAGCGGGTAAATGCCACGCCTGTGGTGCGCCATTGACTGGAAAGGAATTTGCCTACATTCCAAGGCAGATCAGCAGTGGCCCGGACATCGGGGGGATGATCAAGTGGTGGGCGATTATCAGCGCTGCAATTTTCGCTTTCAGCGGATTTTCCTTTGGTGTCGGCTCCTCTTTGGCGTTTACGGCGGTGACGGCTTTTTATTTGGTTCGGATAGTGCGGGCGTATTTCCTATAAAACCGCTAGGGACTACTGCCATTGGGATATCGAGGGGCTATTGGGGCTTTTTATAAGGCCGCTTGGGATTACTGCCGTTGGGTTATCGAGGGGCTAATGGGGCTCTCTACAAGGCCGCTTGGGGTTACTGCCGTTGCATTATCGAGGGGCTGGCGGGGTTGTCTATATGGCCGCTTGGGGTTGCTGCTATTGGGTTGTCGATTAGTGTAGCCAAGCGCTGATTAAGCGACAGTGTGTTGGTGCTTTCAGGTGATTGGGATTGGTTTTATGACGGTGGGATTCAGGGGGGCGCTGTCGGCGGGGTCGTTTTCCGGACGACAAGCGAGAGGGGATTTGCCCAGCGGCAGGCCCGCTCCGCAGAAGTTCTCTTTGATTTCCTTGCGCACAGATCGACAGGGATTACTGCTGGCAAGCAGACGGTTGAACATGCTTTCTCCAATGACCGATAGGCCCGCCGTGGCAAACGCGGCCCAGCCTCGGAATATCAGACCTGGCGTATTAGGCACGATCTGAGGGTCGCTGAGGGGGCCAGCGACCTCCACGGTGCCGGAAAACGCGTTGCCGAGTGAGATTCCCACGCCGTCTCGGCTGCGAGACTGAAAGCGCAGGCTCACGGTTTCTTTGGCCATATCAACGTCCAGGCCTCCCAGCAGATTGGCAGTTCCTGTGCGAACGATGTAGCCGTAGGGCGTGTAAACATGCCCATTACTCGCCTGCAGAAGGGTAACCCCGCACTTCAATTCGGTCTTTGTCGCTTCTGCGCCGGGTATCAGCGTCCGCAGGGCCGAGGTGGCAACATCGGCGCTGACAAAGGAGAGTGCCTCCAGGTTAATGCGACCCTCGCCTAGCTCGATGTAGCCAACGCCTTGTAGGTTGCGGGCCAGCTCGGCCTCTGTATTGCCTTCACTGGTGTAGCGCAGGTCGGTGGACAGGGGGAAAAACACCATCTCGGGGTCGCGATGTACGCCGCGTGAATCCAGGCGAAACGCCATTTGATAGGGGTTGGTGTTGGCGTTGAATTGCGCACTCAGCTGAACAGGGCCGCCGTTAAGCTCATTGGCCATGCTTTCAAGCTGGAGGCGCCCTGCGCCGGAGCGAGCCTTTAGCGTCAGCTCACGTGCCTGCAGTCCGCTTGTAAATGCCTGCGAGAAGCTGGCATCCAGCGAGAAATTGTTGTTCCGAAGAGGACGCACGTCGATCGGCGACGTGTCCATCAGCTTTGCGCTGGCTCCATCGACTGGCGGACGGCCCACGATAGCGCCAGCGAAGCTAAACAAGCCTCCCGCAAAGCGCGCAGTCTGCTGCAGCGGGTTTTGACTGTCGTCGGCAGAACGGCTGGTGCCCTGGGTCTGAAGTGCAGCTATCGCCGCCTGCCAGGGCCTGAGATCCAGCGCGGCACCCTGCAGTTCAATGTCATAGCGATTATGGGTTCTAAACGTCCTTCGTATCTCGCCTTCCAGATCTGTTCCCCCCAGGTTAAGACGGTTGATGCGTATACGGCTGCCGTCCGCCAGGCGCTCGAAGCTGATGTCCAACTGCTCGTCCCCCGCAGAGAGATCGCCGTCGTCGAGGAACACGCTTCCAGTCAGCGATCCCAGCAGGTCCTCCGTGCTGTTGCCAGCCCCGTTGAGTGAGAGTTTTCCGGAAAGTGGTCGCTCCAGGCTTCCCACAGGCAGTGGAGCATCGGTGGGAAGGTAATCACGCAGGTTGAGCTCATCGACCGTTGCGGAGACTGAGAGATCGGCCTCCGGCCCTTGCCAGTTAAGCGCGAGCTGAGCCTGGACGCGTGCATTACCGTTGGCAAACTTGAGAGATTCGACCTGCAGTTGATCATTCACAGCGCTTGCCTCTACAGAGGCCGGTGAGAAGGTAAATCCCTGCAGCTGAAGGCGCTTTACGTCTACGCTGACAGCAGCCGTTGGCAGGCTGCGCAGTCTGTACAGCAAATCGCTGTCACGCAGCGACGCCTTTTCAGCGGGTGCCGTTGGTTGCGACGGTTTTGATGATGCGACAGCTTTTACATGACCGTCCGCTGACGAAAACCAGCCCTGAATGCGGTCGATGTCAATCTGATCTGCCTCTATGTCAGCAATGAACACCGGGCTGCGATCCGCAGCAACGGATGCTGTGCCGGATAATTGATGATGTTCAGAATCCAGGCGAAGCTCAGTGAGCTCTGCGCCTGCCAAACGTGTTTCATGGCCTAGCGCCTTCCATTGGCTGGACAGTACAAACTGTTCGTCGCTGCGACCTTCCCGAGACCAGTTCTTATCGCGCCTGGCGTCAACTACTACGTCCAATGAGCCATGAAGACTATCGAGAAGTGCCGAGGTGTCGCGTCCACGGGCGGCTGCCAGCAAGCTGATATCGGCGCGCGCAGCGAAGGGCACATCCTGCCATCCCAGTGTGGCTCCGGCGTCGAAGCCCTCCGTTTGGACCTGCACATTCACGTCGAGATCACTGGAATTGTCGCGAACATAGCCAAGTTCCAGCGCTGCAGTGCCACCATTGGCACCGGTGAGCCTTAGGTCAGCAGCACCGCCGCCAACATGATGCGTACCGTTTAAGGCCACCGCAGTAAGGCTGAGGTCGTCTCCACGCAATTCCTCCACCTCGATCGTCACGTCAGCATCAATGTCAGAGAAGGGCAACGAGGAGGGCAGCACAGTACCCTCGGTCCAGCTCTGTTCTGTGGTCGCTTCATCGGTCTTAAGGATGCTCAGATCTACTAACGGTGAGCGCAGAGAAACGGCGATGGCGTGACGGGCATGCGCACGTGAATAAGTAATGCGCCCCGACACCTGGGAGGCACCCGCGTTGAAATGCAGGTCTGACAGAGCTAAAGCTGAAGTCGTGCTGTCCAGCTTTCCCTGCAGCGAAAGTGCGGTCTCATCAGCGCCTCGATGCAGACCTTTGACGCGGAACTCGCCCTCCAGCGCATTGATCAGCTCCGTCGTGGTGGCGCCAGCGCTGCGAAGCCGCAGTGCTCCCTCGGTGGCGACTATGGGGGTGTCATTGTAGCGCTGCAGGATACCGGTTTCCGGGGTATGCGCCGTCAGGCTGGCATCCGCAGTAAAGCGCCATTGGCTGGTCGCAGTGTTTAGCTGTACCTCCGCAATCAGTGCCGCGAAGGGTCCATCCAGGGTGACGCCGCCGGTCACAGCGCCATTGCCATCGCTGTTCATAGTGAGCGCGAAGTCGTGGAATACCTGCTTATCTTTCAGTTTTACATCGGCCGCCAGTACGCTGGCCTCATGAACCGGCAGCGACAGTTTTGGAAAACGGGCTTCTGGTCGTGACGCAGCGTTTGCGACCACAGACTCGCGAACGGCAGCTAGATTGCCAAGCAGCGTGCCAAGACGTATGGGTGCCAGTACATCCAGAGAAGTACTGGAGCGCTGGGGGATGCGCCAGGCGTGCTCGCCCGTACTCTGCAGCGTAACAGCCATGCCGGCCAGCACTCCCTTCGCATCAAGTTCATACGCGGCGTCTGCCGCAGGTCCTATCATCACAGACAAGTCTGAGTCTGGCAGTGTGTCATCGTTGTGCTGCAGCCTTAGCCTGGCCTCAAGTTGCTGCAAGGCGAGCAAGTCGGGCAGGGATGCGATGGCAATGAAGCCCTGTGTTCCAGTGAGCCCGTTGCCGCTCTCCCATTCCAGCTCAAGGCGCTGGCCGCGCCGTGAGCCATTAATGGCAGAGAATACGAGACGGTTGTCACTGTCAGTATTGATGTGGAGGCTTCCCACTTGGAGACTGTGGGGCAGCCAGGGCGCAAAGTTAGAGAAGTCCGTGGGTCCGGGGTCGGCGGATTCGGTTGCGCTGGTCGGCCACCCTGCGGGCGATATCGCAAGGGTCTCCGCCTCTAGCCGGTCAAACTGGATAACGCCTTGCAGCAGTGCAGTCCAGTTCAGATCAACGAACAGGTCGTCGGCGCGCAGGGTGATACTGCTATCTGTGCCAAGCTGCAGCACCTGGCTGCGAGCGCTGAGTTCAATCAGATCGAGGCGAATCGTTGCCAGCGTCACCGGGATACCGAGCGCTTCTTCGAGCAAGGGCGTCAGACGACTGCGTAGCTGACTGGCGACGATGGATTCTATACTGGTGACCACGGCTGCCAGCACAATGACGCCAGCGGCTATCCGCAGTGGGCGTATCACGGTGTGCTCGCCCGGTATTCCCTGGGGACTCTCGGCAGGAGGCGCGTGGTGACTTCATAGCTGATAGTGCCCGCCCAGTCAGCGATTTCGTTGGTACTCAATCCCTGACCCCACAGCGTGACCGTATCACCCAGCGCCACATTGGGCAGATCGGTGACGTCAACAGTAATCATGTCCATGGAGACGCGACCTGCCAGCGCGGCTCTATGTCCGTTGATCAGCACCGGCGTGCCGCTAGGCGCAGCGCGCGGATAACCGTCGCCGTAGCCGACGGGAACGGTAGCGATTCGACTGGGCCGGGATGCAACCCAACTGCTGCCGTATCCAACGCTGTCGCCAACAGGAACATCGCGTAGTGCCTGTATCTCGGACAACAGCGTCATAGCGGGCTGCAGTTTTTGCGCGGTATCCTGCTCAAACGCGAAGGGCGATTGCCCGTACAGCATCACGCCGGGGCGATTCCAGTGGCTGCGCGCATCGGGCCAGGCCAATAGAGCCGGCGAGTTGGCAATACTGTGTTGCGCGTCCAGTCCCTCTGTATGCGTTAAGAAGCAGTGCAACTGTGCCCTGGTATGGGCATTGTCAGGCTCGTCCGCGCACGCTAAATGTGTTGCCAAAACAGTGTCGCCGCCGACCTGCGGACACGCCTGTAAACGCTGATGCAGCTCATGGGCTCTGGAGGGCAAAAAGCCCAACCTGTGCATGCCGGTGTCGAGTTTTATCCAGCAGGAGACCGGACGAGGAAGTTCGCTGCTTTCTACCAGACCCAGCTGCGCGTCGTTTTGCAGCATGATCCAGAAATCCTGCCGACTCGCGATCTGCAGTTCGTCTGCGCTAAAAATGCCCTGTAACAACAGGATAGGCGCCTGTATGCCGGACTCCCGCAGGGTGACCGCTTCCTCGGTGCTGGCCACGGCCAGTGCAGCCGCATGGCGTTCGAAGACGCGTGCGGCCTCCACTGCGCCATGGCCATAGGCATTGGCTTTGACCACCGGCATCAGCGCACCAGCGCCGCTGAGTTCGGCAGCCAGTTTGCAGTTGTGGTCCAGAGCGCCCAGATCGACTACGGCGCGGGTTGGTCGAGGCATCAGTAGTCGTATTTGTACTCAGAAAACAAGGTCTGCGCGCGCTCCCATATTTCACCGGCTGCGCCGCTCCCTACAGGCCTGCCGTCCAGCATCACCACTGGCGCAATCTCTTTGGTAGAGCTGGTCAGCCAAATCTCATCAGCCTGTTCAACCTCTTGCCTGTGAATAATGCGCTCCTGTACCTCAAGACTGG
Organism: Pseudomonadota bacterium; assembly: GCA_038746745.1. Lineage (GTDB taxonomy): Bacteria > Pseudomonadota > Gammaproteobacteria > Pseudomonadales > Halieaceae > JANQIO01. The sequence continues at coordinate 19,359 of JBCDKJ010000053.1, forward strand.
CGTCGGCACGCAGGATTTCCAGCAGCAACAGACGGGTGATGCCGGGTAGAATCTGGTAATCGCTGGGGGGCGTTGCGATAACACCATCCTTGACGATGAATACGTTGCAGGCCGCAGCCTCAGTTAGCTCGTCCTGTTCATTGAACAGAATCGTTTCGTTGTTGCCGCCCTGATAGCCCTGATTGAAGTGCATGACATTGCCCAGCAGAGCGGTGGACTTAATATTGCAACGCTTCCAGCGCAGATCCTCGGCTGTTGTAACCGAGTACGCGGCTGCTGTGTCGCGATCTGCCACAGGTGCTGGCGGTATTTCGAAGGCATAGCCAAATACGGTGGGTTGCACGTTGGCGGGGTAGGCATGGAAACGCCTTGCGTCAGCCCCTCGGCTGACATGTAAATACACGCCGAGGTTACCGTTACCATTTTCTTCCATGAGGCGTACGCACAACTCGCGCCAGCGCTCCTCACTCCAGTCCAGGGCAATATCCAGAGCACTAAGACCATTACCAAGACGTTCGATGTGGGGCGCGAAGCCCACCATGCGACCCCCGTAGGAGGGGACGACTTCATAGATTCCGTCGCCAAACAGGAAGCCCCTGTCCATGGGGGAGATTCGCGCCTCTTCCAGGGGCAGGAATTGATCCTGCAGATAGGCGATTGTCATGTGTGTTCTCCATAACCGGTGAGCTGGCGTAGCTCTGCAATGATGCTTTCACCGACGGCAGCATCAAAGCCATCTTCGGTGGGTGTGTTTTCGCGCGTTACGCCGTCAACGCTGCCCCGTTCGCTGAGGAATTCGAGATAATCACGTGGGGAGACGTCCGCCAGTAGATCGCGACCTGAAATATAGCCGATTAAAGCGATAAGACCGTAGGCCCCCCAGTTCGAAACGTCGGCCACCAGCAGTTCGTCGCAGGCCGTTACCGCCGGTGTGATATCCAGAGACGCGATAGCGTCCTTGACATTGCCCATACCGATTTCGTTGCCGCCGTCGCCGATGGCAATGGTGGGGCAGTCAGCCAGCGAAACAAAGTAGTCGAAGCAGGCGCAGCGTTCGGTGATGTCCTCTCCACGCATATTGGTATAGCGGCCTTCGGCATTGAGACCGGGACGTTCAATACTGATCACGGCGCTGGGTTTCAGCTGTTGCAATGCACGTCGAGTACTCATTTCAGGGTCGCCCTCCCGCCGACCCTCGCGCAGGCGAACTGGTGAAAACGTGCTTCCCTCAAGGCGCCCCCCGGTATTGCCTACTGCGATTTCATACACCTGAAACCCAGTCGAAAGCGTCTGCGATAGCGGCGTACCGCAGACCAATATGGGCTCAGCGCCCAGCACTTCCAGGCAGTGATACAGCGCCAGAGCACCCGCCGGACCGTCGGTTTCATAGGTATGATCGACGGGGAAACCAGTACCAATCAGAATCGTTCCACGCAGCGACAGCAGGGCCTGAGCAGCGCGCAGGTAGCTGCCGGGGACGAGATGCTGTTGCACATCGGCCATACCTCTGGGATTACGGTCGACCAGCAGGGACTCAACGGCCTTGCTGACACCCATAGCGTCGCCGGGTATTTCACTATCAGTCACGGACGGGCTCGGGCTCCTGGCGGTGATACTGGCTTCGTACCAGGTGGAACACGTTATCGGCTTCGTGCGCTGAAATCCTCCGGAAACGTGCGCTCGCGCCAGGCATTTGCTGGGCAAGCTGTGCAGTGTCCATCGACAGCGCTGAGCCAACTTTTGGGTAACCGCCTATGGTTTGACGGTCCTTCAGTAAGACGATTGGCTGGCCGTCGGCCGGGACCTGTATAGCACCCATACAAATGCCCTCCGACAGCAGACGGTCGAGTTCACAGTGAATAGCTGGCCCTTCAAGTCGATAGCCCATGCGATCAGCGCGGTCTGTGACGCGGTATTCGCTGCTAAACAGGCGTTGCAGTTCCAGTTTGGGGAAATGCAAGTGCTGATAACCGGGTATTACCCGCAGCATGACATCGCGGCTATAGCGCGGTCTGGCAGCTGCGGGCAATGCCAGGCAGAGCTTATCGGTATTTTCCACGGCGGGAAGGTAGTCGTCCCGCGCCAACTTCTCGCCGCGCAGCCCGCCTACGCCTTCTCTTACCACGGTGGCGGTGCTGCCAAAGCTTGGCTCAATATCGAAGCCACCGCTGACGGCCAGGTAGCTGCGACAGAACTGGCGCGCGAAACCCATCTCAATCTGGTCGCCGGGGTTGACGCAGTGGCTGCGCCAGCCAGCGCGCTCCTCGCCATTGATAGAGAGAGGTTGATCTCCTCCGGTCACGCAAATCTGAGTGTGAATGTCGACCTCAAGCTTCAGGCCACCAAAACTCGCTTCAATCGCACTCGTTTCGGCGCGATTGCCCAGCAGTCGATTGGCCCAGCTCATCGCGAGTCTGTCCAAGGGTCCGCCAGTGGTCAGGCCGATATCGTGGCGTCCGAAACGGCCGCCGTCCTGGATCAGGCTCAGCATGCCCGGTGCCAGCACCCGGAACCCGCTCACAGCACACCTCCCAGGGCCAGGAACTGGCCGCGATCCACGCGTTCAAAGCGCACACGGTCGCCCACCGCAACCGGCATGGAGGGCGAAGCTATCGGGTCAAACATCTGTGTGGGGCAGCGACCGATCAGATTCCAGCCACCGGGTGAGGCTGCCGGATAAACAGCGGTTTGACGGTCTGCGATGGCCACGGAGCCCCGGGGAACTGACTGGCGCGGAGTATCCAGGCGCGGTGCGGCAATACGCTCGTCGACCTCGCCCAAATAAGCGAATCCCGGCGCAAAACCGATTGCATAGACGCGATACTCCGCCTGACTGTGACAGTCGATAACCTGTTCAACGCTCATGCCAGCGCGCTTAGCCAAGGGTTCCAGGTCTGGGCCAACCTCAGCGTCGTAAAATACCGGCAGTGTGACCAGGCGGCTCTGGTCCGAGCCGATCTCTTGTAGTTGCTGTAAGGCTTCATGTATGGCGTTGCGTGCAGCCAGATGGTCGCACCGCAACAGGTTGTAAATCACCAGTACAGACGCGTAGGAGGGCACCAGGTCTACCAGGGCGTCGCCCAATGAGGTTCGAATGGCCTCACTGGCAGCCCGCACTCTGGCGGCGACTTCTGGGCTGGATTCCGACCCCAGATAGACAATCAGGGCATCCTCGCCCGCGCTGACAATGTCCATAGCTCAGGCGGCGTGCTTTCGCACCAGGTCCCGGATTTCACGAATCGCCGCAATGCCTTCAGCGTTGTCGCCGTGGACACACAGGGTATCCGCTGACATCGGCAGCGTTTTTCCGTTGACGCTAGTCACTGAGCCGAAGCTGCAAAGCTGCTGCACCTGCTCCAGCATTTTTTCCCTGCTATGTACCGCGCCAGGCAGGCGACGCGACAGCAACCGCCCCTCGTCGTCATAGCAGCGGTCGGCAAAGGCCTCGAACCATACATCGATTCCTTGCTGTAGCGCTTCGTCGCGGTGTGTTTTCATGGCGGGCGTCGCTTGCAGCATCAGAATCAAGGGGCGGTGGTAGCTGGCCACCGCCGACATGATCGCTGTGCGAACGTCTGCGCGTGCCATCATGTCGTTGTACAGCGCACCATGGGGTTTTACGTAGGCAATATCGACGCCAGCGACTTTCGCCATCCCGTCCAAGGCTGCAATCTGATAGTGCAGGTCAGCAACAATTTCCTCCGCCGAGCAGGCCATGGAGCGACGGCCAAAGCCAACCCGGTCGGGATAGGCCGGGTGCGCCCCTACGGTGACATGGTGATCCCGGGCCATCGCCAGAGTGGCTTGCATAACCATCGGGTCTCCGGCGTGGAAGCCAGTTGCGACGTTGGCCTGATCAATGAAAGGCATAACGTCCGCGTCCATGCCCATGCGCCAGGAACCATAACTCTCGCCAAGGTCACAGTTGAGCTGAAGTATCGACATAATTTCCTTCCTGAAACTCTGGGCTTACTATTGCGTTAGTACTAGAGCGCCGCCAGTTTGCTATTGAGCAGGTCGGTGACGAGCATGGCGCCCGGGCTGTGTGTTATGCATAAGGGCGGCTTAGCCGCTTCCAATGCCACCTGCGGTGTTACGCCACAGGCCCAGAATACCGGTAGCTCGTCGGCACCCACGCTCACGGCATCGCCGTAGTCCGGTGTATTCAGGTCCGCAATGCCTATCTGGCCGGGATCGCCCAAATGCACAGGCGCACCATGCACGGACGGAAATCGTGTGCAGATCTGAATGGCTCGGATCGCGTCCGCGGCTCTGAATGGACGCATGCTGACCACCATTTTGCCCGCAAATGGGCCGGCTGGCTGGCAGTCGATGCCGGTGCGGTACATGGGGACATTAACGCCTTCGGTGATATTGCGGACGTCCAAACCGTCGGCCAGCAGGGCCTCTTCAAAACTGAATGAGCAGCCCAGGGCGAACCACACGAGGTCGTCTCTCCACAACGCAGTAATGTCAGAAGGCTCATCCACTAATTCGCCGTGATTGAACACGCGATATTGGGGCACATCTGTGCGTATATCGATATCCCCAAGGCTGGGTAGGGCTGGGTCGCCCTTATCAGACATCGCAATCAGCGGACAGGGTTTGGGGTTGAGCTGGCAGAAACGCTGAAAGTCTGCTGCCCAGGCCTCAGGCAGGATCACGATATTGCACTGCACCCGGCCGGGTGCCATGCCAGAGGTGTTGCCGGTCAGCTCACCGCTGCGGGCGCGGGCCCTGACGGCCTGTGCGTTTGCACTCGTCATGGGCTCAATATACCTGTGGCATAGTCACGACGACAGCCCCGTGTGTTGGTGCGGTCAGCTATGCACTGCTGTGACCCTGAGTGCGTATCAAGCCGGCGACGAGTGGGATGAGTTCGGTGCGATCCCCTGTAGCCGTTTATCGTGAACCTAAGCAAGACCGGAGGCAGAGCCATGAAAGCAATCTGGAAGGACACCATCATCGCAGAATCAGACGACACCGTGGTGGTGGAAGGGAATCACTATTTCCCCGCGGAGGCACTTCACGCAGAATTTTTCAGCGCCAGCGACACGACCAGCCGTTGTCCGTGGAAGGGCACCGCGCAGTACTACCACATTACGGTTGATGGTGAGACCAATTCCGATGCTGCCTGGTTCTATGCAGAACCCAAAGACGCTGCGGCGGAGATTCAGGGACGTGTGGCATTCTGGCGGGGCGTGCGTACCGAGTAGCCAACATTCCATCTGTTTGCTGGCGCGGGCATAATGCGCGTCTGTCAGCCCACCTGCAACGGGCTCAGCGTCAGCCTGCGGTAGAAGGAACACGGCCTGTGCCCAATCGACAAACCCTCGAGCATTTGCTCTCTACGATGTCCCTGGAGCGCGAGGATGCCCTGCGCTTTACCGCGCAAAACACGCACCCTGACGGTCCACGACTCTATGGTGGCCAGGTTCTGGCCCAGGCCATTCGCGCCGCACAGCTGACAGTAGAAAGTGACCGCGTGGTGCATTCCCAGCACGCGTACTTCCTGCGGCCTGGAGACGGCAAACTGCCACTGACGCTGGACGTCGAAGTGGCCCGCGATGGTGGCAGCTTCAGCTCGCGACGAGTCGTAGCATCGCAGCAGGGCCGGGTGATTCTGGTGAGTTCAATGTCATTTCATACGCCGGAAAGCGGCGACGAATATGGCGCGGAAATGCCTGCGGTGACGGGTCCGGATGGTCTGAGAACGCAGCGCGAAATCAATCTGGAAGAGGATTTCTTCTGGCCCGAGTTTCAAATTGTCGATGGCCTGGACTGGGACATTCGATTTGTGGAGCCAGTGGACTGGCACAACCCGGTGCCACGAGAGGGCGTGCTACATATCTGGCTTAAAACAACCGGCAGCGTGGGCGCTTTGCCCGGGATGCAGCCCGCGCTGTTGTCGTATATCTCCGACTGTGGGCTGATCGACGCGACACTGCTGCCCTTCGGACGCAGCTTTTACGACGGCATGCAAACAGCAAGCCTTGACCATGCGATGTGGTTCCACGCCCCCTGTCAGGTACAGGACTGGCTTCTGTACGAGGTGAGCTGCGAACGGGTGGGGGCCGCGCGCGGTTTGGCCCGGGGTCGATTCTTTAATCAGGACGGCAGCTTGATAGCGACCTGTATGCAGGAGTGTCTGCAGCGACGCCTGCAGTAATCTAGACGATGGGATTGTCAGGCGCAGAGCGTGTGAGGGCGGTCATTTTTGACCTTGATGGCACGCTGGCGGACTCGCAGTTGGATTTTGCCGCTATGCGACGTGAGTCCTCCTGTCCCGATGACCTGGGCTTGCTGGAATTCATTGATTCCCTGGCTGATCCTGCGGAAAAAGAGCGCGTGGCGAATATCATCCACTGTCATGAGATGGCCGGTGCCAGGCGTGCCACCTGGATTGAGGGTGCTCAGGCCCTGTGTCATCAACTGACAGAAAATGATATCCCGCTGGCAATTTTTACACGC
>JBCDKJ010000054.1:0-25098 GCA_038746745.1 Pseudomonadota bacterium
CCGGCGGGTATAGGCGGCTCGCTGGAAAAGGGTGGCATTGTCAGCAGTCTGCAAATGCGCCGGGAGCAGGTGTTCGATACCTCCGACCCCAGCCAGAACAACGCGCTATACCGGCTCGCCAATCGCCTGCACATTGTGACTCGAGAATCGACGGTTCGAGAGCAACTTCCATTTCTGGTTGAGGGCGAGGACTTCGTAGTGCTGGAGTTGATCGAAGCCGAGCGTGTGCTGCGCGGTAACGACTGGCTTTACGACGCACGGGTTGTACCTATACGACGCTGTGGCGAGCAGGTCGATCTGATGGTGGTTACGCGAGATGTGTGGACGATTCTACCCACCGTTGAATTTGACCTCAGTGGCGGTGAAACCAGCTGGTCGCTGGGCGTTGAAGATGAGAATCTACTCGGACAGGGCGTCACGCTGGGCGCGTTGTATACCGAAGATGTTGACCGTAGCGGTGTGGAAGTGTTCTTTTTCGACCCGGCTGTCGCCGGTTCTGCCTGGCGACTGAACCTCAACGCGGCAGACAACGACGATGGACACCGCTTTGATATCAATATGCGACGGCCGTTTCGCTCCCTGGAAGAGCGCAGCAGCCGCGGCCTGAGGTTTACAGACGACCAGCGCATTCAACCCCTGTTCGAAGCGGGAGACCGCGTTATCGAGTTTGAGCAACAAACGCGCAGCGGGCAGATTAATTTTGGTCAGTCCACCGGGCGCGTGGATGGCCACGTCAGGCGCTGGAGTACTGGCATCGAATTCTGGGATTTCGCGTTCGACCGGGCACCGGGCAACCTCCAACCTGATGACTTGCCAGAGGATCGCAGCGCTGCCTACCCCTACCTGGGCTTCGAGACCATCGAAGATGACTTCATCCCGATTTCCAATCTGGCGCTGATTGGCAGGCCGCAGGATTTACCCATGGGCCGACGCCTGTCTGGCACCATTGGTTTCTCGCCCGATGTTGGTGACGCCGACGACGGGCGAGTGATTTTCGATGGAAGCTGGCGCGACGGCACCGGCCTGCGTGAGGACCTGTTGCTGACGGGTTTCTTCTCGTTCAACGGCGCCATTACCACCTCCGACGGTGAGCCGGAAAACCTGTTTGTAAACCTTGGCGGCGAGCTGCACTACCTGCAAACGGAGGACTGGCGCTTTTACGTTTCGCTGGACGGTACCTGGACCGATGGCCTGACCGACGATGTGCAGCTACAGCTCGGCGGCAGCCGCGGCTTGCGCGGTTATCCGCAGCGGTATCAACAGGGAGACCGCCGACTGCGACTGCGCGTCGAAGAGCGCTGGTATGCAGACTCAGAGCCCCTGCGACTGTTCCGCTGGGGCGCTGCCGTATTTCTTGATGCTGGCCGCGCCTGGTTCGATGGCGATGAGAATGATGAGGTTGATGGCTGGCTGGCCAACGCGGGCATTGGCCTGCGCCTCATGCCTACACGCCTGCCGACAAACGGCATGATTCATATTGACCTGGCAGCACCTCTGGTAACCGGGGGACCGGGGGTCGATAACGTGCAACTGTCGGTGACAGTACGCAACAGTTTTTAGCACCCGCAAAAAAGAGTAAGCACATTAACGACTCGCGCGCTTTTGGTGAAACACGACAAAAAATTGCGTTATTGATCGGCGCTGATAACGCAGCTGCCAGCAAGTTTGAGGATGTAATCAGCGAGGTTGCCAACGCAACACCGATTTAGTGCGAGACGTGCGGAAAGCCAGGGGGTAAGGCGTCTCAGTAGCGCGACGGACGTACCCCTCTTGCGTCCATGCCGTTCAGGGTTGTGCGGCCTCAATCACCAGACTGAAGTCTGTCCACGTCGACATCGGCGCCAGCGTCTGATCGGGATGCGTGCGACGAAAGTCGGCAGCGTTGGTTTGCCAGGTGGCTTCTGACATGGTCGAGGTGACCGGACTTTCAGCCCACAGCAGGTCAATGATTCCGGTTAGTGAGCCCTCTTGATAGGCTTGGCTTAACTGCGGCTCATACTGCTCAATGGTGAGCGCAGCACCCGCTGCGGGGTCAAGGGTGGCGGCGCGCCAGCCGCGATCCAGCACCTGTAGAAATGTCACCAGCTTATCTCGATGGCTTGCCAGGGTTTCTTTACTGACAAACATAACCTGTGAGTAGGCCACGTGGCCGTAGTCCTTGTAAGGCAATATGCGAACCTCGTGTCCCGCCGTTTGCAGTTTGACGAACTCATCCACCACATACCCCTGCTTTGCGTCCATTTCTCCTGCCAGCAGAGGTTCGTTGCCGTAGTTCGCTTCAATAATCGTCACAGCGTCGACAGACATTCCGACGTGATCGAGCATGGTGGCTATCGCCTCGTGACCGTCACCGTGCACAGCCACTGTTTTACCGAGTAGATCGGCGGGGCTATTAATCCCGCTGGAGGCCAGACTGATCAGGCCCAGTGGCGACGCTTGAAACATCGTACCGATCGCCACAATCGGCGCACCCTCTGCCGCCGCCGCCAGGAACAAACCGCTTTCGATCGATCCAATGGTACCGGGGTGGGCGACCACCTCAGCGGTCACTGATTCGATCCTGTCCGACGCTCGGCGTACCTCCAGATCCAGGCCCGCATCGGCAAACCAGCCTTTGCTTTCCGCCCAGTTCACGCCGGCAAATTGCACGTTGCGAACCCCCAGATCCAGTTGCAGGACCAGCGGCGACTCAGCCTGTGCTGTCATACAGGTCAACATCAAAAAGGGTCGGAGAAACAGCCATCTACGCATGGTTACCTCAGCAAGCTATTACAGTTGCACGGCGCGTTGAATCGATATCACCAGTCTTCACTTCATCGTGCCAGCGTCACGTTCCTCTCCGGGTCATTCTCCTGAGGAGAGCCGTCGCTGGTAAGTGACTGTGAACGTATTTTACCGTACCGTGCAGCTCAGCAGCATTGCCATGTAACAGCAACCAGGGAACTTTGGTGATCGACTTCGTTGCAACGTTTATTGTGTTTTTTGCCGTTATAGATCCGGTGGGCACCGTACCAGTGTTCATCGCCGTAACGCGCAGCTTTGAACCCGCCGCAAAGCGAAAAATTGCGATTATTGCAAGCCTCGTATCGATCGCTGTGCTGCTTTTCTTCATGCTCGCGGGCGAATTTATTCTGACCGCCATGTCGATTCCTCTGCCGGCATTTCAGATTGCCGGCGGCATCGTTCTTTTCCTGTTCGCGCTCTCTATGATTTTTGGCGAGAGCAAACCCGAGGAGGAAACACGCCTCGCCGAAGAGCACCATGAAACCGCTGTTTTCCCCCTGGCAGTGCCGTCAATTGCGGGGCCAGGCGCTATGCTGACCGCCGTGCTTATGACCGAGAACACCAAGGTTGACCTGATTCAGCAGGTGCAGATTGCTGGCGTGATGATTCTCGTCGTGCTGTTGGCATTGGTATTTATGCTGCTAGCCAGCGGTATCCAGCGAATCATCGGTGATGCAGGCGCCAGCGTGGTGAGTCGCGTCATGGGATTGATACTGGCAGCAATCGCGACTAACAACACGCTAGCGGGCGTTAAGATCTACTTCGGAATGTGACGTAAACGCCTGGCCCGTCACGCTTAAACAGGGTCAGAGGTACTTTCCCTTTGCTTCGGGAAAGGCAGCTCTGACCCAATTCATGGGCTCCAATTCATGCGCCCTAAATCAAGTAAGACCTGACAGGGAGAGCCTGCCGCCGGAAGCGCGTCGGGTGGCGTGAGCCAGCAACAGCTCTGCGGTAGCCAGGGCATCCCACAGCGCATTGTGCGCGCTGTAGCCGGGCAGGCCATAACGTTCACGACAGCCGGCCAGGGTCAGTTGGCCGGACTTGATCGCCTGATCGAACCGGGCGAGTTGGCGCTGTTCCAGTCGCAGAGTGCATACGTGCGGTTGAAGCAGGGGCGCGCCATGCAGGCTGATGCACAGTTTGTTGAGGTAGGCGAGGTCCAGCGTTGCGTTATGAAATACCAGCACCCTGCCTGCGCTTGCGGCCAGAAATTGCCTTAAAGCCTCTGCGGCACTAACCCCCTCCGCCACTTCGCAGTCTCGTAATTGATGGATGGCCGCGCTCTGGCCTACTGAGCTACGCGCCTGAATAAGTACATGCTGCGCAGATTCCAGATCGACAGCTCCATTATTTACCTCGACCCAACCAAGACTCAGAAGGTCGCCGTCTTCCACCTCCAGCGATGACATCTCGGCATCCACAACCAGAAACGGTACCTCGCGCCAATCAGCGCTGCTGCCGGGTAACGCGTGTTTCCAGTATTGCATTAACGTGTCATCGGCATCGCGACGGCGACGCCAACGCTGGAACTTAACCCAGCCCGGCACGGTAGGTTTGCCGCAGCGCGGCCTGCGCGTCGTCGAGAATTTTGAAGGCGTCGCGCAACTGCTCTCGCGCCAGCTTGGGCAAGTCGCTGGGATTTAAGAAATTATCCGGGGCCTCGCCTCGAGCTACCTGGGCGGCCTGATGCACGATGCGCTGTTGCTGGAGAAAATGAAGCGCGTCGGCGAGATTGCGGCTATCCCCCATCGCCATGTGCTTCTGTCGCGCCAGGGTTTCCAGGCGTTCGTCAGTATTTACGGCTGCCACCTGGTGGGCCAGCGCGTGCAAGCGCGCCGTATCTGTGGCCAGCAAGATGCCACGCTTTTTCAGATCCAGACGATCTCGGTGTTCGCCATCCCGGTCCACAACAAAGCGACGAAACACGCCAAGCGGTGGTGAAGCGTCTAGCGCATTGGCCGCCAGCGCTGCCAGAAAAATCGTATTGCTGGACGCCCGCGCCAGCATGTGGTGCTGCAAAGCATCGCAGAGGCTGGCATCGCCATATACCGCGCGCAGATCGAAAAAAATTGAAACCCGCATAACCGCATCGGGGCTGGGCGCGCGGGTCCATTTGTTTACATACTCCTGCCAGGTGGTCAGTGACTGGCGCCACTCCGGGTTACTGGCCATCACCTTGCCGTTACAGTAGTCGTAGCCGCAGGCGTCCAGGCCGTCACAAACGCGGTTTGCCAGCGATTCAAAATACAAGGCATCGTCGCCATCCACCGTCTCAGCCAACAGTAAACCGTTGTCCTGATCTGCACCTAGCAGTTGTTCTCCGCGGGCCTGCGAGCCAAAGCCCAGCCAGCAATACGCGACGGGGGCAGGTCCGAGTTCCGCCTCGGCCAGTCCGATCAATCGAATCGCAACGGCATCGGAAATTGCGGTCAGGATGCGGCTGACCTGCCGCGCGCGCATACCGGAGTTGACCCACTGCACCATTAAATTCGGTATGCCCTGCACCAGTGCTTTCAACCCTGTCAGATCCTCCGCCCGGCTGATGTGCTGCACCAGATACACCGGGTCGTCCTGTCTGGCCAGTATCAGATCTGATGTAGTGACGATGCCACTGAGCTTACCCTCAGACATGACCGGCAGGTGATGATAGCCACGCTGCGTCATGAGCAGCATGGTGCTGAACAGCGTATCGTGACCAGCAATGGTTTCCGGGTTTGGCGTCATGATCTCGCGGATCGGCGCCTCTGGTGAAAGACCCGCCGCCGCATAGCGGGCGCGAAGATCGCGATCGGTAACAATACCCACCAGTGTGTCTCCTTCGGTCACAAAGGCCGAGGAAATACGACGCTCGGTCATTCGGCCCGCGACGTCTCGCACCGAATCCGCCGGCGCGACGCAGAATAGGTCGGTACTCATGACTGTGCGGACCTCGCGCATCATGCTGTGGGGCTGTGGCTCATAACGCGCAGCACGCCGCAGGCGACGGCTTCGCTGTCCTGAGAAGTAGCGATCAATGCTGCGATGTTGCGCTCGCAGAGACTGGTACTCGCTATCGGGCAGCAGATAAATAAGGGCGTCTTCGATGACGGTGCCGATAACCTCCCCCATCTCGGCGTTGAGGCCACCGATGTGAAAGCTCTCGCCCTCTCCGAGGCGATCGAGCAGAGCTCCTTCGCTATCGCGAATGTCGACGGCACCACTGCGAAGGATTCTCAGTCCTTCAGGCTGCGCGTGTCGGTCGAAGCTATCCCCGTGCGGATGATAAACCACCTTTAGCGTCGCGGCGGCCGCAGCCAAGTCATCCTCAGTGAGCTCATTAAACGGCGGCGATGCGGCCATAAAGGCAGCAATATCCGCGAGCTCTTGGGGTAGCGACGACTTCACCGCAGCGGTTTCATGGCAAGGGATTCACTGCGGCAGTTTCACTGCGACAGCTCCACTGCGGCAGCTCCACTGCGGCAGCTCAACTGCGGCAGCTCAACTGTAGCAACTTCACAGTGACTGCCCCGGAATGTCACTGTCGGAGGGCTGGGCAAAGCGTGTGCCCACTTCACCGTAATACTGACTGCCATTGGAAGTCGCTACCAGGCGGATACGCTGGCCGGGCGAGGGCCTGCCCGCTGCAGCAAATCGCCACGCAACACCACTGGCATCCAGAGCACTCAATTCCATCGGTGGCAGGCTCAGTTCCTGGCGTGGATCAAACAGACTAAACGCTACCCCTTGTAGGGGAAACGCCGAGCGCAGCTCCAGGGCACCGTCGTCGGTGTACTGCAGTGTCACGCGAAAGTTCGCGTTCTCCAGGTCGCAGCGCCCGCTAGCCCAACGACAGTTACTCTTCTCGACCAGGGGGTATGCGTTACCAGCTTGCGCCGGTGTCGGCTTCTCCCCGATAAGGTTGCCCACGGCAAACCACGCCAGCACTGACAAAATTGGCGCGACAATCAGCGCTGTTACGACGTGCTTGTTGGTAAACATGGAACTCTCCAAAGCCTGCGCTGACGATAGTAACCAATGGGGCAGGCGCTGATGCTGTGTCGTATCAAGAAATCTCACCGCTCGCGAGTGGTCACCCCACGCCGCTCTCCATTGACTGTTCACACGCTGAAACGAAAACAGCGGAAGCGCTATGCGCCTCCGCTGGTAAAGCCGGTCAACACGGCACTCATGCCGGCCGCAAGCGTCAGTGACTATCGCACTAGTGACTATGAGCTGCTTCTGCACCGGCAGGAATGCGTATGCTTTCAACCAGCTCACGGATTTCTGCCGGTGGGCTGCTCGTCAGGGCGGAGACACCGAAGGCTACCGAGAAGTTGACAATAGCACCCACCACGCCAAAGGCGTTGGGCTCAATGCCCAGGAACCAATTGGGCGGCAGATCACCAAGGAAGGCCGTGGAGGCCACAAACATAATGCCCTTGTGCTGAAACACGTAGAACAGGGTGATGCCAATACCTGCCACCATGCCGGCTATCGCGCCCTCTTTGTTAATGCGCTGAGAGAAGATTCCCATCATCAGCGCGGGGAAGATAGACGAAGCGGCCAGACCAAAGGCCAGCGCCACGGTTCCCGCCGCAAAATCCGGTGGATTGAAACCCAGATAGCCTGCACCGCCGATGGCTAACGCCATGGCGATACGGCTGGCGCGTAGCTCTGCCTTCTCACTGATGTTCGGGGCAATCATGCCTTTTAACAGGTCATGGGAAATGGCTGAGGCGATCGCCAGTAGCAATCCCGCCGCCGTCGACAGTGCCGCAGCAAGTCCGCCGGCGGCAACCAGAGCAATGACCCAGTTGGGCAGTTTGGCGATTTCTGGATTGGCCAGCACCATGATGTCACGATCCACTTTGGTCATCTCGTTGACATCAGCATCAGAGCTGTACTGGATGCGACCGTCGCCATTTTTGTCTTCGAAACCCAGCAGGCCAGTCTTTTCCCAGTTCTTGAACCACTGTGGACGCTCATCGTAAGACAGATAATTCCCTGGTGTAGGTTCAATGGTCTGCATGAAGTTGAGCCGCGCCATACCAGCGACCGCTGGTGCCGTCGTGTACAGAATCGCAATGAACACCAGTGCCCAACCCGCCGACGAGCGTGCGTCGCGCACCTTGGGTACGGTAAAAAAGCGAATAATCACATGGGGCAACCCGGCGGTGCCGATCATCAGGCTCATGGTGTACGCAAACATATTGAGCCCGGACAATCGCACATCGGTGGTGTACTCGTTAAAGCCGAGCTCCGTCACCAGCTGATCGAGCCGGTCCAGCAGAAAGGTGTTTGAACCCGCCATGGTGCTGCCGAGGCCGAGCTGAGGAATCGGATTACCGGTAAGGTTCAGACTAATGAAAATAGCCGGGATTGTGTACGCCAGAATTAGCACACAGTACTGAGCAATCTGGGTATAGGTAATGCCCTTCATGCCGCCCAGCACCGCATAGAAAAACACGATTGCCATACCCACCAGCAATCCGGTGCCATAGTCCACTTCCAGGAAGCGTGAAAACGCCACACCCACACCTTTCATCTGGCCAATCACATAGGTGACCGAACAGATGATCAGGCAGACAACTGCGACCGCGCGCGCGCCCTTGGAATAAAAGCGATCCCCAATAAACTCCGGCACGGTGAACTTACCGTACTTGCGCAAATAGGGTGCCAGCAGCATGGCGAGGATCACAAAGCCCCCGGTCCAGCCCATCAGAAAAACAGAGCCGCCGTAACCCATGAACGCGATCAGGCCCGCCATGGAGATAAAAGAGGCTGCCGACATCCAGTCCGCTGCGGTGGCCATCCCATTGGCCACGGGATGTACGCCACCTCCGGCCACATAGAACTCTTTGGTAGAACCAGCGCGGGACCAGATGGCGATGCCGATGTAGATCGCGAACGTTGCGCCAACCACCAGGTACGTCAGTAATTTCAGGTCCATGGTGCTTACTCCTCTTCCACGTTGAATTCGCGGTCGAGGTCACCCATCTTCCTGGTGTAGTAGAAGATCAACCCCACGAACACGTATATGGCACCCTGCTGTGCGAACCAGAAGCCCAGCTTGTACCCCCCGAATTGAACCTGGTTCAGAACGTCGACCAGGATAATCCCGAAGCCGAAGCTCACTACAAACCAGATCACCAGCAACTTGACCATCAGCGACTGATTACGTTTCCAGTACGCCCTGGCCTGTTCGTCGCTTAGTTGTGCCATATCACACCTCCGTGTTTTTTCTTTATAGAGTGGTGCTCTATTGTTGATAGCGTGTTCAGCTTAGGGGCCAGACACATAAATTTCTCTTAGACATTGGTCGAAACGACGCTACAGTTCCGGCGCTCTTCAAAACGCGTGCTTCACGGCAAATTGCACGCGGTACACCTCACCATCTCGGCCATCCTCAAGTTCGCGGTAGCCGTAGCCCAGTTCACCGCCAATTTGCATGCGGGGCGTGGGCAGGAAGTTGAGATTCACCTGGGCCGACTGATAGCTCTTGTTCAGCGCGCCAGCGTCCATAAACTCACTCACATCAGGATTGTCAGCGCCTGAGGCTGAAACAGAGAGCGTGCTGCGCCAGCGCGGCGTCCAGTAGTGCTGATAGGCGATAAAAGCACCCCACTGATCGATGGTCTGTATCTCGCCGCTATCGTCTATATAGCCGTCGTTATAGGAGTTAAGTCCTAAATAGCGGCCCAGAGCATCTCCGTAGCTGAACATAAAGCGCAGGTCGTCTTTACCGAACATCCACTTGCCAGCGAGGCTCACGCCGTAGCCATACTGCTCGTCGCTGGCGAGCTCGAAAGCAGCGCCGTCCGAGCGATCTTCAAAGCTGAGCTGTCGACCAATCGCAGCGAGAGACCATTTGAGATCGCCCGCCTTACCGTTGTAACGCGCTACCACGTCCGGGAGGTCCTCTGAATCATCGAGGCGAATTTGCGGTAAGCCATCTTTCACTTCGTTCAGCCGTGTCGCAGCGTTTTCGACGGAAAACTGCCAGGGGCCGTTGGTCCAGCGAACCAGAGGCTGGCGATCAAAGATAGTGCCGACAGGGCCAACGAAGTCGAGCAGATCAGGGAGTGCCGCCACATTGAAAAACGTGGACCAGGTCTGACCCGCCAGCATCGACTTGTTATCGCCGTAGTCCCACTTCACGTAGGCATGTCGAATTCTGGAGTTCCAGGAGTTAGAAATTCGTTCGTCACCGTTGCGGCTCAACATGAAGTCGAGTTCGATACGTGAGGAAATCCGGCCTACATCCGTATCGGTGTCGGTGGTGAAATAGAAGCGTGAGGACTTCGCATGGATATTAGTGGTGGTGTAGGAGTCCCCGTTGCCTTCTGCTGGCTCCACCGGAATCAGCGAGGGAACCAGAAAATCATCAATCAGTCGATTGCCGGGATCGCCCTCACGGTAATCAGAGGTGATGGAATCAAGCTGAACGTAACCGCCGTAAGTGAACTTGGTGCCGTCGCGTATGGGTCGTACTTCCTCAATCTCCACTGCGTTGGACTCAATAGCCGTTGTATTGGATTCCATCATGGCTTTGAGTTCGGCGAGCTGGCGTTCCAGCTCGGCGATTCGGCCTTCCACTTCACCTGCCTTCTCATGATGGGCGGCATTAGCGAGCGAGGGCCCGGACAGGGCAAAAGCGGTAGCGGCTACTGCAGTCGCCGCGGCGAGGGTGTTTTTTATAGTTGGCATAAGCTGTGCTCCTCGTAATTTGTCGAGCACGCACAGTATTGGTCGGCAGATCACTTTCCCCTATTAGACTTTAGTCAAAGGCCCTGGGGCGTTTCGACCAAAGTCTAATATCGCGTCATACCCTGCGCTCTACACTGTGATTGCATCGGAGCAGAAGAAACAGAATCACAGGAGGGCGCAGCATGGGCGCAGATACCACCTACGCAGTACCAACAGACTTTCCCCGCAGTAACACCCTCGACAACGCAAGCTACGAGGCTATGTATCAGCAGTCGATTGAGGACCCGGAGAGCTTCTGGGGTGAACAGGCGCTGGCTATTAATTGGATGCGCCCTTTTGAGACGGTAAAGAACGTGTCCTTTGACAAAGACAATCTGCGCATTCGCTGGTTCGAGGAAGGGCAACTGAATGCCTCCGCCAACTGCATTGATCGACATCTGGCGGAAAACGCAGGCCGCGTGGCCTTTATTTGGGAGCCCGACAACCCGCAGGAGGCAACCCGCGCTATCACATACCAGGAGTTGCACGACGAAGTTTGCAAGCTCGCCAATGGCTTGAAATCTCTGGGTGTTGCACGGGGCGATGTGGTCACGATCTACATGCCACTCATTCCAGAGGCAGCGTACGCTATGCTCGCCTGCGCACGGATTGGAGCCATTCACTCTGTGGTGTTCGGCGGTTTCAGCGCCGAGGCGCTGGCGGGTCGCATTGATGACTGCCATAGCGAAGTCATTATCACCGCTGACCAGGCGGTTCGCGGCGGCAAGAGCGTCAGCCTCAAAGACAATGCAGACCTCGCTGCCCAGCACGCTAAAATCACTGATATTCGTCATATAGTGACGGTGCAGCGTCTGGGCGAACCGGTGGGCTGGCGGGCGCCGCGCGACGTCTGGTATCACGAACTTACCGAATCCCAGGCCGCCTTCTGCGAACCCGAGGCAATGAACGCAGAAGACCCACTGTTTATCCTCTATACCTCGGGCTCTACCGGCAAGCCCAAGGGCGTCGTGCATTGCACCGGCGGTTATCTGGTGCAGTCCGCGCTGTCCTTCAAGCATGTGTTTGATTACCAGGCAGGCGACGTCTTCTGGTGCACCGCCGATGTGGGCTGGATCACGGGTCATACCTACCTGGTGTACGGGCCGCTGGCCAATGGCGCTACGGCTGTCATGCATGAGAGCGTACCCAACTACCCCGATATCAAGCGCTGGCCGCAGCTAATCGAAAAAAACGGCGTCAACATTTTTTACACTGCACCCACAGTGATTCGAAGTTTGATGGCCTACGGCAGCGAATGCGTGGACGGCGTGGAGCTCGGGAGTTTGCGTTTACTCGGCAGTGTTGGCGAGCCGATCAATCCAGAGGCCTGGCGCTGGTACTTTGAAACCTTTGGCAACAGTCGTCTGCCTATCGTGGATACCTGGTGGCAGACAGAAACCGGCAGCGCCATGATCACCCCCTTGCCCGGGGCAACCGATCTGAAGCCAGGCTCCGCAACGCGACCTTTCTTCGGCGTGAAGCCTGCGCTGCTAGATTCAGAGGGTGTTGAGCAAACGGGCGCCATAACAGGCAACCTGGTGATACGTGATAGCTGGCCCTCACAAGCACGCACCGTATACCGGGATCATCAGCGCTTCATTGACACCTACTTCACAACCTACCCGGGGATGTTCTTTACTGGCGACGAGTGCCGCCGCGACAGCGATGGCTACTTCTGGATTACCGGACGCGTTGACGATGTCATCAATGTCTCCGGCCATCGTATGGGCACGGCGGAGTTGGAGAGCGCACTGGTGGCGCACCCCGCCGTAGCGGAGGCCGCTGTGGTGGGCTACCCGCATGACATCAAGGGGCAGGGCCTGTATATGTTCGTCACGCTAAGTGCCGACCAGCAACCCAGTGACGACCACAAATCTGAATTGAAAACATGGCTGCGTAAGGAAATCGGACCAATCGCTCATCCTGACGTTATTCAGTGGGCGCCGGGGCTTCCGAAGACCCGATCTGGCAAAATCATGCGACGCATACTGCGCAAGATTGCTCACGATGAATGCGAGCAACTGGGCGACATCTCCACGCTGGCTGATCCATCAGTGGTGCAGCATCTTATTTCCGACAGGGTGCAGCCGCCCACTACAGCCTGAACACTCTTCTATCCGGGCCTACTCCAGGTCGGTGACTGCGTCACCGGCCTTTTTTTCGTTACACTGCCTGCAACACGCTCTGGCAACACTGACATAACAACAATAATCGCACCGAGGAAAACCTGTGTCGGCACTAATCATCGCTGATGACCACCCTCTGTTTCGCAGCGCACTGGAACAACTGCTTTCAGTGAAGTACCCCGACAAAACCGTTGTTACGGTGCCCGATGTCGCGGGGCTACAGACAGCGGTTGAAGCTAACAAAGACATTGAGGCTGTTTTACTGGACCTGCACATGCCCGGCGCTCATGGTTTTTCTGCGCTGTGCTGGCTGACTGGACAGCATCCGCAAACACCGGTGATTGTTGTATCCGCAAACACACTACCTGAAACCGTGCGCCGCGCTCTGGATCATGGTGCCAGCGCATTCCTGTCAAAGTCGGCAGACATCACTGCGCTGGAGAATGGTATCGCGCAAGTGCTGACTGGCGCGCGCGGTATTCATCCAGGCCTCTCTCCAGCGCCCGAGGGCGCTGCACTGGAAGCAATGGAAGTGGCAGAGGCACTGGGCAGCCTGACGCCGGCGCAGTTTCGAGTGGCCTCCATGCTGGCAGAGGGGCTGCTCAACAAGCAAATTGCCTATGAGCTAGCAGTGAAAGAGGCTACGATCAAAGCGCATATGACCGAGATTTTCCGAAAATTGCGCGTCCATTCACGCACCCAGGCGGTGTTGGCCCTGGCTGCACTCTCGGTTGAACCTGGCCCTGACAATAGCGCCATGGATTAAGCGCGCATTGCGCCTCGAGGTACGCAGTAGGCATGCCCCACCCTACCTATGTCTGATCCCGGCTCCGAACCAGGCTCAAATCGCATCTCGCTGCGCCTGCTGACGGCGATTACCGCCTGCTGGGTGCTGGCACAGATGGGCTACTACGCACAGGCCCAGCTACTCGGTCCAATTATGGAACGCTATGCGCTGGACGAATCTGTAGTGGGTTTGATGATGTCGCAGGAAGTTGTGGCTTACGCGCTCACTGCACTGCTGATGGCCGGACCGGTCACACGATTATCCCGCAGCGCACTCGCTGTGTGCGGCGGCGCTATTGTTCTGCTCAGCAATCTGTTGTCTGGCTTTACCGAGAGTTTCGAAGTGCTGCGCGTTCTTCGCATCGCCACCGGCTTTGGCGCCGGCATGATTGGTGCCGCAGGCACCGCAGCTGCAGCCTCATCATTTAATCCACAAAAAGTGTTTGCCATCATCTCGGTGAGCTGGGGATTGGTGGCCGCCGGTAATAACGTAATTTTGCCCTATCTGACCGTGCCCTTTGGCGCCATGGGTGGTTACTTCGGTATGGCGACAGCTGTGGTGTTACTAGGCCCGCTGCTTCTATGGTTGCCACCGCCACCACAAGATACCAAGCACCATACACTCTCAGACGCGGCACTTAAGCAGTTGTCCTGGCCGCAGCGTCTCGCCGAAAAACTGGGTATCCGAGATGCGCCCAATAAAGCTTATGCACTGATTGCCATGGCGGCCCTGTTTATCTACGAAATCGGCCAGGGCTCAACACAGGTCTTTCTTGAGCAATTTGGCCTTCGTGCAGGGCTGGACGAGTATCGTACCGGCGAGATACTGGGCATTGCCGGGTTCCTGGGCTTGCTTGGCGGCGTCATTGCTGCCTGGGTATCAGACCGCTTTGGGAACCTGCGCCCGGCGCTGCTGGGAATCGCTACGAACGCCATCACCGCCGCGACAATGGCGCTGGGTACCAGTGCTATTGCCTTTGCTGCGCTCTACCTTTCATGGAATATCTGCTTTTATTTCGTGGTGCCCTATATTCTCGGGATCATGTCGGAGATGGACACCAAGGGTCGATGGGCGGTGGCCACCGACGCTATCTGGTGGTTCGGCGCAGCGCCCGGTGCAGCCGTCGGCGGTTACCTGGTAACAAACACTGGCTATACCGGCGTCGCGTTGCTACCCATTGTCGTTGGCACCATCAGCATCGTTCTGTTCAAGGTCACACTGAGCAGATTTTACGCCCACCAAAACGTCCAGCCAGTAGGGGCGCAACAGGCTGAGGCATAGGGAGACAGCAATATGACAGTATTACGAGGTTCCTGTACTTGTCAGGCGGTAGTCTACGAGGTCTCGGGAGCGCTGTTTGATTGCGGGTATTGCCATTGTTCTATTTGTCGAAAGTTGACCGGCGCTGCGGCGGCAACGTATGGCACCGCACACAAAGATAATTTTCGTTGGCTTAGCGGCGAAGACAACCTCCGCAGCTACAGTCCTACCGAAGACACCGTGCGGTATTTCTGTGAAACTTGCGGATCGTTTTTGCTATCAACACACTATCTGGCCCCGGATCATGTATATATTTCCATGGGGACGCTGGACACACCGGTGGGAGAATGTATGCAGTCTCACCAGTTCACTAAGGACCAGCCCGGCTGGGATATGCAAACGGATGCCTTGCCCAGATACGGCGTCTGGCCTGACTAGCCTGATGGAGCAGAAATGAAGACCTTGCTAAAAATCCTGGGCGGACTGCTGGGCGTTGCCGTATTCGGTTTGATGGGGTTTATCGGCTGGGCACTGTATCCCCACCACGAACCGCGACCCATACCTGATCCCCTGGTGGCACTTACCAGTGACGAGGGCGCTGCTCGGCTGACTCGCGCCACAGTGAAGGCAGACTATCCCGCTTTAGCAGACGCCTTTGTGCCACAGCGATTGGCGAGCTATTGCGGTGTGGCCAGCGGAGTAGCGGTGTTGGGCGCGCTGGGAGTGGATACAAACCAGTGGTCTTTCTTTACAGAAGAAGCCTCGCGAGCCAGACCTCGTTTTAAAGTCATTTTTGGCGGCATGTCGCTACCCGATCTGCAGGGGCTGCTGCGTGGTCACCGTCTTGAGGTGGCAGCCCACCATGCCGACAGCTTTTCTGCGGACGAGTTTCGAGGCGTCATTCTTCGAAACCTGGCTGACCCCGATGACTACCTGCTGGTGAACTATCAGCGTGAGGCGCTCGGTCAGGGCCGCGTTGGCCATATCTCACCGGTAGCTGCGTACGATGCTGCATCCGACAGCGTATTGATTATGGACACAGCGGCACATAAGTACCCGCCAACGTGGGTGCCGGTGGACATGCTTCACTCGGCGATGAACACGACAGATACATCCTCCGGAAAAACGCGGGGCTATACCGAGGTCGCGTATCCTTGAGAGTGCCTATGACGACGGACGAGCAATCGCGCATCATCGAGATGGCATGG
The DNA here is from genome assembly GCA_038746745.1 of Pseudomonadota bacterium. Classification (GTDB taxonomy): domain Bacteria; phylum Pseudomonadota; class Gammaproteobacteria; order Pseudomonadales; family Halieaceae; genus JANQIO01. The sequence continues at coordinate 15,894 of JBCDKJ010000054.1, forward strand.
GAAGATCGCACCCCTTTTGAGGCCATAGAGAAGCAGTTCGGACTTGATGAAAAGCAGGTCATTGCGTTTATGCGCCGCGCGCTCAAGCCCAGCAGCTTCCGGCTGTGGCGCAAACGCGTGAGCGGCCGGAAGACAAAACACGGCAGGCTGCGCAGTCCGGAGGTCAACCGGGGCTACTGCCCAACCCAGTACAAGCAACGCTAGGCCGTGGCAAGCACTGTTGACATTCAGCCCACCCTGGAAGGGCCCAGCCTGTTATTGCGGCCTGTTGCAGCCGCTGACTTTGACGCCCTGTACCAGGCAGCATCAGATCCGCACATCTGGGAACAACACCCCGACAGTGAGCGCTATCAGCGAGAAGTTTTCGATAAGCGATTCTTTCAGAGCGCGCTGGACTGCGGCGGAGCGGTAGTCATTCTTGATAAAGCCAGGCAGCGGATCATCGGCTCCAGTCGTTACTACGAGTGGCAACCAGAACAACTCTCGATTGCCATTGGCTACACGTTTATAGAGCGCCAGTATTGGGGCGGTCAAACCAATGGTGAACTCAAGCGTCTAATGCTCACCCACATCGCACAATGGGCAGACACAGTCTGGTTTCATATCGGCGATACCAATTTGCGCTCGATTTTGGCCATAGAAAAGCTGGGGGCCGTGCTAAAGAAAAAGGAACCCCGCGACCAACATGGCAAACGCTTCAACCAGCTTTACTATCGGCTGGACGCTACCCGCTATCGCAAAACGGAGACTAAGCCATGAAGTACTACGCAATTGGCTTGCTCAACATTCGTGACCCTGCCTGGATTGGGGAAGATATCGCTGCAGCTTAAGCAGCAGACTTTGCAATCATTGCCGCAACCAGCGCCTGCAGTCGGGTCGGCTGAACGGGCTTGGGGAGAAAGCGATATCCCGCCGCATTCGAGCGATCCCGAAGTTCGGCGCTGTTATCTGCACTGATAATGATGCACGGGGCCTGGTGACCGTAATCGCGCTGTGCGGTCTGTACCGCGTCAATGCCATTCTCACCGTCGTCCAGATGGTAGTCGGCCAGTATCAGCGCGGGCCTGGCACCGCTTTGCAAAAGCTTGCGAAGCTCCCAGCCACTGGCCAAGGTGGTAACGTCGGCACCCATAGAAGACAGCAAAGCGCTCATGCCCTGCCGAATACGGCTGTCATTGTCTAGGCAAACGATATAGAGCCCGGCCAGTGCCTGGACCGCGGGCGCCGTCACCGACGCCACCCGGACCTGCTGTTCACCTAATGGCACACGAATAGAAAAGCCCGTGCCCTGACCTGGAACAGACTGTAGCTGCACCGTGAGGTCCAGCAAGTCCGCGTAGCGTCTGACAATGGCAAGGCCCAGCCCCAGTCCTTCTTCGACAGCTGAGCTTTGTCGAGGCAGTCGCTCGAATTCATCAAAGATGCGTGCCTGATCAGCCTCTGCAATTCCAGGTCCGGTATCCAATACCTGCAAGTCCACCATCGCGCCACGGCGACGCACGCCCATGAGTACGCTGCCATGCTCGGTGTAATTAAGGGCATTAGCCAGAAGGTTCTGCAAAATACGATGAAGCAATGATCTGTCAGTGCGCAGCCAGAGACTGCTGGGAACTTTGCGCAACGCGATACCCTTTGCCTCTGCCATTGGCGTGAACTCCGCATGGAGTTCGTCGAAGACATCGCTCACCGCGAAATCGGATGGCCGCGCAAGCTCGCGGCCCGAGTCTAGTCGCGCTATCTCGCGAAGCTCTGAAATCAGCTGCTCGGCCCGTTGTAGCGAGCCATCAATCTGGTTGACCGTATTGGCGATATCCGCGTCTGCGTTGTCACCCAGACGACGCTGCAGGACTGAGGTAAATAAACGTGCGGCGTTGATGGGCTGCAGCAAGTCATGGCTGGTGGCCGACATGAACCGGGATTTTGACTGCCCGGCGTCGCGCAGCCTGGCTTCAACATTAGCACGCAAACGGTTTTCTCTGCGCAGGGCTGCGTTGGTTTCACTCAGGCTCTCACTGCCGGATACCAGCTTCTGCTCCAGCTCCTGTTTGGCTTCCTGCAGCTCGGCGACCACCTCACGATAATCCGTGATGTCGATAAAGGTACTGACAAAGCCCCCGTTGGGCATAGGTTTGCCACGAATATCGATCACCTTGCCGTTAGGCAGCGTTCGTTCCAGGCGATGCGGATTACCCTCGCGCAGCCAGGCCAGACGCTTCTCAATCTCTCTATCGTGGGAAGCGGCGTCGCCCGTCGACCCGAGGATGCCGCGCTCGGCATTGAAGCGATAAACCCGCTCTATCGGACAGCCCACATAAAGGAAGCGCGGAGGGTAGTCGAACATCTCCTCATAGCGCCGATTCCAGGCCACCAGGCGCAGGTCTTTGTCTACTACAGAAACGCCCTGCAGCAGACTCTCGACCGTAGTTTGCAGTAGCTCTCGATTGAATGTATTGAGCTTACTCGCGTCGCTGACCATTCCCGCCAGGTCGGTGTATGCAAGCTGCTGCGCACGTTCCAACTGCTCCATGGCTTTGTGCGCAGAGGTGGCGCCAATAACAGCAGCCAGCACAGACTCCACCTGCTCCACCACAAACTGAGGGGCACGGTCGGCAGGCAAGAGGCGCTGCTGATAACTGTCCTCGAACGACTGCCACATGGCCCGCAACTCGGCTTCCTCCATAAAGGGCGGCAACAGAGCCTGTAGCTGACTGACTCGAATCAAACTGAGTGAGAAGTCCTCACCACCCTGGCCATTGCCATTGGCAGCCACGAACAGGCGTGCCTGCCGCGCATCCGCGAGTGTGGGCGCCAACAGCAGACTGAAAGTCACCAGTCCAATCAAGTTTAAACCCAGGCTCCACACAACCGCATAAGCCAGAGGAGACTCGCTGCTGAACCCCAGTAAATTGACAGGGCTCAGCCAGGCCATACCTAACGGCCCCTGCGTCAACAGCGTATTGCCGGGCGGCAGAATGGCGGGCAGCACCGCGCAATAAAACCATGTGGCGATGCCTATACTGAGACCTATCAGCACGGCCCTGCCATGAGCACGTTGCCAGTAGAGCCCGGCCAACAGGGGCGGCGCGAGCTGGGCTGCCGCCAGAAAGCAGATAAAGCCAATCTGGGTCAGCCATGGAATGTCCATAATCCATCGAGCCGCTAGCCAGGCGGCGACCATGATGCCGGCAATAGTGAGTTGTCGCGTGCGGCGCAGGCTGTCACCAAACTTGAACACCGCAGAGGTCGAGCCGGCGCTGGCGCGCATCAGAAATGGCGCAACCACTTCATTGGTAACCATGATGGCCAGAGCCACGGTTGCCACAATCACCATCCCCGTGGCTGCTGAAATACCGCCAATAAATGCTGCTATGGCGATCCAGCCAGAGCCCAGCGCCATGGGCAGTAGCTGCACGTACGTATCGGGGTTTTCACCGCTGACGGCAAACAGCTTTGCACCCGCCTGGCTGATGGGCGCTGCCAGCACCATGAACAACAACAGGTAGACCGGGAACAGCCAGCGCGCGCGGCTGGCATCCTTGCTGCCCTGGCTCTCGACGACCATGGCGTGAAACTGACGCGGCAGACACAGTATGGCCAGCCCACTAATCAGAGTTTGAGCGAGGAAATCGGCGGAGGCGGGCAAGGCCATGCCGGGTGTGGGAAACAGAGGTGGCCGCTCTGACGGCGGCAGAGTCGTTAGATAAGACAGTGCCAGCCCAGCCACAGCGACAAAGGCGAATAACTTCACCACTGACTCCACGGCAATGGCATTCATTAATCCCTGATGACGCTCTCGGCCATCCAACCGCCTCGCGCCAAACAGGATGGTAAAGACCGCCAGAATCAGCGCGGTGAGCAGCGCCGTATCACCACCAATGGCATCGACCTGGCCCCCGCCGATACTGACCCAGGCCTGTGCCAGAGCCTTAAATTGCAGTGCGATATACGGCAGCACTGCCGCAGCCGCGACCAGAGTAACGATCCAGGCCAGAGATTGCCGCTTACCGTAGCGGGCTGATATGTAGTCAGCAATTGACGTCACTCGGTGCCGCTCGCCCACTGCCAGCAGACGGCGAATGATGGGCCAGCCCAGGGTAAAGACCAACACCGGCCCCAGATAGATGGGTGCATGGCTCCAGGCCTGTTCAGTGGCGCTGCCCACTGCGCCATAAAACGTCCAGGAGCTGCAGTAGACGGTCAGGGATAATGCATAAATCCACGCTCGCCACCGCGTTCGTGGCTGGACATCAGCTGTCGAGGTGCGCTGGTCTGCCCACCATGCCACAACAAATAGCAGGCACACATAGATCAGCGCCAGGCTGAGCAGATTGGACGGCGTCAACATGTGGATCGGTTTTGCCTGTACGAATATCGTTCGATTCGCCGCGCCAGAGATCGGCTGAGGCGGTGGCTACGCATGGTTCCCTCAGTGGCCATCTACGCGGCCATTCGTATCTTCCGAGGGTCTACGTTAGTGGAACCGGCTACTTAACCCTTGACCTTGCTCAAGGAGTCGGCAGTCAGATACCGGGGCTATAGATGCCTATCAGGCAGCCCGATAGCGGATAGGGATTTCCTCCAGCCCGCGTAACAGCATGTTTGGCATGTACACCAGAGACTCCGGCGCGCAGGCCAGTTCGAAATCGGTAAAGCGCTCGAACAGAACTTCCCAGGCCACACACTGCTCCAGCTTAGACAGGTGCTGCCCGATGCATACGTGCGGACCAAAGCCGAAAGCAACATGGCGCCTGGCGTTCTCGCGCTTCACATCAAAGGCCATTGGCTCAGGGAACTGGGCATCGTCGTGATTGGAGGAGAAGTACTTCAGTAGCACCATGCTACCAGCCGGGATGGTGACATCACCCAGCGTGTAGTCAGATTTACTGACGCGCCACATATTTGAAGTCGGTGACGCCAGGCGTAGTGCCTCATCCACCATATTTGGAATAAGCGAGCGATCAGCGCGCACCAGCGCCGCCTGGTCTGGATGCAGACAGAGTTGCCGCATGCATTCCGCCAGCGTAGCGGTGGTCGTTTCGTTACCCGCTACCAGGAACTGTGTGCAGTAAGACAGCTGCTCCTCCATGGTCAGGTAACGATCCTCCACCTGAATATTGGCAATCACGCCCAGCATGTCTTCAGCAGGTTTGCCGCGCCGCGCTGTTAAGGCTTCAGCAAACCAATCGTATTCATCCTTAAGTCCCTGTTGTGCCGCAATCAAAGTGTCTTTGTCCGCAATCTGGGACAGCACCGTGACGTTGTCCTCCGTCCACTTGAAGGCCAGATCCATCATGTCCAGTGGCATACCGAGCACATGCATGATGACCGAGAGGGGCAGTGGACGGGCAAATTCCTCGATAAAGTCGCAGCTCTCTTTGGCGGCGAGAGCATCTGCCAGTGCATTAGCACGGGTCGCTATCCACTCGCGATAGCGCTCCATGTACACCGCCGTGAAATGCTCACGCACAGCCTCCCGGTAGACCTTGTGATGTGGGTCATCAATGGTCAGCAGGGTGCCCTTACCCAGGTTATAGGTCTGGTCCATCGCGTTCTGGATATCAGGATCAATCTTGCGGGCAGAACCCAGGGCTAGACCAAACTCGTTGGAGAAAACTTCAGGATGGCGATGGGCTTCGCGCACCAGGCCATAGGTAGCCACGACAAAAATACCTGTCTGCGGATCCTGGTATACCGGCGCCTCTTCCCTCAATGTCTTATCGTAGTGGTAGGGACACTGCATAGTGGCAGGGTCCATCAGAGGCATCTCTTGCAGGCTACGACTGTCCTGGACAGGCGATTGTCTCGAATCCTGAGCTGACGATTGAGCTGACGATTGAGCTGACATGATAACTAGGCTCCTCTCCGGCTAAGTCTGTTGCGCTGCCTGCACAAATAACAAATGCATCTAATACCGCTTCCCATACCGCTGCACCAAGCGTGATTCCGTTCTAACGGATTTGATGTGCCTGCAAAGCGGCGCAGGTGCGAAGGCGCTTGTGTACGTGTTTTTATCGCGTAAGACTAGCAGAAACAATCAGGATTGACTGTATTTTTTATATCGAGGCTGGCAGCTGAATCAGGAAGTGGTGGCAGCGGTCTCCACCGTCGGGGAAGCGCACCTCGCCCAGGCGATGAAAGCCAAGGCGCTGCAGCACCTGAATTGACGCATCATTGTCCAGTGACACGATGGCGGCCAAGCGCGCCAACTCATATTTTTCAGTGGCATAGCGCATGACGCCCAGGGCAGCTTCTGTGGCGTAGCCCGCCCCGCGGCCCTCCGGCAAAAACGCATAACCCAGATCGACATCATCCAGAAAGTCACGCTTCACCAAACCCGCTATACCGATGGGCAGACCATCCTCTTGGCGCGCGACGCACCACATGCCAAAACCGTGCGCGTCATAGCTGGCAAATACGCGCGCTTCAAGATGCTCCCTCGCCAGATCCAGCGTGTGCACCCCTCGGTCAGCAATATGACGCTTGAAATCAGCATCATTTAAAAGCTCCATGTAAAAAGCAGCATCATCTGGCACTAGCTGACGCACAACGAGACGCGGTGTTGTAAAAAGAGGCACACTCATCACGGCAAGTGTAACCTCGCCGCCGCGCCTTGTGGCGTCAATCGCTGTCTATACCGCCAGCCTGTTGCTGGTTGCGCTGGCGAGCCCAGGCATGAGCACCCTCGCTGCTGACCCAGCGCACGGCGTTACTGATCAAACGCTGAAAATGTGCGTCGCCGTACGCTTCAGCATCGTCACCGCCCTGGATATAGACAAGCGGGCTGTTCCGATAGTGTTTTACCCATGCGACCAGAGATGAGCCCGGTGGGTGCGTCCAGCCCTCTCGACTGTGCATGTCTCCAGCAACCGCGCGTTGGGCTGAATAGAATTGGCGGTCTACAAACTGATAATCGCTAGCCAGCAGTGGCTCTACCTTGTCTTCAAATACCGGGCAGAGATACAGCTCGTCGCACATGCGGAAGCTGGCCGGCAGCCCGTCCGTTACGGGGTGTCGTTGCTGCACGGTTACGCTGTGTTCCACCTTGTGTCGATAACCTGAGTCTGGCCATGGCTGCCCACGCAGACTGGCGGGCCGATAGTGAAAGCGTCCGCCTACTATTTCGGCGTACTCGGGCCAGGCGGGCCAGGCTGCAATACTGTGATGAAGAAAGACCATTCCCATGCCCGCTTCCAGCAGGCCGAGATACGACTCGCAAAAATCATCATCAGGAGACACCAGCGTGGGCGGGTCCTCAGAAGTGAAGTTCACCCCCGGCATGTCATAACACAGGCAGGCATCAAAACGGTCTCGCAGGGCCGGGTTAAACAGGTACTGAGCGGCTGGCTGTTCAGCCAGCGACCACTGTACGCCATCCAGGCTGTCAAGCAGTTCCGCAAAGGCGTCGCGCTGGTAGGGATGGCCCCGCGCTGTCACCAGCAAACGCAGACTGGCGCTGTAATCAATGATGCTCATCGACCCGCATTTAACGTCTCAAAAAAAATACAGTCAATTCTGTTTGTTTTTCAACAACCCCTCTGCTACCTTTTTCGCCTCATTTCGTATCCGTGAATAAAACTATAAGGAAGGCAGCATGGATCTGGGATTACAGGGCAAAAAAGTTGTCATAACTGGCGGCTCTAAGGGCATTGGCCGTGCCATTGCCAACCTGATGGTGAGTGAGGGTGCGCAGGTTGCTATCTGCGCCCGCAACGCCGACGAGGTCAGCGCAGCCGTTTCCGAGCTGTCTGCCGCGGGCTCGGCAATCGGCGAAGCTGTTGATGTGGCAGACAAGGCGGCCCTGCAGAGCTGGGTCGGTTCTGCTGCGGAGGCTATGGGCGGCATCGATATTCTGGTTCCCAACGTCAGCGCCGGCGGCGGCCAAATGGATGAAAATGGCTGGCGCGCCAATCTGGACGTGGACATTCTCGGCACCACGCATGCGATTGAGGCCGCCATGCCCTCCCTGCAGGCATCTGACGCTGGCAGCATTGTGGCCATCGGTACCACGGCAGCGGTAGAGGATTTTATGGGTCCGCAGACCTACAACGCCATGAAAGCTGCTCTGATTGTGCACGCCCAGGGACTGGCTCATGCACTGGCAGACTCGGGTATCCGGGTCAACGTAGTATCACCGGGGCCGATCTTTATCGAGGGCGGCGCCTGGGACTTCATCAAAGCCAACATGGCGGACATCTACAATGGCACTATTGCCAACCAGCCCACCGGTCGCATGGGCACCGCCGAGGAAGTCGCCAATGCGGTCGCATTTCTGGCCAGCCCTGCGGCGAGCTGGATTACCGGTGTCAACCTGGTGGTTGACGGCGGCTTCACCAAGCGCGTTCAACTTTAAGTCAGCCATCATGACTGAACAAGCGCTGGAGACGCCGGTCGGTAAAAGCGACCGCATTGATGCGTACCTGATCGTTGGCGGCAAGTACCACGACTTTGATCACCCTCGCCTTGAGCTACTTAAACTGTTGGCAGAGCAGTCGCGCGTAAAAACCCGCATTGGCGAAGATTATAGTGATATAGACATCATCTGTGACGCGGACTTTATCATCAGCTACACCGTCGACGTCATGCCTACCCCCGAGGAGACGCAGCAACTATGTGAGGCTGTTCGCGCGGGCAAGAAGTGGTTCGCGCTGCATGGCACCAACTCCATTTTGGGGTTTCTGGAGGATGGCCGAGTCAACAGCCCGCGAGACAATGAGCCCTTTATGGAGATGATGGGCAGCCAATTCCTGTCCCACCCACCCATCATTCCCTACGATGTTGAAGTAACGGAGCCCGACCACCCGCTGGTGAAGGGAATCGGTGACGTTACGGTGAACGACGACGAACTGTATCTGTCGACAATGCACGGTGAACACACAGTGCTCATGAAGACTCACTGGACTGGAACAACCGAAGCGTTTGTGGATGCCGACTGGGAGCACGATGAGCCCCGTCCCATTATGTATTTACACCCCTACGGTGACGGTGAGGTGCTTTACCTGACGCTGGGGCACAGTCGTGGCAAGTACGATATGCAACCCATGGTGGAGGAGTATCCTCAGCCAGAGTTGGGTGCCTGGCAGAACGCGGAATTTTACGAACTGCTGCGGCGCGGCATCCGCTGGGCCATGGGCACTCTCTGAGGCAAGGACACCATGGACCTGGAATTCAGTCCGGACGAAAAGGCATTTCAGCAGGAAGTGCAGGC
>JBCDKJ010000055.1:0-23414 GCA_038746745.1 Pseudomonadota bacterium
CCATGACACCTGCGCTGTGCTATAGGTAGAAGCCGCATCCAAGCCAAGGCCCTGGTGCTCCTGAAGCTATGTACAGCGCCCATTTGAAGGCCCCTGTGGGCTGGCATACACTTTTGGTCATGCGCGGAAATCACTGCCCCGAGCTACGGCGATACAAGCACAATAAAAGCAACAAACCTCGATAACAAAGGAGCTCTCTCACCATGCGCCTGACAGACACACACACCTGCACCCGCAGCCACACTCTCACCCTTACTTGTCTGTTAGTCGGATTCCTTTTATCCGCCTGCAGCACAGGGCAGTTTGAATTTGATGAAGACGATGCGATTGACGGCAACCTGTACCGGGTGACCAACGCGTCGGTGGGGCTTGCCTATGCCAATCCCGACGTCGATTTCAGCAGGTACACTAAAATCATGCTGAATGACCTGGACACCAGTAAAACCGTGGTGAAACAGCCCCGCAATACCAGCAGTACGGTGGGGAACCAGCCCTTTGAACTCACTGCCCAGAACCGCGAGAGTCTGGCCACGGCGTATCGCGAAATGTTTGAAAAAGAGTTAGCGGAAACCGGTGACTATGAAATTGTAGACGCGCCTGGGCCCGACGTGTTGCGCATAGCCGCGGCGCTGACGGAAATCGCCCCCACCGCAGCCAAGGACGATAACCGCTCTCGCCCCACCGGCCGCAGCCGGGTATACACCGAAGGTGCTGGTGCGATGGCGATAACGTTTGCCTTCGGCGACAGCGAAACTGATACGGTGCTGGCGATTGTTAAAGACTCGCGGGAAGGCACCCCGATGTGGGGCCTTAACAACGCTGTTACCAACATGCGCGACGTCCGGATTATCTTCGGTCGCTGGGCGCGCATGGTGAGAGCGCGTCTGGATATTGCCCACGGATATTGATGATTTATGACAGTATTGCAGGCGCGTGCAGGTGGCGTGCGCTCAGCGCTGTGTCGGTATGTCACGTCAAAGCGGGCCGGGCAAACGAAAACTAGGGCGCGGCAATCAGCCCGCCCTCCGAAAAGTCACGCTCTATCGCCTGCTCATAGCGGGCAAAGAAGTCTTCCCGAACCCGGCGCTTGCTGTTGTGGTGGGCGGTCATGTTGAGTGAAGAAACCGTCAGCGCCATGTCCTCCAGGCGTGACAGAAAGTCTGCCTCTGGCACGGCTTCATCGAGATACCCCGCTTCCACTGCAGACGCCGGATCGTAAACGCGCGCCAGATTAACCGCCTGATTAAAGTGGGCCTTGGCCAGACGATCTCGCGCCAGCTCAACACCAAACCAGGGCAAGGTCATGCCAATGGCCACTTCGTTTAGTCCGAGCTTATAGTCGCCACTGATGCCGATTCGGTAGTCCGCCGACAGGCAAAGCAGCGCCCCCATCGCCAGAGCGTGGCCACTGACACCAAGAATTACCGGCGTTTTGAAATCCATAAGGCGCACCGACAAGCTCGAACCCAGGCGTAGCAGTCTGGCGGTGTCCTCGTCCATTTTCGCCATCACGTTAAGATCGAAGCCTGCCGAGAACTTGCCCGGCCGCCCCAGCAGCACAACGGCCTTGTTCTCTGCAACGGCCTGGTCAAGGGCGGCATTCACACCTTCCAGCATCGCAAAGGACAGAGCGTTAGCTTTGCCATCATCCATGGTGATGCGAACGTGGGAGTCCTTGGATTCAACGCTGACGGGATTGCTCATAAGTGTTATCTCTCTCAACTGTCATAGCGACGTAGCGTCCTACAGAAGGATAACAGAGAGCCTGTGTTGACAGGGCATTATGACCGGGGCACGCAGAAAGACGCTCAGTTCTGATATATAGCCGACTTCAATGCGTGACAGCAGACGCCAGATGGTCTTGGCGTTAGTAGTTGAATTCCAGTTCGACCCCGATAATTCTCGGTGAACCCAGAGGCGCGTATTCATTGCCATCTTCGCCGCCGGGGTTCGCCAGAGCCAAACCGGTAAAGATGCGCTCGTCGGTCAGATTTTCGCCGAAAACCCGTACCGACACCGTGTCGCCCTCATAGCCCGCCTGCACATTGACCACGGTAACGGCGTCCTGCGCCGCGGTGGCCCGTTCGTTCAGAGGCATATCACCCGTGAAGCTCAGTTCAGCGCGGCCAAAAAAGCCACTGTTGGTTTCGTATCTCAGCGCCACATTGGCATCGTATTCTGGCACCAGTTTGACGGAGTTTCCCTCGAGGTTCTCTGTCTCCGAGACCTGAAAATCCCGGTAGGTAGCATCTGAATACCCAAAGGCTCCAGTGAACTTCAGGTTTGGCGAAAGGCTGTACAAGGTCTCGATCTCAAAGCCCATGCTCTCAATAGAGGCATCTGCTGAAATGAAGGCAGTTGAGACAACCCTGCCATCATCGTTAAACAATACTTGGACTTCCTGCCAATTGTCCGACTCTACGTAAAACGCTGCGACATTCAGATAACCACGCCCGCTGGGAAATGCGTACTTGAATCCCGCCTCGTAGCTCCAGATCGACTCCTGGTTGAATGTGGCGACGTCGTCCGCTAACTGAATTTCGGCGGCGGCGAGATTGAAGCCGCCAGGAATATAGCCCTGCGAGGCGCTAGCGAAGAGGTTGAGGTTGTCACGGAGTTGGTAGCGCAAAGCAAACCGTGGAAGCACGGCGTCAAAGGTCTCGTCCAGGGCGATGTCCTGAAAGACAAACTCGGTAAATCCGATATCCAGAACGCCTGCCCGCTGCCGAGTCTCTCGCTGGGCGTAGTCATAGCGCAAACCGAGAGTGCCGTGTAGCCCATCCAGCCCGAGGCGTGCTGTGACCGACCCAAATATTGCGTAATCCTCAGCCAGGCTGGACTGCAGTGGTGTGAGCGAGTATTGATCAAGACTTGTGGGCTGTCCGAACCCTGTGCCCAGCCGGATATCATCCTCTTGTCGGTACCACGACACACCGAGAAGATATTCAAATACATCGCTGTCTGGCGAGGCAAAGCGCACCTCACCGCTGTACACGGTTTCCTCCTCAATCTCGCCGCCAGCGACTGTCACAAAGGCCGTGGAATCCAAATCCAGGCCAAAGGACTCCTCTTCGGTGTTCGCATAGGAAAAGGCTGCGTCTATCGTGCCGTGACGCAAAAAGTAGGTGCCACTCAGGCCCGCTACGATGTTCTGCTCCTCAGTTCGCTTGGGCGCATCATTGATGAAATCGAATTTCCCTATGCTGAGCCCGTTGTTGGCAAGATCCCGGTAGGTGGCGTTGTAGAGTGCGCGGTCCTGCGGAATAAAGTCCTGGTCAAACAGGCCAGGTGCATCGGTGTCCAGAATGTAAGCGGTTGCATTGATGATCAGGTCGCTGGTAGGCGTAAAACGCAATCGCCCCTACAAAAACAGATCCTGGACTTCACCATTTTCACCATCAGCAGCGGCAATATTCGGGACGAAGGCATCTTCACGGGAGGCCTTAAAGGCGACTGAACCCAGCAGAATATCGTCGACCAATGAGCCACCCAGAAAACCATCTACACCGTAGCCTGAATCCCCGTTGTACGAAGTTGTGGTCAGGCGTAGCTGTCCCTCAAACTCTTCCTGAGGCTGCCGGGTTGTGATCAGCAACAGGCCCGCTTCGCTGTTCGCGCCATACAGTGTGGACTGGGGCCCGCGCAACACCTCTATTGAGGATATCTGGTTGAGTACGGCATTGCTCAGCTCCCGAAACGGTATGCCATCGATATAAATCGCCGCCCGATTAACGATAAAGGGATTTGACTCAATACCCCGGATCGACACGAACACTGAGCTGAGCTGCCCTGCTTCATTAAACTGCACATTCGGCACCAGATCGTCGATGCGGCGGAGGTCGCGCAGACGCGTCTCCCGGATGAAATCCTGATCCAGGACTGTCACAGAGACGTCGGTATCCAACAGCGTGCGATCACGTTTTTGTCCACGCACGATAATGGTTTCAATGGCGCGCTCTGGCGCTGACGCTGCGGCATCCTCCTGAGCGTGGGCAGCCTTCAAAAAAGTAGTAGCCAGGGAAAGGGAGACTGCTGTAACAGCGATGTGTTTAGGCGAGAGAGAGTTGGAGTAAGTCATCTAGAGTCAGTAAGTGATAATCATTACCGGATAACTCTAGGTCTGGCATTTACTGAGTCTCAAGCAAAACCGTCTATGTCAACGGGCAAACATGCTACCTAATCGGGTGAATGCTCTCGCAGCGAGCTGGGATTGACGCCGTAGTACTGCTTGAACACCCTCGAAAAAGCATTAGGTGTGTAACCCACCAGGTACGCCGCCTGGTGAACACTGGCGCCACTCTCAATGGCCAAAGCCGCCACTTCCATACGGCGGCGCAGCAGGTAGTCACCTATAGATTCACCAAAGGTAGTGCGGAAGGACGACGTGATCGTTCGCACGCTCAAGCCTGTTCTGAAGGCGAGATCGCTAAGCAGATTGGGTTGATCCAAGTGCGCTTCAATGGCATCCCGCACTCGATGTGCATACCGTTGGGCCAGGTTGCCATGCTCGGTGCGCGTCGATTGATCAAAATGCGCTGCCACGACTGCAGCCAACTCCAGCCCACGCGCCTGTAGCAGATTGCTGGAGACCATCGGGTCGTCGACAGGAAGTTCAGACGTCAGACGCGGCACAACCGACAATGCCCGGCCTGCAATACAGACAATCGGCTGGTTCTTTATACGAGAAGCAATTCGTGCAATCAGCGGGTCGCCTGCTTCGATTTCATCAATGGGAACATAGTGACCAAAGGACCGAATAGGGCCGCCCGCGGTGTGCGTGTCGAACCGTGCGCCGGTTTCTAGGACGAACAGTGCAGTGAGAATTGCGCCACGAGACTGAAAACTACCGAACTCGTCGGAGTGGCAGGTGCTTTCAGCAATCGCACAAGACAGGTGCAAGCCTGGCTCAAGCACTGCCTCCGCTTGCATGGGCGGCCCACCAAGGCGAGCGGAATGGCTAACAATGCCACCATTCAATGGCGCCTGATCGTTAGTTACTCGCATCCGACGAGCAAACTCTGCGTAAACCTCAACGCGTTGATCCACGATGGCATCCCTACGAGTCAGACGAAATATGATTTATACCGCAGGAAGCGTTCTATGAGATAGCGGGGCCGCAAACATCAGAATGGCCAGCGCAGCAGACAGCGATTTAAGTGTACCTACGGTGACCGGTACATTCTGTATTCGGCGCCCGGCAGGGTCCGCTGGTATGGCTTGCAAAAGTCACGGAGGCAAAATTCAAACGCAAAAAGCAAAAAAAAGGGGACGGTGCGAACACCATCCCCCTTCGTTCAGCCTGTCCGGCTCGCATCCCCGCGGTTTTACCCACTGTTCCGCGCAGCCTTCCCGGCTCGGCCTTGGTTACACCCTCCGCGCTCGCTTTTACACTCGCCCTTTTGGGTCCAACCTCTACCGGCCAAAGGACCGAAGTCCCCGATATTTTTTGACGCTTGGCAACGTCCACCCGCAGTAGCAGTCCGGTTGCTTGCCTCTACGCGTTCGAGCCGCTCACCTCTGCCTCGCCTTGGCGCGCCGGTCCCGCCCTAAGGCTTTCCCGGCCTGCCTGCACGCCTCCTGCTCTTCCGTGCCCTTCCGCTTCCGTTACCTTCCGCGTCGTGCACTTCCGTCTCAAGAGACTGGCTGACTCAGCAGCGCTTGCTGCCCGTTGACCACTCTTGGCGTGTGGTCCCGCCCCGGCCAATCGGGGCATGGCTTTTTGCGGATTTGCGCATATCCGCAGCCACAACGTAAAGATTACACAGGCCGGATAGCCGGTCTAGCCAACAAGTTGTGGTTAACTTGTGTAAATTTTGTGGGATTCGACATTTTTTGCAAAAAGTGCTCTTTTAGCGGTGTATGTCGCATGCCAGCCACGCGATAAGCGGCTCCGTCGACACTCTTAGGACCTATCTGGCAACCTTAGGAACTATCTAGCTACGCTAGCTACGTTTGTAAAAAAATGAGCAATAACCCGCATCTTGACGCTGACATAGAGGGAATAACACTCGAGATTGGAAAGCTCTATGAAGAGCATGTCGATTCCCTACGCCGCTTTCTGAGAAGCAGAATAGGTGACGGCCCCCCGGACCCTGAGGACATTTCTCAGCTCGCGTTTCAGAAATTGCTGGAAAGAGGGTCCAGTGCCGATATTTCAGATATAGGTGCCTATCTCCGGCGAGCGGCTTGGAATCTCGCGTTAAATGAACGGGCGAAATCTGCCACGCGAACAAGAAATGAACCTGAATTACGGCTCCGACTGCACACCGACATCAGCAGTTACGAAAGCCCTGTCGAATCGGTCCTATATAGCAGGCAGCAGTTAGACATCATCAATGACGCGTTAATGCAGCAATCTGCCGTTCGTCGGCGGGCATTTGTTCTCAATCGAATTGATGGGTTGTCCATCACGGATGTAGGGCGCGAGCTGGGTATAAGCAGGCCGGCTGCGTCTAAACACGTCGCGAAGGCAATGAACGCAGTTGCGACAGCCCTCGCGCTGGCAGACTGTCATGCTAGTGACGCATTGTAGTTGACCATCAAAATGAGAAATGAACGGCAAATTCGCGACGAAGCCTTTCACTGGGTAACTCGGCTTGAGGACAGCGAACTGTCGGAACGTGAGTGGCGTGAGTTTGAACAGTGGATTGATGCATGCAGTGAGCACAAAAAGCACTTTGAAGAAAGCATGAGTGTCGCGCGGGGCCTGCGCACGCTCACTAGGAGGGAGTTACGGCACGAAGTGTCGCAGCCGCTTTTACGAGAGCGTTTGATGGGCTTTGCGAAATTGGGCGGCGGTCTGCAGCGTCACTTCGTCGGTTTCAGGTTGATACGGCCAATAGCCGCGACTGCTTGCCTTATTCTCCTGCTCATGCTGGTAAGTCCTGAATTTCCCAACTCTCTTCTTTCACGTAATGCAGATATTGAGGTTGCCTCTTACGCGGCTGATAGCACACTTACGAACGTTACGCTTCCGGATGGCAGCTCGATGGTGCTCGCGCACGGCAGCGTCGCCCGCATTCGTTTTGATACTGACAGGCGGGCCGTCTCCCTGGCCTCAGGTGCTGCTTTTTTTGACGTCGTGAGAGACAAGGCGCGGCCATTCTCTGTAAATACCGGTCACATGTTGGCAGTGGTTACTGGCACGAAATTCGAGGTGAAAAATGCGGGTGCGGTTTCTCGCGTTTCAGTCCAAGAAGGCTCGGTTACGGTGGACACTCCTGGCGTGCAAAGTGCCCCTAACGGTGCTACGCGTAAGCTTGTCATGCTATCTGCTGGCGATACTGTTCATGCTGCGAAAGGAAGTGAGATTTCGGCGATTCAAAAGACTGTCGTATCCGATGTTGGAGCATGGCGAGACGGACGGCTGGTTTACACCGATGCACTCATTTTCGAAGTCATTGAGGATGCAAGGCGCTATGAGACTCGACCTATCATTGTCGATGGAAGTTTACGTAATTCTGATCCGTTGAGGATTTCCGGTTTCTACAGCATCTCTAATATCCCGAGGATGCTGAGATCGTTAGGTGATGTACATCCGGTCGATGTCCTCATTACAGAAGAATTCATAAGGCTCTCGCTACGCCCAACTGATTAGTCTTGGTACGGACTCGACACGGCCAAGTTACGATTTTGCTGCCTAGCCGGTCTCTTTAGATGAGCATGCAGATGATTCGCATTTGCATATACTGTACCAAGGAGGCTTCATCTGTGCTTACCGTGACGCAGAGAAATCAGACAGGGTTCATACCCATTCTTTTTCTCACCTTCGTGTTCTCTTCAGCGACAAGCGCAGTAGCAACAGCTAGAGACACCACTGACTCATTCTCTGCCCCCGTCGCTCCGTTGGTCGAGGTTATTGCAGAGATATCGGAGTTTTTCAGCGTGGATGTTGTGTCAAAGAGCGGCGTGATGCGCGGCGTTCAAAGCGCACAGGTGCGTTCAGCGCAGAGCGCAATTCACGCGCTTCGGCAGGCGGTAGATGGGTCGGACCTTGTTGTGAGTCAGTCAGCTAACGGCACCTTTGTTATATCGGTTTCGCCGGCAACACAAGGCTTAACACAAAATACCGCACCGCGGACCAATCACGGGGAGGCTAAAATCGAGGAGGTTATCGTCCTCGGCAGGAAGCAGCCTATAGCTTTACAAAACACCGTCGAATCCGTAGAGGTGTTTTCAGCGGACCGGCTGGACAGAGAAAACCTTTTCGATATTAGTGACGCACTTGCACGTACGCCAAATGTGTCAATTTTTGGTGATGATATTAACTCTATTGCCATTCGCGGAATTGCCCGGCGAGGTACCAGTGGCGCCGGACAAGGCCAGGCAATAAACGTGTTTCAGGATGGCGTCCCGCTGTCCAGCGATACCCTGCTGTTCGGAGGAGCGAGCACCTGGGATCTCGAACAGCTTGAGGTCCTGCGCGGCTCTCAATCCACGGTGCAGGGCCGCAACTCGATTGCTGGTGCGATTGTGCTGCAGTCAAAAGAGCCAAGCTTTGATTGGGAGGGTGCCGCCCGCGTTCGGGTTGCGGAGTTCGGCACACTACAAACTGCGGCAGCCATTTCCGGACCGCTCGTCGCAGACCAACTCGCGTTTCGTCTGAGCGCTGACTATCAGGAGTTCGATGGATTTATTGATGATGGGTTTACCGGCGAGCGGGTTGATTTTCGTGAGAGTCTCACTCTGCGTGGCCGGTTGTTGATTCAGCCAGAGGCTATTAGTGGTCTAAGCGCCTTGCTGACAGTGGAATACAACGATCGGCCCGGTGGCAATCAGCCGTCGGCAACCGGAATGCGCGGTGATCTGGATTTCGATCTAGAGGGCTACACAACCTTTTTTGAACGAGAGGTGGTCGAAACCGTTGAAGCACACAAATTCATTGCAGACCTGACCTATTCGCTCAACAGCCGAGCGACCTTTAAGCTGCTGGGCACTTTCGAAGATGTCGACGGAATGTCTGAGGATAATTTTCGTACACAGAATCGGTTTGCCGACATTGGACTGGCTTCAGATCGCAAGACCACAACTTATTCAGCGGAGGCCCGAGCTGAATTTGATTTCGGCAATATCACAGGGTCTGTAGGTGGCTTCTACTTCTCGACCGAAACCGATGACCTGCAATCGCAGACCAATATACTCGCCAATCTTCTCCCATTCTCGTTTGAACCAGCAGACAGCGTTCTAGCATTCGGCGGCACAGTGTCAACAGACGTTGAAAACTTTGCGTTCTTCACATCTTGGCGCTACCAGACGGACGAGAAATGGGTCTTTGATGCAGCCATACGCTATGACGACGAGCGCTTTACCACCCAAAGTAGAGATCCCACATTTAGTTTCGCTCCAGACTCCTGTATCGGCGCTGTGCCTGGCTTTATTGTTGGCTTACCGACCGGTGATCTAGTGGATTTCCCTTGCGAGCTAGGTGCACCGTTCTTCCTGGCACCACCAGAGCCACTGCAGTCCGACAGCCTGTCTGTATTGCTTCCCAGTGGCTCAATCACCTACAAGATCAACGAGGACCTCTCTGCTTTTCTGGGCTATCGGCGTGGCTACCGCGCGGGAGGCACCTTTCTCTCCAACTCCCTGCAATCAGATCAGCTTTTTCGGGTGAATACCTTCGACCCGGAATTTCTCGACACCGTCGAGGCCGGGTGGCGTGCGGAATGGCCAAACAGGCGCCTGAGGCTGAATGGCACATTGTTTTACAGCGAATATGAAGACCAGCAGATTCGCTTTATCGACGATGAAGGGTTCCCTATTACTGACAATGCTGGTGCCACGTCACTATACGGGCTTGAGCTTTTCGGTGAGTATCAGGCAACCTCAACGCTGGAGGTGTTTGCCAGTCTGGGTCTGCTGGAGACTAATGTAGACGAGTTTGTTATCCAGCAAGATGACCCAGCGACGCCGGAGAACGAATTCCTCGACCTTGCTGGCAACGAACTTGACCGCTCACCGTCGGTCTCGCTGAACGTTGGCGTGGAATACCGCTCACCGAACGGCGTATTTGCCAGTGTCAGTGCCAACTACCAGTCCGAGTATTTCTCAGATATCTTTAATCTCGACGAGAGTACGCTGGATAATGGCCTGACCGAACGAATCGATGCAACGACTATCGTGAACGCCCAGGTCGGCTATGATTTCGGTGACGCACTCGTCGTCACCGTTTACGCCAACAACCTGTTTGACGAGCGAACCCCAGAAACCGTCAACATCGGCGGAGCCAATGCAGCGCTAGGCTTTGATGACCTGAGTAATGCTATTTTGTTCTCTCGGCTTCGCCAACCTCAGACTTTTGGCATCTCTTTGAGCTCAAGTTTCTAGCTATCAGAACGAATAGTTAATACCCGCGTAGTAGAAAGCCCCGTTAAAGCCGAAGGGCGCTGACCTCCGTGAAAACTGGAACACTCCAGGTGAGTCGATTACGAACTGACCGGTCACCGGGTCAACCAGACCACCGTCGGGACTGCTGCGGGACTGGCCTATCCGGTTGGTATCTGGTGTCTCGTCGAAGATGTTGTTGCCTCCGACGCGAATACGCAGCCCGTTGTCGAACTCATAGCTCACCAGAACATCGGTAAGGATTTTCGCGTCAAAGGTCTGGCTGTCGCCATCCAACACCGTGTATTCACCGAAACGATTGAGGCTAACCTGCGCCAACCAACCACCCTGGCGATACGTGGTAACGAAATTGATACGGTCTTCCGGCTGCCAGTCCTCCAGGATGGTTTGATCCTGTTCGGTAAAGATATCTTCGGGATCCAGGTTCGAGAGGCTGTCTGGCGCAAATATGTCCGTGATCTCTGTCTCGGTGAAGTTGGCCGCCAATGAGAAATCCAGCGTCGCACCATTGTTCAGGAACATATCGTAAGTGACTACGACATCAACGCCCTGAGTTTCAGTGTCTGCAGCATTCAGGAAGAACTGCGCCTGGCTGATATCGAGCTGGTTCAACACGGCGTCCAGGGTTGGATCCAGTCCGGTGGTCAAGGCGCCACTGATCACGATGCGATCATCAATCTCAATGTAGTAGTAATCAACGGTGATGCTCCAGGCATCCGCGGGCGTTAAGACGAAACCTGCACTGAAGTTAGTAGAGGTCTCTTCCTGCAGTTGCGGGATACCAATCGCCTGTGCCAACGCGCTGTCGTTGCGGAAAGTGCCGCGCTCCTGGGGATTACCGTCGGCGTCGAACTGGGTGCTGATACCATTGAAGAACTGCTGTTGCATGCTCGGTGCCCGGAAGCCAGTGCTCACCGCACCGCGCAGCGTCAGCAGGTCGTTGACGATATAGCGTGTGGCGAGCTTACCGTTCAGGGTATCGCCAAAGTCGCTATAGTCCTCATAACGCCCGGCAAAGCTTATGAGCCACGCGTCGCTCACGTCATATTCAATGTCGGCGTATAGGGAATAGGCATCACGATCTTCGTCCACCTCTGTTTCAGGACGAAAACCCGGGAATACCTGTATTCCTCCGGCGGCACCACCATCGATCAGGATGCCATTATCGTCGAACACATTGTCATAATCCTGCCAGGAGAGTTCCTCGCCCGCGTTGAGGGTGTAGGTGTCTTCACGGTACTCGGCCCCGAGCGCGATGCTGCCCCAGTCAGTCGTGCGATAGACATCAAAGTTCAAGGTGAGCAGTTCGTTCTCAAGGTCACCGGCATCTGCGCTGGAGGGGCTGTCGCCCGTTGCATTCACCAGGGACGCGTTTAGGGAATTACTGATATTGAACTCAAAGGTGTTGCTGCCATAGCCAATGCTCGCATCGGCCTCCCAGTCATCCCCTAAGGTAAACTCGATGCCGCCGGTGAAAGAAAGGTCTTCTATCGTGGTGTTGATATTGGGCAGGAAACCATCAGGCCGGAAACCGCCGGGGTTGCGAGCATCGTCTGCCGTTCTGTAAAAGCCCCGAGAGGTATTGTCCCGGTCGGAGTAAGTGGCGAAACCATACAGGTTCATGCCATTACTCAGAGGAAGACTCAAATTGGCAGACAGTGCGGTTTGCTCAGAGTCTGCGTCACCGATGATGAAACTGTTGCGATCAAAGGTGAACTCGCGCGGGTCAAAGCTGCCATCAGCCTGCAGCGGATACTGGCGAGAGCCGTCGAGTCCGGCTCGATTTGTCCTGCCCCGATCGCGATACTCGCCGTTCAAGTGCAGCACGCCGCCGTTATCCCCGATATCAAAACCCTTTGACAGGCTGACAACATAGGTTTCGCCATCGCCCTCCTCGGTCTCACCGTAGGAGCTGTCCAGCAAACCATCAGTATCATCTTTAAGGACGATATTGATGACACCGGCAATCGCGTCTGAGCCGTACTGGGCGGCGGCGCCATCGCGCAAGACTTCGATGCGCTTTATTGAAGAAGCGGGAATGGCATTCATATCCACGCCTGCGGTACCTCGGCCCACTGAAGTGTTAACGTGGATCAAGGCGCTGGTGTGACGGCGCTTGCCGTTCACCAGCACCAGCGTTTGGTCAGGACCCAGACCACGCAGTGTAGCCGGGCGCAGCGCGTCGGTACCGTCGCTGATACTGGAGCTGGAAAAGTTAAACGAAGGCGCTATTTTCTGTAGCATCCTGCCAACTTCGGTTTCGCCGGTCGCAGTGAGGGCTTCGTTCGTCAGCACGTCAACGGGCACGGGTATATCTTCCGCGCTGCGGCCAGGCACACGGGTACCGATGGTGACGACTTCTTCGATGATCTGGTTTGCCGGCGCTTGCTCCTGGGCATTCACCATGGATGACGCGAACACCGACCCTGCGAGAGTAATGGCGAGGCTCAGATGGCGTTTTTTGAAGGGCACATTGTTCATGGGCGGACGTCTCTCTGCTCTTATAGAAGTAGTGCTCTTTCGAGCCTCTTGAGTCTAAATCAGTCTTTGCACTGCGTTGGCCTCGATATGCACAAATATTCACACACGATCCAGGGCAAAACTCGCGTGCACAGCCTATGTCCGGCGCCGAAGGTTCGATCGGTGCAACGCAGCCTTGTGCCCAATGTGGAGAAAGACGTAAGGGCTTGATTTATATGGAATAAATGGCGGACCGGACGGGACTCGAACGCTTGGCCTCGTCCTCCCTGCCCCTCCACGCCCCCCCCCAAACCCCTTGATTCTACTGGGCTACCGTCTCTGGATGCGGGCGCATAACGGCAAGGAGTGCTACTGCACCGGATAATGATCCTTCATTTGATGCTTCGCACGATAATTTTAGGCTCCGTGGTCTACCTTCTTTTTGCACCAGTAAGTCGGACAAACCAACTCGCCTATTGCACGGAGAGGACCCATGAGGCTTTCACGAATCCACATTAAGAATTTTCGTTGCTTCAAAGATCAGGAGATTCTTTTTGATAGCTACAACACGTTAGTGGGCGCGAACGGATCGGGTAAGTCCACTGTACTGATGGCTCTAAATGTTTTCTTCAGGAACACAGCCGCACCTTCTGATGTGATCAACCTTACAGAAGAGGACTTTTTCAATAAGAACACCCAAGAGCCCATTGAGATCAGATGTACGTTCTCAGACTTATCCGACGAAGCAGCTGAAGACTTCCGTGCATACGTCAGACAGAAAGAACTCACGATTACTGCCAAGGCAAACTTTAACAAGCCGACCTCATCTGCCGAGGTAGTGCAAAGAGGCGTTAGACGAGTGATGAGTGAATTCATTCCCTACTTTGAGGCGAACGACGAAGGCGCAATGGCCAGGAAGCTTAAAGATATCTATGAGGGCATTCGCTCTAGCGTGACTGATCTTCCTGACGAGCGAATCAAGCAAAACATGTATGACGCTCTTAGGGAGTACGAGGAGTCACATCCTGAACTTTGTACAGACACAGAGAGTGACAACCAATTCTATGGCTGGAGCAAAGGCACAAATTTGCTACGGAAATACGTGCAGTGGATATACGTACCTGCAGTCAAAGACCCATCTGAAGAGCAAGACGAACAAAAAAACAGTGCTCTCGGTGCCTTGCTACAGCGCACAATTCGAGCAGAGATCGATTTTAGCGATGCCATCGAGGAGATGCGTCTTCGCGCGAACGAAGAGTATAAGGACCTAATAAATAGGCATAATTCTGTTCTTGAAGGCGTTCAATCATCATTACAGAATCAGCTAAAGTCCTGGGCGCACCCCGCGGCCAAGGTTAATCTTCAGTGGCATTTTGACGATCAAAAATCTATTTCAATAAACAAGCCATTTGCAAGAGCCAAAGTTGGCGATGGTGACTTTTTAGGTGAGATAGTTCGGTCCGGTCACGGGATGCAGCGTTCATTCGTGGTCGCTTTGCTTCAAGTTCTTGCCAATCTTGAGGAGAGCGATTCACCTACGCTCCTGCTGGGTTTTGAGGAGCCAGAGCTCTATCAACACCCTCCGCAGGCAAAACACCTTGCTGCCCTCTTGGAAGAACTGACAGGTAAGGGTACGCAAGCAATCGTAACGACTCATAGCCCATATTTTGTGAGCAGCAAAGGGTTTGAAAATATTAGGTTGGTCAGACAAGGCGGCTCACAAGGAAACAACGTTAGCCAATACACCTACCGCGACTTGAGTGAGGCCTTGGCGGTCGCTCTTGGCGAGCCTGTGCGACACCCCTCAGCAACCATGGCCGCCGTTGA
This sequence comes from Pseudomonadota bacterium, assembly GCA_038746745.1. GTDB lineage: Bacteria > Pseudomonadota > Gammaproteobacteria > Pseudomonadales > Halieaceae > JANQIO01. The sequence goes on from JBCDKJ010000055.1 coordinate 14,632, forward strand.
ACAGGTCATGCTCCCCTCGCAAACTGAACTCTACTTCTGCAGCATTCCGATTCTTGTTGAGGGACCTGAGGACGTTGCATTCCTGACTACTTACATGCAATTAAATGGCATGTGGGCTGATTTCCGAAGGCTCGGATGTCATTTCATTACTTGCGGCGGTAAGTCGCCGATGAGCAGACCACTAGCAATCGCTATCGGCTTGGGAATGAGTCCATTCGTGGTATTCGATGCCGACAGCGACAACAAAAAAAATGCTAAGCAAAACCGCAAAGAAAATAGTGTGATTCTCAATCTACTTGGCAGCCAGGAGGACCCGCTACCAGCAATTACCATTTTTGCTCGTAACTTCGTAATGTGGAGGTCAAAAATTCTAGACGAAGTAAAGCTCACAATGGGCGCGGAGTTATGGGATGAGGCTTGTAACGAGGTCAGAGACACCTTCGATCTTCATGGTGTTCAAGCAAAGCACCCAACACTAGTGAGCGCGACAGTAGAGAAGATTTTGGAATCTGGCACCGATCTAGAAATTCTGTCGGCGACAACTCGAGCGATCATTGAATTCGCTTCAAACGCGAAAAATACGAGCAATGATGATGCGGTAGAACGGGTATAGGGAGCACTTTAAATAAGCCCTTTCGTAGGGAATACCTGATAGAAAACCGGATGAAAGCTACTTATGATAATAGGATTCAGCTTTAAGTCGTTGAAAAGATTAGTAAAGTAGATGGCGGACCGGACGGGACTCGAACCCGCGACCTCCGGCGTGACAGGCCGGCATTCTAACCAACTGAACTACCGGTCCAACGGTAGGGGTACTGCATGTTTTCGGAGACGGCCGGTGCGGGATGCTGAGGGCCGGATGGTGGGTGATGACGGGATCGAACCGCCGACCCTCTGCTTGTAAGGCAGATGCTCTCCCAGCTGAGCTAATCACCCGCGATTTCCGAGACGCGCATTATAGAGATTTGGGTTTAGCTGTCAAACAAACGCCGGGGTCTGACAACGCCTGCACGCAGCCGCCAAGAAGCCCGGAGTTTCCTGGGGAAAACGGCGTTCTATCGCTCACAGTGCAAGCCCAGGATCGCCCGTATTTGCAACCCATTTAGCGCTCCAATCTAAACATCAGCAGGCATACAGTACCTCGGTGATAGCTGCAGCCTACACACGCGATCGTGACTATCGATGGATGCGAGGAAATTTCATCTGAATCGGTCGTGCATGCACTCACTTGCATGGAAATCGGCGTAACATACTCGCTCAAACCCGCTTATCGCGACGAGGACCAAAAGTTAGCCATAACTAAGAGAGGCGAGACAGCAAAAACGGTCGCGCATAACACATCTGAAGATGTTATTCACACTCCTTTTTGAGAAAAAAAACTTCCGGATACTTAGGCACGCTTTGAACAATTAGCCTCAATATATACTTCTATATTATTGATATTTATATACTTTAAGCTTTTGATTAATTTTTAACCAATCTGTCATATAGATGATGAGCAGTGGCTCCAGCGCTATCTCAAACACTTTATCTACAGAGTTATCCACACAAACTGTGGACAACTAAAACGCTCATACGTATGCGTAGTTCTACGCAGCCTGGTTAGCATGACATGTCGATCAATTTGACAGGCTGGCTGTCAATCGCAGTGATCTGTTTGCTGGGAGCAATGTCGCCAGGACCCAGCCTTGCCGTCATAGCGCGCCACGCGCTGCAGCAGGGTCGACAAGCCGGCCTCGTGGCTGCTCTGAGCCACGGTCTGGCGGTAACGCTATACGCTGTGCTGGCAGTTTCCGGGCTAGTACTGGTGATATCCCGGTTCCCAGTCATGTTCAGCATGCTGCAATACGCTGGAGCCCTGTTCCTGTGCTACCTCGGTGCCCTTTCTCTGCTTGCAGCAGTGCGCCCGTCGGAGGGCTCGGAAAAAGACACCACCGCCCCGCTCTCCCGCGCTGCGCGGGATGGCTTTGGCGTGGCTTTTCTCAACCCCAAGCTGGCGTTGTTTTTCCTGGCATTGTTCAGCCAATTTCTTTCCACAGATACGTCCTCTGTCGACAAGCTCATTCTGGTCGCCACGATGGGGACGATCGATGCTGCCTGGTATTGCCTGATCGCGCTGGTACTGACGCACCCTGGACAAGTGGCCTTCTTTCAAAGGCTGCGACGCGCCATTGACGGCGTGTTTGGCTGCCTGTTGATTGGGTTGGGCGTGAGCGTTTTATATCAGGCTCCGAACCTGTAAGAAGAACAGGCATTGGGGGCATCAGGCCACTAGCGCAGGGGCGGCTCCATTGGCGCGGGGTGTTCGGCCATGACGACCGCCTGCAGTCGCTGACCCAGCATAATGATATGACCGCGTTCGCGCTCAACGCCCTCAACGCTGTACTCAAATCGATACTGCCGCCACAGGCGCCAGCGACCTTCACTATCGCGACTGGCGGAGAGCCGCTCTACTACCACGGTGGCATCCAAAAGCTGCACTCCGGCTCGGTCACAGGCCCTGCGCGCGGCTATCAGTGCGAGCTCGCGCACTCGCAGCGCAGTGAGAAAGTACAAACCAGAACCGCCCAGAGCGAAGAGCAGCAAGACATCCCACAAACTGAAGCTCATGCAGGAGCCTGATCGGGCTTACGCAGACGTTTGACCACCGCCTGAAAACTCAGAATGGCGGCGTCGTCCGCATTGAGCGTGCCATCAACAAAGGTCATGGAGCCTGTCCGCTTTACCACGTCGCCTTGCGCCTCTATCCAGTCACCGCTGCGTGCCGAGGCAATGAAGTGGCTGGTGAAACTTACCGTGGTGCAGTTTTCACGCACACCGGAGAGCGCCAGCATGGTCACAGCATAGTCGGCGAAGGCCATCAGTATGCCTCCATGGACAGTGCCCAAACCGTTGCAGCTCAGCGGTCCAGGCCGAAAGCCCAGGCGCAGTCCGGCATCGCTCTTCAAATAATAAAAAGGCCCAATGTGATCTTCCGCCGGGCTCAGCCCTTCCAGGGTTCTATAACCCTCAGGAACGGGCTTATCCGTCATCGCTCCGCCCTGCCTTGAGGTCCTCCAGGATGCCCGTCCAGCTTGCCTCGTCCTGCGCATACGGGGCATAGATACCCAGCCGCTGTACAAAGTCGCCATAGCGACGCTTGAGTTCCGGACCAATGGTGTGCGGTTCACCGCACACGGCGAATGCCTGCAACATGCCGTCATCGATGCGCTCTGCCATCACATCCCACTCCCCCGCCTTCGACAAGCGGTTCAGTTCTGGCTGCAATTCAGCATAGCCCGCGGCTTCCAGCGGCGGCAGGTAAGCTGGTGTGGAGGCATAAAAAGCAAGCAGGGAACGAATGCTGCTTTCTGCCGCCTGATAGGCCTCTTCAGTTTCACCGGTCACCACCATGGCCGACACCTGCAGATCGACCTCGGCACGGCTGCGGCCACTGCGTTCTATGCCTCGCTCCAGCGCGGGCAATTGCTGCTCTTGCAGAAACGGCAAGCAGTGGAAGGGATGCACGATCAAGCCATCGCCAAACTCGCCGGCGACTTCTGTCATACGCGGCCCTACGCCACCCAGCAGAATCGGCGGTGGCCCCTGTTCCAGCGGTCCGGGGTTGAACATAGGCGTCATCAGCGTGTGCTGAAAGAATTCGCCTCGGTGATCAAGCGGCTCGTTGTCTTGCCAGCACCGGAAAAAAGCTTTTACTGCCGAGATGTAGTCCGCCATGCGAGACGCCGGCTTGTCAAAAGCCACACCAAAGCGCTTTTCGATATGGGCCCGTATCTGAGAACCAATGCCCAGCCGGAATTTGCCACCGGAAAAGCGCTGCAGGTCCCAGGCCTGATAGGCAATATGCGACGGGTTACGCGGAAAGGCGACTGCCACCGCCGTACCAATGGTAAGACCCGGTGCGTGCTCGGATGCTATCGCCAACGGAAGGAAAGGGTCGCTGGGGCCTTCCAGCGTGTACACGCCATCGTAGCCTATGCGCGCCAGGCGCTCGGCTTCAGCAGCGGCGTCGCCAAGGCCGGCGTAAAACGGTCCATCAATATACAAAGACTTGCTCCCTGAATTGTCGCGCTACCATTCCACCGGGCTCTGTTCATGTCAATTAAACCGCCAGCGCGGCAAGCCTGAGACATGGGCTGGTATGCCAATCTACGACGGCCAGCGATGTCCGCTGGCCGGCCCCCCCAGTTTTGTTACCATGTGCGGGTTTTCACCCAGGACTCTTCTCAATGCACCTGTTATCGCTGCCCTCTTCCCCATGTCGCGCGTTACCGATGGCGTTATTGATTGCTGCCTTTGTGGCCGCCTGCAGCAGCGCGCCCACCTACAACCCAACCACCTTCGACTATGAATTGAAGGAAGAACAGCTTGAAGCAGCACCGATCAAAACGGTAGTCATTGCGCCGGTCAATATCGGCAATCCCTCGCGCAATTATCTGCAGGACCATGAAGACCGCGTCGACAGCATGGTCGCGGCATACCTCAAAGAAAACGGCTACCGGGTCTTGCCCTCCCGCGTGTTTGAGCAGGAGTGGAATACCGCCAGCCGGGTCTACGGTAATGTCTACGACCCCACCACCGGCGAGGTCAATCGCAAGACCTTCTCGCTCACCATGATTGCCGTGCGCGATGAGCTACAGAAGAAGCAGAACGTCGATGCCATCATCTTTACTGACCTGCTAGAGCAGGAAGTGCAGTTCTCCGCCGGTTTAAACCACGTGGCGCGTTGGCACGGCGTTACCCGCAAGCCTGTGTTGCAAGGCCCTGGAGATGGCGTGTCCGCTGGCTTTGACTGGAGCCGGCCATTGACGGCGGCATCGCTGTGGGTGAGCGTCTACAACATGGAACTGCAGCGTGTATTCACCAGCATCGGCGGTTTGGATACCACTCAGGCCATCGATACGCGTTCAAGCTCCGGGCGCTACGTGCGACGCCGCAGCATGCTCGAGAGCGAGGGACATATCAGTGAGGGCATTCAACTCGCCTTCCACCCGCTGATCCCAATGAAGAAGTACCCCGGCGAACCATCAACCTGACGCGGAGCCATAGGAGATGAGCATGGCGGGTACCTGAGTCTACAGCTCAGAAAAAGCCACTCCCCCGCTCCAGACACCAGCTGGCAGACAAAATGCCCAGTGCATATACGGGTGCTGGCTGCCAGCGCAGCAGTGATGCTCCCAGAACCTGACGCAGTCCGTACAGGCAAGCCGCCGCCAGCGCAATAAAAGCAAGCTGGCCCAGCTCGATGCCTACATTAAAAAACAGCAGGGCCAGCGGTAACTGTGACTGCGGTAGGCCTACCTCTGCCAGGGCACCCGCAAACCCCATGCCGTGCAGCAGACCAAAACCGCCCGCCAGCCACCAGGGATAGCGCCGAAACAGACCGGTTCCCTCCGTCCGTGCCAGTTCTACCGCCAGCAGAAAGATGCTGAGCGCAATCATGAACTCCACCAGCGTCACCGGATAGTCGAACAGGCCCAGAGTGACCATCGACAGCGTGACGCTGTGTCCCGCGGTAAACGCTGTCACCGTGTACAGGAGCCGTCGGTTCCAGCCGACCAGCAGAAAAAGCCCGAACACAAACATCAAATGGTCCGGGCCCTCCCAGATATGTTCGGCGCCTAACCAGGTGTATTCGCGCGCTACCTGACCTGCACCAGGCTCAGGCTTAACGGTAAAGTCGGGCGCCTCGGCGGAAAGCAGAGACTGGTAGTACAGCCCATCCAGAGTTTCCAGAGAAAACAGCGTCGTCGCGCTGTTCTCCGCCAGCCCGGTTACGGCAAAGCGCTCGCCCACCAGGCTGTCTGCGCATGCCAGCCTTAAGGTTTCGACAACACCCGTGCCCTCCGCCACCGCATCGGCGGTTTGCGTGATCTCGCAGTTCTCCGGAAACAGGGGCGCCAGGGGTACGGCACTGATGCGCTGTCTCGGTGTTTTCCACACCACCTGGTAGTCGCCGGCGGCAACTTCAAATACCCGCAATAAAGATGGCGCGAAGCGATGCGCAAATGCCTGATGGGACACCAGCAAACAAAGCAGCAGCAAGACTCGCATCATAAGCGCACGTCGTAGTTGCTGCGCAGGGAGGCAATGGCCTGCTCCAGTGCCGACTGCCGGTATTCGTAGTTAAGATCCCGCGCTAGCTGCGCTCTCACTTCGTCGAGTTGTGCAGGTCTGGCGGGCTCAGCGGCGTCCAGGAACACAAGGTGCAGGCCGTAGGTAGACACTATGGGACCGATCCAGCCGCCTTCTGGCGTCGCCTGCTGTTCCAGATTGAGAACAAAGGCTGCACCGAAATCCCGGGCCAATTGCTTAGGCGTGCGCGCCGAAAAAGCATAGCCGGATAGAAAAGGCGCCCCCTCGGCGAGGGCATCCTCAGGGGATAGGCTCTGCTCCCGGAATCGCTGGAGCAGACTCTCTGCCTCACCAGCACGCTCCCTGGGGAGGAACACATGCTGCAAGGTATACCGTGGCGGTTGGCGCAAGCTGTCTGCAGCCTCCGCAAAACGTGCGCGCAGCGCAGCTTCCGTAACCGGGGCAGGCGGTGAGACCGCCAGCAGCAATTGCTCCATCAGCTGCACCAGACGCCGCCGAATGACCTCGTCACCCAGGTGTAAATCCATACGCCAGGCGGTTTGCAGCAGGGCCGCGTCGCCCTGCCCGCGATCCAGATTCAGGAAGCGCATATTCCGCAGCAGACGCTGCTCGACGATGGGGTCTACGCGATGCAGCTCTCTGCGCAGTGCCTCCTGAAACAGCATGTCCTTATCCAGCTCCGCCGCCACCATGGCCTTTAGCTCGGCTTCAGCAGGCAGCCGCCCGGTGGTCGCCAACCACTGCCGCTGCAGAGCCTGCACACGCACCTCTGCCAGCGGCCCAACCACAGGTAACGGCTCAGGAAAAAAATAGCCCTGCAGGAAAAAAAGCGCAGTGCCCAGGACCACGAAGTGCAGCCAGGGCTTTTTGACCATGCCCAGGGTTAAGGTCCCTCGTTACCCGTATCGGGGTAATACCATACGGGGGAACTCACCGCGCGTTCCTGAATGGTTGGACGATGTTCCGGCGCACAGCAGGCAGACAGTTCGTCGGGTACAGTTTGAGGACGGTCGCAGTTGACACCTTGAGCCGCACAGAAGTGCTGGCTCCAGCGACAGCTGGGGTTTTCCACCGCACGGCTGTAGTAAAAAGCGGGCTGCTCGGGATCGAAAGCGGGGTCAGCCCAAACCGTGCACAGGCTGGCTGCGCCAGCTCCTTGCGGTGTACAGCTTGCCAGATCAACGCTGGCACCGTTATCGGGGTTTCCCGCGACATCGTAGACAGCCTCCTGTGGCTGCCCATCCTGATCTACCCAGCCTTTAATAACCTGCAGTCGTTGCAGCGGCAAAGAGTCGGGGTCCTGCTGTGCGATCACCGCCACCTTGAGCGTTGACGACGCTGGCAATACCGCGCCCATGGGCTGCCCCTGTGCATAGCCCTGCTCCACCAAGTCTGGCGATTCACACAACTCCGGTTGGATTTTATCGCCAGCGAACATTCGCAGTTCAATGCGGGGACCACTGGTCGCGTAGGTCTCTCGACGGCGCAGTCCGTCAAACAGCGCATCACGGGTATTTTGCGGAGCCCACACCGCGGCCAGCCCACCTGGATTGAACTCGAGATCGTCTACCAGACCGGAGGGTAGTTCGTCGCCAGCGGGTGCGCCCGCACCCCCATGCCCTAGAAAATTCTTTTCATCGACAGCGCCGGGCGTGCCCAAATGGGTATCAGTGCTACCGATGAAGCCTAACTCAAACGGGTTCGCTCCACCGGTATCGCGCGCCGCCAATCCGTCCGCCAGCACGCCCCGGGCGAAACCGTCACCGGGCCCAGCCAATTCACGACCCCAGCGGATAAATTTGCCACCGAAGGTGTTGTAAGGCAGCTGCTCAAAGGCGCAGAGTTCGTCTTCGCTTACCCCCGGTGCGTAGTAGCACTCGCTGGCGCCTTTATGCTGTATCAGTTCCATCAGCGGCTCAAAGCGTCGTCGTGCCGCAATCTCTTCGAGTGACTCCGGCATCTGAAACATGTAGCCATCACTCAGATTGGAATTGTGAGGGATCACCAGGGCATCACAGCCAGTGCCAGCGTCGAGGCAGTTTGCGGCCAATGACAGGTACAGGCCCTTTTCATCGCCGGAATCGACAAAACTCTCGGGAAGCACTGGAACGATGCTATTGCGAAAGATGACGTTGCGGTGGATGTTGGAGAGATTTTCTGAAGCACCGGTCCACTCGTAAGCCGGGAAGCTGGTAAAGCTGCAGTCACCCGCCGGATCATTACCTGCCTCCGCAGCCCGCAGAATGTCCTGCCAGGGTCCGCGAGTTGCTTCTAAACAGCGTTCGCCGTTGTCGCCACACAGTCCTGTTCTGCGGCCTGAGGCTGCGGCGCTGTTAAACAGGAAGAACGCAGCGCGAGGGAAGGCACGAAAGCCGCGACACCACAGGCTGCCGTAACTGTCGCTGCCCGGGTCGGAACACAGCGCCACCTCGCCCAGTAGTTCTGCGTGGTCGGTGACCGCCGCAAAGTCCAGTGGCCTGGAAAGCTGCAGGCTGCGCAATGGCTTGCCATCTTGCCAGGGTTGCAAGCCAAGCCTTTCACCGCGGGCAAAGGCGTACGCCTGATCTGGCGTGGTGCGGGTGTCCTGTGTACTGGCATCCAGACTGTAGCGGGTATGAACGTGCAGATCGCCCCAATAGACATTATTGAGAGGGTTTGGTGGCGGGCAGTTGGCAGGGACATCGGCC
>JBCDKJ010000056.1:0-22468 GCA_038746745.1 Pseudomonadota bacterium
CCTTCGATTCCGGGAACCGGCGACATACCTCATTCAGCTCCGTGTTTGTGGCGCCGGAAATTGATGACAGCGTCGAGATTGAAATCGACCCATCGGACGTCCGCACCGATACTTACCGAGCATCAGGAGCGGGCGGACAGCATGTCAACAAAACCGATTCCGCGGTGCGGCTGACCCATGAACCGTCAGGCATTGTGGTCCAGTGCCAGAGCGAGCGCTCGCAGCATCAGAATCGAGACAAGGCGTGGAAGATGCTGCGTGCTCGTCTCTATGAGCAGGAGATGCTGAAGCGTCGCGAAGCGGCGCAGGCGGTGGAAGATACCAAGTCGGACATCGGTTGGGGCAGCCAGATCCGCTCTTACGTACTGGACGATCAGCGGGTCAAAGATCTGCGCACGAACGTTGAGACCTCCAATACTCAAGCGGTGCTGGATGGCGCTATCGACCCGTTCATAGAGGCCTCCCTGAAGAAAGGGCTGTAGCGTGACACAACCGACGACCACGCGTTTACCGTGGTTCATGAGAGAGCACCATGACTGAAACCAATGCCGCGGAACAGGCCGACGAGAACAAGCTGATTGCAGAGCGTAGAGCCAAGCTCGACGCCTTGCGGGAGCAGGGCGTCGCCTTTCCCAACGACTTCCGGCGCAGCGCCATGGCTGCTGACCTGCAGCAGCGTTTTGCCGACGCAGATAAGGAATCCCTCGAGCAGGAGAGTCAGCAGTTTGCCGTCTGTGGCAGGTTAATTCGCAACCGCGGTGCTTTCCTGTTGATTCAGGATGATGGCGGTGAGATTCAACTCTACGTCAATCGCAAGGCGCTTTCGGAGGCCACTCTGGACGCGATCAAAGCCTGGGATCTGGGAGACATTGTCGCCGCTCGCGGCCCGCTGCACAGGTCGGGCAAGGGCGATTTGTACATCAATATGGAAGAGGCGCGCTTGCTGACAAAAGCGCTGCGGCCGCTGCCCGACAAGTATCACGGCCTGGCGGATCAGGAGCAGCGTTACCGGCGTCGCTATGTTGATTTGATCGTCAACGAGGATTCTCGAGCGGTGTTTCGTCAGCGCTCGCGCATAGTCGACAGTATCCGGCGCTTTATGACGTCCCGCGACTTCATGGAAGTGGAGACGCCCATGATGCAGACCATTCCAGGAGGGGCGTCAGCGAGGCCATTTGTCACCCATCACAACGCCCTGGATCTCGACATGTATCTGCGGGTGGCACCGGAGCTTTATCTCAAGCGTCTCACCGTAGGCGGTTTTGAGCGAGTGTTCGAGATTAACCGCAACTTTCGCAATGAGGGTCTTTCCACGCGGCATAATCCTGAATTCACGATGCTCGAATACTATTGGGCTTACGCGGACTATCGGGACGCGATGGACCTCACCGAGGCGCTATTGCGCGGTGTTGCCGACGAAGTGCTGGGCACAACACTGGTGCAGTACCAGGGCACAGAATATGACCTGGCTCAATCCTTCGCCAGGATGAGCGTGTTTGAGTCGGTGCTCCATTTTAATCGGGACATTACGGCTGAGCAGCTTTCGGATGAGGCGGAGGCTCGAAGTATTGCCGAAGGCCTCGGTATTTCGCTCAAGGCGAGCTGGGGGCTGGGCAAGGTTCAGCTAGAGATCTTTGAAAAAACCGTGGAACATCGACTGGAACAGCCCACCTTCATTACCCAGTATCCTGCTGAGGTGTCGCCGCTGGCGCGCCGCAACGACGACAATCCCTTTGTGACCGACCGTTTTGAGTTTTTTGTCGCGGGCCGAGAGCTGGCAAACGGTTTCTCGGAACTCAATGACCCTGAAGATCAGGCAGAGCGGTTCCGCGCTCAGGTGGCTGAAAAAGATGCCGGTGACCTGGAGGCCATGCACTATGACGAGGATTACATCACGGCGCTGGAGTATGGCCTGCCGCCGACGGTAGGGGAGGGAATTGGCATTGATAGACTGGTCATGTTCCTGACCGACAGCCCGTCAATACGTGACGTCCTGCTATTCCCGCACATGCGGCCTGAGTGACAGGCTGAGGAATCGCGGGCTATTATCCCAGCATGAATGTTGACTTGCGTGAACGCGTACCTCTGGGCGTAGTGCTCTCGGCACTGGCAGCCCTGATGTTGAGCGCCTGCAGTAGCCAGCCGGCCGCAACCAGCAGCAGCGAAGCTGCGGAACTCCCAGAGTTAAATCTGAACTTGCCCGGCGACTGTGCCTGCGAAACGGCGCAGGAAACTCGCACCTTTCTGGAAAAAGGCGTGGATGCGCTGAACGACGGCGCTTACCTTGAATCGCTGAAGTACTTTCAGAGCTATCAGCGCATTGAAAATACAGCGCTGGCAAATATTGAGGCAGGCATCGCTATTGCTTATCTCAGCACGCTACCTGACAGTCCTATCTACGATCGACCGGAGGCGTACAAATCCTATCTGGCACTGCGCCAGAAAATCGAAGCCGGTGCGGACCTACATGAGCCGGTGCGAATCATGCAATATGCACTGGAATCCTTCCTCGACAACTACAACCAGCTTGAGCGCCTCAAGCGCAGCAACGGCAGTTTGCGGGCTGAGCTGGAGAAACGTGAAGAGGCGATTACGCGGCTTCGTGATCTGACTTTAGGTCGTGATGCGCCTGAACCGGCAACACCACGCGAAAACTAGTCCCAACTTCGGGTTCGCTCTCAACCGTAATCGTCCCGCCCATCATTTCACAGTAGTCCTTGCAAATGGCAAGGCCCAGTCCGGTGCCGCCGTAGTTGCGACTGGTGGATTTGTCCGCCTGTACAAAGGCATCGAATACCTTTGTCTGCTGTGCCGCTGTCATGCCAATGCCGGTATCGTCGACCGAAAACAGCACCAGGGGATCGGCGCCTTCCAGTGGTTCTGCGCGCACAGTGATCTCGCCATTTTCAGTGAACTTACAGGCATTGCTAAGTAGATTAACAAATACCTGACGGAACTTTACCGCGTCGTTAAAAAACATGGGCAACTTGTCAGCGACGTCCATCTTCAGTCGATTATTGTTGCGCGCAAGCAGCGGCTCGATGGTCTGACAGGCCTGCTCAAGCAGTTCTCCGGCACTGAAGTTTTCAGGATACAACTCAATCTTGCCGGTCTCGATCTTGGACAGGTCCAGAATGTCGTTGATCAATGCCAGTAGCTGTTTGCCGGACATAATAATTTTGCCCAGATCATTGCGAAACTGTTCGCGATCAATGGTGCTATCTCCCAATTCATCGTGCAGCATTTCGCTATAGCCGATGATTGCGTTCAGCGGTGTGCGCAGTTCATGACTGACGTTGGCGAGGAAACTGCTCTTTGCCTCATTGGCTCGGTCTGCATTCTCCTTGGCCCGGCGCACGTCCTCGACCGCCGTTCGCAGCTTGCCCGTCATGTGGTTAAACGCCTTGGCAAGCTCACCAATTTCTCCCGCATCTTCAATCCCGTCGATCCGGTAGTCCAGGTCCCCCGCACCGATGCGCAGAGTGCCCGTCTTAAGTCGGCTGAAAGAGCGGTTGGTGTAGCGAATCAGAAAGACGCCGAGAATGCCGGACAAGAACACCGAGGCGAGAAAGCTGATAGCGGTAATTCGGTCTGTGAGGGCAATGGTCTGGTCGATAATGGTTGCCTGCTGATCGGAAATAAAGCTCTGCCGCTCTTCCAGTATCATCAACCGCTCCCGCACATCATCGTAGAGCGTGGGCGCATCGGCCTCCGCATAGGCGGGCTGCCAGCCAGGATCGTTGTAGTTACCGTAAAAGGCTTCCCAGACCGGCAGCAATTGTTGCGTTGCCGTCCACAGTTCGTCGTACTGGGGACGCGTCACGTCATGGGTTGTGGCGCCCAGCTGCATTATTGCGTCAGTAATGTTGCCGAGGTTATCAATGGCACGATCACGGTCTTCATCGCTGAGTCGATCTGGCGTGGTTTCCCGCAGCGCAGCGAGTACTCGTACTTGGGTGCGCTGCTCGTCCAGTTCTACGCCGAGACCGGTTGCCAACTGCTGCGCCGACACCGACTCGCGGTAATCATTCATGCTTTCAGTTCGAGCAAAGCTGCCCCAGAAGTGCGTGCCTACGTTGAGAGAAAAAATCAGCAGGATGGCCAGCAGTGACAGGGTAAGTCGGCGACTCAGGCTCATGACTTGCTCGCCATCAGGCTGTCGATCTTGCGCAACAGTTCCGGGAAGTCTATGGGCTTGGTGGCGTAGTCGTCACAGCCAGCCTCCATGGCGCGCTGCCGGTCTTCACCCATCGCGTGGGCCGTCAGCGCAATGATGCGCGCGTCAGCTAGTGCGGGATCGAGTCGGGCTTCACGACAGGTGGTCCAGCCATCCTTGACCGGTAAATTCATGTCCAGCAGCACCACATCCGGCAACTGGGCGCGCATCTCAACCAGCGCCTGCTCGCCATCAGGTGCGGCCCTCACGGTATGGCCAGCCCGTAACAGCCTTCGACTCAACATGTCACGGTTGAGTTCGTTGTCCTCTACCAGCAGCACATCAAGAGGCATGGCTTTGCGTCTTATCGCGATCAAGGATTTGATGCATGGTGACGGGATCATTAATGCCCTTCACCTGAACTTCCAGAGAGTCGCCCATCTCAACCGGCAGTGCGAGGTTTTCCAGGGTGCTGTCCGAGATCAGAATGTCACCGCCTGCGGTTTGTGACTCGATGCGTGCGGTCAGGTTGACATGGTGGCCGACAACACCGTACTTACTGCGCTTCTCTGATCCAATGTTGCCAGTAATGACGTCGCCGGTATTCACTCCGATCCCCATACTGATCTCTGGCAGCCCTGCGCGCCGATTTTCCCGATTGATATCGATCATGGCGCGCTGCATATCCAGCGCGCATTGCACCGCTCGGTCTGCGTCGTCATCGCGCTGCACCGGTGCGCCGAAAATGGCAAGGATAGCGTCACCGATGAACTCATCGATGGTGCCCTGGTGCCGCAGGATAATATCTGTCATCACGCCCAGATAGTTGTTAAGCATCTTCATCACCTGCTCGGGCTGCAGGTGCTCGCAGAGACTGGAGAATTCTCGAATGTCCGACATGAGCATGGTGACCTGACGCAGGTCGCCACCAAGTTTTAGCCCCTCGGGTTCTTCCAGCAGGTTTTCAACGATCTCATCAGAAACGTAGCGTCCAAAGGTGGTGCGGATAAACCTTTCATTGCGCTCAAGCTTGCGTCTGTACTTCTCTTCCTTGTCATGCCACCGCTTGCGTTCCAGGCCGGCCTTGATCCGCGCTTGTAGAAGCACGGGGTTAAAGGGTTTGAACAGATAGTCATCTGCCCCCGCCTCGATGCAATCGAGAATGCCCTCCAGGTCCTGGCGACCGGAAATCACAATGACGGGAATTGAGCGCAGTTGGTCGGACTCTTTCAGTCGTCGCAGCACCTCACTGCCGTCCATGCCCGGCATGATTAGATCTAGCAGCACCACGTCGACCTGTCTGTCGGCCAGGCGCGCGAGCGCTTCCATGCCACTGGCCGCGACAATGACCTGGTGGCCGGAGCGCTCAAGGTAGCGGGTGAGTAACTCGCGGTTGTCGGCGTTGTCATCCACAGCCAGTATGGTGCCGTGCAGGTCGGTGTGCAGAGGCGTGGCGGAATGGGTTGCCTGTGAACTGCCATGATCAGATTGGGTGGCAACAGTGACGGCCTTAACGACTCGCTCCAACATATCTGCGGCGGTTGGGAAGGTCGGCGCCAGGTCTTCTGAGAGCATCTCGGCATAGCCTCGCATGGCTCCAAGAACATTCAGAATATCGTGGCGGCGGGTATCTTCGGGTAGTTCCCGGTCTGTCAGGAGTTCATCCAGCGCAGCGTTGGCAGCAAACAGACGCTCCATATCCTCGCGCTGTTCCATGGAAAGCTCAGCAGCGATGGCGCCTGCCGTATCGCGTAGCTCCGCCAGCGTGCGCGTGACGTGGTTAGTAAAGGGCTGTGCCTCGTCTTCTGGTGACAAACCGGCCGTCTCAATTCCGAGAAATCCGATTATAGCGGTCGCCCCATAGCAGGAATAGTGCGCCAATATGGGGCTTTGGGTTACACTCGCGCAGTTGCTTGCGTCGCCATGGTAGAGGCACAGGATGCCTGCACGGCGCGGCGGCGCTGGCGGGGTGTTGATGCCGGGCATGTATGTTGATGCGGGGCTTGTATAAGGAAGGCGCGCAGTGCGGAGAGGATGGGCAAAAATCTCAAAACAGACGTGTAGAAGTACGACCTGCGAAGCTTTCCAGATACGAAACTTTCCAGACGTAAAAGGCTCTACACGCTAAACAGGGCTGAATAAGGAATTACGGGGTGATACTGCAACAGGTTGAGTTGTTTCAGGGCTTGTCGGCCGATGAACTCGAGGCATTGGCGGCGAGTAGCAGCAGTCGAGCCTTTCCCAAAAACACCGTCGTTATCCATGAGAATGATCCCGCAGATTCGCTGTTCATCATTGAGAACGGCAGGGTGAAGGTCTACTGCAGTGATAAGAACGGTAAAGAGTTCATCATGAACACCCAGGGAGAGGGCGACTACTTCGGTGAACTTGCACTATTGGACGACTCTTCCCGCTCTGCCTCGGTGCGAACGGTCGAAAAATCCAGCTTCTGCATCATCTACAAGGACGACTTTAATCGCGTGCTTGATGAGCACCCTAATATTGCCCGCAAGCTGATTACCAATTTGGCAGCTCGAGTTCGCAAACTGACCGCGGATGTGAAAAGCCTCGCGCTGCAGGACGTTTACGGCAGGGTAGCCAATGTGCTGATGGACCTGGCTCAGGAGCGGGGTGACGGCAGCATGTTTATTCCGGAAAAACTCACTCAGCAGGATATTGCTGACAGGGTCGGTGCGTCTCGGGAAATGGTGGCGAGAATTCTCAAAGACCTGACGATCGGTGACTACATCCGCTTCGAAGGTCGCCATATCATTATTAACACCAGGCTTCCCGCCAAGTATTAATTGCAGACCTGGCGATCATTCTGGCTTGTCCGCCAGACTAGCCGTCACCGTACTCTCAAGCGTGCCGTCGGCAAGATGTGCGCTTATCAGGTCGCCGACTTGGACGTCCTTTGTGGTGCGCAACACCCTGCCTTTTTGGTCTCGAACAATCGCATAGCCTCGCTCCAGGGTGCGCTGGGGCGCAAGCGATTGAAGCCTCGCCTGTTGTAGCGTTAATCCCTGATGTGCCTGATTCTGTAGCTGAGACATCGCCCGCGCGGCTCGACTCTGTAGATTTTGCAGGGTAAGCGATGTGGTACGCAGCCGTGCCGCGGGGCTTTGACCGCGCAGGCGCTGGGTCGCCAGGCGAATACCCTGATGTCGGCTGGCCAGTCCGCTGGTAGCGGCGCGGCGCAGTCGCAGGTCCAGGTCATCCAGGCGCTGCGCTTGTTCTCGCAGTCGATCGCCTGGATGCCGAATACCGGCGCGGGCAGCTTTGACCTGGCTGCCCAGCAGCGCCAACCGGCGCTGCATCTGTCGAACAAAGAGGCGCTCTACGGCCGCGAGCTGCATCGCGAGTTCCCTCTGGTCGGGACTCAGCATTTCCGCGGCAACGGAGGGGGTGGCAGCGCGATGGTCAGCGACAAAATCAGCAATCGTAAAGTCGGTTTCGTGGCCTACAGCACTGACCACGGGCACAGGGCTTTCAGCAATAAGGCGTGCCAGGGCCTCGTCGTTGAAAGCTGCCAGATCCTCCGCTGAGCCGCCACCACGGGCGATGACAATGGCGTCGATATCAGGCAGGTCGTAGGCGTGAAGCAGGGCGGCGCACAGCTGCGCGGGCGCTTCAGCGCCCTGAACGCTGGAGGGTAGTAGTGTCAGCGTCAGTATCGGATATCGACGCCGAAAAACGGTAAGCAAGTCGCGCAGGGCGGCGCCACTGCGAGAACTGACGATGGCAATATGGCGCGGGAGATCGGGCAGCGGACGCTTTCGCTGCGCGTCGAACAGGCCTTCTGCGCCCAGTTTCAGCTTCAATGCTTCAAAGGCCCGTTGCAGCGCCCCTGCACCGGCATCCTCCAGGTGCTCAACAATGAGCTGAAACTCCCCGCGGCCCTCGTAGAGAGATACACGCGCCCGCACCCGCACCTGCTGACCAGACTCAGGCCGAAATCGAACACGCTGGTTTCGGTTGCGGAACATTGCGCAGCGCACTTGCGCGCCGTCATCTTTCAGGCTGAAGTACCAGTGGCCAGAGGATGGCGTGGCGAGATTGCTGATTTCTCCCTCTATCCAAACGAAGTCAAAGTGGCCCTCCAGCAGGCGTTTGACCTGACGATTCAGCTGGCTGACGGTGAGAGTAGCGGGAGCCGGGGGCGCAATATTTTGGCTGTCGCGTGTTGGCATAGATTGCTGCGAGTTGAGGGTGGATTTATACTTACACGTTTACCTGCATCGCGGAAGCATCATGCTGAGAATAGCCCAGGAAGCCCTGACCTTTGACGATGTGCTGCTGGTGCCTGGCTACTCGGAAGTCATTGCGACCGACGTCTCCCTCAAAACCCGCCTGACTCGCAACATTCAGCTCAACATTCCGCTGGTGTCCGCCGCTATGGATACCGTCACTGAGGGCAAGCTCGCCATTGCCATCGCTCAGGAGGGTGGCATCGGTATTGTGCACAAAAGCATGACCCTGGAGGAGCAGGCAGCAGAAGTACGCAAGGTTAAAAAATTCGAGGCGGGCGTCGTGAAAGACCCTGTCACCATACAGCAGACGGCGACTCTGGGTGAGCTTTTAGAACTCACCAGGGCGCTGGGCTTCTCGGGTGTTCCGGTACTGAATGGCAAAGACCTGGTCGGTATCGTTACCCGCCGTGACACGCGGTTTGAGTCAAACCTGGATATTCCTGTGTCCGCAATTATGACGCCCCGTGACAGACTGGTTACCGCTGAGGAGGGGGCGTCCTCTCAGGAGGTGCAGGCGCTGCTGCACAAGCACCGGATCGAAAAAATCCTGGTGGTCAGTGATAACTTTGATTTGCGAGGCATGATCACCGTCAAGGACTTTGACAAAGCAGCCAGCTTCCCCAATTCAGCCAAAGACGGTTATGGTCAGCTACTGGTGGGTGCCTCCGTTGGCACGGGTCCTGACACCGATGATCGCGTAGATGCTCTGATTGCCGCGGGTGCGGATGTTCTGGTTGTAGACACTGCCCACGGGCACTCCCGCAATGTGCTCGACCGGGTCCGACGCATTAAGTCATCCTACCCGGACATGCAGGTGATTGGCGGCAACATAGCAACGGCTGATGCGGCCAGCGCGCTGGTTGAGGCAGGCGCGGACGCGGTGAAGGTCGGGATTGGCCCGGGCTCAATCTGCACGACGCGCATTGTCACGGGTACCGGCGTGCCCCAGATTACCGCGATAGCCAATGTCGCCAATGCGCTAAAAGATACCGATGTGCCTTTGATCGCTGATGGCGGCATTCGCTTCAGCGGCGATATCGCCAAGGCGATAGTAGCAGGCGCCCACTGTGTGATGATGGGCAGCATGTTTGCGGGCACTGAGGAGGCGCCAGGTGAGGTAGAGCTTTACCAGGGGCGCACCTACAAGTCCTATCGCGGAATGGGCTCCATTGGCGCTATGGCGCAAACTCAGGGCTCCAGTGACAGGTACTTCCAGGACGCCAGCCAGGGCAGCGAAAAGCTGGTACCCGAGGGCATAGAGGGTCGCGTGCCGTATAAAGGCCCGCTATCTGGCATCGTGCAGCAGCTCATGGGTGGCGTGCGCTCGGCAATGGGCTATACCGGCAGCAGAGATCTGGAGACTATGCGCACGCACCCCGAGTTCATGAAAGTGACCGCGGCGGGTATGAGCGAGAGCCATGTACACGATGTCTCCATAACCAAGGAAGCGCCAAACTATCCGGTACGCTGAAAGACGCCTGCCTGCTTGCGCCCTTCATCACGTTGCTGCCGGCGCTGCGGATCACGATTGCTGGATTTATCAACGCCGCTCTTGCGGCGTTTTTGCTGCTGCTGGGCTTGCGACTTCGCTGCTTAGTTCGTTTGTTAATGCAGCACAGAACGCACATTACACAAGACATTTTCTATATGGCATGCAGGACGCTTAACCGCGGCTGAGAGTAACTCATGAGCAACATTCACGATCAACGTATATTGATTCTCGACTTCGGCTCTCAATATACCCAGCTTATTGCCAGGCGGGTGCGAGAGGTCGGCGTCTACAGCGAGATCCGTGCCTGGGATATGAGTGACGACGAGATTCGCGCTTTTCAACCGCGTGGCATTATTCTTTCCGGCGGTCCCGAATCTGTGACCGAGGCACAATCCCCGCGCGCGCCAGCCCTGGTGTTTGAGTTGGGAGTGCCGGTCCTGGGCATCTGCTACGGCATGCAAACTATGGCCGTGCAGTTTGGCGGTGAGGTCCAGGGTTCGGACGTGAGCGAATTCGGGTACGCACAGATTCGCGTCGCGGTCGAGGGCGGTCTTTTGCACGATATCAAGGACCATGTCGATCATGATGGGCAAGCGCTGCTGGACGTCTGGATGAGCCATGGTGACAAAGTTACGCGGCTGCCCGATGACTTTCAGTTAATGGCGGAAACCGATAGCTGTCCGATTGCAGGGATGGCACACCAGACTCAGCCGTTTTATGGCATTCAATTCCACCCAGAGGTTACCCACACGCTGCAGGGCAAGCGCATCTATGAGCACTTTGTGCTGGAGCTTTGCGGCTGCGATGTGCTTTGGACGCCAGCCAATATTGTTGAGGACGCTCTGGCGCGTGTGCGGAAACAGGTGGGTGCCGACAAGGTACTTTTAGGACTGTCCGGCGGTGTCGATTCTTCGGTCGTAGCAGCCTTGCTACATCGGGCGATTGGTAATCAGCTCACCTGTGTTTTCGTCGACAACGGGCTACTGCGCAAAAACGAGGGCGATCAGGTGATGGACATGTTCGCCAAAAACATGGGCGTACAGGTGATACGCGTCGATGCGGAAGAGCGCTTCCTCAGCCGACTGGAAGGCGTTGCTGACCCGGAACAGAAGCGCAAGCTTATCGGCAACACCTTTATTGAAATATTCGATGATGAAGCCGCAAAGATAGAGGACGTTAAGTGGCTGGCGCAGGGCACGATTTATCCTGATGTCATCGAGTCGGCGGGTGCCAAAACCGGCAAGGCCCACGTCATAAAATCTCATCACAATGTGGGTGGACTGCCGGAAGACATGGCGCTGGAGTTGGTCGAACCGCTACGCGAACTGTTCAAGGATGAGGTGCGCCAGGTGGGTCTTGAACTGGGTCTTCCCTACGACATGGTCTACCGCCATCCATTCCCGGGACCGGGATTGGGTGTGCGCATTTTGGGTGAGGTACAGAAGACCTATGCCGATCTCCTGCGCGAAGCTGACGCTATCTTTATCGAAGAGCTGCACGCGGCGGACTTTTATCACAAGACCAGTCAGGCCTTTGCCGTTTTTCTGCCAGTGAAGTCCGTTGGTGTTGTCGGCGACGGAAGGCGTTATGAGTATGTCATCGCGCTGCGCGCGGTTGAAACCGTCGACTTCATGACAGCCCGTTGGGCACACTTACCCTATGACCTGCTGGAGAAGGTTTCCAACCGGATTATCAATGAAATCTCTGGAGTCAGCAGGGTGACCTATGACATCTCCAGCAAGCCGCCCGCGACGATTGAGTGGGAATAGGACAGATTTGGCATTGGCCGACACTGACAGGCACCAAGACGCAGCGGGCTCAAATAACCAATAACTAACTTGCATGCAGTCTGGCAATGTTTGGTATTGGCGGGCATCTGCAAGTAGTTACTTAAATTTTCAGTGGTATAAACCATGGAATCGCTGCTGACAAGTTTAGTGCGGCGATCCAATTCCATGCCATGCATGTCGCGCTCGGCGTGGTAATAGTGATCAAGTACGAGCTGCACTGGATCCTTTGCTCAAAGGACCATCAACTCATCCATATCATTTTCCTCCCTCTCTGGACGGTCTGGTTGTTTACTCTCAGACTTCTAGCTTTGATGATCAAAGGTGTGTAAAACGTACCAAATATGGTACGGTTTTTCACATGGATGCCGATATGCCGCTTGGAGTGGTTTTTTACCGAACAGAATCGGGAAATGAACCGGTTCGCTTGTGGTTGCAGGGATTGAGCAAGCAGGACAAGAGGATGATCGGTGCCGATATTAAGACGGTTCAATATGGCTGGCCTATCGGGATGCCAGTGGTGCGAAAAATGGAGCCTGGATTATGGGAGGTCAGATGTCGCCTTGATCAACGTATTGTTCGAATTCTGTTTACAGTAAAAGGTGAAAAGATGATTTTGCTGCATGGCTTCATTAAGAAGTCCTAGAAGACACCACAAGCAGATTTGCAATTGGCTAAAGACCGCAAAGCCAACCTGGAGAAATGATATGAGTAAACACATTGGTAGTAACTTCGATGATTTTCTGGAAGAAGAAGGTGTTCTTGCGGAAGCGGAAGCTATTGCTGTTAAACGTGTGCTTGCTTTTCAACTCGAGGAATTGATGAAGGCGCAGAAACTCAATAAGACTCAACTGGCGAGGCGCATGAATACCAGCCGTTCTGCGTTGGAGCGGTTGCTCGACCCTGAGAATCCTTCAGTGACGCTGCTGACCCTCGAACGCGCAGCCAGAGCGCTGGGTAAGAACATCAGGATCGAGCTCGCAGTCTAAGCTATGAGGCATCTGTTTGTCTGATGATGAGTAATAGAGCGAATGCGAGTGAACGTTGTGAACAGTTCGCAACACTGTTTGTGAGGGTTTGGTGAATTTTTCCGGCTGGCAGGCGAGGTTGCGCCGTTTACAGAATTAAGACGCGACTTGTAATCAGCCTGAGATTAATCAAGAAACCTTCACATAATTCGGTAGCGTTTCAGCATGTCCTTGCAAGTAAAGTCGCAAGGCGCAAGCCTAGGCGCAGCGTCGTTTGCATTGTTCGGGCAGCCCCGTCAGTGCTGGCAACATAGCGATCGCGCTTGCGGTGCATAGCCCTGGGGGGCTCATGAGGTGGTTTATCTCAATAGTTGAAACGTCTCGACAGTCCATCGGTTTGCTATTGAAACTTCATCCTGATCAGCAGCCCGCCTCGAAAGCCCGACATATCACCAAGCTATGTAGAGGTTTCTTCATTGAGCAAATTCGACCGCATAAAACAACTCCATCGTCTGTTCCGCAGTCATCGCCTTCCGATACCTTTGAGCAAGCTTGCAGAGCGCCTCGAATGCACCGAGCGAACAGTACGCCGGATGATCGAGACCATGCAGTTGGACCTGGACGCACCCATTGTGTACGAACAAGGTCGTGGATGGTGGTATCAGGAAGCTGGGAACGATCGTTTTGAGCTGCCTGGTCTATGGCTTACTGCAAGGGAACTCCAGTCTCTCGGTCTGCTGCTTAGTCTGCTGGATGACTTTGGCCCAGGCTTGCTCAGCGACGAACTTCGCCCTGTTGAGCGCGAAATTGAAAAACTGCTGAAAGTACGTGACATAACGCCAAGCGTTTTCCGTGAGCGGGTAAAAGTCCTCCCGATTGCCCGCCGCCCCGTACCGGGCCAGCACTTCCAGATTATCAGCGAGGCGCTGTTGCAGGAGCGGCAGGTATCTATTCGTTACAGCAGCTATAACCGCCATAAAACCGAGCGGGATATCAGCCCGCAAACAGTCATTTATTATCGCGAAAATTGGTATGTAGATGCTTGGTGCCATTTGCGCAAGGAACTGCGCACGTTTCATCTCTCGCGTATCGAAAAGGCCTGTATCAGCAAGGCAAAGCGGCAGACAGTTCCCGTTGCCGAACTTGAACAGTGTTTCGCTGAGTCCTATGGGTTATTTGCAGGGAAACCCGCCCACACCGCGAAATTGCGCTTTGAGGGAGCCATTGCGCGCGAGATCGCCAGCCAGCAATGGCATCCCGCACAATTAGGAGCGTGGGATGGCCGGGATTATCTGCTGACGTTTCCTTATTCCGATGACCGTGAGCTGGTGCAGGATATCCTGAGGCATATTCCCAATGTGTACGTAGAGGCCCCTGTGGCGCTGAGGCGAAAAGTGCAGCACAGGCTGCAGGAAGGGCTTGGTCGGTTTGTGGGGCGGGTTGTGAAGGTATAGGCAGATGGTGGGGTGCTGGGCAGTGATGGGGCGTGAAGTACTGGATGGATGGCCAGGACAGGTTTTGACAGTTTGGATTAGTAGATTGGCAAACGCTGAATAAAAAGAGTGAGAGAGGGTATGTCGGACGCTGCTGAGAGACGGTTCTACGCGCACTCCGTTACCGGAGCCGACAACAAAGCTGAATGGCAACTCCTGTCGAATCACCTTCGCGCAGTAGGGGAGCTTGCGAGCAAAAAAGCATCTTTGTTCGGCGGTAGTTGTTTGGCGCAGATTGCCGGCCTCCTGCATGATCTGGGTAAATATACCGACGAGTTCCAGAGTCGGCTGGAAGGTAATCCAATCCGCGTAGATCACGCCACCCACGGTGCGGTGGTGGCTTTTGAGCGCTTTGGCCCTCTGGGTCTCCTTCTGGCTTATGCGATTGCTGGTCATCACGCAGGGCTTGCTAACGGGCGGGATAATGGTGAGCGAACCTGCCTTCAGGAACGCCTGAAGAAGGAACTGCCACAGCTCCTGCCGGTCTGGGAAGCTGAAATAGCTCTTCCTCAAGACTCTCTGGAGCCTGAAGGCTTTCACCCTGTCCAGTCGCGGGGATGTTTCCAGCTCGCATTCCTGGGACGAATGTTGTTTTCGTGCCTGGTAGATTCAGATTACCTGGATACAGAAGCCTTCTACCTTTTCCGAGAAAACGGGACAAAAGGGCGAGATCAGACGTTCCCTTCCCTTGAAGCGTTGCGGGCCCAACTTGATCAGCATCTGGGCGGCTTCAGGGCGGACTCGGACGTAAACCGTGTGCGAGCAGAGATTTTGTCTCATGTCCGTGGTCAGGCGAATCAATCACCCGGTTTGTTTTCCCTCAACGTGCCGACGGGTGGTGGTAAAACGCTGGCATCTCTGGCGTTTGCTTTGGACCACGCTATTACTCACGGGTTACGTCGGGTAATTTTCGTGATCCCGTTTACAAGTATCGTGGAGCAAACTGCAGAGGTATTCCGCGAAGCCCTGGGGAAGTTGGGTGAAACGGCTGTGCTGGAACATCACAGCGCATTTACCGGAGAAGGCAGAAGCACCGGCAGCCCGGAATCCAGAGACAAGTTACGGCTGGCCATGGAGAACTGGGAGGCGCCCATTGTTGTGACGACGTCCGTGCAGTTCTTCGAAAGTCTCTATGCCAGCCGCAGCTCACCTTGTCGAAAGCTTCACAATATCGCGGGAAGTGTCGCGATTCTGGACGAGGCGCAAACCTTACCTCTCAAGCTTCTAATACCCTGTATTACAGCCATGGATGAGCTTGCCCTGAACTATCGGACCAGCATTGTGCTTTGTACTGCGACCCAGCCTGCTCTAAAGGCAGAAGAAGGCTTCGTTAGCGGTTTGGAAAATGTACGCGAACTGGCCCCTGATCCAAACGGCTTACAAAGAAGACTGGAGCGTGTTCGCGTCCATTATCTCGGGCCCATCTCGGACGAAGAGTTGCTGGATGAGCTATGTGCCAGCGAACAGGTGCTCTGTATCGTCAACAGTCGTCGCCATGCTCGGAGTCTCTATCAGGGCATTTCTTCCCTACCTGGAGCGAGGCATCTAACGACTTTGATGTGCGCCAAACACCGAAGCGAGGCGCTGGCTGAAATTCGGCAGCGGCTCAAAGAGGGTAAACCTTGTCGGCTTATAGCGACGTCACTGATTGAAGCCGGGGTGGATGTCGACTTTCCCACCGTGTTTCGTGCCGAGGCTGGCGTGGATTCTATCGCCCAGGCCGCGGGCCGCTGTAACCGCGAGGGTAAGCGGCCGATAAACCAGAGCAATGTCTACGTATTTGCTGTTGCAAGTGATTGGCCGACGCCGCCGGATGTCGAGCAATTCGCAGGGGCTGCTCGTTCGGTGTTTCGTCGATATGACAAGCCATTGTCCCTGGACGCGATTCGCGATTACTTCCGTGAGCTGTACTGGATTAAGGGAAAGGAGCATTTGGGGGCGGGCATGCTGAAAATGGTCGAGGACGGTCGGGTTGATGGTATTCCTTACGAAACCCTGACCAAGACGTTCCGAATGATCGATAGCCATATGCTGCCTGTGATCATTGCGTACGATCCGACCGCCCAGAAGGCGTTGAATGATCTCTCCTGGGTTGAATCCTGCGGTGGTATATCCCGCAGGCTACAACCTTACTTGGTGCAATTGCCAGAGCGGAGTTTTCGCTCGCTAAGGCAAACAGGGGCAATTCAGCCAGTGCAGGAGATGAAGTTTGGTGAGCAGTTTATGGAGCTGGCGAACAAAGACCTATATCACTGCAAATACGGGCTGGACTGGGATGACCCCTCGTTTATTAGCGCAGAAAAGTCGGTAGTCTAGCTCAGTCGCTATACAGCGGCGTGGATAGAGAAGGTGGGGAAGACTAATGGCATACGGGATAAAGCTGATGGTATGGGGCGAGCGAGCCTGCTTCACGAGGCCGGAGATGAAGGTGGAGCGAGTGAGTTACGATGTGCTCACCCCGTCGGCAGCACGTGGGATTTTGGAAGCGATTCACTGGAAGCCGGCAATTCGCTGGGTTATCGATGGGATTCGTGTTTTGAAACCGGTTCGTTTTGAGTCCATTCGCCGTAATGAGGTGGGCAGCAAAATCAGCGCACGAAACGTTGGTTCGGCGATGAAGGCTGGCACTACCGAGGGACTCGTAACCTATGTAGATCAGGACCGTCAACAGCGGGCCGCTACGGTACTTCGCGATGTCGCCTATGTGATCGAGGCGCATTTCGAGCTTACCGGGAAAGCGGGTGACGATGACAGCGAAGGAAAGCACCTGGATATATTCAATCGTCGCGCCCGCAAGGGGCAGTATTTTCATGCGCCATGCCTGGGTGTACGTGAGTTTCCAGCGAACTTCCGCCTTGTGGAAGAGGGGGAGCCAAGTCCATTGCCCCATACTTCCCTGGAAGGTGAGCGTGATCTGGGTTGGATGCTCCATGACTTTGATTTCCAAAACGGCAGTGAACCTCGTTACTTTCGAGCTGTTTTGCGTGATGGTTTTATAGACGTTCCGAATTTCTCTAGCGAAGAGGTTAAGGGATGATCCTCTTGGCTTTACATAATTACTATCAGCGTCTGGTCAACAGCCACGCGGACGAGATAGCCCCTTTCGGTTTTAGCCAGGAAAAAATCAGCTATGCGCTAATTCTGGATGAGGACGGCCGATTGCTCGACGTTCAAGATATTCGCGATAACAGTAGCAAGAAGCCAGTTCCCTCGATACTTACTGTTCCTCAGCCGCCCAAACGATCTGTAAACATTGCGCCCTGCTTCCTCTGGGATAAATCGTCTTACGTGTTAGGGATTAGCGCCGCAGACGATGAAAAATCAAAGAAGCGGAATAAGGAAACTCACCAATCCTTCAAAGATATGCATGAAGAACTGCTGGGAAAAAGCAGTAGTCCTCGCTTAAAAGCGCTTCTGGCATTTTTTGATCGTTGGGAGCCAGAGTCATGGCAGGAATCGGGTCTATTCTCCGAAGATATGTTAGATGCCAATTACGTATTCCGCTTAGATGGAGATCTGGAATATATGCATCAATACCCCGAGGCACAGAGCATTCGTCGAGCAATGCTCCAGCAGTCTGGCACACGAAGCGAAGTGTGTCTGGTTACTGGGGCACGCGCGCCAGTTACTCTGTTACACCCTTCAATCAAAGGCGTATACGGGGCTCAAACTGCGGGCGCTTCGATCGTTTCTTTCAACCTCGACGCTTTTAAATCATACGGCAAGTCTCAGGGAGAAAATGCCCCAATTTCAATAGAGGCTACATTTGCTTACACCACCACACTCAACCACTTGCTTCGCAAAGGCAGCCGCCAGCGGCTACAACTGGGTGATACCTCGGTAGTCTTCTGGGCCGAAAGCGGAACCATTGAGGGCACCAAGACCGCGGAGGGGTTGTTCGCGGACCTTTTGAACCCTCCGGCAACGGACTCTTCGGAGTCGGACCGGTTGAGATCAGCCCTTGAGCTAATCGGAAAAGGACGGCCGCTAAAGAGCCTGAATCCGAATCTGGAAGACGATACAGCTATTTATGTACTCGGTCTTGCTCCCAATGCATCCCGTCTTTCCGTGCGTTTCTGGGAAACGGGCTCCTTGTACTGCTTTGCAGAACGCCTTGGGCAGCACTACCGTGATTTGGAATTGCGGCCACTTCCTTGGAAAACGGAGCCTTCTGTGTGGCGGTTGTTGCTACAAACAGTGCCGCACCGAGAAGGTAGCCAGCCGAAGTCTGACGATATTCCCCCCCAACTCGCTGGCGAAATGACCCGAGCCATACTGTCAGGCCGCCGCTATCCCGTCAGCCTGCTTTCCAACTTAGTCATGCGCATGCGCGCAGATGGAGATGTTTCCCCGCTGCGTGTCGCCCTTTGTAAAGCCGTGCTTGCCCGGGATGCGCGAATTGCAAATAAAACTACAGAGAGGGAAATCCCCATGAGTCTTGATATCGACAATAGCGAGCCCGGCTATTTGCTGGGGCGGCTATTTGCTACGTTGGAAAACATCCAGCAATCGGCGTTAGGCCGGGACATCAACGCCACGATCAGAGACCGGTACTACGGTGCAGCTTCTGCTACGCCTGCCAGTATTTTCCCCGTACTGGTAAGAAATGCTCAGCACCACCTCGGTCGGCTACGCAAAGACAAGCCAGGTGCCGCGGTCAACCTCGAAAAACAGATCAATGAAATTGTCGACAAGCTGCCACCGACTTTCCCCAAGAGTCTGCGGATTGAAGCGCAGGGACGTTTTGCTATTGGCTACTACCACCAAAGTAAAGCTCGCTTTAGTAATCAAGAAAATGATTCTGATGAAGGAGAAGACTAATGACAGCCATCGCTAACCGCTATGAGTTTGTTTATCTGTTTGATGTCACTAACGGTAACCCGAATGGAGACCCTGATGCAGGCAACTTGCCTCGACTTGACCCCGAAACGAATCAGGGCCTTGTGACTGATGTATGCCTTAAAAGAAAAATTCGCAACTATGTAAGTTTGGAAAGAGAAGGTGACACAGGGTACGGAATCTATATGCAGGAAAAGTCTGTACTAAATAATCAGCATAAACTGGCGTACGAAGCCCTTGAAATTGAGCCGGTCTCTAAAAAGCTACCTAAGGAAGAGGCCAAAGCTAAAGAGTTGACTGCATGGATGTGCCGGAATTTTTTCGATGTTCGTGCTTTTGGCGCAGTTATGACCACAGAGGTTAATGCCGGTCAAGTTCGCGGACCAATCCAAATGGCGTTCGCGTATTCTGTTGACCCGGTCTTGCCGATGGAGGTGTCCATCACCCGGATGGCAGTGACGAATGAACGTGACCTTGAAAAAGAGCGCACGATGGGTCGAAAACACATCGTTCCATATGGCCTTTACCGCGCTCACGGTTATATTTCGGCCAAGCTGGCCGAACGCACCGGGTTCTCAGACGATGACCTGGAGCTGCTTTGGCGATCATTGCTTAACATGTTTGAACACGACCGTTCGGCTGCCCGTGGCGAGATGGCCGCTCGTAAGTTGATTGTGTTTAAACACGAAAACCCGATGGGCAATGCGCCGGCGCATAAGCTGTTTGAGTTAGTCACTATTGATCGAGCCAGTGGTGATGATGCACCCGCTCGTAGCTTCCGCGACTATCACGTGAGCGTGGACTCAGAATCAATTCCCCAAGGTGTCAGCGTCGAAGAGAAACTTTAATTCACACGGTGGACGATTTTCTGCCCATTTCTGCGCTACAGCATTATGCCTATTGCCCGCGGCAGTTTGCATTGATTCATGTAGAGCAGGCGTGGGCGGAGAATCGCTATACCGCCGAGGGGCGAATCTTGCACGATCGTGTCGATTCCGGTGCGACGGAACAACGAAAGGACGTTCGCTTCGAAAGAAGCGTGATGCTGCGCTCTGTACAGTATCGCTTGACGGGAAAGCTCGACCTTGTCGAAGTTCATTGCAAAGATCGGTATATCCCAGTGGAGTACAAGCGGGGTAAGCCAAAGCTTCAGGATTGGGACAGGATTCAGGTCTGTGCCCAAGCGCTCTGCATCGAAGAAATGCGGTCTACTCAGATAAGTGAAGGCGCAATTTGGTACTGGGAAGTGCGTCGTCGTGAGGCTGTGGCGCTAACTAGCGACATTCGCGAATCGACGATGTCTGCCATTAACGCCTGCCATTTATTAATTGAAAACGGAAAAACTCCCAGGCCCGAGGTGTCTGAAAGTCGGTGTAAAGCCTGCTCTTTGCGAGATTTATGTCGTCCGGAACGGTTTCGACGAGATATGTCGGCCAAGTATGCACAGAATTTGTTTGAATTGTGAAAAAGTTGCTCAACACACTGTATATCACCCGACAGGAAAGCTATCTGCATAAAGAGCGGGAAACCATGGTAATCAAGCAAGGGAAAGAGAAGCTCGGACAATTTCCCGCACTATCACTCGGTGGAATCCTGTGTTTTGGCCGCGTGTCTGTTTCGCCATTCCTGATGGGCTACTGCGCAGAAAATGGAATCGGTGTTGCGTTCTACACAGAGTACGGCCGCTTTCTCGCTCGAGTACAGGGCCGCCAGACCGGAAATGTTTTGTTGCGACGTACCCAGTATCGTTGGGCAGACGACAAGGAGCATACCGTCGAAATTGCCCGCCTGATGGTGGCAGCCAAAATCGCTAATAGTCGATCTGTATTGTTGCGAGAGCTTCGTAATCACGGTGAGAATGCGAAGCTCAGTTCGGCCGAGGTGAAGCTGGCCTCAAGTTTGCGGCGAGTAAGAGTGGTCGAGTCGGTCGACGAAATTCGTGGTGTAGAAGGTGATGCAGCAAGTAGTTACTTCGGTGTCTTTGATGAGCTAATCCGTGGTTCTGGGTTTGCGTTCAGCGGCCGCGTGAGAAGGCCACCAACCGACCCCGTTAACGCCCTTCTCTCGTTTGTCTACTCTTTGGTGACTCAGGAGTGTGTTTCGGCCCTCTACGGAGTTGGTTTGGACCCCTACGTGGGATTTCTGCATAGAGACAGGCCGGGGAGGGTGAGTCTTGCACTTGACTTGCTGGAAGAATTCCGCGCTTCTTGGGCAGATCGCTTTGTGCTCACACTGGTTAATCGTCATCAGGTTCAAACGAGCGACTTTGTTACCGAGGCGAGTGGTGCGGTACGTCTCCTGGATACTGTGAGAAAAAAAGTTCTGACGTTATATCAGGAAAGAAAGCAGGTGGAGCTAACCCATCCATACCTACAGGAACAGATTCCTATTGGTTTGTTACCGCATAGCCAAGCATTACTTTTGGCGCGACACTTGAGAGGCGATACAGATCACTACACTCCCTACGTGGTGAAGTGAATGCTGATTCTCATCACGTACGACGTTAGCGTTAGCAGCAGCGAAGGAAGTCGGCGGTTAAGGGCCATTTCGAAGATTTGCCTGGATTATGGCGTCCGGGTTCAGAACTCTGTATTTGAATGTGAAGTTAATCCGGCTCAATTCACAATGCTGAAAAATGAATTGTTGGAAGCTTACGATTCTGAAGAGGATAGCTTGAGGTTCTATACTCTTGGCAAGCGCGGACGTCAGCGAGTTGAACACTTCGGCGCTAAACCAACAAATGACCCTCTCCGTGACCCCTTGATTCTTTAGCCGCTGACTATCGGCTCTCACGAATTTCCTGGGTGGTTAGCGGAAGCTCAATCCATTGAATTTGCAGCTGATTTTTGTACGTGGGTTAGCACCCTGTACGTTTTTGGGCTTAGAGAAAGGGGTTAGCGGAAGTTTGATATTTTCGCTTTGCTTTTTAACAACTTAGACTACTGCCGGTCGCGCCCTTCGCGGGCGCGTGGATAGAAACATCCTCACTGAGACCGCCCTTGCCCAGCGACCCAAGTCGCGCCCTTCGCGGGCGCGTGGATAGAAACCCTCACCAAGATCGGGAGAAGGCAGTTGTTCAGGTCGCGCCCTTCGCGGGCGCGTGGATAGAAACATCTTGCAGAGGGAGAAACGGTTCAGCAGGTCATGTCGCGCCCTTCGCGGGCGCGTGGATAGAAACTTTGCAGAGGGCCAAATAAGCAATGTCCGCTTTAGTCGCGCCCTTCGCGGGCGCGTGGATAGAAACCCCCATGGCCTGATCGCCATAACCAGGGCTTGGAGGTCGCGCCCTTCGCGGGCGCGTGGATAGAAACTTCGTCGATAGCCGCAATGAAGCGCTTGTTGAAGACGTCGCGCCCTTCGCGGGCGCGTGGATAGAAACTCCTCTCCGAGTTCATTGTCAGCGACGCCGTTAAGTCGCGCCCTTCGCGGGCGCGTGGATAGAAACATGGGTGGGCCTATTGGTGCAGCACTCGGTGCCGGTCG
>JBCDKJ010000057.1:0-21766 GCA_038746745.1 Pseudomonadota bacterium
CTCCTGTCGTAGTCGAGTGGCGCGCAGGATGGTGTCCACGTCCAGTGACTTGCCGTTGTAGAGATACCGCAGGTTACCTTTGCCCTGATCGAAACCGCTGCTGAAGTTGTAGCCGCCATCCCTGGCCAGATTGCCGGCAAATGACAGGCCATGACGACCGTGTGTGCCGCTGACTTCATAGCGTCCGCGCCGGTAACTGTTCGGTCCCGCTTCCAGGCCTATGCGCTGCTGCCAGTCTTCGGTGGGGCGCGGTGTTAGTACGTTAATGATGCCGTGCATGGCTCCAGAGCCATATAAAGCTGTGCCAGGGCCTTTGATAACTTCAATGCGTTCTGCCTGCTCGGTGTTGGCATCAAACAGTTGGTTGACGTTGCAGAAACCGGGTGCACGTAGTGAAACACCGTCAGCCGCCATGAAAAAAGCGCCGCAACTGCCAGGACCAGTGAGCACTGGTGAGCGCAACGCCGTCAGACTCTCCTGTCCGTTACCTCTGGAAATCCAGGCACCTGCAATACGCTGAAATATCTGATTGGCATGCACGTGCTGCACTGTGGCTAGATCTTCTGAAGTAATAACACCGGCGCCCACTGGCAGATCTCCCAACAGCGTTTGCTGCTGGGTGGCGGTAACAATGATTTCATCAATCGTGTGCTGAACCTGGGCGTTCGCCAGCACTGGCAAAACCAAGGATATGTGCGACAAGAAGAGAACAGAGACGCGGGATAGCATGCCCAGCAGTTTACTGCACGGTCACCCACAACCCAATGTAATGCGGTCTTCGACCACAGCTTGAGACAGCCCTGAGCTCAGCGCACACTGCGCAGCGGTGTTCGCGATAAAGGCCCAGCGCACACTGCGCAGCGGTGTTCGCGAAAAAACCAGCCCTGAGCCCAGCGTGCACCGCGAAGCGGTGTTCGCGAAAAACAGCCCTGAGCCCAGCGCACATCGCGAAGCGGTGTTCGCGAAAAACAGCCCTGAGCCCAGCGTGCACCGCGAAGCGGTGTTCGCGAAAAAAACAGCCCTGAGCCCAGCGTGCGCCGCCTAGCGGCGTTCGCGAAAAAAGAAATGGTACCGGAGGCCGGACTCGAACCGGCACGCGTTTTACCGCATCGGATTTTGAATCCGACGTGTCTACCAATTTCACCACTCCGGCAGTGCAGGCAGGCGCGGCAGTGTAAATGATGGCCTCTGGGCGATCAATCGGTCCCTTGTTATTTGATGCGCAGCCTGTACACTTGCGCGCGTCAAAAACCCCGATACGTCTCTGAGTATCTGTGTTTCTACAGGAGAAAAGACACATGGCGATGAAAGTCATTAAGAGGACAGAGTCCTACACCATCTTCCAGCGCGGCGATGACCGCTACGCCGTTAAGGATGCGAACAAGCAGCCCATCAACGGCGACGAAAAGGTTCGGATTCTGGTCGAAGAAGGCCTGTTAAAAGTAGCGCTGTCGGCAACGCCCGAGCCTGAGGCTGAGGAAGCAGCCGAGGAAGAGGCTGAAGAAGCCGCTGCTGCAGACGAGGCAGTGGAAGACAACGTAAGCGAAGAGCCTGCGGACGAGCCGCCGGCCGAAGAAGTAGCTGAAGCAGCGCCTGCCGAAGCGGAAACAGCCGCCGAAGAAGAGGCACCGGCACCGGAAGAACCTGAAGCCGAAGAAGCGCCTGCGGCTGAAGAAGAACCTGCCGAGGAAGAGTCTGCCGCTGAAGACGATGCGCCTGCAGAGGAAGCGCCTGCGGACGATGAAGACAAAAAGGACTAGAGCGCTCTGGCGCGTGACGAAAGCCGGCCCCGCGCCGGCTTTTTGCCGTTTGGAGCACGGGAACATGGCAAAGTGAACCGTGAAGCGCAGTGACTTCTACTACGATCTGCCGGAAGAGCTGATCGCCCGGTATCCACTGGAGGATCGTACCGCCAGTCGCATGCTGTGTCTGGATGGTGGCAACGGGCGTGTGCGCCATCGTCAGTTCACCGATTTACTGGAGGAGTTGGACCCGAACGATCTCGTAGTATTCAACAACACTCGCGTTATTCCAGCGCGTTTGTGGGCGCACAAGCCCACTGGCGGTCAGGTCGAAATCCTGATTGAGCGCGTACTCGGAGAGGACCAGTGTCTGGCCCATCTGCGCGCGAGCAAAACGCCGAAACCAGGTTCTGAGCTGCTGTTAACGCAGAGCCGTGGAGGCGAGTCCACCAACGCCAGCCTGCGTGTAGAGGAGCGTGAGGGTGACCTGTTCCATCTCGCCGCTCAAGGCAATCAGTCCTTGATGGAATTGCTGGAGACACTGGGACATATGCCCCTGCCACCCTATCTGCAGCGTGATGACGAAGATCTGGATCGCGAGCGCTACCAGACGGTATACGGGAAATGCGAGGGGGCGGTCGCTGCGCCGACAGCGGGACTCCATTTCAGCGACACATTTATGCACCGCCTCAAGGAAATAGGTATCGACATCGGGTTTATCACGCTGCACGTGGGCGCGGGTACATTTCAGCCGGTGCGCGCTGACGATGTCGAGGACCACAAGATGCACGCGGAGTGGCTGGAGGTAGATGCGCAGTTATGCCAGCAGGTAGCTGCGGCGCAGCGGCGGGGTGGTCGTGTCGTCGCCGTTGGAACGACTGTAGTACGCGCGCTGGAAACAGCGGCTACCTCGGGGTCGTTGCAGCCCTTTACAGGTGACAGTGACATCTTTATTTACCCCGGGTGCGAGTTCCGCGTCATTGATGCACTGGTGACAAACTTTCATCTGCCGGAGTCCACACTGATTATGCTCATTGCCGCCTTTGCGGGGCGCGAGGCCGTGTTGGCAGCCTACGAGTCTGCGGTCGATCAGAAGTATCGTTTTTTCAGCTACGGCGACGCGATGTTCGTTACTGCGCCTCGGGCGAACTAACGGTGTCTACATCACGCATGCAGTTTCAGCGCTTTGCCAAGGACGGCGCGGCACGGCGTGGACGCCTTACTTTTCCTCGGGGCTCGGTGGAAACTCCGGCATTCATGCCGGTCGGTACCTACGGTACGGTAAAGGGCATGCTGCCGCGGGATATTCGTTCCATTGGTGCTGAAATTCTTCTCGGCAATACTTTTCATTTGTGGCTACGTCCGGGCACAGAAGTGATAGAGGCGCACGGCGACCTGCACGACTTTATGGGCTGGGATGGTCCCATTCTGACCGATTCAGGCGGGTTTCAGGTGTTCAGTCTTGGCAAGCTGCGCAAAGTAGCGGAAGAGGGCGTGGCGTTTCAGTCTCCGGTGGACGGCGAGCGTGTCTTCCTCGACCCGGAGACATCCATGGCGATCCAGCGCAGCCTGGGCGCCGATATCGTAATGATTTTTGACGAGTGCACGCCTTATCCTGCCAGCGAAGCAGAGGCGCGTTTGTCAATGGAGCTGTCGCTGCGCTGGGCGAGGCGCAGCCGCGAAGCGCATGGCGATAGCGACGCAGCACTGTTTGGCATCCTGCAGGGTGGTATGTATCCGGCGCTGCGCGAGCAGAGCCTGGCTGGCCTTGAAGAGATTGGCTTTGATGGATACGCCATCGGCGGGCTGTCGGTAGGCGAGCCCAAAGAGGAGATGATCAGGATTCTCGACGCCAACACAGGGCAGATGCCGCAGGACAAGCCTCGGTATCTGATGGGGGTGGGGACACCCGCAGATATTCTCGCGGCGGTACAGCGGGGCGTCGACATGTTTGACTGTGTTATGCCCACCCGCAATGCCCGGAACGGGCATCTGTTCACATCGCGAGGGGTGCTTAAAATCCGCAACGCGATGCACCGCCACAGCACAGAACCCCTGGATCCCGAGTGCGACTGTTACACCTGCCAAAATTTCACTCGGGGGTACCTGCATCACCTGTCGAAGTGCAACGAAATCTTGGGTGCCCAGCTCAACACCATTCATAACCTGCGCTATTACCAGAATCACATGGCCGGCATTCGCGCAGCTATAGAAGCTGGCACACTGGACGCATTTGCAGCTCGCTACCATAGCGATCAACAGCGAGGCGTCGACGGTGTATAAGCTCTGCGTCTACGTCCCGGAAGACGCCCTTGAGCAGGTCAAACAAGCGCTGTTTGCAGCCGGTGCTGGACGTCTTGGTGACTATTCGGATTGCTGCTGGCAGGTGCTAGGCACCGGTCAGTTTCGTCCAGGCGTCAGCAGCGACCCAGCCATTGGTTCGGTCGGTGCTACCACCCGGCTCCAGGAATACCGCGTTGAGATGCTGTGTCCCGAAGAGTGTGTGGAGCTTGTCATAGAAGCTCTTCGAGAAGCGCATCCCTATGAAGAGCCTGCGTTCGACTTAATGTCGGTGAGAATACGCTGACTATGCCCGCGAATCTGGTCCCGCACTTGCGAGCGACGCTCTCACAAGGCAGTCCGCCGCCAACACCTGCTGCGGTCTTGATTGCACTCACGCCCACGCCCCAGGGTGAGCACGTGATTCTTGCAAAGCGGGCGGAACACTTGCGCCTGCACGCCGGCGAGATTGCTTTCCCAGGTGGTAAGCGTGAGCCGACGGACCAGAGCGTTTGGGATACAGCACTCAGGGAGGCCTGGGAAGAAACGGCCCTGGAGCCCGCATCGGTGGAGCGCCTCGGCATCTTGCAGCCTCTGGTAACGCGCACCGGCATAGAGCTAACGCCCTGTGTGGGGCGTTTATTAGTGGCAGCGGATTTGCAGCCAAACCCGGAAGAGCTCGCTCTGCTGTTCGCTGCGCCATTGGCGTTTTTTGCAGATAAAAGCAACGTGACGTTTCAACAGTTTGAATATCGTGGCCGACAGCGACAGGTGCCCAGCTATCAATGGCAGCAACATCGGATATGGGGTGTCACGGCGGCGATGCTGGCCATGCTGGCAAACCATGCCCTGGATGCCGGCATTGCTCTGGAGTCCTATTGGCGGGGCAGCAGTGACCGGCTTTGAAGAAGGAGAACAGTAATGCTGTACAGTCTTGAAGGGGTGGAACCCGTTTTGGAGGGCAGTGGCCACTATATAGCCCCCAACGCAGCTGTTGTCGGCAACGTGCGGCTGGGAGAGGGCGCCAGTGTCTGGTTCAGTGCTGTAATAAGAGGCGACAACGAGCCCATCATTATCGGTGCCCGCAGCAATATCCAGGATGGCAGTGTGTTGCACTCAGATCCCGGTTCACCATTACACATTTCAGACAACGTGACCGTTGGCCACAACGCCATGCTGCACGGTTGCAGTATTGGAAGTGGCACCCTGGTGGGTATCAATGCGGTCGTGCTCAACGGCGCCAAGGTGGGCAAAGGCTGCGTGATCGGTGCCAACTCTTTAGTGCCCGAGGGAATGGAGATACCCGATGGCAGCCTGGTGATGGGGGTCCCTGCCCGCATAAAACGAGAACTGACCGAGGAGCAGCAAGTCTTTTTTGCGCAGAACGCCGACCACTATGTGGAGAATGCTCTGCGCTACACAAAAGGCTTACAGCAGTTAGTTGAAGGCTAAGGTGCCCTGAGCAAGGCGCTCAGTCGCCATCAATGTCTCGAGTGAAGGCCTTCACGCGCTGAATCACGTTGTCCTGCAAGTCGAGGATTTCCAGACAGTAGTCATCGATGCGCACGCTGGTACTGCCCTCTGGAAAAGACTCCAGGTACTCCAGCAGTAAGCCGTTGAGGGTCTTGGGTCCCTCGGTAGGAAGCGACCACGACAGCGCCTTATTGATCTCGCGAATGGTGGCACTGCCGTTGATTACAAAGGTGCCATCGGTCTGCGGGAACACATCTCCCGCCGTCTCGGCCAGGTTGGAGGTAAATTCTCCAACGATCTCTTCCAGAATGTCCTCAAGCGTTACCAGCCCCATCACCTCGCCGTACTCATCCACCACGACGCCGATCCGCATTTTCTGATGCTGAAAATTGAGCAGTTGGGTGGGGAGCGGCGTACCTTCGGGAACGAAATAGGGCTTCTCCATGCTCTCCAGCATCTGTTCTCGATTCAGACCGGCGGTGCTGATAAAGCGGCTGGCGCGCCGCATGTGCAGGATACCGGTGACGTTGTTGACGTCCTCATTAAACACCGGCAGCCGTGTGTACTCGCTGTTTTGAATACGCTCCAGTAACTCGTCATCGCTGTCATCCAGGTCCAGCCCATAGACCTCGTTGCGCGGCACCATGATGTCGTCGACCGAGACTTTTTCCAGCTCCAGAATATTTAGCAACATGCCCTGGTGCGCATCGGGAATCATATGGCTGGATTCGTTGACGATTGTGCGTAGTTCCTCGCTGGTGAGGCCTGCTTCGCTGCCACCGCGTGGGTCGTAACCCAGTAGCTTGAGCAAGCCGTTGGTAATCCAGTTGACCATCCACACAACAGGATAGAGCAGTTTAAGCAGGGGCATCAGGATCAGGCTGGCAGGAAAGGCAATGCGCTCAGGATGCAGTGCGGCAATGGTCTTTGGTGTGACCTCGGCAAATACCAGCAGAATAAGAGTGAGGACCAACGACCCCACTGCGATGCCAGCGTCGCCCAGCAATCGAATGGATATGATCGTGACAATAGCGGCGGCCAGCACGTTTACCAGATTGTTGCCAATCAGGATCAGGCCAATCAGGCGGTCAGGTCGTTTCAGCAGTTTACTGGCGCGGCGCGCGCCACTGTGTTGCTGCTCTTTAAGATGCTTCAAGCGATAGCGGTCCAGCGCCATCATGCCGGTCTCGGAGCTTGAAAAGAACGCTGATAGGAGAATCAGGAGGCCAAGGATTGAAAATAGCAGGCCCAGCGGCGCCTCGTTCACAGCGGGCTCGTCCCAGCTTGTGGGATGATGCTCGGACTCAGATTCGGGGAATGCGCACAGTCGGCATCAGCCGGGGGTGGTTTATCCATTAGTCAGAAGCGTCTCAAGCACTAATTTGCTGCCGGCGTAGGCCAACATCAGAAAGGCGAATCCTATCAGAGTAAACCGGGCTGCCACCTGACTGCGCCAGCCTAGAAAGTGACGCCCCCACAGCAGGGTGGCGAACAGCGACCAGGCGCTGAGTGACAGTACGGTTTTGTGCGCCAGATGCTGGGCGAACATATCGTCAAGAAACACAAGGCCTGTGCCAATCGCTACTGTTAGCAGAGCAATGCCGATCCAGATGATTTCAAACAGCATAGTCTCCATCAGTTGCAGCGGCGGAAGCAGTGCCACCAGACCGCGTGTCTGACGGCGATGCAATTGCCGATCCTGGTAGGCGATGGTGGCAGCCTGACAGGCTGCAATCGTGAGCACCGCATAGGCGAGTACTGAGGTGCCGATGTGCAGCAGCATGCCGGTGGAGAGTTCGCCCGAAATGCGGGTTGAACTGTGGCTCACCCCCCCGGCCAGCACGGCCAGCGCCGACCAGGGGAAAATAATGACCATAAGGTTTTGCAGAGGTCGCCAGTTGAAGCTCACCAACAGTGTCAGGTTGATGAGCCAGAAGATCAGCGACATCACATGCATCAGGCCAAAATTAATGCCCTCTGGTGAGCGCATGCCCACCACGGCCGCGTACCCGTGCAGCACCAGCGCCAAAATGGCGAGTGTATAAAGGGGTAGGGCGCTGGCGTCGCTGCGTTTGGAGGAACGACGCCCCTGAAGCACACTGACAGCTATATACAAACAGGCTGCGACAACGGCGCTTGGCATTTGGGCTTGAATTTCCGCTTGGCGTATACTCCCGCCTTTGTACCCATTTGCCGAAGTGAAGGCAAGCGGCCCTCCTGACCTCCCTAAGAGACGTACCCCAGCATGTTTGACAATTTAAGCGACCGCCTTTCCCAGAGCCTGCGCAAAATCACGGGCAAGGCCACGCTGTCAGAGGAAAATATCCAGGCAACCCTGCGCGAAGTCCGCATGGCGCTGTTGGAGGCAGACGTTGCACTGACGGTTGTTAAAGACTTTGTGGAACGGGTGCGCTTGCGGGCGGTGGGTGCGGAGGTGTCGTCCAGCCTTAGCCCGGGACAGGCATTTATAAAAATTGTTCAGGCCGAGCTGGAAGCGGTCATGGGCAGCAGCAATGAGAGTCTTAATCTCAATGCCGCACCGCCGGCGGTGGTATTGATGGCAGGTCTACAGGGTGCCGGTAAGACCACCTCTGTAGCCAAGCTGGCTAAACACCTGCGGGAGCGTGAAAATAAAAAAGTCATGGTGGTAAGCGCCGATGTCTACCGTCCCGCAGCTATACAACAGCTTGAGACACTGGCACAGGATGTAGGGGCGGGCTTCGTACCCAGCGATCCTGGGCAGAAACCA
This sequence comes from Pseudomonadota bacterium, assembly GCA_038746745.1. Lineage (GTDB taxonomy): Bacteria > Pseudomonadota > Gammaproteobacteria > Pseudomonadales > Halieaceae > JANQIO01. The sequence goes on from JBCDKJ010000057.1 coordinate 8,245, forward strand.
TTGGAAATTGTTAATGAGGCGCTGGCCCAGGCACGGGTGCAGTTTGCCGACGTTCTGATAGTGGACACCGCCGGCCGACTGGCGGTTGACGACGCCATGATGGCTGAGATTACCGAGTTGCACAAAGCGATAACGCCGGTGGAAACGCTGTTCGTCGTTGATGCCATGACCGGTCAGGATGCGGCAAATACGGCGCAGGCCTTCAATGCTGCACTGCCACTCACCGGCGTAATCCTGACCAAGGTGGACGCCGATACTCGCGGCGGCGCGGCCCTGTCTGTGCGCGCTATCACAGGCAAACCGATCAAGTTTCTCGGTGTGGGCGAAAAGACAGACGCACTGGACCCCTTCCACCCGGATCGGCTCGCGTCCCGCATCCTGGGAATGGGTGATGTACTGTCACTGATTGAAGAAGCCGAGCAGAAAATTGATCGAAAGAAAGCAGAAAAGCTCGCCAACAAGGTTAAGAAGGGAAAGCGTTTCGACCTTGAGGATTTCCGTGATCAGCTGCAGCAGATCAGCAATATGGGCGGGATTGGCAGCATGCTGGACAAGCTGCCCGGCGCTGGTGGACTGGCCCAGGCTGCCCAACAGAATATGGATATGAAGCAATTCAGTCGCATGGAAGCGATGATCAACTCAATGACGCCTGAAGAGCGGCGTCGCCCAGAGTTAATTCAGGGTTCGCGCAAGCGGCGCATCACTCATGGATCAGGTACCCAGGTACAGGACCTCAATCGTCTGTTGAAGCAGCATAAACAGATGCAGAAAATGATGAAGAAAATGAAAGGTGGCGGCATGCAGAAGATGATGCGCGGCCTGGGGGGCGCGATGGGCGGTGGGGGGATGCCACCGGGCATGCCGCCGTTCAAGTAGAGACTGTGCACCGGGGCCGGTAGCGCTCAGGGCCTGGTACAGCGCCTCGCTCTTAAGTCACTAAAAACCCAAGAATTTTTCATTCTCAGTGAACGCCGACAGGGGTTTTATTGGGGTATCCTTTCACGTATGATACGCGCCTTTTCTGGATGCGGCGGCAACAGACCGCACATATCTGCGGCGGTAAATCTAGAGCAGATGCGTGTATGACACGGTCTTTTGCCTTCAGCTGGACTGCTCCGTTTGTCGCATTTCGCGCCTTGTAGTGGGTAGAACAAGCACAAATCACGCCTTTTGGCGTCATTTAAAGGAATTTAAGCAAGCAATGGTAGTAATACGCCTGGCACGGGGTGGCTCTAAGAAGCGCCCGTTTTATCACCTGACTGTCAGCGACAGTCGAAATGCACGTAATGGACGTTTTATAGAGCGCGTGGGTTTTTTTAATCCCGTCGCCCGCGGCCAGGAAGAGCGACTGCGCGTCGATAACGAGCGGGTCGCGTATTGGTTAGGTCAAGGTGCCCAGTTGAGCGAGCGCGTCGCGTCACTGGTTAAGCAGGCTAGCAAGGAACAGGCCGTAGCCTGATTCCTATGGCAGCAGCAGCATTCGCGGCCTGCGCCGGTGCCGGTCAGTAACGTAGGTCAGTAACAGCCTAGAGAAGAGCTCAGAGCGCCATGCCCGCACCGCATAGTGACTCGTCAGACCAGAGTGTCGTAGACGGAGATCTATTGATTCTCGCTGAAGTTACGGGCGCCTACGGCATCAAGGGCTGGATCAAGTTGCGGTCCTTTACCGAAGTCGCTGAGAACCTATTCAGTTACGACGAATTGAAAATACGCGCCGGAACAGCAGGGGGTGCGTCACAGCAAAGACGAAAGCCGGTAGATCGTTATTCTGGTCCGCAGAGCAAAGGTGTTCAGGGAAGAGGATTTCAGGGCTCTCCTCAGCAAGATGGCGGTTGGCGAGAGCTGGTATTTGAGCAGGGCAGGGCACACGGTAAAGGATTGATCGCGCTGGTGCAGGGCGTCTCGACGCGCGAAGCGGCAGAAGCCTTGCGGGGTAGTGTAATTGCAGTGCCTAAAGGTGCATTAGCGCCGCTACGTAGCGATGAGTTTTATTGGCATCAGTTAGAAGGATTGCGGGTACTGGCGGGCGAATGCAATCTTGGGCGGGTTGCCTATTTGATGGAAACCGGAGCTAACGATGTTCTGGTGGTTAGGCCACTGCAACATGCGTCCGGTGAGAGCGGTGAGAGTGCGGACCCCGAAGCCCGCAAGGCGAGCAATGCTCGAGAGCGATTGATCCCCTGGTTATGGGGTGACGTGGTGCAAAGTGTCGACCTGGACAGTGGCATCATCCAGGTTAACTGGGACCCGGAGTTCTGACGATGCAGGTTGCCGTGGTCACGCTGTTTCCGGAAATGTTTCACGCGTTTAGCGACTTTGGCATCTCCGGCAGGGCTGTATCCGAGGGGCTGCTCGAGCTGAGCTTCGCAAATCCGCGGGATTTTGCGAAAGATAAGCATCGCAGCGTGGACGATCGGCCCTACGGCGGCGGTCCTGGGATGCTGATGAAGCTGGACACGCTGGTAGCGGCATTGCACGACGCAAGGGCGTCCCTGGGTACAGACACAGTGACGACTCAAAGACCCAGAACGGTGTACATGTCGCCGCAGGGCAGGCCTCTGAATCAGGCCCTGGTGACAGAGCTGGCGACAGCGGAGAGGTTGATTTTAGTAGCCGGTCGTTACGAAGGCGTTGACGAACGGTTTATCGAGGCTGAGATTGACGACGAAGTCTCCATAGGTGACTACGTCCTGAGTGGTGGTGAGTTGCCAGCGATGGTGCTGATGGATGCGGTGATACGCCAATTGCCAGGCGTATTGGGACATGAGGAGTCTGCTGCGCAGGACTCTTTTGCCAGCGGACTGCTAGACTGTCCGCATTACACGCGGCCAGAGGTGTATGAGGGGCGAGCAGTCCCCGAGGTGTTGCTCAGCGGTCATCATGAAGAGGTGAGGCGCTGGCGCTTGCGCGAGGCGCTGTACAGAACCATGACGAGACGGCCCGATCTGTTGAACGCTCGGCCGATGAACGAAGAAGAGGACAGTATGCTGCGCGAACTGTACGCAGCCGGTGCAGACGGAAACGAAACCAACACCAGCACCTGAGTGCGTATAGATGGCGCGTAAAGGGCGACGTAAAGAGCGAACAAATAGTGCGGCCAGCAACGCGTGTCGGCATTAAACCAGAGTTTTAGCAACAGGGCGCAGGCCCCAGGCATTAACAGGAGTTCAGAAATGAGCAGCAAAAACAGCATCATCTCTCAGCTGGAAGCCGAGCAGATGGACAAGGAGGTGCCAGCTTTCGGCCCTGGCGACACGGTCGTCGTACAGGTAAAGGTCAAAGAAGGTAACCGCGAGCGACTGCAGGCGTTCGAAGGCGTCGTTATTGGAAAGCGCAATCGCGGTCTTAACTCTGCTTTCACGGTACGAAAGATTTCCCATGGCGTGGGCGTAGAGCGCACGTTCCAGACATACAGCCCACTGGTTGAAAGTGTTGAAGTCAAGCGTCGCGGTGATGTGCGCCAGGCCAAGCTTTACTATCTGCGCGAGCTGTCAGGTAAGGCAGCGCGCATCAAGGAAAAGCTGGCGAAGTCCTGAACTGCCGCAACAGCGACAGCACAGGCAGGCTGACGAAGAGGGGTGCTTTATGCACCCTTTTTTTATGGGCTGGGGCTCGCACCCCTTCAATCGCCTGATGGCATACTGTAGTCAGTAAGCTGGTGACTTTGTTCAAAGAGACTTTGGAGGCCATGGCAGCGAGCGCCCCTGAAATTGAGCACTTTCTCGACGCGCTTTGGATGGAAAAAGGCCTGGCGGACAATACCCTGGCATCTTACCGGCGCGATCTCTTGCAGTTCTCAGAGTGGCTCGCTCGCAATGACAATGGTTCTCTGCTGCAGGTCAGCCCCGCTGAGCTGCAGGCCTATCTTGGTTGGCGGCTTGAAAAGGGTTATCAGGCCCGCTCCAGCGCCCGATTCCTGTCCTGCGCGCGCAGTTTTTATCGTTATCACCTGCGGGAGGGCAAGCTCCAGCAGGACCCAACGCTGGATATCGATGGCCCGCGCCTGGGCAGGCCCCTGCCAAAGAGTTTAAGTGAAGCTGAAGTAGGTCGGTTACTGGCAGCGCCGAAGCTGGATGACCCGATTGAGTTTCGAGACAGGACCATGCTGGAACTGCTTTACGCCTGTGGCCTGCGCGTCACGGAGTTGGTGGGTCTGGAACTCGGTCAGCTGGGGATGAACCAGGGCCTGGTTCGAATCATCGGTAAAGGGGGTAAAGAGCGGCTCGTCCCGATGGGGGAGGAAGCGCTGAGCTGGTTGCGAAAATACCTGGCTGGGCCTCGGTCTGAGCTGCTGAATACCCAACCCTCGGACTATGTATTTGTTACCCGGCGTCAGGGGCCGTTAACGCGACAGGCGTTTTGGTACCGTATCAAGCTGTACGCAGAGCGCGCAGGTATCCGCAGCAAACTGTCGCCACACACGCTACGTCACGCGTTCGCTACGCATCTGCTGAACCACGGCGCAGATCTGCGCGTGGTTCAGCTGCTGCTGGGGCACAGCGACTTAAGTACCACCCAGATATACACCCACGTCGCGAGAGAGCGCATGAAATCGCTGCATAGCGAGCATCATCCGCGCGGCTGACCGGGAACTGATCGGCAATTGTTTGCTCAAAGCTAAGCCGTTACTGTTGCGTTATCAATCAGAGGACATCCCAGACATGATGATTTGCCATCGACAACGTCACTGGCTTACAGGTCTACTGCTTGGCCTAGGCCTGGTCAGCGCGCAGGCAGCGTTGAGTCAGGCCCTGGAAGCGCAGACGCCAGAGCAAGTGATTGCCAGTCGTCTCGCTGAGGCCGATCCCAATATGCCCATAGCTTCGATAACGCCGAGTATCGCACCCGGACTTTATGAAGTGACGCTGGCGGCCGGGATGACGCTCTTCACGACGATAGATGGTGAGTACTTTGTGCTGGGCGATCTGTACTCGGTGGGCACGGCGGGGCTTGCCAACGTGTCCGAGCAGCGCCGCAGCGATCAGCGTGCCAGCCTATTGGCAGCGGTTCCCGAGGACGACATGGTGATTTTTGCGCCTGCAGGCGAGGTGCGTGCAACCGTCACCGTCTTTACTGACGTGGATTGTTTCTACTGCCAGAAGTTTCACAGTGAAGTCCCCGATCTGAACGATATTGGTGTTCGTGTGCGCTACCTGGCGTGGCCGCGCTCGGGTGTGGGTGGTGAGTCCTATCGTAAAATTGCCAGTGCATGGTGCTCTGACAACCCTCAGCAGGCGTTAACCCAGCTCAAGCGGAAGCGCGATGTTCCGGATAACGTCTGCCCTGGCAACCCAGTGGCTGATCAGATGGCACTGGGCGAGAAGGTCGGTGTTCGGGGTACGCCTGCTATCGTGTTGGAAAACGGTACGCTGCTGGGTGGCTATGTGCCTCATCGCACACTGGCTGCGCAGCTGGGGCTCGACTAGACACGTCATTACAGGCGGCCTGCCCTTTGCTCTTCGCACCCTGATGTGGCGCGTTGACAGGGGCTGCGGGCCTCAGTAATGTTGCCGGCTTATTGACGCAGCCGGCCCACCGTGGAACAGCAATTTCAGCGCATTGGGCGCCTTCCCCCATACGTCTTCAACATCATTGGTGACCTTAAGCAGCAGGCGAGAGCGGCTGGTGAGGATGTCATTGATTTCGGGATGGGCAACCCTGATCAGCCAACTCCAAGTCACATCGTAGAAAAGCTGACGGAAACGGCACAGCGCGGAGACACCCATCGTTATTCCCAATCCAAGGGCATACCCAGGCTGCGTCGAGCCATTTGCAACTGGTACGCCGACCGCTTCAACGTCGAGCTGGACCCAGATTCCGAGGCAATTGTTACGCTAGGTTCCAAAGAGGGCCTCGCGCATTTGGCGCTGGCCACGACGGGGCCGGGTGACACAATCCTGGTGCCCAATCCCTCCTATCCCATTCATCCTTATGGCTTCGTTATCTCCGGGGCTGATATTCGGCACGTGCCAATGCAGAGCGACCAGCAGTTCCTGAGCGAATTGGAAACTGCTATCCGCAATAGTTGGCCCACACCTAAGATGTTGGTGCTCAATTTTCCCAGCAACCCCACCACTCACTGTGTCGATCTTGCGTTTTTTGAGCAGGTGGTGGCGATTGCTCGCGAGTACAACATCTGGGTGGTGCAGGATCTGGCCTACGCTGATTTGTGTTTTGATGGGTATCAGGCACCTTCTATTCTTCAGGTTGAAGGCGCGAAAGAGTGTGCCGTGGAGTTCTTTTCCCTCTCAAAAAGCTACAACATGCCTGGCTGGCGGGTTGGATTTTGCTGTGGCAATGCAAAACTTGTGGGAGCACTGGCGCGCATGAAGTCCTACCTCGACTACGGCATGTTCACGCCTGTTCAGGTGGCCGCTATTGCGGCCCTGGAAGGTGACCAGTCCTGCGTCGATGAAATACGGACTCTGTATGAACGGCGGCGCGACGTTCTCTGTGCCGGGCTTGCGGCGGCCGGCTGGCCGGTTGAACCGCCCTCTGCCACCATGTTTGTGTGGGCACAAATACCCGAGCCTTATCAGAACCTGGGCTCGGTAGAGTTCAGCAAGAAACTACTGACGGAGGCCTGCGTAGCGGTATCGCCCGGTGTAGGCTTTGGCGAGTACGGCGAGGGCTACGTGCGTTTTGGGTTAATTGAAAACGAGCACAGAACACGGCAGGCCATACGCAACATAAAACGTATGTTGCGCAAAGACGGGCTGATCACGGTATGAAGTCTTTTGATGTGGTGTCAGGCATGCCGGTGCTGAGGTGCGTGCTGTGAAGACGGTTAGGGTAGGTATTTGTGGCTTGGGTACAGTCGGCGGCGGTGTATTCAAGCTGCTGACGCAACATGCGCCGGACATTGCAGACAGAGCAGGCTGCCATATTGAGGTCGCGCGTATAGGCGCACGCAGGGATCGGGAGGATTGTCCCACAGGTACTGTCCCCGTACATCGCGACATTATGGAGGTGGCAGACGCCGACGATGTCGATATTCTGGTGGAATTGATCGGCGGCACCGACATCGCACTGGACCTGGTGAGACGCGCTATCAATCGAGGCAAGCATGTCGTTACTGCCAATAAAGCGCTGATCGCCGAACACGGCAATGAGCTGTTTGCAGAAGCGGCCGCTGCGGGCGTTAGTATTGCCTATGAGGCGGCCGTCGCCGGTGGAATTCCAATTATTAAAGCGCTGCGCGAAGGGCTCACGGCCAACCGCGTGCAGTGGCTGGCGGGAATCATCAATGGCACCAGCAACTTCATTCTTACTGAGATGCGTGACAAGGGACGAGACTTCGCCGACGTGCTAGCAGAGGCGCAGGCGCTTGGCTTCGCCGAGGCCGATCCCACCTTCGACGTTGAGGGCATTGATGCAGCCCATAAGCTGGTCATTATGGCGTCGATTGCATTCGGTATGCCGCTGGAGTTCGATAAGGTGTACACGGAGGGCATTGGTGCCTTGGAAACGGTGGATGTAAGCCATGCGGCGGCACTGGGGTATCGCATAAAGCACCTGGGCATTGCGCGCCGCGCAGAGCTCGGCATCGAGCTGCGGGTGCACCCCACTCTGGTGCCGGAGAAACGTCTGTTAGCTAACGTGGATGGCGTCAAAAATGCCGTGCTGGTTGAAGGTGATGCCGTTGGCCCAACGTTGTACTACGGCGCGGGCGCTGGTGAATTGCCGACTGCGTCCGCGGTGATTGCCGATCTGGTGGACATTGCGAGAGACCTTGCACTGGGACAGCGGCCAGCGGTAGCCGACCTGGGTGTTCGGGCGGAAGCTGTGGCCAGGCAACCCATTGTTTCGATAGAAGATGTGAAATCTGCCTGGTACCTGCGACTGCTGGCGGCAGATAAGCCCGGTGTGCTGTCGGAGGTTACTGCCATCTGTGGTCGTGCCGGTGTCAGCATTGAAGCGCTCACCCAGAAAGAACCGGCAGCGGGGCAAACACTGGCAGAGGTGATTATGATTACCAACCGAGCCCCGGAGCGCGACCTTGCCGCCGTGCTCGATGACATCGCTGCACTTGAAGATGTCGAGGGCCCTATCACTAGAATCCGCATCGAAGCACTGGACGGCTAGATCTATGCATTACATCAGTACCCGGGGCGACGCGCCGACGCTGAACTTCGAAGAGGTTTTACTTGCAGGCCTGGCCCAGGACGGCGGCCTCTATGTGCCCGCATCGCTGCCCAGCTTTTCCACCGACGAAATACGCGCCATGCGAGGTATGGATTACCCAACGCTGGCTCTGGAGGTGATCCGTCCTTTTGTCGCGGAATGCGTGCCTGAAAAAGACTTATCAAACATCGTTCACGACTGCTACGCCGGTTTCCGTCACGGCGCGGTGGCGCCTCTGCAGCAATTGGGCACAAATCAATGGGTGCTGGAATTGTTTCACGGCCCTACGCTGGCATTTAAGGATTTCGCCCTGCAACTACTCGGCCGGCTGCTCGACTACATGCTGGAGCGTCAGCACCGCAAAGTTGTCATTATGGGCGCGACATCGGGAGATACGGGCTCAGCCGCCATAGAGGGCTGCCGGCGCTGCAGCAATATCGATATCTACATACTGCACCCACATGATCGTGTGTCAGAGGTGCAGCGACGCCAGATGACAACGGTGCTTGGCGATACGATTCACAATATAGCCCTGCAGGGCAACTTTGATGACTGCCAGGCGGCGGTGAAGACATCCTTCGCTGATCAGAGTTTTCTGCCGGAGGGACGCAGTCTGGTGGCAGTGAACTCGATCAATTGGGCCAGAATCATGGCGCAGATCGTTTACTACTTTTACGCGGCGGTTGCGCTGGGCGCGCCGGAGCGTCCGGTGTCATTTTCTGTGCCCACCGGCAACTTCGGCGACATCTTCGCTGGCTACCTGGCGAGAAATATGGGGCTTCCAGTGGAACAACTGGTCATAGCAACCAATCGCAATGATGTTTTGCACAGGATTCTCACGTCGGGCCGATATGCGCGTACCGAGCTCTATCAAACCTTGTCGCCAAGTATGGATATCACCGTGTCCAGCAACTTCGAGCGTTTGCTGTTTGATCTCTATGATCGTGATGGCGCAGCCATTGCCGATATGATGCAGCGCTTCAGTTCTGATGACATCACCTTGTCTGACAGTGCGCGATCGCGTCTCGGTGGCGTGTTTAGCAGCCGCTGTGTGGATGACGAGGAGACCTGCGCAACTATAGCTACTGTGTACCGGGAGAGCGGCTATCTTCTCGATCCACATTCCGCGATTGGCTATCGTGCTGCGCTGGATTGTCAGCGGGACAGCGAGGTGCCCATGGTCACGCTGGCGACAGCGCATCCGGCCAAGTTTCCCGCGGCGGTGGCTGCCGCGGGTCTTGGAGTCGAGCCGGCACTACCCGCACACTTGGCTGACCTGTTTCAGCGCGAGGAACGGTTCACCGTGCTACCGAATACCCTGGATACGCTGCAGCAGCATATGGCCACGCATCTTGCTGCCTGACGTCTGTTGAGAATAGATCGCCGCGACGCGCTGCCACACAGCCTGCAGCACGCTGGACTGGACCCATTGCTGGCCCAGGTGTTTGCTGCCAGGGGAGTCTCAACACCTGAAGAGCTACGGCTGAATCTGGCGCAGCTACTGCCGCCCGACGGCATGTTGGGACTGCCAGCAGCAGCGCAGCTATTGGCGTCTGCACTGGAGCACGGCGAGAAGATTCTCTTTATGGGTGACTTCGATGCCGATGGTGCAACCAGCATTGCCGTGGGCATGACTTTGTTGCGCGCTATGGGCGCTACCGAGGTCGATTTTTTAGTGCCTAACCGCTTCGACTATGGCTATGGTTTGTCGCCTGAAATCGTGGAGCTGGCGAGGCAGCGTGAACCGGCCATCATCGTCACTGTGGACAACGGGATCTCCAGTCTGGAGGGCGTCAGCCGCGCACGTGAGCTGGGGATACGCACGCTCGTAACAGATCACCACTTGCCCGGTCTGGCTTTGCCCGAGGCCGACGTGATCGTGAATCCAAACCAGCCTGGATGTGGCTTTGCCAGTAAGCATCTGGCAGGTGTGGGCGTGATCTTTTACGTCATGTCTGCTCTGCGCCGCAGCTTGCAGGAACGCGGCTGGTTCGAGCGCCGCGGTATAAGGCCGCCCTCGCTAGCTGCAGTGCTGGATCTGGTCGCACTGGGAACCATAGCGGATGTCGTACCTTTGGATCGCAACAATCGCATTCTGGTACAGCAGGGGCTGGCGCGAATTCGCGGCGGCGAAACCCGCCCTGGTATCCGAGCCCTGCTGGAGGTAGCGGGGCGGAATCTGCAGCGCCTGGTGGCGTCTGATCTGGCGTTTGCAGTGGCGCCGCGACTTAACGCTGCGGGGCGCCTGGATGACATGACCGTGGGGATTGAGTGTCTGCTGGCCGAGGATATGACACTGGCGCGTGGGGCGGCAGCACGTCTGGATACGCTGAATACAGAGCGACGTGGAATCGAGCAGGCCATGCAGCAACAGGCCGAATCAGCGCTGGCCGAGGTGTCACTGACCGAGCCTACCGAGACCAGGCACAGCATTTGTCTCTACCAGTCCGGATGGCACCAGGGTGTAGTCGGCATTCTTGCCAGCCGGGTAAAAGACAAGCTGCATAGACCTGTTATTGCTTTCGCTGATGTAGATGACGAAAGGCTGAAAGGATCGGCTCGCTCCATTCCGGGATTGCATATTCGAGATGCGCTGGAGCGGGTGTCTTCGTTACACCCTGGATTGATAGAAAAGTTTGGCGGACATGCGATGGCGGCGGGTCTGTCTCTGTCCAGAGACAATTATCAGCTATTCTGCGAAGCGCTCGAAAGGACATGTGCAGACTGGCTGACGGAGGAGAATCTGCAGGCCGTGGTCGTAAGCGACGGTGAATTGCCTGGGGAGGCACTGCAATTGGATCTGGCTCGCCAACTACGCTACGCAGCGCCCTGGGGGCAGCACTTCCCGGAGCCTCTGTTTGACGGCCGCTTTCTGGTTGTCAGCCAGCGATTGGTGGGCGAGCGGCATTTGAAGCTGGTGCTGGCGCTGCCCGATGAGCCATCGCAACTGTTTGATGCTATCGCATTCGGCGTAGACCTGAACCGCTGGCCAGACAATAGCATCGAGTACGTGCACATTGTCTATCGGCTGGACTGCAATTTTTTCCGCGGCGAAGAGACGCTGCAGCTGATGATTGAACACATAGAAGGGCTTGACGCGGCTGCCTGGAACCGGAATACCGACTAGACTTCCCTTAGGGAAAACCGTTCCACACAGGTACGCGAAGATAGATGAGCGTGGTTTTGTAATGAGTGGTTGCTGTAACGAACCGAGTGAGCCGGCACTCGCCGGTGATGGTGCCTCGTCAGGGGTTGGCGATGGCAGCGGCGTCACCTCGGCAGCGCCGCTGCGCGCAGACCGCTTTCTTGTGGTGGTCAGCCTCGCAGTAGCGCTGGCCTACCTGACAGGGAATTTCATCCCTCATGAACGGTTCATGGGACCGCTGGGCATGTTCATCCATGGCGTCGTCGAAATTGCCAACCAGATGTGGTGGGGCCTGGCATTGGGCGTTCTTTTTGTTGGCATTCTTTCTCGCGTGCCACGCGATTTGGTGATGGCTGTGCTGGGGCGGCACGAAGGCTTTACCGCCTTACTTAGAGCGACCCTCGCTGGCGTGTTTCTTGATTTATGCAGCCACGGCATTCTGGCCGTAGGAATGAAGCTCTATGAGCGCGGTGCCACAACCGGGCAAGTCATGGCTTTCCTGCTGGCAAGCCCGTGGAACTCGCTGTCTTTGACACTGATTTTATTCAGCCTGATCGGGCTGGGCTGGACGCTGACGTTTATTGCGCTCTCGCTGGTGATAGGTCTGGTGACGGGCCTGGCCTTCGATACTCTTGTAGCGAGGGGGAAGCTTCCCGCCAATCCGAATCGCGCACTGCTGGATTCAGAGCCGCAGTTTGCGGAGCAATGGTCTGCGTTTCGTGCCAGCTGGAGCTTTTCGTTCGCAGGCAGCCTGTCCTTGCTTAGCGAGGGATTGCGGGGGGCTCGCGTGGTGATCCGCTGGGGGCTGTTTGGAATACTGCTGGCGGCCGCAATTCGTGCGCTGGTGCCACCTGATGAGTTTGCTCAGTGGTTTGGTGCGACCCTGGGCGGCTTGTGGCTAACGCTGCTGGCAGCCACGGTCATAGAAGTGTGTTCTGAGGGCACGGTGCCGGTAGCCGCCGATCTAATGAACCGGGCACAGGCGCCGGGCAATGGCTTCACGTTTTTGATGGCAGGCGTTTCCACGGATTACACCGAGATCATGTCTATTCGCGATACGACACGCTCCTGGAAGATTGCGCTGTTTCTGCCGCTGATCAGCCTGCCCCAGATTCTCGCCCTGGGTATTGTGTTGAACGGCCTCTGAGGCCTGAGCTACAATTCGCGCCCGCGCGAGCGGCCTGACCTGCACCAGGTTGCGGGCAGCAGCGCGAACCCCCGCTGAAATGTCATCCATCGCGGTGCATAGCGCGCCGGCCAGGCGAGCGGTTATGATGCTTCGTTAATACGCCGGTCAAAGATACAAGGCCCTGGAAAATGCTTGAGATTAACCCTCTTATACAGTCGCTAAAGGATATTGAGGCGCGCACTGACGTGCTGAGGGGGTATCTTTGACTACGCTGAGCGCAAGGACCGACTAGCAGAGGTTGAACTGGAGCTCGCTGAGCCCAGCGTTTGGGACGATCCCGCACGAGCACAGGAGCTTGGCAAAGAACGTGCCGCCTTGGAGGCAGTAGTCTCTACCATAGAGACTCTGGAAGAGGGTGCCAGGGACGCGGCTGAAATCCTGCAGATGGCGGCAGAAGAGGATGATCAGTCCACTGCCGACGATGTCGAAGCCGATATTGCATCGCTCGTTTCTCAATTGGAGCAACTTGAATTTCGTCGGATGTTTGCGGGCGAGATGGATGCAAATAATGCCTTTCTAGACATTCAGGCGGGCTCCGGAGGCACCGAAGCTCAGGATTGGGCGGAGATGTTGCTGCGAATGTACCTTCGCTGGGGTGAGGCGCACGATTTCAAAACCACGCTGGAAGAGGTTTCATCCGGCGAAGTGGCTGGCATCAAAAGCGCTACAGTCCGGTTTGAGGGGCAGTACGCCTTTGGCTGGTTGCGCACGGAGACCGGTGTTCATCGGCTGGTGCGCAAATCGCCCTTCGATTCCGGGAACCGGCGACATACCTCATTCAGCTCCGTGTTTGTGGCGCCGGAAATTGATGACAGCGTCGAGATTGAAATCGACCCATCGGACGTCCGCACCGATACCTACCGAGCATCAGGAGCGGGTGGACAGCATGTCAATAAAACCGATTCCGCGGTGCGGCTGACCCATGAACCGTCAGGCATTGTGGTGCAGTGCCAGAGCGAGCGCTCGCAGCATCAGAATCGAGACAAGGCGTGGAAGATGCTGCGTGCTCGTCTCTATGAGCAGGAGATGCTGAAGCGTCGCGAAGCGGCGCAGGCGGTGGAAGA
>JBCDKJ010000058.1:0-21759 GCA_038746745.1 Pseudomonadota bacterium
AAGGCTCAACTCCATCCGCACCAGGGCCGTCAGACGACGAACCAGATTGTGTCGTTTACCGGGGTCTGTCTCCCGACACTGCACCACCAACACACAGAGTTCGTCACCGTCGTTATCGGGTGCCGAGAAGGCGAGAGCGTCCCCTACGCGCACCTCCGGCTGAGACTCTGCAACATGCTCAAGGTCCTGCGGCCAGATATTGCGTCCGTGAATAATGATCAGGTCCTTCTTGCGTCCGGTGATGGTGAGTAAGCCCTCTGCCAGATAGCCAATGTCACCGGTATTTAACCAGCCATCTTCGCTTAACACGTTGTTGGTTTCTTCGGGCAGGCCAAAATAGCCTGACATTACGCTGGGGCCACGCAGATAAATCGTTCCGCTGTGCCAGTCCTCCAACACAGCACCATCGTCGTCCCGTATCTGGATTTCAAAGCCTGGCAGGGCATAGCCGCAGTTGACGAAGTGCCTGCCGCGGCCCGCCTTATCCTCTTGTTCCAGCAGAATGGCCTCGTGATGATCGGCCAGGTGATCACTGTCAATATGGTGCGTAGTGAATCCAGTATCCAATGGAGAAAAGCTGACGCCTAGCGTGCATTCGGCCATGCCGTAGCAGGCGAGGAAGGCGCGCCGGTCAAAGCCACAGCTGCCTAGCACGTCAGCAAACAGTTGCAGTGTTTGTGGGCGAATCATTTCCGCGCCAATGCCAGCGACGCGCCAGCGCGATAAGTCGTACTGAGCCAGGTCACTCTCACGGACGCGACGTGCGCACAGGTCGTAACCGAATGAAGGCGCAAAGGAAACGGTCGCACCAGTACGCGTCATCAGGCTGAGCCATTGCCGCGGGCGCATTGCGAACTCACGTGTATCCAGATAATCCACGGACACCTGTGCTGCCATAGGCACCAATACAAACCCAACCAAGCCCATATCGTGATAGAAGGGCAGCCAGGACATAAACCGGTCGTCTTCTGTCATTGCCAGACCGGCGTTGATAGCCTGCAGGTTCGCCATCGCGGTTCGGTGCTCGATAACAACGCCGCGAGGGAAACGGGTGCTGCCCGAGGTATACTGGATGTAGGCGATATCGTTCTGCCGCACCTCGGGCAGGTCAACGTCCGCGTAAGGCAGCTTGTCGAAAGCCATGGGCTCGTCCACCATGCGCACGCGCAGATTTTCCGATGCTTCTCGCAGGAACGGCAGGTAGCCCTCAGAGGCAACACCTATGGCGGCGTCGCTAGCTTCCATCAGTCTTTGCAGCTGCGCGACATACGCACTGTGAGCGCCAATCTTAACTGACGCAGGCAAGGCAACCGGGATCAGACCTGCATATTGGCAGGCGTAAAAAAAACGAAGAAAATCGGGGTTAGTTTCTGCAACCAATGCGACGCGATCGCCTTTGTGCAGCCCCAGTCCCAGCAGCTGCCTGGCTAGCTTCAGCGACTGCTCCCTCAGATTTCGGTAGGGGAGGCTCGCATAAATCGCACCGCGGCCCGTGTAGAAATTCGCGCCGGTATCGCCAAGGGCGGCGTAATCCAATGCTTCGGTGAGAGTGCGAAAATCCGCAGGACGGGGCGCCAGATCGTGATGGGTGGGCGTAGCGTCAGGCTGCTCAGGTTGCAAAAGAGAATCCCCCTCACTCTGGGTTGCTACGGATGCTATTCTCAGCCTCATCATCTGACGCTGTGATCACCATAGCGACCTCAATCCACCCATGGCTGGTGCCATCGGTGCAATAAAGTTACGCCTTCAAATCACACCATCATGTTGGTGGATTAGAAGACCGGTTTCGCCCCCACGTGGTCTTTGCGCTGTCTGCGCTATGTTCAGGCTTGTTGTATGTAATCACCTGATAGCGCAAATGGTAGCACCTAAGTCTTTGTAACTTGTAGGTAATAATACCAATAGCCTGACTATACGGCGCGGTCTTTTTGAGGGTTTTCTGTCCTGATTCGTCTCATATGAGCGCAACTGCGTTTCACCGCTTCCAAAGCACTATCAATTACGCGCAAAAAGTTCCGATAAAACCCTCTAACCATCTGATTCATATAGATAAATATCATTTTTGCCCGTATATCCCACAAACGGGGATATACTGCGCCCTCGATAACCGCGACCCTGGACGTATCCAACATGCCCGCCATTGGTGGCTCTCCGTTACAGCTACAGGTTGTGAGCGGCAGAGCTGGACTGAACGATTTTCTGCAGGTGCCCAGACAGGTTTTTGCCGACAGCGACAGTTGGATTGCGCCTTTGAATCTGGAGCAGAAACAGCGTTTTTCGTCGAGCAACCGATTTTTTGAACATGCCCGCTGGAGAGGCTGGGTGGTACGACGCGGTGGGGACCCCGTAGGCAGGATTACGGCACAAATCGATAGCTTGCAGCCCACAGTCGAGGGTCAATCGCTGGGTTACTTCGGCATGCTGGACGCCATCGACGATGAACAGGTGTTCGCCATGCTGTTTGAGGCGGCAGAGGGTTGGCTCATCGCCGAGGGGATGGGACACGTGCGCGGGCCGCTGAACCTTCATATCAACGAAGAGGTCGGACTGCTGATAGAGGGGTTCGATACGCCGCCGTATGTGCTCATGGGCCATGGTCAGCCCTGGTACGGCGCTAGGGTGGAGGCTTGTGGGTACCAGGGTGCGCGAGATCTGCTGGCCTACCAGGTGCATCCGGATTTCGACGCGCCGACTGTTATGACGCGGTTGGCGCAACGCGTGTCACAGCGGGTGCGTGTGCGCTGCCTTAACCGCAAACGTTTGCAAGAAGATGCCAGCGTAATGCTGGAGATCTTTAATGACGCCTGGTCCCAGAATTGGGGCTTCGTACCTTTGGAGCTGGATGACTGGACGGAAACTGTCATCACCCTAACCAGGCTTATGCCAGATGACTACATTCAGATTGCAGAGTATGACGGTGAACCCGTAGCCTTTATCGTAGCGCTACCCAACATAAACGAGGCCGCGAGAGATCTCGATGGCAGACTGTTTCCGCTGGGCTGGGCCAAGCTGCTGTGGCGACTCAAGGTTCGCCATCCATCCAGCGCCAGGGTACCGCTGATGGGCGTGCGGCAGCGTCATCAGCACTCTCGTCTCGGACCTACACTGGCCTTTATGGTGATAGATGCACTGCGCAAGGCACTGACTGCCCGTGGGGTCAGGAGCGTGGAAATGGGATGGATACTTGAGGACAACGATGGCATGCGCAATATAATCGAAACCATCGGCGGTCAGGCTTACAAACGTTACCGCGTCTATGAGAAAGATCTGTAGTGCAGCTAGACCCAGAGACACACCAACTCACCGCCATCGTTCTCGCCGGCGACCGTACCAAGCAAGACCTGCTGGTGAATGAATCCCCCGCCGGCTGCAAAGCACTGATTGACATTGATGGCGTGCCGATGGTGAGGCGAGTGCTTGATGCCTTGCGAATTTCTCGCGTTGTTGGCGGTGTCACGCTGGCAGGGCCGCAGGCCGATGAGCTGGCCACGAATCAAGACCTCTCTGACATGGTGGCGTCAGGTGCGGTGCAGTGGCGCGCGCCCGACATCAGCCCATCAACCAGCGCCTATAACGCGATGCAGGCGGTCAATCCGGAACAGCCGGTGTTACTCACCACCGCTGATCACCCGCTGCTTACGCCGGAGATGGTTGATGCCTTCGGTCGCCAGAGTCTGGCGGATGACGTAGATGTTACCGTGGGGCTGGCGCCTTACGCGCTGGTGCAGGAAGCCTACCCTGGCATGAAAAAGACGGTACTGCGCTTTGCTGACGGAGACTTCTGCGGTTGCAACCTGTTTGCTTTCCTAACGCCTGAGGGCCGAAGGGCGGCGAGCTTCTGGCGCAGAATTGAACAGGAGCGGAAAAAGCCTCTTCTGGTGATCGGCTTGTTAGGGTGGTGGACCGTTATTCGTTATCGACTGGGTTTTTTACCGCTGGAAGAGGCGCTGGCCAAGCTTTCAAAGCGGCTGGGCCTGCGTATTCGAGCGGTGATACTGCCCTATGCCAACGCCGCCATTGATGTGGATTCGATTGCCGATCTGGTGCTGGTTAAGGGTGCTATTGAAAAGGCCAGGGAACGCGACGTCTGACACTCAAGGCGGCGAACGCCGAAGCAAAAATTCACGTGACTCCGTTACTGCAAAATGCCCCAGATCCGATGCCAGTTCCCGGCGCTCCACTGCCAGACTCCAGCCGTGGTCATGGCACGCGACCGTGCACAGATTGTAAGCTGCCAGATCAGCACCGTAGAGTCCTCTGGCTGAGGACGAAGGCACAGCGAGCACGGGGATTGCGCCATTAGGCCCCGGCAGCTCTGACCAGCGCTGACGGTGGCCATGCCCATGGAGTACAAGTTCAGCACCGCTGCTGCAGATACGCTGGCGCACCTCAGCCGAGTTGCGCAGTCGTTTACGCCACTTTTCTGCGCCCTCCACCGGCGAGTGGTGAAGGTAGACAACGCGAAACTTGCCGCAATGGGTCTGCAGCTGTTCTGTGAGCGCCTCCAACTGCTGTGCATCCACTTCGCCGGTGGCCATCAAGGGCGCGGTGGGCAGTGCGGTGGAGAGGCCGATGAAGGCAATATCGTCGCGTACGCGCAGGCTTGGCCACCAGTTGCCCTCAGGATTCTCCGCTGGGTCTGAAGCAATATAGGGCTCCCAATGCGCATAGCTTTGCTCCCAGGATGTTGCAACAAGGCTGTCGTGATTCCCAGGAATCACAGCAACTCCGTCGCTTGGTCCGAGGCGCTCCAGCCACGCACGCGCTTCGCGAAACTCCGCTGGCAGACCAGTGTGAGTGAGATCCCCACTGATAAGAATTTGCGCACAGTGGTGCTGATCGAGGTCCTGCACCAGCGTATTTAAAACCTCCGGGCGATGCTCGAAGCGGCGTTTGCGACGCCATGACAGGTAGGACAAAAGACGCTTGCTGAGGAACTGTCGTAGCGGTATGCCCGCAAGCGTGGTTAAGTGGGGGTCGGAGAGGTGAGCGAAGGTCACGGCCATGGCTGGTGCTCAAGCCGCGTTTCGCTGAATGCTGGCACCCAGCCCCGCCAGCTTCTCCACAATGTTTGCGTAGCCTCGATCCAGGTGATACACGCGATCAATATGGGTTTCGCCCTGGGCCGCCAGCGCTGCAATAAGCAGACAGGCAGAAGCACGCAGATCCGTCGCCATGACAGGCGCACCCTGCAAACGCTCACGTCCCGTCACAATAGCGGTGTGACCCTGCAGTTCAATGTCAGCCCCCATGCGTTGCAGTTCTGCGACATGCATGAAGCGATTTTCAAAGATATTCTCGATCACAGTCGCCGTGCCCTCTGCCACTGCGTTCAGCGCCATGAACTGTGCCTGCATGTCGGTGGGAAATGCCGGGTAGGGTGCAGTGCTGATATGCACCGCGGAGGGTCGCTTGCCCTGACTGTTCAGAGAAATCCAGTCGGCACCTGTAGTCAGCTTGGCGCCCGACGCCTCCAGCTTGGTCAACACCAACTGCAGGAAATCAGGGCGTGTGTCCCGCAGTGTGACGGTGCCACGCGTGGCGGCAGCGGCGACCAGAAAGGTCCCGCTCTCGATCCGGTCAGGAGGAACCCGATGGCGCGCGCCATGCAGCGCGGCCACCCCTTCAATAATAATCGTGCCGGTGCCCGCGCCCTTCACTTTTGAGCCCATGGCATTGAGTAACTTGCCAAGGTCTTCCACTTCTGGTTCCAGCGCTGCATTTTCGAGAACGGTCTCCCCCTCTGCCAGGCTCGCTGCCATCATGAGATTTTCTGTTGCGGTTACTGATGGAATATCAAAGGCAAAGTGCGCTCCCTGCAGTCGTCGGCATCGAGCTTTGATATAACCGCCCTGGATATCTATTTCCGCTCCCATCGCTTCCAGACCTGCAATATGCTCGTTCACCGGTCGCGAGCCAATGGCGCAGCCTCCTGGTAACGACACATCCGCCTCGCCGAAGCGCGCCAATAGTGGGCCCAGCAACAAAATAGCTCCGCGCATGGTTTTCACAAGCTCGTAAGGAGCGCGCACCGAATTCACCGCGCTGGAGTCTATGCTGATATGGTCCTGGTCGCGGTCGACCTTGCAGCCCAGCAGCCCCAGGAGCTTTAAAGCGGTGTCGATATCGTTAACAGCGGGAACATTATCGATGTCCAGCGGGTCTGCGCTGAGCAGGCTCGCTGCGATAACGGGCAGTGCAGCGTTTTTTGCGCCGGCAATTTGAACCTCGCCTGAGAGCGGCCCATTGCCGGTCACAGAGATTGAGCCCATCAGGCTGCCTGATCGGTGGTCAGTAGACCTGCATCCATCAGGCTTCGGTAGCCTGCGAGTATGGTGTCGATTTGTTCCGTGGAATGCGCTGCGCTTACGCTATTGCGCAGCAGGAAGTTGGTGGACGGCGAGGCCGGTGGCACCACCAGGTTGCAATAAATGCCGCCCTCGAATAACGCTTTCCAGCAGCGAATCGCCTGGGCTCTGTCTTCCAGTTCTACAGCGACCACCGGGCTGGCGGCGGGGCCCACGGGCAGGCCCATAGAGGTGAGCCCGTCATACAGGCGGCGCGCATTGCTCCAGAGTTTATCCTGTAGTTGCGGCTCGTCCCTGATGATGCGCAGCGCCTCCCGCGTGGAGGCGACAACGCTAGGGGAAGAAGAGGCGGTAAATATATAGGCGCGTATACAGTAGCGGATCGTCTCCAGTTCGGGGTGTCGACTGGTACAAAAGCCGCCGATGGCGCCCAGACTCTTGCTAAACGTACCGGCAAAGAAGTCCACATCAGCTTCGATACCTGCAGCCTGTGCTGCACCGCGACCGGTTTCGCCCATTGCGCCCATAGAATGCGCTTCGTCGATCATCAGGTAGCCGCCATATTCACGCTTTACCGCAGCAATCTCCTGAAGTGGTGCAACGTCACCAAGCATGCTGTAAATGCCTTCTGCGACGATCAGGGTGTTTTGCGTTCTCTCCCCCAGCCGGCGCAGTCTCTTTGCCAGATCTTCGGGATCGCTGTGCTTGAAGCGAATCACTTCCGCGCCGGATAACTTGACGCCGGAATAGATGCTGGAGTGGCTGTCTGCATCCAAAAGAATCACGTCGCCAGGTCCGGCGAGGGTGGCAGTCATGCCCATGGTGGCAGCGTAGCCTGTTGAAAAACAGATAGCGTGGCCGACGCCATAGAAATCGGCCATTTCCCGCTCCAGCGCGACGTGCTCAGCAAAGGAACCATTGGCCATGCGGGACCCGGTAGTGCCTGTGCCCCAACGCTGGAGCGCATCGCGTGCCGCTGCAATGCAGCGTGGGTCCCAGGACAGTCCCAGATAGTTGTTAGTGCCAGCTAGTATGACGCGCTGCCCCTGCACCACGCCCTCAGTGGCCGACATCAATTCCTCGGTGACAGCGCCAAATGGCGTCACATCATTACTGGCTAATTCCGTCTGGAAATCGGCCATGTCCTTGAATTTGTCAAACAGCATTGGTCTGTTCGCTCTTGTCCTTGCGTGGGCGTTGTGTCGGCGCTGCAACCCTAGGGATTTAGCGCCTGAACTTTGCGGGCCAGTTCGCCAATAGTGTTGACGTCAGGCAGGATATTGAGAGGAATCGAGATGTCGAAGTGGTCTTCAATCTTCTCAATGAATTCCATGACCTCCAGGGAGCTGAGACCAACATCGGCTACCAGATCAGTGGTTTCCGTCAGCGTTATATCCTTCTTGTTCAGGGCATCCAGCGCGCCAAACATGAAGTCGAGATATTCCTGGTAGTCGGCCATCGTGCCCTTGCGCCGCTGTGGGCAAGTCGCTAGATTTCGAAGCCGGAACTATACCCACGGAACCCCGGCAATGCCAGCCATATGGTTAATAGACGCTTACCGCGCCGGTGAGCGTGGGCAGGTGCGCGCTCTGGCGCAGACCCTGGCATCTGTACCCGGCTGGACGCTCGAGATCCTGCCCCTGGAGTATCGGACGGCGGTGGTCTGGCCTCATGTTTTTGGCGCCAGCAGCCTGTTGGGCATCAGTGCCAGATCGGCACAGCAATTGCGCGCCCCATGGCCGGATCTGGTCATTACCTGCGGCGTGCGCAACGAGCCCGTTTGTCGCTGGTTGCGGCGGCAATCCGGGGGTAAAACCCGGTACGTGCATGTGGGTAGACCCTGGGGGCCGCTGGATCAGTTTGATCTCGTCATAACCACTCCCCAGTATCGGGTGCCAGCGTACCCCAATGTTTTAAACAATACCCTGACGCTACATCAGCTGGATGCTACGTCGTTGCAGCGCGCTGGAGAACAGGCGGCGCTTCGCTACGCAGGTCTGCCTGAACCGTATATCAATGTGAATCTGGGTGGTGACAGTGGTCCATTTACCCTGGGCCCAAACGCCTGTCGGCGACTGGCGCAGGAGGCATCGGCACTGGCAAAGGCGCGCGCAGCGTCGCTGCTCATCAGTACCAGTGCGCGCACACCAAAGGCCGCCGTCGACGCGATGGAGGCGGAGCTGTCGGTTCCATACAGCCTGTACCGATGGCGCGCTGGAGATGCGGACAACCCCTATCTCGGCATGCTTGGACTGGCCAGCGAAATTATCGTAACGGCTGACAGCATTGCCATGTTGTCTGAAGCTTGCGCCACGGGTAAGCCTGTGCATATGTTCGATCTCGGCGGTATGCGCCCGGGGCACGATACCGCGCAGGATGCAAGGTTTACGGCAAGACTCTATGCACTGCTTATGCGCTTATTCCCACAGCGCCTCAGCCGCGACATTACCCTGGTGCACGCGGCCTTGATTGACGCTGGCCTGGCTGCCTGGCTTGATATGTCCCCGCATCCAGATGCTGCGCTCTCAAGGCGGTCGGGAGAGGCGAATGCTGCGCAGACTCAGACACAGACAAAAGCGCCAGTCGCGCGCAGTGACCTGGCAAAGTCCGTAGATGCGGTGCGCAAGCTACTGGGAAGCGCGAATGGGGCTGTCGACCTCGATTAGGGTCGCAGCGCCCTCAGAGAGCTGATACACCACATCCGCCGCTGACACCATAGCGCGGTTATGAGAAATGGCGAGAATAGTGATGCTGCCCTTCAGGCTTTCCATGGTCTGGCGCACGGCGGCTTCACTATCCGAGTCCAGCGCACTGGTGGCTTCATCCAGGATCAGCAGCTGCGGTTGGTTCACCAGCGCTCTGGCGATGACGATGCGCTGGCGTTGGCCTCCGGAGAGCTTGCCACCACGTTCACCCACAACGGTGTGTAAACCCTCCGGCATAGCGCTGACGAAGTCCCAGGCGCCTGCAGATCGAAGGGCGCGTTCTGCATCCGCCTCGCTCAACTGTGTGTCACCCAGGGTCACGTTATGCAGAACGCTGTCATGCAGCAGCACGGTCTCCTGGGGCACATAGCCAATCATGTCACGCCAGGCGCGTATGTCGGCCTGCTCCAGATCTGTGTCATCCAGGCTTACACTGCCACGCTCGGGACGCAGTAAACCGATCGTGAGATCAATTATGGTCGTTTTGCCAGCACCTGACGGGCCAATCAGGGTGGTAATCGAACCGGCGGGGATCTGCATGTTCAAGCCTGAAAAAACCCTGTGGCGATCATAGCTGAAGTGCACATTGTTGAAGCGAATGTGCCGATTAAGCGTGGGTATTGTGCCGCCGTGCAGCGACTCTTCTGCGCCTTGTGCTGCGGCAATGCTGTCTTTGATTGCCCAGTATGCGCTCTCGCCCTGAGCGAGCTTCTGATACTGTTTTTGAACCTTGCCCAGATGACTGAAAGCGCGGCCCAGTGTCACGACCAACACCATCACCGTGGTCAGTTCCATGTTGTAGGTTTCCAGCGCGACGTAGATACCCAGACAGATAAACAGCGCGAACATCAGCTCCTGGGCGGAATCGAGAATAGCGGCACTCAGCACTTGCACGCGCAGAGCCTTGTTAAGTCGCCTGGTCTCCCTGGCCAGCACCGTGTCGGCCAGATGCTCGCGAGCCATCGCCTTCAGGGGTTTGACGGACTGCAGCGTGTCGGTGAGGTTGGCGATCAGCGAGGTCATCAGGTTGGTCTGCTTGCGGCCCGCCTTACGCGTGATGCGGACCAGGAAATGCGACAGGCCGATTACGATAACTCCCGCCGCAATTGCCACCAGCGAGGCACGCCAGGACAGCAGGAAAGCGACGCTGCCATAGACCAGTGCCTGAATGAGAAAGGTAATCGCAGTGGCACCGTGTACGAATGAAGCAGACGAGCGCTGTGCTTCGGTGGCCAGCGCGTTAGTGAGCTTGCCTACCGGCTGGTGTAGGAAATACTCCCATTTGCTGCGCAGCATCGCCCGCAGCATCTCCAAACGCAGATCGGTGCCCACCTGCGCTGCGGTGTAACCCACCTGACGCTGCGCAATGAGTAGGAACAAGCTCTTCAGGAACAAGCCAGCGACGATGATCAGCAGCATGTTGCCCAGCGTAGTCTCTATTCCCAGGGTGGCCAGCAGGTCCAGCACCTGGTTTTCGAACCAAATCTGCGTTTCACCTCCAGACAGCGGCGAATCGGTAGCGCCACCCACTGCGATGTTGAGCAGTGGCAGGAGAGCAGTCAGTCCTATGCCTTCCGCAGTACCCGAGAGCAACAAGGCAATGAGCATCAGCACCGTATGCAGACGGTAGGCGCGGAAAAAACTCAGCATCAGTTTCATGGGTTAGCCAGGTTACGGGAGCAGACAACGCGGCGCATTATGCCGCCGGCGATGGCCCTTCTCAATTGACGGTTCACGTAAATCTCTGGCTACCAGCGCATGCGCTGCAGTAATAGCAATGCAACAACGGCGACCAGCAGGGTCGGGGTCAGCGCTACCAACGCGACATTGACGGATAGCAGCTGGCCCAGGGCGTAAATGATTTGCGCCCCCAGATAGAAGAGAATGCCGACGAGGGCACCGATGCCCATGTTGACGCCAAAATTGCGGTTGCGGCGTGATCCCAGGCTTGCGCTGATAGGCGCCGCCAGCAATACCATGGCGCCTGCCGTCAGGGGCAACAGCGCTTTTTGCCAGAAAGCGCCCAGATAAAAAGCCCAGGGTTGTCCGTTCTCACGAAGGAACTGGCTGTAACTCCACAATACCGACAGAGTCATACTGTCGGGTGTAAGGCTGAGGCTGGGCAACTCACTGGCCGCCCACATGCGGGGCACTTCCAATTCCGGCAGCTTGCGAGTTTCAAAACCATTGCTGACTCGCTGCTTTTCCCTGACGTCAATCAGCAGCCAGCGTCGGCCAGACAGCACCTCGGCCTTGTTGGCATCAATGGCTCGCTGCAGGCGTCCCTGCTCGTCAAAATCAAAAATCTCAATAGCTCCCGGTACACCATCGCGGGTCATGCTGCCGAGGTGTGTATAGCGCCTACCGCTGCGCGACCACACTCCGCCGTCGGGAATACGAATGTCACCTCGGTAGCGCAAGCTGTGTCGATATTGCTCTGCAGCCTGATGCAGCGGCGGAGTAATGTACTCAAGGCTGGCCCACAGCAACGCCATCACCAGCAGTGTAGGTAGTGTGATCGCCAACAGCAGTTTTCGTCGCGTAACGCCGGCACAACAGATGATAGTGAGCTCATTGAACCGGTCCAGTCCCGCCAGCGCCAGGATACTGCCCAGCAATACAATGACGGGCGCCAGACCGACTAACTGCTGGGGCAGCGTCATCAGCGTGTAGCGCGCTACCGCCAGCGCGTTGTAGTCAAACCGGGTGCGCTCCAGCTCTGTTATAAAAGCGATCAGACCAAATACCGACCCGATGACCAGCAGTACCAGCAGCCAGCCCTGTAACAGATTGCGGGCGATGTATCGCCGCAGGATCATACCGCTTGGCTCCTGCGACGCAGGCGAGGCGGGTACATCAATATCGCGAGTAGCAAGGCCGTCACCGCGTGGGCGGACCACATGCCTGGGAATCGAGGTATGGTTTCCTGCTCTATGCCGGTTCGCAATACTGCTGTCACGCTGAGTAAGCCTATGTAGATCGCCAGAGCGATAAAAAAGCTGCGAAACCTCGACTCTCGTGGTGCCGTCCTGCCCAGGGGTACAGCAATCAACGCCAAAAGCAAGGTCGCGACTGGCGTGGTAATCCGCCACTGATACTCCGCGATGTCTTTGGAATCCTGGGACTGCGCGAGTGTCAGCGTGGTCTCCGCCTTGCGACGATAGCGCTCCTGCGCCTCCTCGTTCGCCAGCTTGACGACCATGCGATTGAACTTGAGCGTGACGTCGTTGCGCGCTTTTTTATCCAGCAGATAGTTGTGGCCGTTATGAAATTCAGCGATTTGCGCTCTGGTCGGATTCAGACTGGGCAGGGCAGCCGTTTCCGCTACGATCACTTCGGTGCGTGCTCGGTCCCTGTGGTTCTTTTGCAGGAACACGTTCTTGTGCAGGCCGCGTTCCAGATCGAGGTCCTGTGCGATGAAGGTGTAATCGCTTCCCTCTATCACCACAAATTCACCCGATGCCATTTGCTTGAGGTCGAAGCGAGCGGCCGCCTCAGCCTCCAATCGGTAGCTCTCCCGGTAGGCCCACGGGCGTCCCGCCGTCGAGATAATGCCCGTAATAAGTGCGACGACAATGGTCAGTTTGAAAACAGCTTCAAGAATCCGTAGGCGACTGATCCCCGCTGCATAGAGAGCGTTCATTTCTGCGTCCCTGTAGAGACGACCAACGGCGGCCAGCACGGAAAAGAACAGTGCGGAAGGTAGCAAGACTTCCAGCGTTATAAGCGTATTCAGCCCCACCAGCTTGAAAGCGGTGAGCATATCCAACTTGCCCTGGGCCGCCAGATTCAATTGCAGTGCAGCCGAGTACCCGATGAAAACCAACACCAGCAGGCCAAGGCCGGAGGCAAAGGGTTTCAGTATTTCCCGACTGATGTAACGATCAATAATCAAGTTATTGGTTTGTGCTTGCGCGAGCCGTCATTGTAACGCAGGCATCCCAGGGTAGCCTCCAGCGCCTGGATATCTGGCCATTTTTACGACCTTGACGCATAATTGCGCGCTTTTCGCGGATGCACCCATTTCCCCTGCGCCGCACTGCCGGAACCCCGATGATGCTGAACCTGAGCGATGGTGTTAAGAAAGCGCTAATTCTCATTCCGACCCAGCCACTGCCCGTCAAACAGCGTGTCTCGCTGCGACGGCGGCATCTTGCGCAACTGGAGTTAGAGAAGGCGCATCGGGCGCAGTTTCTGATTATCGGCCACCCCAAAAGCGGCAATACCTGGCTAAAGGCAATGATTTCAAGGCTCTACCAACTACGGTACAACCTGCCGGAGTCTAAACTAATCAATACCGATGAGTTCGCGCGGAAGATTCCCGAGATCCCACGCCTGGCGGCGACCAACGGTGTGTATAGCTACGAGGCGGAAGTGGGCAAGCTGCTGGCAGAAGGCGCTGGTGACAATTCCCTGCGGCACAAACCAGTTCTGTTTTTGGCGCGACACCCGATTGATATCGCTGTGTCCTGGTACCACCAATTCACCAAGCGGCAGTCGCGCGCCAAGCAGGAACTGATTAATCACTCCATCCAGCACCCTATTGATCGACACACTATTGGTATGTGGGAATTCGTGCGTAGCTCTGACATCGGCCTGGAGTTCCTCATCGAGTACCAGAATAGCTGGGCGCGTAATATCGCTGCATTGCCGCGAGGCCTGCTGGTCAAGTATGAGGAACTGCGCACTGAGCCCGTGCCCGCCTTGCATCGTATCGTGCAGCACATGGGTGCAGATTTTTCCGAGGAGGAGGTGCGAGAGGCGGTAGAGTGGGGTTCTTTCGATAACCTGCGCAAGCTGGAAACCTCCGGGACGTTCAGTCAGGGTGGTATGAAACTGGTCGATAAAAACGACCCAAGCACCTACAAAGTCCGCCGCGGCAAAGTGGGTGGCTATCGGGAAGATTTCACCGCCGCGCAGGTGGCGGAACTGGAAACCTTAGTGCGAGAGCGCATCGTGCCCGAGCTAGGATACTGCCGCGATAACACATGACGCCGCGCACCTGGGTCATATTAAGCGATAAGCGCGGCGACAACGGCCAGGTTGAAACCATTGTAGATGCTCTGGGTTGGCCGGTAGAACACAAGTACGTGCACATGAAGCCTGAGTGGGTATTGGGCAAGCCGCGCTATCGCCCTTCGCTGGATCACCTTGACCTGTCCCGTTCAGACCGCTTGGAAGGACCCTGGCCTGACCTGATTATTACCGTGGGGCGGCGCCCGTCCATGGTAGCGCTGTGGGTGCGGCAGCAGTCCGGCAACAAGACTAAAATTGTGCTGGTCGGCAAACCCTCTGGTCGCATGCTGGATTTTGCGCTGGTGATTGCCAGCGCAGAGAATCAGATGCCGCCGCTGCATAATTTTCAGGCCACGCGTTTACCCCTGATGCGGATTGCCTCCGAGGCGGTCGCCGAAGAGGCGAATGCATGGTCAGCGCGCTTCGCCGACTTGCCCAGGCCTCTTATTGCCATGTTGATAGGTGGCGAGACCAACCCGTTTATTATGAATCAGCGTGTGGCCAGAGAACTGGTGAGCACGGCGCGCTGGATTACCGATAGTCTGGGTGGTACGCCGTACGTCACTACCAGCCGCCGCACCACGTCGGAAGTTCTTGAGGTATTACGCGCGGAGTTACCGGAGGAGGCGGTCTATTTTGAATGGTCCGCCGATGCTGAGGAAAACCCTTATAAAGCTTTGCTCGGCACGGCAGACGCTTTTGTTGTTACCGGCGACAGCGTCTCCATGATGGTAGAGGTTCTCTATCTGGGCAAGCCTCTGGCTCTGTTTCCATTGCCGGGTGGGCTGCTGGGCACGCTGGACCAACTGCGGCGCTCCCTGGCGCACTGGCTGTTCAGGCCCCGGAAAGCGTCCATGGCTGACCGATTGCGCCATGCTCTGGCAAGGGGTGTGCACCATGTTGATATATTTAAACTGCTGTCCGTGACGCGCGACTTCCGTGCCTTTCACCGCATGCTTATCGACGAGGGTCTTGCAGTCTGGGCGGGACAGCCGTTTCTTAAGGAAAACGCTGCGCTGCCTAACGATATCGAGGTCGTGATAGAGCGGATCGTGCGCTTGTTTCCGGATGCAGACCCGTCGACGGGTAATGCGCCCTAGCGCATCCCCAATACGTTTTTCATAAAGTGTGTGCCAAAGCGACTGATACGCTGAGCGGCCACAGCCAGTGGGCTTTGGTCCAGGTAGTTCAGCTGGACCATGCGCCGCTCCCCAACAAACTGTGTGTGGCCATGCCAGGAATGGTCAGTGCGACGAAATGCCAGTAGCGTTCCGCCCAGCGGCGGCACCTGGGCGGCATAATTCTCAATGTCATTTTTGCATCGCAGCATGCGCAGCTGGCCCTCGGCATGCTCCCACTGCGGGTTAAAGTAAACCAGGACCGTAATGACCTTGCTTTTGTGATCGGTGTGAATGTTTCCATCCGTACGCTCACAGAACTTTCGCACTGTCACCGTCGTGGGCAATGAGACCAGGTCCATACCAAACTGCTGACCCAGTGCGGCTGCAAGCTCAGAGCCGCGCAGCGTGTCCATGAGCTGCGCGAATGCTGGCCCATAGCTGAGGTTGTCCAGCGAGTGGTTCGCCGCGGTGTCTATCGCAGGATAGTCTGCATTTATGGCGGTCAATGCGTCGGGGGCAATGAAATCCGGTACCACCAGGTAGTCATAAGGGTCACGTTGCACCGTGGCGGCACGGACGCTGTCGAGGTTGATGGCATTCATAGGATGATTCTACGTGTGGCGACAAATTTACAGCAAGCCGAGGGCCCGGTAATAGTGCGGATAACCGCGTTTTCCGGTATTATCCGCCGCCTTTCAAATCTGGAGAAAACCCTTGGGCGACAAGGCCCGCGCCGCAGTGCGCATCCTGATCATGGCGCTGTGCTTCTGGTTGCCCGCAAGTCTTCGCAAGCGTTTGGAACGCTGGCTGCGCGGTCGCGAGGAATTCCACAAACTTAAGCGCGCCGATTGGGTTTTAATGAGTTGGGGCAAGTCGGGCCGCACCTGGTTGAGAGTGATGCTGTCGCGAGCCTACCAGCTTAAGGGTGGACTCCCCTCCAGCGAACTCCTCGATTTTGACAACTTCCGTCGATCCAACGCAGAGCTGCCCGCGGTGTTTTTCACCCACAACAACTACTTACGCGACTACACCGGTAACCAGCACAGCAAGGCACATTTTCAGGGCAAACGTATCGTCTTGCTGGTGCGGGACCCACGCGACGTGGCGGTCTCGCAGTTTTTCCAGTGGAAGTACCGCATGCGGCCCAACAAAAAATTCATCAATGATTATCCGCCCCACGGAGCCCACATCGAGCCCTGGGATTTTGTTCAGGACGAGGATGCAGGCGTGCCCCGAATTGTGGATTACTTCAACGGTTGGGCCAGCTCCATCCACGAGCTAAAGGAGGTGCTGGTGATTCGTTATGAAGATATGCGCAGCGATCCCGCGGCGGTACTCGAACAGATATTTACCTTCACAGGTACCGATATCAGTGCTGATCAGATTGCAGAGGCTGTGGCGTTTGCGGCCTACGACAACATGAAAAAGATGGAACAAGACCAGCATTTCAAGGGGTCTGGAGCACGAGTGCGACCTGGAGACCAGACCAATCCACAGTCCTTCAAAGTGCGCAAAGCCAAAGTCGGCGGCTATCGCGATTATTTTACGGATGACCAATGCGCCAGGCTGAGCCTCATGGTCGCCGATTTAGATCCCCTGTTCGGGTATGGCGTAGATGCTCCTCCGGCAGTCGAGACAAATGTATGAGGCTGGCAGTGCAAACAGCGCGGCAGGCGCTGCAGACCCTGCGTAAGAAGCTGTCCAGGCGCTGGTTGCACTGGCGCATGCGGGGCAAGACAGAGGCTGAAATCCTTGCTGCGGAGCGCCAGCTGCGCGGTGTCGAGCAGTTCGACAAGCTGCAAAAAGCCGATGTCGTCATTGTTTCCTTCGGGAAGAGTGGCCGCACCTGGCTGCGTGTGATGGTGTCCCATCTGTTTCGCGTCATGTACGGGCTGCCAGAGAAGGCCATTCTGGGCTTTGACAACTTCCACAATCTTGATCGCCGCGTGCCCAAGGTCTTCTTTACGCATGACAATTACATAAAAGACTTCACGGGTGACTTTGAAAGCAAGGCGCCCTTTTATGGCAAACGAGTAGTGCTGCTGGCACGGGATCCGCGCGATGTGGCGGTATCGCAATTTTTCCAGTGGAAGTTTCGGATCAAGCCATCCAAGGTAGCTATCAATAACTACCCACCACGCGGCTCCGAGATCAGCCTGTTTGACTTCGTCACGGGAGAAAATGGCGGCAGTATGAAAGCCGTCTGCGACTACCTGAATCTGTGGGCCAGAGAAGCGGGGCGGGTGCAGCATTTTCATTTGCTACGGTATGAAGACCTGCGCGCAAGGCCCGGGGAGGAGTTGCGCAGGCTGCTTGATTTTATGGGGGTGGACGCTGAGGACCGGCATGTGAGGGCGGCCGTCGAGTACTCGTCCTATGAAAATATGAAGAAGATGGAGAGCCAGCAGCAATTCCGTCTATCTGGCGGTCGCATGATGCCGCGAGATAAGGACAATCCCGACAGCTATAAAGTGCGTCGTGCAAAAGTAGGTGGCTACAGGGACTACTTCAGCGACGACGAGGCGGCGCTGATCGATAGCCAGTTGCAGCAGTCGTTACATCCGCGGTTCGAGTACGGTAAGCCAGTGTGATCCTGAATGCGCGGCTCAGACATCCTGCTTAGAGGGCGAACCGCTTTAGGGCCAGAAAATCGAGGTCAACACCTGTGTCAGCGCCGGTGGCGAGATTGACAAGAGCCTCCCCAAGCGCTGACGACATCTTGAAGCCATGCCCGGATAGACCCGCTGCAAATGCAACGCGCTCGCTGCCCGGATAGGAGTCTACGATAAAGTGTGTGTCTGGTGTCATGGTGTAGAAGCAGCTGCCGTGCTCCAGACGTTCCCCGCTAACACCCGGTAGATGCTTCCTCACGAAAGCATCAATGCGATCAGAGTCTTGCGGGTCTTGCTCGCGGGATGCTTCCAGCGGATTTGCCACTGTAGCGCCGCCGGTGTGTTCAGCCAGTTTGAGACGCCCCCCTGCTGCGGGAAAGCCATAAAAGTGACCATCCTCCAGCTCCATGAAAAAGCCGCTGCGATAGCGTTCGTCGTCGCAGCGGAACCAGTGCAAATGCTTTCTGGTCACGGTGAGTGGCAACGCCAGGTCGGGCAGAAGATCTGTATTCCAGGCGCCACCTGCGATGACCAGAGCCTCTGCGCTATAGGTTCCCGCGTCAGTAGTGACCTCGACACCACTGCTGGTCTCTTGCCAGCCAAGAATGGTCTCGCCGACGCGATGCTCTGCGCCTGCGTCCAGTGCTCGCGCGATGTGTGTTGTTACACACCTTTCAACGGGCAGCCACCCTGCGCCGGGCTCGAACAAGGCTGTGCTGTTGTCCGGCACCCGGTAGTGAGAGAAGTCTTTCGGGTCAACAACCTCCACGTCAATGTTGTGTTGTTCAGCAGACTCGAGCACGCCGCGAACGATATCACCACCTGTACGCCCGGCGTAAAAAACACCACTGCGGGACAGCAGATTCTCGTCAAGGGCGTCCCAGAGGGTATAGCTGCGACGCAGTAGCGGTACGTAGTCAGGGTGTTCAAAATAGGACAGGCGAATCAACCTTGATTCTCCGTGGGAGCTGCCTCGATCATGCCCCGCTGGGAAACGGTCCAGTCCAAGGCAGGACATGCCCTGCTGGGTGGCGTGAAACATGGCGGCGCTGCCGACGGCGCCGGTTCCGAGGATGATCAGATCGTGATGCTGCATTCGCTACTTATCCTGTGTTGTGGGGGTGGGGCCGCCCAGGTCGTGCCGCGCAGGTGGGGCCGCCCAGTTCGGACCGTGCAGGTAGTCGCACGCTGAGTGTGCACTTCCGCTCAAGCCGCGCCTGCTGCCTCGATAAGCGCGAAGGCGTCCTCGCGCAAATGGCCATCACGTATTTCGTCCTGCAGCAGGGGTTCACTGATATCTCCTGCATCCAAAGCTTCCCTGACCAGCCTAAAGAAGAATGCCTCCTGCGCCGGATCCGGGTGTGCAGCATAGGTGCCGGCGAACCTGTAGTCGCCAAACAGGGCACGCCGGGCACGACGGAACCAGTGCCGGGGGGGAAATAGCTGGAAGGTGTCAGCTGGACGGTAGTCAATAGACAGACCGGTTTTCCAGGGCTGTGTTTTGCGCTTGGTATTGTGCAGCAGTCGGGTTTCAGGCGTTAGCGTGTCAAAGTCGTTCCAGTGGTTTTCCAGTACGCCGATCGTGCTGCTGTCCTCGAGCTTGAGCGATACCCAGTCCATGTAGTCGCGTTTCACGTCAGGTTCAAACATCTCTTCGAAGTTTTCTTCAAATCGCCAATGCTGCAGCTTTTCGCAGTCAAGCAGCATAACGCTGGAGGCCCAGGCTCCCTTGCGGCCTTTGCGGCCTGACTTGGGGCGACACATGATCGCGCGTCCCTGCATGTCACGCTGAAGAAGCTCAGTAATGTCAGCCAGTGCAAAGATGTCCGGGTCCATAACGACCGCTCGCCCCTGATAGGCCATTAACTGCGGTGGTGCAAAGCGCAGGGGGGTAAAGGACTGCAGGTCGTTGTTCAGCCAGGGGCGCATTTCGCCATCGCGCCGGTAGCGAAGGCCCTCATGTTCCGCCATGCAGGGGAAGTCTCTAAGCTCGATAAAGCGTACGTCGAACGCGTCGGCATTCGCGGCGTGCTTCTTCAGTGAAAAGCGGCTGACCAGCGCACCCAGCATCTGCTTGTGATTGGTGTGAATAAATACCGTGGGCTTCAAGACGACCTCTGGTTCCGCGCTCCTCAAGGGTGGGATAGTCTAGCGCCATGGGTGAAAACGAGCCACAGCTCTGGTGCCTGCTCGGTAAAAAGGCAGGTGACAACAGGCAGATCAAAGCGCTGGCGGATGCGCTCGAATGGCCATGCGAAGATAAGCACATCGTGGCACAGCCCTGGGAACTGGCGACCAACCTGGGTCTGGGAGTAACGCTGGCAGGCATCGACAGAGCCAACTCCAGCCCGCTGCAGCCACCGTGGCCAGACATGGTGTTGACCGCAGGTCGGCGCAATGAGCCGGTAGCGCGATGGATTCGGCGTCAGTCGGGGGGCCTTACCCGCCTGGTGCATATCGGTCGGCCGTGGTCGCCCCTGCTGGCCTGGGATCTGATTGTTACTACCCCCCAGTACTTTCTGCCCAGGTGGCCGAATGTACGGCACAATCGCCTCCCGCTTAACAACCTGAGCGCCTCACAGCTTGAGACCGCGGCAGCATCCTGGCAGGGGCGCATTGCGGATCTGCCGTCGCCACGCATTGCTCTTCTGGTCGGGGGCGATAGTGGCAAGTTTGTCTTTACCAAAGCGAAGGCGTCGCGCCTGGGACGGCTGGCGAATGCACTTGCCAACGAAGCCGGGGGCAGCATCCTGATGACAGACAGTGCGCGTACCGATGTGCTGGCAGGAGATTCGTTACTGGCTGAGCTGACCGTGCCCCATCATGCGCATCGCTGGTCTCGTGCGCAGGAGAGTGAGATCGAAAATCCCTACCTCGCTTTCCTGGGGCTTGCGGACGCCGTCATCGTGACCGGGGAATCAATGTCTATGTTGGGGGAGGCCTCGGTTACAGGCAAACCCCTCTACATCTTCGATATGGACGACGCCTCAGAAGGCGTCTGGCACCTGCCGCACAGCTATCGCTATAAGCCCATCACGCACCGCCTGGCGATGCGCCTGGCTCCGCGACGAATGCGCCGCGACGTCGGTAACATACAAAAGGCGTTAGTCCAGTCGGACGTCGCCCGGTGGTTGGATGAAGACACACGGCTGAATGTTGAAACCTTGGCCCACGCCGGCCACGGAGCACTGTGCAGACAGGAGCTGTGGGCCACAGCTCAAGCGGTCAAGCAGCTGCTGAAAGGGCGCTGAGGGGATGTGCCGGCGCGGGTGGCAGGGGCGGTGTGCGCTCCAGTACCTCAAAGGCATCGTGTCGAACGTGATTGCTGGCCATTTCCTCGCGCAGGAAATCTTCTGTAAGAGTGCCCTGATCCAGGCACTCTTTTAAGAGACCAAAAAAGAAGTGTTCCTGATTCTGGTCCGGGTGCTGCTTGTAGTTTCCCAGGAAAGCATATTCGCCAAACAGCTTGCGTCGAGCGCGCATAACCCAGGCCACGGGCGGGAATAAACGAAACCGCTCCGCCGGACGCCAGTCCGTGGGCAACCCCGTTTTCCAAGGTTGCGTCTTGCGGCGCGTGGTGTGTAGCATTTTTGTGTCCGTGGTGAACTTGTCGAAGTCGTTCCATTCCGGCTCAAAGAAGTCGATGCTCTCGCGGTCTTCTTCTCTTAGGCAGACCCAGGGCTGATAGTCCTGTGTGAAGTCAAACATCGCCCGAAATTTTGCCTCCGCATCCCAGTGCGTAAGCTTTGCGCAATCCAGCAACATCACGCTGGATGCCATGCAACGATCCACGATTCCCTTGGGGCCAGAGCGCATGCGGCACATGATTGCCTTGCCCTGCATGTCACGACTTAGCAGCTCCCAGATGTCTGTCGCGGCGAAGATGTCTGGGTCTATTACGACGGCCCGGCCTTCATAACCCATGAGGCCTGGTGGCATAAAGCGGGTTGGAGTGAAAGACTGCAGGTCGTCGTTAAGCCACTCGCGTTTAACACCG
>JBCDKJ010000059.1:0-21591 GCA_038746745.1 Pseudomonadota bacterium
ACGGTGCACCTGCTCTTCTCCCACATCAAGCGTCTCCCAATCGAGTGCATGCCGCGGCAGTGGCATTCGGGGTACGCCAGTCTCGACACCGCTGGGGAAAACCTTTGATCTTCTGGCGCCGCCGGCGAAAACCAGGCGTCCAGCTACCGTGCTGGCACCGGTTACCAGTGGCTGCTGCGTGGAATCTGCGGCCACATGCACTGCAGAATTAGCGTGAAACCGTCCAATGATCTGGTCACTCGCAAGACTGACATCCGGATTCCAGCGATCAACCACCTGCGCGTAGTGCGAAAACGCGACCCGCTTTGCTGGTATCCGCGCCTGCACAGGCACACCATTTTTTACCGTATGCACCTCCAGCACGGCGTGTTCCAGTTCCATAGCAGACGCTGCAGGTTCGCGCTCCAGGTGCAGCTCATACTGTTGGGAGCCATTCCGATAGCGCATCCACTCATTGGCATCCGTTGCTTTTACCAGGCGCTTTTCAACGTAGCGGAGTGCGGCGTGCAGCGCTTCGCGCTCTGCATCGGCCAGCGGTGTCCGTCCTGTATCGAATGAAACAGCGCTATTAGCAACAGTCTCCGATACCGTAGTGCTGGTCAGCAAAGCAGTGCTGGGCAGGTCCAGTGCGAAAGGCTCGATGAGATGCGGTACCGGGTTGAGCTCAACAGCAGCCAGTGCTTCCAGCGCTTCTGCATCGTAGCGAACGGCCACCTGGCGGATGGGCTCAGGCAACACAGGACCTGTTGCGGGTACCGGTGCCTCTATAGGCATTTCGGGAGGATTGGCAGGAGGACGAGCAGAAGGCGGCGTTGGCGGCAGCGGTTGCTGCGCGAAGTGTTCGCTATCGTCGATAGCAGCCGCCGTGGCAGCAGCCGTCTTAGTAACAGCAAATGTGGTAGCAGCCGTGGCGCTGCTTACATCGGGGGGCGCGTCGAATTGCGCGTTATCCAGCGTAACACGTACCACGCTGGCCTGATCCTCAGGTTCAGGCCTGACAGCCCGCTCACCATTTGCCCAGCTAAAGCGCGCACTTAAGGAATCAAGTTGGTAGCTATTCAGGTAGACCACCATTGCCGTTGCGTGCAGCAGACTGGACGCCGCGAGCGCGAGAACAATTGGTCTGGTAACAGGCCTGTTCGTTGACCTGATAGCGTGTGGCTGCATAGGTTGCCTGCTTTACACAATGGTCAGAGCATACACTGCCTCTGCACCTTGCTTGCTACGTGCTGGCAGGCTGCTACGGATGATGCGTGCGTTATATCAGCACAGAGTGCTCGCACTGCCCGTACTGACAGCCAGTACCTAGGGCCGTATTGTGTTGGCCGCTTAGCCGTTAAGCGACTGGTAATAATCAGACAGGATCTTTGCCACCTCCGGGCGAGAAAACTCCGGCGGCGGCGCTTCACCGCGGCCCAGCATCTCGCGCACCGCGGTGCCGGACAGCAGGACAAAGTCTTCTTTATTGTGATCCGGCGCGTCCTTCATCATCACCACTTTATCGAGTTTTTTGCTGTAGGCGGTGTGATCCGCTCGATATATATCCAGTAGCAGCGCGTCTTCGGGAACTTCCTCGTCAAAGATCGTCTGGGCATCGAAGCCCCCGTAGTAGTCGCCCACCCCAGCGTGGTCACGACCTACAATCAAGTGGGAGCAGCCGCAGTTCTGGCGAAAGACAGCGTGCAATACAGCCTCGCGCGGACCTGCATATAGCATGTCAAAGCCGTAGCCCGTCACCATCACCGTATTGGGCGGAAAATAGATCTCCACCATTTTGCGAATAGAGGCGTCGCGCACGTCTGCGGGTATATCGCCCGGCTTCAGCTTGCCCAGCAACATGTGAATCAGAATGCCATCCGCCTCGAGGTCCTGCATGGCCATGCGACACAATTCCTCATGGGCCCGATGCATGGGATTACGGGTTTGAAAAGCGACGACTTTGTCCCAACCATGCTCGCGTATCTCGTTGCGTATCTCGACCGCGGTGCGGAAAGTGTCTGGAAAGTCTGTTTGGAAATAGGAAAAGTTCAGTACTTCGATGCTGCCGGACAGCAGGGTCTCGCCAAGTCCGGTGAACGTTGCAACGCCTGGGTGATTTTCATCCACGGTGCGGAAGATCTTTTCCGCCATGTGGCGCAGCTCACCCTCAGTCACCGTCTCGACCGCATCGACGTTCATGATCGCAAGTGGAGGATTCCCTTCTACGTTTGGATCTTTTAGTGCGATGCGACTACCCGCCTCAATTCCCGCCTCATGGGTCAGGTTAAGTATGGGAACCGGCCAGAATAATCCCGAACTGGTATGCAGCGTCTCTGCCACAGAGAGCGCGTCAGACTTGTTCATATACCCAGGAAGCGGGTTGAAGTAGCCACCACCAAGCATGACCGCGTTGGCCGCCGCAGCAGAGTTCAACACCAGAGATGGCAGCCGTTCGGCCTCTGCAACAAGGGCGTAGCGTCGCTCGGTGTCGTACACAAATAGTGGCTTGAGTGCATCAGAGCCATGGGGCTTGATCATGTTCCGGTTCCTATCGGGTCAAGAATATTCAGGGCGGCGCGCCCACTGATTTCAGGAAAGTATTCAGGCTGGAATGATGGTCCGCTCTCGCAGCAGCGCCAATATGGCAGCGACCTCTTCAGCCAGCGACTGCTGATCTGAGTGCAGATGAATTTCTGGAGCATCCGGCGCTTCGTAGGGGTCATCGATGCCGGTGAAGTTTTTGATCTCACCGGCGCGGGCTTTCTTATAGAGACCCTTGGGGTCGCGAGCCTCTGCTGCTTCTAGACTGCAGTCAACAAAGACCTCAATGAAGTCCATGCCAGCAGCCTCATGCAGCTTACGCACCTCATCCCGATCGGCACGGTATGGGCTGATGAAGCTGGACAAGGCAATGATGCCCGCGTCGACAAAAAGCTTCGCGACTTCGCCGATGCGACGAATGTTCTCGGCACGATCTTCCGCCGTAAAGCCGAGGTTTTTATTGATACCCATCCGCACGTTATCGCCGTCCAGCCGGTAGCAACTCACGCCTAGCTCGTGCAGAGTGCCCTCCAACTCTACTGCTACAGTGCTTTTACCACTGCCAGAGAGCCCGGTGAACCATAGCGTCGCTCCCTTATGCCCCTGCAACTTTTCGCGGTGCGCACGGGTTATGTCGCCCTCGTGCCAGGTCACATTGGTGGCTTTTTGCTCCGCCATGGGGGTGCATCTCCGTAAATACAGAACGGCGGCAAGAGTACGCGGAATGCGGTCTACTGTAAAATCTGCGCGCTCTCGGAGCTATTCAAAAGCTCTCAGCTTCGACTCAGGATGTAGCGCTCTCGATACTCTGCAAACTGCCGACACAAGGCCTCTTCAGTGAAACCAAAAGTATCAAGGCTGTAGTCGTGGCCGGGTCGAAGTTCACGCCGATTGAAGTCCTGCCACTGCCGCATTTCTGCCTCGGCTTCGGGGGTCAACCGCATACCGATAAAGTCATACACCCTGGCA
Organism: Pseudomonadota bacterium; assembly: GCA_038746745.1. Classification (GTDB taxonomy): domain Bacteria; phylum Pseudomonadota; class Gammaproteobacteria; order Pseudomonadales; family Halieaceae; genus JANQIO01. The sequence continues at coordinate 3,490 of JBCDKJ010000059.1, forward strand.
ATTTCGCCCAGTGGATCGCTGACGGTATCGGCAAACCAGAGATCCAGAAACCTGTCGCTGCTCACAGCCTCACGAACTGCAAGTGAGCGCTGCATCCCCTCCGCAAATTTACGCGCCCACTGCTCACCCACGGTGGTCGGATCTGCCTCATCCGAATAGATGCGCCAGAGTTCGTAAATCATGCTGGCCAACGAGGGGATTGTCTCCACAGGGTCGCGGTGGGATTGCACAATGCGCGCATCCGGGAACACCTCAAACACCAAGTCCAGAAAATGCAGGTGATGGGGCGCCTTCAGCACCCAACGCTCGACAGTCTGTCCAGTCTGGCGCCGCTGCCATTGCAGAAACTTCAGCAGCAGCTTTAGATAGTCGTAGCCCGGCCGATGATTCTGTGACTCTATCCAGGCATCAAAGCCGGGCACGTGAGCAAAAGACTGAATGTTGTAGCTGTAAAAGCTCTGCTCCAGCAGCATGATGTCTTCATCCGGCCCTTCAGCATCCATAGGATGAACGCTCAGTAAATCAGGGTTCGCGTCCAGCATGGCCTTCATTTCAGCCACCCCCGCGACACGCCGAGGGTCTTCCATCGTGGGATCCCAATCCAAAGGCGGGCAGGGATAACGCGTTTCAAACCACAACGGCGCTGACATGCGGTGATCAGCCGCAATGGTGCGATGCAACATGGTAGTGCCGGTGCGGGGCAGTCCCACAATGACCAGCGGCTGGCAGATCTCCTCGTCAAGAATCTCTGGATGGCGCTTGATCCAGGCCTCTACTCGGAGCCTGTTAGCCAGTATGTCCACGACCCGCTGGCGCAGTACCTGGACCCCCAGAGCGTTCAACGCAGCCTCTCGATCAAGGGAGATCACCAGGCGATTCAGCGCTTCCCCGAACGCCGCTTCATCGCCAAAATCCTGCAGACCGTCCACAGCCTGTGCCTGCTGGACAATAGAGCTAACTGTCCAGTTCATTTCTCCGGTGTCAGAAGCCGTCATACCATTTCAAAAGAAGTAGTTGAGAATTTGCAGCACGATTGCCACCGCGACCAGTGGCAGTATCCAGCGTGACACCCGTTGGACTTTCTCAGGTTCCATGGGGGACGCGAAACGCTCGCCAAGCAGCACCATCAGCGCAACGCCGCCAAAGACAAACAACAGGATAATCATGAGGGTCACAGTTTTGCCTCCTCTTCCAGCTGCTCACGAACACGAGCGTACCAGGCGGGGCCATCTACAATTTCAGCCTCTTCGTTCAGCGGCGGGTAGTCCAGGCCCCGCGACAGGCAGAAATCCCGCACCTGTGGATGCGCCCATTCAAACAGCAGCCGCTGATACTCGGCCGAATCAAGCCGGCAGCGATCGTACAGGCCGGCGGCTTCACGCTGGCGTTGCGCTTCAGCGAGGATGATGCCGGCCGCGACCGAAACATTGTAGGAAGTGACCATACCGCGCATGGGGATCGCAATGCAGTGATCGGCCATGGCGACAGCCTCTGCATCCAGCCCCGCCTTTTCCGTGCCCAATAGCAGCGCCGTCGGCAGAGTGTAATCAACATCGCGATAGTCGCGAGCATTAGCAGCGGGGTGGGCGGCGAGCAGTTGATAGCCAGGCAGCTTGACCGTGGCGTCTGCCAGGCATCGATGCCGTAGTACTTCCACCCAGTTGTGTGACCCCATGGCCGTGCCTTGAAACGCCTGATAATCGGCTTCCGTAACTACTGCGTGCAGGCGCCGTATTCCAACACCATCGCAGATTCGAACGATAGCTGACGTGTTGCGTTGCTTGTGCAAAAAATGGGTAATCACCGTGAGGTCTGGCTGCCGAGCGGCCAGTGCAGCGCGCAGTCTGCTGAGGCGTTCGGGCGTCATGACATTACTCTAAACATGCGCCTGTGTTCTGGCGTTTGCCCAACCGCCGAGCGGGCACAAAAGAAATGGGGCATGGCGCTCTGCGATGGCAGATTCGTGAAAAAATACCAGACAGATTTCCGCAAGCGGTTGAAATAAATAACCATTCTCTCGATCCCGTCGGCGGCGCAGACATATAGCCCATTTGGGCTAGGACAGCGCAAAAAGCCGCACCTATAGTGCGAGTTCTCCAATATCACCACAATAACAGGAGTATGCAATGAACCGCATTACACGCCATCCGTTTGCCCCGCTCGCATTGGCCGTTATGGCAGCCTCTGGTGCAACCGTGCCCGCTGCGGCGCAGGAACGCAGTACGGCGCTCGAAGAAGTGGTTGTCACCGCACAGCGTCGAGAAACGCTGCTGCAGGACACACCCATCGCCGTAACTGCGTTCACGCAGGAGAAAATTCAGGACCTGGGCATCTTCGATATCACCGATATCAGCAGCATGGCGCCCAATACCAATATTCAAAAACAGCCGTCATCTAACTCAAACATGTCTATCGCCATCCGTGGTATCGGCAGTGGCGAAACCGCACTGACTGTAGACCCAAAGGTCAGCTTCTATATCGACGGCGTCTACATGAGCAAAACGGTAGGTGCGGTCTTTGACATTGTCGACATGGAAAGCATTGAAGTGTTGCGCGGTCCGCAGGGCACCTTGTTCGGGCGCAACAGTTCCGGCGGCGCTGTAAACGTGACCACCGTGAAGCCCACGGGTGAATTGGGCGGCAGCCTTGAAGCCAGCGTTGGCAACGAGGGCTACCAACGCTATCGCGCCAGCGTCGACCTGCCAAAAATGTTCGACATGTTATCGGTGAAACTCAGCGGAGCTCACATGCAGTGGGACGGCTGGGCTGACAACGACTTCCCGGGCCAGGAGTCAGATCTCGCCAGTGAAGACAATGACAGTTACCGCATCGCTCTGCGCCTGGAGCCAACCGATAACCTCACAATTGACTATGCCTACGACAATACGGACAACGAGGGTGTTCCAACGCCGTTCCAGGTGACAGAGGTAAAAAGCAGTATCTTCAACGGCATCACCGACACCCCGTTTCCATTCACGACTCTGGGCGGTCAACTGTTTCAGGAGATGGCAGCGCTGGTAGGCGATCCGGACGAGCGTCGTGAGGACTACAACCTCGATGCAGTCTCAACCGAGATTCTGGAAGTTGAGGGGCACACCTTCACTGCAGCACTTGAACTTGACAATGTGACTTTCAAGTACATCTTCGGTGACCGGGAAACCGTTTCTACCTACGCGGCCACTGACCTCGATGGTGGCGCACTTAACACTGCTGACCTGTTCTATGGCGGCGGCCAGGTTGTGCCAACCCCCGGCTTTCACGCGGCCATTACCGACGGCAGCATTGATATGACCACCCACGAGCTGCAGATGCTCGGGGATCTGTTTGACGACAAGTTGTCCTACACCTTTGGCGTTTATTTCTATGAAGAAGAGGTCTTCCAGGACAACCCGCAAACCTTTGGCCTGCCCATTCAGTTCATCGGGCCCGCGGACCCCGGCCTGTTAGCCGCATATACCGCGGCGGGCCTCTGTAACGACGTTCCGGGACAGGGTCCTGTTTGTATTGGCAGTCAGCGCTTACCATTGCCGTTTCCGTCTCCGGGTGCAGACCCCAACCTGAACGGATCAGTTGACTTGACCTATGGGCAGGACACCGAGTCCTTCGCAGCGTATGGACAGTTTACCTATGAGCTTACGGATTCTCTCGAGGTAACCGCCGGTATCCGCTACACGGATGATGAGCGCGAGGCATTCCTGTTCAGTGAAAACCTCGGGCAATCCGATTTCAGTGAACGCCTGGTGAATGACGATAGCTGGGACAACATCAGCTACCTCTTCAACGTTAACTACTCGGTTAACGAAGATATGAACGTCTACGCGACCTACGCTACAGGCTTCAACTCGGGTGGCTTCAATGCGCGCTCATCTACCTTGTCCGCCTGGGAAGATGTGGTCGATGAGGAGACGGTAGACAGTTATGAATTGGGCCTTAAGGCCGACTGGTTCGGCAGCCGTCTGCGCACCAACGTCGCGCTGTTCTATAACGAGTTCGACGATATCCAGATAGCGCAGTTTGAAGCTGGTAGTGGCGGCGCATCCAGCCGCCTCGTCAACGCGGGCCAGGCGACCTACTACGGCGTGGAATTAGACGCTATCGCAGTGTTGGCGGAAGGTCTGATCCTGGATCTTACTTATGGTTACCTGGATGCGGAATACGACGAGTATCTCGCACGCGACCCGGCAACGGATCAACAGATTGATATCAGCAACGTGACAACGGTGGGTCGCTCACCTGAGCACACCGCTAACATCGGTCTGCAGTATGATTTTGCGCCGTTCACGTTTGGGCAGCTCAGTGCTCGCTTTGACGCCAACTACACAGATGAGTTTGTCTTCCACCCGTTCCAGAATCAGTTCGATCGTGCCTCTGACCGCTGGCTGCTCAACGCCAGAGTAAGCCTCAATGACGTTCAGTTGGGAGACGCCGGGTCACTGCGTATCTCCGCCTGGGGAAAGAATCTGGCAGATGAGGAGTACGAAGAGTGGGGTATCGACTTTGCAAGCCTGGGCTTCGCGGGAAATACCTTTGGTCGCGTTCGCACCTACGGTCTGGACGTCACCTACAACTTTGCGAACTAGGCTCGTCAGCTATCTGCTCGCCAACAGGTTTGGATGACTAAACAGGCTGGCTGCTAGAGCAGAGTAACCGACTCACAACACCGGAGCATCGGCTCCGTTGCAGAACCCGAGCCACATGGCTCGGGTTTTTTTTGCCTAGCGTAAAAGCTCCGGCGCCAGAGCGGTCACCATACGGCGTATGCCATCGCGCCAGTCAACTTGCGTGGGGCCAATCAGGTCATGCATCCGCTGGGTATCAATATGCAGGCTGCCAAAGGCCTCAGGATTGTCCTTGAAGACGGGCTCAATGCCTGTCAGCTCTGTGAGATAGGCACACCAGTCTTCAATACTGGTGGACTCAGAGCCACCAAAATTTACCACCGTCGCGTTTGTCGTCGCCGCCGCGAGCAGCAGGGGGATTTTCGCGATGTAATCGTCGCTGTGTAGCAGGTTATATTGATTGGGGTGCTCAGGGTGCAGATCAATGGGAATGCCCTCTTTCATCATCAGCAGGTGATAAAAGGGCCAGCCACCGTTATCACCATATGGCACGCTAAGGCGGGCGATCGTGGTGGGTAACTCAAAGGCCTGAGCGCTGAACCGCGCCACTGATTCCGCCGCTATTTTGCTGATGCTGTAGGTCGGAAACATCATACGATGATTATCGCCCAGTGGTGCATCCTCCGCCCGCGGTGCCTGCCCGGCGTAGGCATAGACCGCTGTTGAGGAAAAGTGCAGGAAGGCATGGGCTGTCCGGCAATGCTGCATCAGTAAGCCCAGCCCTTCGGCGTTGGCCGCAAGATCGTAATCAAAGTCGCCCGTTTTAGTGACCGCAAAGTTGATCACATAATCGACATCTGCAGGAACACCAGAAAAGCCCTGTGGTGTTGCAAGATCTGCAGCAACGCAGCGCACTCCCTGCGCCTCGAGCGCAGACCGCGCATCCGCATTGCTGAAACGTGCCAGCGCGGTGACGTCACAGATCTTCGCCAGTGCTGTGATTGCAGGCACAGCGACCTGCCCGGTGGCGCCCGTGATCAGAATTCTGGCATCGGTTAAATCGACCGGATCAAGCATAAAATGACTCCTGTCAGAGTAAGACAGTGCGGTTGTGGTGCATCCAACTCAGGTGAGAACTGGCGCCAGCCGCAGTAGCGAAACGCGATTGCCGCCCTGCTCTCGCGAACGCTGCAGGGCCTGAACGGCGTTGTGCTTAATCTGCTCGGCAAGCTGCTCCATATTGATGGCTGGATAGTTTTGCGGCGACCAGCAGGTCAGCCCGATACTTAAACTGGCAAAGAGGTTGGCCCCGCGTCCATCATCGATTTCCATAAACTCGGTATCGCTGCGCATACGTTCGCCAATCTCCTGCCCTTTCGCCTCCGCACAGGCAGGCAGCAGCAGCGCGTAGTGAGCTCCCTCGAGACGCGCCAGAAGATCTGTGCGACGCAGCGTTCGGCCGATCGCCTGGCCCACAGAACGCACGGTAAAGTCGCTGGAGAGATGTCCGTAGTTGTCGGCAATGGTCTGGTAGTCGTCCACTTCCAGCATCATCAGTGTTAGCGGCTTGTTGTTGCGATGGGCGCGGGCCACTTCCTTGCGCAATTCCATTTCAAACGCGCGGGCATTGCTGAGTCGCGTCAGTGGGTCCAGAAGACTGAGCTGCGACAGCCGTTCTGCGTTCACGCAGTTCTCCAGACAGATGGCGATAATAGCCGCGAGGTGATTGATAAAATCGAGCTCTGTCTCGCTATTGAAGGCGTTCGCTTCTTCCGACACCCAGTGAAAGCTGCCCACTAGCAGGTCGTCTCGGACCAGCGGTAACAGAATCGCACTTTGACCACTCTCTACGTTGGCAATGGCCCTGAGTGCGCGCGGATCTTCAGACACAATAAGCTCCACCTGGGGCCGGGCGCCGTATAGCTGCTGCATATCGAAAGAGTCACGCTGTAAACTCAGATCTACGCCAAACTCGCCGCCATCATCCAATAGCTCTTTGATCTCGCCATTCGGATCGTAGAGGCTCAGGCTCACGCCATTCAGCCCGAAGTGGCTTGGCGTTGTGTCCAGCAGTACGTCCAGCAGAGCCGCCAGACTGACCGCATCCAGCAGCATCAACTCATAGCTCTGCAGGCGCTGCAAAATGCGCTCATTGAGCTCCACCGTGCGGGCGAACTCGCCCATCTGCGAATCCACATCGCGGTACGCGATGCTCTCTCGCGGACTGCTGCTCTTTTCCTCTGTCAGCGTGTTTTTCGGCGTTTTAGGCGATGCCATGCGCGGGGTAAACATCCTGTCCTGTGACAAATTCTGCGGCAATGGTACACTGCTGGCGCACTTCGGTGCACAACAACCTGAGGGGTGGCGAAGGCCTGAGATGCCCGTGGCAGATACGCTCTGTCGATCGGTCGAACCCTTTGAACCTGATCCGGTTAGCACCGGCGTAGGAATAGGTGGCCCCGCGGGGATTTGGACAGACGCTAAGCACACACTGGTTCAGCAAACACGCCAATCACCGTCAAACGCGCAGTAGTTCGTCACGCTTCACCACGTCGTCAACCGGGTCTCTTGCTGTAGGGAGAGACTCTGTGAAAAAAGGCTTTTTCATCAAACCGCCGCAGGCGCCAATACAACCGCCGCAGGCGCTAATACAACCGCCGCAGGCGCTAAAAAAAACGCTGCTGACGTTGTTAAAACCGCTGCTGGCCTTATTTAAACCGCCGCTGGCGCTGGCCGCGGCGATAGTCTCTGTGCCCGCACTGGCACAAGATATACCTTCGCAAGAACCTGAAGTCGTTATCGTTACCGCGGAACTGCGGGAAACGCCTGTCATGAAGACCAGCAGCAGTACGTCAGTGCTGGGCAGTGAAGATATTCGTCTTCGCGCCGCGCAGCATCTTGAGGACGTGCTCAATATGGCACCCAATGTGAACTTTGCAGGAGGCACGTCTCGCGCGCGCTATGTACAGATACGGGGTGTGGGTGATCGCAGTCAGTTTCAGGAACCCCTCAACCCCTCGGTGGGGATGCGACTCGATGGCGTGGACTTCAGCGGCATCGGCGGCACGGGCACGCTATACGATATCGCCCAGGTGGAAGTCTTGCGTGGTCCCCAGGGAACCCTGCACGGCGCCAACGCGCTGGCAGGGCTGATTGATCTTCGTAGCAATGCGCCTACCAAGGACTTCTATCACCAGGTAGACGTGATGGCGGGAGACTACGACAGCTACAGCCTGGGTGCGATTAGCAGCGGGCCGATTAACTCCAGGCTGCTGTACCGGGTCGCGGCAGAGCAATTCGTCAGTGACGGCTACACCGATAACGTTTTCCTCGACACCGACGATACGCAGGAACGTGATGAGTTGACGCTGCGGGGCCGACTGCGCTGGCTGGCCGGTGACGATCACACGGTGGATCTAAACCTGCACTGGATAGACGTTAACAATGGCTACGATGCCTTTTCTTTGGATGATCCCCGCACCACCATCTCAGATCAGCCGGGTCGAGATTCACAGGAGTCTCTGGCCCTGGCACTGCAAACCAGCTCGGACCTGAACGGCTTTACTCTGCAATCGCTGCTGAGTTTTGCTCAAAGCGAGATTGACTACAGCTATGATGAAGACTGGACGTTTGATGGCTTCGACCCGGATGGCTACAGCTCTGTGGACCAATACCTGCGCGAACGCGACAGCCTGCAGGCAGAATTACGTCTGGTCTCTCAGCCAGAAACCGCCCTTTTCAGTGGGCGCAGTGACTGGGTCGCTGGCTTCTACTACCTGAATAATCGCGAAGATCTGGACCGTCGCTATAGCTTTGCCGATGACTTCGATAGCGAGTTTGATACGGAGACCTTTGCCATCTTTGCCCAAGTGGACACCGCGCTGACGGATAAACTGACACTGATAACGGGGCTGCGCCTGGAGCACCGTAGCACGGACTACAGCGATAGCAACGCAGTAAGTTTTGATCCGGATAATGAGCTTTGGGGTGGCAAACTGGCGCTGGAGTACGACATGTCAGAGAGCAGCCTTTTGTATGCCAGCGTATCCCGCGGCTATCGCGCGGACGGTGTAAACGGGGGCATTCTCGCGTCGCTTAACGCCACCAATGACCCCGAGGTGATTGCGAGACTGAATACCGTGCGAACTTTTGAAGAGGAAACCCTGCTGAACTATGAGCTGGGGTGGAAAGCCGGGCTGCTGGATAATCAGCTTCAGGCCAGAATTGCGCTATTTTATATGGACCGTGAAGATCAGCAGGTACGCGGTTCCTTTCTGATACCGCAGCCTGGCGGCGCTACAACATTCCTGGATTACACCAGCAATGCGGCGCAGGGGGAAAACTACGGGGCGGAGTTGGAGCTGGATTGGCTGGTATCCGAGCGCCTGCGCCTGTGGGCTAATCTGGGCCTGTTGGAGACGGAGTTTCAGGATTACATCAACGTCGATGGTGAGGACCTATCAGGGCGAGAACAGGCACAGGCGCCTTCATACCAGTTTGCGCTGGGCGGACGCCTGGACTTCGGCGCAGGCTTTTACCTGCGCGTAGACCTCGAGGGCAAGGATGCCTTCTTTTTCTCCGACCGACACGATGCCCAGTCCGACAGCTACGAACTGCTGCACGCGCGCCTGGGCTATGTCCGCAACCGCTGGTCGCTGGCACTTTGGGGGCGCAATCTGACCGACGAGGATGTGGCCATTCGCGGCTTTGGTAGCTTTGGTAACGACCCTAGGCTGGGTTACGTGGTGGAAGACTACGTGCAACTGGGCGAGCCTCGTATGCTTGGCCTTAGTGCGAGCGTGAGCTTCTAGGAATGCCTGTGTCCAGCCCGTTAAGTCTGACAGCGGATATCAGCCTGTACCCGCAGCGCGACGAGTACATACCCGTGATCGACGATTTTATTGCGCATTTGCACCAGCACCCTGGACTGGAGATTGCTACCACCGCGACCAGCACACTGATCTGCGGCGAATACGACCGCGTCTTCAGCGCAGTGCAGAAAGAGTTACGGCGTAGTGTCGAGTCCCACGGGATGCAGGTACTGGTCTGCAAGTTCTTTGTAGGTGAGCGCGACGTTGGCACATGGATATCCTGACGCTGCTGGAAGCTCTGGCGGTGGTGCTGGGGATTGTCTACCTGGTGCTGGCGATGCGCGAGAACAGTAGATGCTGGTATGCGGCGTTCCTGAGCACGCTAATCTTCCTGTTTCTGTTCTGGGACGTGTCGCTGCTGATGGAATCAGCGCTGCAGGTTTACTATCTCATCATGGCGGTGTACGGCTGGTGGCAGTGGCGCCAGCCAGAGCGTGAAGGGGGTAATACGGGGCCACTTTGGATCAGCCGTCGAACGCTACGCTGGCACGCCTTGGCAATAAGTGGTGTGCTGTTGGCAAGCGTAGTAAGTGGGACCCTGCTCGCAGACTATACCGGCGCAGCTCTACCCTACCTGGATTCCTTCACAACCTGGGGCGCAGTGCTTACTACCTGGATGGTGGCTCGCAAGATTCTTGAAAACTGGCTGTACTGGATGGTGGTAGACGGCATCTCTATCTTTCTCTATCTGGATCGCGAACTGTACTTCACGGCTGCACTCTTTGCTGCCTATCTGGTCATTGTGACCGTGGGATTTTTCTCTTGGAAACAGACCTACCACAGCCAACACGCCTGAGGCTGGCGCATGTGCTGAAGCAGTGGCGCGATTGGACGCCCGCTCCCCGACGGGAACCCTCAGTAGTACAAGCGCTGCCTCTGGGCCTGAGTAATACCAGTTTGTTGGTCAGTGATGGTCTGGACCAGTGGGTGCTGCGGCTGGATCAGTTCGACCCTCGTCACCTAGGCCTCAACCGCAGCATTGAATATAAAGCCCTGCAATTAGCCGCAAAGGCAGCATGTGCCCCAGAACCGATCTATCACAATCCGGATCTCGGGGTATTGGTGTGCCGATACCTGACGCCGGATGCCTCGCAGGCTGCCTCGCCAAAACAGGTGGCTGAGCTGCTGCGGCGAATACACGCGCTGCCATCGCTACACAACCGGCTGGACCTGCGGCGCAGAGCGCAGCGCTATGTGAATCTCAGCGGTGGCAACGCTCTGCCAGAAGCGCTGTTACGTAGCTGCATGCAGCTCGAGCGCTTACCCCCGCTGCAGCGTCTGTGTCATAACGACCTGCTGGCCGCCAATCGATTGCTGTCGGCAGGCAAGCTGTATGCATTGGATTGGGAGTACGCCGCGACCGGTGACCCGTGGTTTGACGTTGCGGTAATAATAGAGGGCGATGCCTGGTCCGAGCGGGATGCGGAAGACCTGTTGCAGACCTGGTTGAGCAGACGCCCGAGTGACGAAGAGTTGGAGCGCTTACACCTGCAACGATATGCATACCGGGCGCTCGCACAGCTTTGGCGAGAGGCTATGGACGCTCGCCCATGGCGAGCATCATGATCACACCCGCCTGCTACAGCCTTTTTGAGCGGCCGCGCTACTTCACCACTCCTCACAGACAGTCTGTGAATTTTTTACGGGAACTTCAGACTGACACCCTGTCAAACACGGTGCGAGAAATGCGTAACAGAATCACGGCATGAACATTCATTACAACGCACTCAAACTGGGCGCCATGATGGCCGCTGTCGGGATCAGTGCCAGCCTGCCCCTGCCTGGTGTAGCGGAGGGCTTTCGCCACGGCCAAATACGCCAGGACAAAGAAACCCTCGCCTGGGACGAGAACGTGGGGGGCTGGGTTAGCCCGGAAACCTTCTGGATGAACTATGCCAACTCGCGCGGTGGACTAACCTGGGGTCGCGGACGTGACTATCCTGCCTACGAAAAGGTGTCAGAGGGAGACCTGTTTCTGGTGGAGGTCGACGGCGGTCCCTGCCTGATGGAGTTTTTCCACGGACGCTGGCGACGGGCCAACGATGTACGCCGTTGGGACCCTCGCTTTAACGACTACGGGGGCTGCCCTAACGTCTTTGACTGAAGCGCACGAGCGGCATTGACCAGGGAGCGCTGTAGAGAGCGCTGTAGAGAGTGCTGTAGAGAGCAGTGTAAGAGCGCTGTAAAGAGACCGCTTACAGCACCTTCGCCACTGCACCGGCGACATAATCCACGTTACTTTCGTTCACGCCCGCTACGTTGATGCGGGATGAGCCAATCATGTAAACACTGAACTCTTCCCGTAGCCTGTTCACCTGCTCCTGACTCAAACCCAGGAAGGAGAACATGCCGTTCTCTTTTCGAATAAACTCAAAATCCGCAGCGGTGGCTGCCTGCAGCTTGTCCGCCAGCATGTCGCGGAGTCCGTTAATACGCGTACACATGACGTCGAGTTCCTCGCGCCAGCTTGCCGACAGCGTCGAGTCACTGAGCACCATGCCCGCCAGAATCGCACCGTGGGCGGGCGGCATAGAGTAGATCTTGCGCGCTGCGCGGGTGCCCTGACTGGTAATGATGTCTGCTGCCTCACTGTCTCGACCGACGAACACCATGGCACCAGTCCGCTCCCGGTACAGCCCCATGTTCTTGGAGTTCGATGCAGCGATCAGCAACTCTGGCACTTCGCTTGCCATCAGCCTTAAGCCGTAGGCATCTTCGTCCAGGCCCGCGCCCATACCCTGATATGCGATGTCGATAAAAGGCGTCACGCCGCACTCACGCACCAGAGCGGTTAGCTCGCGCCACTGTTCAGGGTTCAAATCGGCACCACAGGGGTTGTGACAGCAGCCGTGCAATAGCACCACGTCACCGGCTTCAGCCCCGGATAAATCCTCCATCATGCCGCTGAAATCAACGCCATGGGCCTGCGGGTCATAGTACCGATACTCTTTGAATTCGAGCCCGACAGAGCCCACCAGTGGAATGTGGTTGGGCCAGGTCGGCGTGCTTATCCACACCCTGGCATTCGTCCTAGCGGCTTTGACCAGCTCAGCGCCAATGCGCAGCGCGCCGCAGCCACCGGGCGCCTGCACGCAAGCCACACGATTGTCCGCCAGGGCAGCATGGCCCTCACCCAGCAACAGCGTGCGTATGCCGCTCAGATAGTCAGGATCACCGGCCTGAGGGATATAGGCCTTGGTGACCTCGTTTTCAGTGAGTGCCTCCTGGGCGCGGGACACCGCGGAAAACACTGGGGTCAGGCCTGAGGAATCCTTATATACCCCCACCGTAAGGTCGACTTTGTCCGGGTTCGGATCAGCGGCACAGGCCACTGACAGGCCAAGGATTGGGTCCGCGGGCAGTCGTTCCAGCGTTTCAAACATGATGGGAGTTCCAGTACCGTCAAAGACAGGCGGGTGATTGTCCACCAGCTTGTATCCGCACTCAAGGTAAACTCGACGCATTACCGTGAAATACTGGAGGCGTCACTAGCTTCAAAGCTTGCGCTAGCTCAACTCCCTGATTCCAGTGGGTTTTCTACAGGGGCTCACCAGCGTATATTGAGAATCATTCTTAGACCATCACAAGCGGGAAAATGCAATGGATACCCTGATCGACAATCGGGCGTACAACGAACGCTGGGAAGTTATCGACCTTGACGAATTACGCCAGCGTTTTGAAGGGGAACCTGTTGAGTACCTGGAAATGCTCAACGTTCCTTCTATGAGTTGCGGGTTGTATAAACTCGCCGCTGGCAGCAAAGATATGCAGGCGCCGCACGATGAAGACGAAGTGTACTTCGTGCTGGAGGGCAAGGCCCGTATGCGCTTGAAAAACGAAGAGCGGGAAGTGCGTCCTGGGATGTTGCTCTACGTGGGAGCCAGCATGGAGCACAGTTTCTTCGAGATTGAAGAAGACATGTTACTGCTGGTGATGTTTAGCGCCTGACTTGTCTGCCACGGCTCTATTGCCAAGGTATCGACTATTGCCAAGGTATCGACTATTGCCAAAGTATCGACTATTGCCAAGGTATTCGACAGGGCTCCAGAACCCAGGCGACTTGACCTTTAAGCAGCTCGACCGTTAAGCAGCTGGGTTCTTCAGTACTCAAACAATCGAGCAAGCAATCAAGCGAAAACAACCGTAACGGTACCGGTTACGTGGTTGCCCAGTTGGTTCTTGCCTGCAAGGCTCACGACAGCCGTGCGAGTTGTTGCATCGACCTCACTCACCTCGCCAGAAAAAACCATCGTATCGCCCGGGAAATTGGGTACGCCAAGCTTGATAGACACACCGCGTAGCGTCGCACCCTCGCCTGCCCAGTCCGTAACATAGCGTCCCACCAGCCCATTGGTGGTGAGAATATTCATGAAGATATCCGGTGAGCCAAGCGCCTGCGCTGCGGTCTTGTCGTGATGTACGTCTTGATAGTCCCGTGACGCAATCGCCCCGCCCACAATCAGGCGCGCGGTGATAGCAATCGACAGCTCTGGCAGCGTGTCCCCTACGGTAGGCAGACTCATCGTTATGCAGGCCGGTACTGCAGCACCCGAAAGCGCTGAGTTCCCACGACTTCATCGCGTTGATTGTAGAACGTAGATAGCTCGGTAACGAAGAAGCCAGTACCCAGGCCGGTGGTCTTCTCCTCACTGATGCTCTCGCAGGTGGCGCGGTAGTAGACGCTGTCACCGACCTCCAGATAGCGCTCGTAGTGTTGCTCGCAATTCACGGCAACCACGCCGGGGTAGCCCGCCTCGGAAATTACTGACAGCACGCCCAGCGCATTGCCCTGGCCGGAACCCGGCGGCCGCGTCCCGCCAAACCCCACCATCGTCCAGGCCATCAGCATCGTGGGCGGCGCGACAATGTCAGCGTAGCCCGCCGCGCGTGCCGCTTCCGAATTGGTGTAGATAGCTTGGCTCTCGCCCATGGCTTCGCACCAGTGACGAATCATGGCCGCGTTCACCGCGTCCCAGGCTAAAAACGGGCCAAAGTCACCGCCGACGTATGCCTGCAGGTCAGGCAGCGCACTCACGTACCGAACAGTCCTACGTCCAGGGCGCGATGCTGCGCGTTCGGCTGGTCGAAGTCCTGTATGTGATGTTGCCCATTCAACTCGACATGATAGTCCGTTGCTTTAGCGCGTTCGTCGTAAAACTGTCCGTACCATTTGCGCACCTTTTTGAAGGGGCCATCCTTTTTCATCTGCATGATGCGCAAAGCAGGCCGCTTGTGCTTCCAGACATCAAAGTCAGCGGCGAAAGCATGCAGCGCGCCCGCCTGAATCTCCTTTGCCGCTGCGATATCGGCCTCGCTATGCGGCAGGCTCTGGGCCTTAGCCAAGGCAGCATGCCAAACCTTGCTGACACCATCGTCCACCGGCGTGTTGGCTATCAGCTCGAAAGTGAGCACATCACCAAACTCCTGCTTGGACAGCAGTAGGCCAGGTCCCGTGTACCAGGTCGTGGTCGTCAGGTAGGCCTGATAGGTCTGGTGGAAACCGCCCTGGCGCTGGATGACGACATGATCGCTGAACTCGTTTTCAAAGTACTCGCAGGGCGCGCCGTGGGTTGGCCCGAGGTGCTGTGCGTCCGCCATGTTATCGATAATTTCCTGGCCGTGAATGGCAATTTCACCCAAGTGATCGAGCTGCCATCGCACCCAGTTTGGATCGTCCCACTCCTTCAGCATGGGGGGCTCAAACAGCGGCTCTCCACCCTCCGGATCAAACCACATCATCACGCAACCCATCACATCGCGGACCGGATAAGACTTTATTGCGCCCGACTTTGGGCAGGGACCGTCGTGATAGGGAATATCATCCAGTTGGCCATCTGGGCCATAGCGCCAGCCATGGTAGGGACAGCGAATAGAGTCACCTTCAATCTGGCGGCCGTCGGATACGATCACCGCACTCTTGCTCGCCGTGAGATGAGTTCCCATATGGGCGCAGTATGCGTCGAGCATGACCGGCCTGCCGCTCTCGCCCCGGTACAGAGCAAAGTCCTGGCCGAAAAAGCGCACGGCGAGCGGCTCTTTGTCCAGCTCCGCACTCTCCGCAACAATGAACCAGCCGCGGGGGAACGTGTGGGGCCCCAACCCGTATTCAGCAGCCTGTGCCATGGCAAGCCTCGCGTATCATTTCCTGAACCACATTATGTCGGGCGTGCCGAACGGTACCAAACCGACGGGTGTCCATAACTAAACCAGAGCTGTGTTAGCAGGCGTGCGTTTGCGTTGCATCAATCGCGGAAGTTATTGAACTGTAAGGGAATATCAAGCTCCTGCCCCCGTAGCAGGGCAATCACCTGCTGCAGGTCATCGCGCTTTTTCCCCGTCACGCGCACCTGCTCTCCCTGGATCTGGGCCTGAACCTTGAGCTTGGTCTCTTTGATCAATTTGACAATTTTCTTGCAGGTATCGCTATCGATACCGTGGCGCAGTGTGATGCGTTGCTTCACCTGTTTGCCGGTGGGGGTCACGTCGCCGATATCCATGGCCTTGGGATCAAGGTCGCATTTGATCAGAGCGCTGCGCAGCATGTCCTGCATCTGGTCAACCTGGAAGTCTGCCTCTGCGGTAATCATCACCGCGCGTTCCTCTCGTTCGAAGCTCGCGTCGACACCCTTGAAGTCAAACCGGTTCGCCACTATCCGACTGGCCTGATCCACCGCATTCGTGAGCTGGTGCAGGTCCACCTCAGAAACAATGTCAAAACTCGGCATAGGAATCCTCCTGGTTTGCATCCAAGCTCGAAATCATAGCACCCTTGTGTCTCTATACAGTCAGGTAAAACAGGGCAGCGTAAACCGGTGATACACCGCTGGCATATTCTTGGTGCGGGCGCTATGGGTCGACTACTGGCCTGCCAGCTCGCGGCCGCGGGTCTGGATATCTGCCTGGTGACCAGAGCCGGTCCCGCCGCCACCTTTTCCCAGGCTCTTGACGATCTCTCTCAGCGCAGACAGCTGACGCTGGCGCGTATCGGTGCTGACAACCTGCGGGCCTGTGACGTGGCCGGCCTGTGGGTAACAACCAAAGCCAATGATGCGCTGCAGGCAGTGCTATCGGTGCTGCCGGCACTTGCCCCGGATGCGCCGGTAATATTGATGCACAACGGCATGGGCGTTCGAGAGCAACTCGTGGCCAACGCCCCTTCGCTGCAACCCTACTCCGCTATCACCACAGCCGGAGCCTATCTGGACCAAACGTATGACGGTGCAGAACCGTTACTGGTGCATGCCGGCCGCGGCATTACTCGCGTGGGCGGCAACCGCACCGATGCCCCCGCCTGGTTTTCAGCAGTGTCGCGTGAACCCACCGGAATGCGCTGGGAGGCAGACATTGACAGGGCACTGTGGGACAAGCTGCTCATCAACTGCGCCATTAATCCGCTGACCGCCATACACCGCTGTCGTAATGGTGCTCTGGGCGCAGAACCTGCACTGTGGAAACAGGTAGTAGCCCTGTGCGGGGAGCTCACGCAGGTGAGTATTGCCAGAGGACACGTCTGCAATGAGAGCGATTTGCTTGCCAGGACGCGCCAGGTGATTGACGCCACAGCGGCAAATCAGTCCTCCATGCTGCGCGACGTGGTCGAGGGAAGGCCCACTGAATTAGACGCCATTACCGGCTTCCTGTTGCGCGAAGCGCGGCGTCTTCAGGTGCCCTGCCCGCTGAATTCAGCGCTTTATGAGCGACTTGACGGCCTGCAACCGTCCTACTAATGTACGCGCGTTGATGTGGTTTCCGCTTTTTTCAAGCGGCATTAAATGGGAAACAGGTGAGAAGCCTGTGCTGCCCCCGCAACGGTAAACGCAGCGTTTTTGGTAATATTCTTTACAAGACCGCCGCGTAAGCCCGATACCAGCCCGTCAGTGAACACGATGTTGCGGAGGGCTTCATCCGTGGTCATGCACGCTTTTCTCTGGCGCAGTTTGCACCCGCGCCTCGAGTCTGTCTGTATCCCACGATCCCTCCCCAAAACCATTTAACTGTTTGGGGATTCCATGAAAAATCGATTTGAAAAAAACGCACTCTCGCTCGCATGCGCCGTTTCGGCCGCACTTTCGAGCCTGCCCGCTATCGCTGCTGACGGCGATGAAACACTAGAAACCGTGGTGGTTCGCGCTGCGCGTGAACCCATTGATGCGCGCCTGACGGGGAGTTCCGTCAGCGTGTTGGCTCAGGATTTTCTCGCCAAACGGCAGAATGTCGCTATGGGCGAAGTGCTGCGCACCGTTCCCGGCGTCGCTATGAGCCGCAGCGGCGGTCTGGGGTCACTGGCGCAATTACGCATGCGCGGCAGCGAAGCCAACCATACGCTGGTAATGATCGACGGCGTACGCGCTAATGATCCTGCGGTTAGCGGCGAGTTCAACTTCGCTCACCTGCTCAATACCGACATCGAATCAGTCGAAGTGATTCGAGGCCCGCAGAGCTCCCTCTGGGGCAGCGATGCCGTAGCAGGCGTGATCAACATCCGCACCCGCCGCGGTGATGACGGCCTGGATGGCAGCGTCTTTGCAGAGGGCGGCGAGCAAGGCTGGCAGAACATTGGGGTCAACACCCATTACGGCAGCGATAACTTCAAGGCCGGATTCAGCCTCAGCCAGATCGAAACCGATGGCGAAAACATCTCGCGCGATGGCAATGAGGACGACGGCTATGAG
>JBCDKJ010000060.1:0-21368 GCA_038746745.1 Pseudomonadota bacterium
CAACCTGACCGAGATTGTGCGCCGCTTGAGTCTGGACTTGAGTAATGTCTATAAATCGGGCGTACCCTTCGACACGCTACAGGGCGACCTGCGTTTCCAGGCTGGGCATATAGACGTGCCCAATATCGACGTGCGTTCGCGTTCAAGCCGTCTGCAGTTTGCAGGCATTGCCGAGGCGGCTAGCGAAACCGTAGAGGGTGAGCTGGTGGCAACCCTTCCCATAGCGAGCAATCTTCCGTGGGTGTTTGCACTGGTAAGCGGACTTCCCGCGGCCGCGGGCGTCTACGTCGTCAGCAAGCTATTTGATGATCAAATGGATCGATTCTCCAGCGCCGTGTACAGCGTGGATGGAGACTGGGCTGATCCAAAGGTCAGTTTCGAGCGCATTTTTGACAATAAGCCGGACCAGCCCTCCCAGCCCGCGGCGGTTGAAACTGCGCGGGCCGCCGAGGATGCGGTCTCCCCCTAGTCGGTGTCGATCACCTCGCGAATGTAGCGAAACAGTTTACGGGCTGCGGCAGGCGGCCTGGCCTGAGCCATTTCGCGCTGGTGTTGCCGAACCAGCTGGCTTAACTTTTGACGTTCAGCATGAGGGTAGTCTGCTAGAAAAACGTCGATGGCAGCGTTACCCTCATCCAGCAGACGGTCGCGCCAGGCTTCCAAGCCCTTGAAAACCTCTGCTGCGTCGCGATGACGCTGGTGTAGCTCATCCAGCGCAGCCTGCAGCGGCGCAGGATCTATATCGCGCATCAGCTTGCCTAAATATTGCAGGTGCCGGCGCTTCGCGGAGTGGCTACTTATCGCCCTGGCTTGCTGAATGACCTCGTGCAGGCGCTCATCGGCGATGGGCATCTTCTCAAGTTCACGTTCACTAAGCATGACCAACGCTTCTCCGAGTTTCTGCCGCGCAGTCATTTCGCGCTTTAAAGCGGTTTTGCTGGGTTTATCCTCTGAGGCATCGCCACCTTCTATCGCGGCGGAGGTTCGGTTCAGGCTTTTGCGTCCACGTGCCATTCGCGTTAGCCGTAGACCCAGGTCGCCAGACCAAGAAAAGACATAAAGCCAACGACGTCGGTAACTGTAGTCAGTACAACCCCACCGGCCAGTGCCGGGTCAATCTGGTACCGCTTCATCGCGAGCGGTATCAGCGTGCCCGCGACTCCCGCCGTGACCAGATTGATAACCATCGCGACAGCAATGATCCCACCGATTTTCCAGTCGGCGAACCATAGTGATGCCACTGCAGCCACGACAACAGACCAGAGCATGCCATTGAGCAGTCCAACCAGCAGTTCTCGATTCACCAGCCAGCGCTGATTGCTGAGGCCGATTTGGCCCAACGCTATGCCTCTCACCATGACCGTCAATGTCTGAGTGCCTGCGATGCCTCCCATGCTCGCAACCACCGGCATGAGCACGGCAAGTGCCACTACTTTGTCGATAGTGCCCTGAAACAGGTTGATGACCGAGGCTGCGATAAAGGCCGTCACTAAGTTGATGCCCAGCCAGAGCGCGCGGCGTGGCGTAGTTTTAAACACCGGTGCAAAGGTGTCCTCGTCCTCATCCAGTCCCGCCATGCTCATCAGCGAGTGTTCGGCCTCTTCGCGGATGACATCCACAACGTCATCAATCGTAATCCTGCCCAGTAGCTTGCCATCAGCATCGATAACGGGGGCAGACACCCAGCCGTTGCGCTCGAAAAGCGCGCTCACTTCGACGGCTTCGGTATCGGCCGGAATTGCGGCAACATCGGTCTCCATGATCTCGCGCACGGTCGCTGCCGGGTCCGCTACCAGCAGCGCCCGCAGCGGCAGAACGCCCAGGAAGCGATCGCTGCGATTCACCACAATCAGGCTGTCAGTCATGGCAGGAATTTCATAGTGACGACGCAAATATCGCAGCACAACATCTGCGGTGTGTCTGGCCCGGACCGTGATGGTATCGGTGTTCATCAGGCCGCCTGCGGACTGCTCGGGATATTCCAGTACCTGCTCGACGCGTGCCCTGTCCTGCTGATCCATGGCGGACAGTACTTGCTGCATCAGCTTCTCGGGCAGCCGCTGCAGAATGTCCGCCATGTCGTCGGCTTCCAGGCCTTCCGTTACTGCCGCAACCTCTTCGACATCCATGGTCTTGAGGAACTGTGACTGGAGTTCATCACCCAGTCCCTGGATGACCTCACCTTCTGCTTCGTCATCGACCAGCTGCCAGAGCAGTGCGCGAGTGGGAGGTGGTGAAGACTCCAATAGCTTGGCGATGTCTACGGGTGGCAGCGCGTTCAGCATGTGCCGAACATTGGCGAAGGTCCCGCTTTCCAGACCGCGGGTCAGTGCATCGAGTTGCTCCTGAGTGCGGTTGGGTTCTGGGGCAGTGGCCGCCATCTTTATTCACCCTCGTCGAATCGGTTCTCCACCAAGGCGACGATGGATGCCAGGGCCTCCGCCTCATCGCTGCCATTTACCTCCAGCTCAAGGACAGTGCCCTGTCCGGCGGCCAGCATCATGACAGACATGATGCTCTTGCCATCGACCATGGCATCGGGCGGGCCGATTTGTATAGCGCTGGAAAACGCCGCGGCGCAGTTGACCAGCTTTGCCGCGGCGCGAGCGTGTAAGCCCAGCTTATTGATTATAGTTATCTGCTGCCGAAGCATTTGTGCAAACCTTGATGCATGGACGCGGCGACGCGCAACACTCGCCAGCTATGAATTGTACGCGCAGGCGCAAGGGGAAGCACGCCACTAAACCCGTGCGGCGTCTTGCAATTCGCGGTGGCGTAAGTTGACTTCCCCGTAATGCGACTGGAAGTGTGAAAACAGCTTCTCCGCCAGGTATACAGAGCGGTGCTGCCCACCCGTGCAGCCCAGGGCTATGGTCACGTAGCTGCGATTACTGTCACGGTAGCGGGGCAGCCACTTCTCCAGGAAAGTACGTATGTCATTAAACAGCTCCACAGCTTCCGGTTGCAGCTCAAGGAAGGCAGCGACCTCAGCATCGCGGCCGCTTTTCAGGCGCAGTGCTTTTTCCCAGTGCGGGTTGGGCAGCATTCTGACGTCAAATACCAAATCGGCATCCGCAGGAAGGCCGCGCTTAAAGCCAAAAGACTGGAACAGGATCGAAATATCCCCCGTTTGCGAGCCTACCAGACGTTCGCGCACCGCTGAGCGCAGCTCGTAAAGCGTCATCTGGCTGGTATCCACGACTAGTGAGGCACTGCTGGCGATAGGCTCCAGAATGTCTCGTTCCAGCGCAATGGCCTCTGCCAATGGCATGGTGTCACCGCTCAGAGGATGACGTCGCCGGGTTTCGCTGAAGCGCTTTATCAGGCTGGCGTCTTCCGCATCCAGAAACAGAATGTCGACTGCGGTAGCGCTCGGCAGCTCGCTGAGTAGTTGGGGAAAGTGCGCCAGGTCTGCGTGAGCGTTGCGAGCGTCTATACAGACGGCGAGGCCGTTGCGGGCAAAAGCCTCTGTCAGCGCCCTGTCTACAAGGGCTGGGAGCAGCGTCGCCGGGAGGTTGTCGATGCAGTAGAAACCTTCGTCTTCCAGTTGATGCAGGGCTGTGCTTTTGCCAGAGCCAGACCGCCCACTGATCACGATCAGGCGCATCGCCGTCTAGAACTCGTAGCCAACTGCGTTTTCATATAGTGTGGCCGCGCTATCGGCGGCTCGAAGGGCTGCCCGAAAATTCGCTTGGCTCAGCAGTCCGGCAAGGCCAGCAAGCACATCCAGATGTTCCTGGGCCGCCTCTTCCGGCACGATCAGGAAAAATAAAATGTCCACCAGTTGCCGATCTGCAGCGTCAAAGTCGACCGGCTCTGACAGCGTCATCAGCGCGACCAGAGGTTGTTCGCAGCCGCCGATACGGCAGTGGGGTATTGCGATCCCGTCGCCCAGCGCTGTGCTGCCCAGTTTTTCTCTAGCCAGCAGGTTACTGAATAGCTCGCCTTCTTCCAGCCCTACGGCGTGCTGACAGATCAAACGGCAAGCGTGTTCTATCGCGCGCTTTTTGCTGACGCCGCTTACCGCGCAGAAAGTGAGCGTTGGGCTGAGCAGCTGCTCAAGTCGAAACATCAGTGTCCGCGGCTCTTTTCCTTGTGCTTGATTAGCTGGCGGTCCAGCTTGTCAGCGAGCTGGTCAATAGCTGCATACATATCCTCAGATTCTGCATCGGCAAAGATATCTGCGCCAGATACATGTATCCGCGCTTCAGCCTTCTGCACCAGCTTTTCCACAATCAGCGTGACATCGGTATTGGTGATTTGGTCAAAGTGCCGCTCCAGCCTCTCAAACTTACTCATCACGTAGTCGTGCAGCGCGGGGGTGACGTCAACATGGTGTCCGCTGATAGTGATTTCCATAAGTCGCTCCTGTTGTCTGTTGCGGGCTTTTTGGTGAGGTCGCTGGATAAACCCAGCTCCTGCCTACAGTCTAGACCAGTGCCAAGCTCTTCGACGGCCTATTCAAACAAGCCGTTTGCGCTCGTTGGAAGGCGGTATCACCAGAGATTCTCGATACTTTGCGATGGTGCGCCGCGCCACTTTAATACCCTGTTCTTCGAGGAGGCCCGTAATTTTGCTGTCGCTTAAAGGTTTGCGGGGGTTTTCAGCGGCAATGAGTTTTTTGATAAGTGCGCGAATCGCGGTAGAGGAGCACTCACCGCCGGCGGCAGTGCTGACGTGGCTGGAGAAGAAGTATTTCAGTTCAAAGATGCCACGCGGTGTATGCATATACTTCTGTGTGGTAACGCGCGAGATGGTTGATTCGTGCATGTCTACGTCTTCGGCGATGTCGTGCAGCACCAGCGGCTTCATAGCCTCCTCGCCGTACTCCAGAAAGCCGCGCTGGTGTTCGACGATGCAGGTCGCGACTTTCATCAGCGTTTCATTGCGGCTTTGTAAACTCTTCAGGAACCAACGCGCCTCTTGCAGGCTATCCCTCATATAGGTGTTGTCCGCACTATTATCTGCCCGCTTCACCAGACCAGCGTAGCCTTCGTTAATTCGCAGTTTGGGCGCAATATCGGGATTTAACTCCACCACCCAGGCGCCATTCTTTTTGCTAACGAAGACGTCCGGCACGACGTATTCTGTGTTGTCCTCGCCAACGCTGGCGCCGGGATTTGGATTTAGTGTCTGGATCAGCTCCAGTACTGATTTAAGCTCCGGCTCGCGAATCTTGCTACGTCGGATAAGCTGGGCGTAGTCGCGATTGCCCAGCAGGTTCATGTAGCGATTGATAACCAGTTTTGCTTCGTTCAGATAAGGAGTGTCTATTGGTAGCTGCTGTAACTGGACTAACAGGCACTCACGCAAATCGTGCGTACAGACACCGGGTGGATCGAACTGTTGTAAGCGGTGCAGCACTGCGACGGCTTCATCCATCTCTACGTCCAGATCCTCAGCCAGCGGTTCCCAGATCTCCTCAAGAGTGGTGGTAAGTCGGCCGTTGTCGTCCGTGGCGTCAATAATCGCGAGTGCTATACAGCGATCCGTATCTGAAAACCGCGTCAGATTGAGTTGCCAGAGCAGATGATCAGCGAGGCTCTCTCCCACGCTGTTGCGGCTATCCAGGTCATAGTCGCTGTCTGCGGCCGGCGCAACACCGGAACTTCCGGAGGTGTAGACGTCGTCCCAATGGGAGTCGACCGGGAGTTCATCCGGAATGGTGTCGCTGAATGTGTCCTGGGAGTCGGTGCTGGCTGCGGCGACGTCTCCATTGGCAAGGCTTTCGTCGCTGCTATTATCGCTGCCATTGTCGCTGCCACTGTCGCCGCTATCATTATTGCCATTGGGTTCGGCGTGTCCTGAAGTGTCGTTTGCGTCAGCTATGCGCGCATCGGCAGTCAGTGCCTCGCCATTGCCATTAATGGTCTCGTCTCCAGTCCCGGTATAGACCTCTTCACCAGAACTATCTCCATCATCAGCGCTATCCACGCCATCCAGCATCTCCAGCATAGGATTGGTGTCCAGCGCTTCCTGGATTTCCTGCTGCAGATCTAAAGTTGAGAGCTGCAGCAATTTGATAGCCTGTTGCAGCTGGGGTGTCATAACCAGCTGCTGACCTAACTTGAGTTGTAGAGACTGTTTCATGGCCCTCGCGTCAGGCCGTCAAAATAGGTGTCGAGTGTAACTTCCGCACATCGCGTAGGCAATATTGGCATGAAATTAGCATGCTCTAAATCAAGAGCTTGTCAAGAGGCTAAAAAATACCTCGCACACCAGGCTCAAGAGCAGGTAAGCATCAGACTTCGGGACACTCTGGCGTCGCTAGATGGCGAGATGGCGAGATAGCGAGAGAGCGAGATAGCGTGATAGAGCCTGAAGGTTCCTGCGCACCGGCAATGCCACTGCTAGTGACTCAGAGGTGGAATTCCTCGCCAAGATATATTCTGCGCACTTGCGCATCGCCCAATATGTCATCTGCCGTGCCCGCGGCGATGATGTGCCCCTCGCCAACGATGTAGGCTTTTTCACAGATGTCCAGCGTATCCCTGACATTGTGGTCGGTGATCAGCACCCCAATTCCCCGGTTCTGCAAATGGCTGATGATTTGTTTGATGTCGTTAACGGAAATGGGGTCAACCCCGGCGAAGGGTTCGTCCAGCAAAATAAAGTCGGGATCGGTGGCCAGCGCTCGGGCGATCTCAACGCGCCGTCGCTCACCGCCCGAAAGGGCCATACCTGCACTGTTTCGAATGTGCGTAATGTGGAACTCATCCAGCAGTTCGTCCATCTTGTCCCGACGCTGCGAGCGCTTGAGATCAGCCCGCTGTTCCAGAATCGCCATCAGGTTGTCTGCCACTGTCAGCTTGCGAAAAATCGAGGCTTCCTGGGGCAGATAGCCAATGCCCCGGCGGGCGCGTCCGTGCATGGGCAGTGGGGTGAGGTCCTGGCCATCAATGGTGATCAGACCGCGGTCCGGCGCAATGATCCCCACTATCATATAAAAGCAGGTGGTTTTCCCTGCCCCATTAGGGCCCAGTAGGCCAACGATCTGGCCGCTTTCGACCTGCAGCGAAACGTCCCGCACTACGCTGCGTCCGCGGTAGCTCTTGGCGAGATTGCTGGCGCTCAGAACCGCCATGGTCAGGGCGCGTCCGCGTCACCGGAACCCATGCTTGCCGCTGCATCATCTTCCTCCTTCAAACGATGGGGAGGGATGACGACTTTGACACGACTGTCCGTGTTGTTCGTATCAGCCTCAGCTTTCACCAGCTGTTCATTAATGAAGTAATCGATTTTGTCGCCGCGTACAGTGGAACCATCCTGCTCAACTTCCGCATTTTGTCGAACTTCGATGCGCTCTTCACTGCGGAAATACTCAATCACCAGGCCGCGCGCGTGCATAAGCTCTGCATCCGGCTCAGGTTGTTGCTGCATCCGGGCGGGATCGCCCTCAGCCACGATTCGGTCAGCTTCGGTGGTATCGCTGTAGAAAGTGATTTTGTCAGCGGTTATCCGAATTGTGCCCTGGATCAGCTCCACATTACCCTGATACACCGTAAGACCGGTTTTTTCATCGCGCAAAGCTTCGTCAGTAGTGATGTGTATAGGCTGCTCGGTATCACCCTCCAGTGCCTTGCCGGGCAGGGTGAATGCGGCCAGACACAGCGACAGCAGCGTGACCAGGCAGCGGTGAAGATGAGTTAACACGGTCGTACGCTTCGCCGGGGTTTAGTGAGAGTTTTCATTTGCTCCCACCTGCATGAAATGCTGCTCTGGCGTCGTCCAGTTTACCCTGCGCCTCCAGGATCATCTCACAGGCCTCTCTGACGGCGCCGCGACCGCCCGGTGCACTGCTACGCCAGTCTGCATGCCTGGCAACATAGGCGTCCCCATCAGCGACGGTCATACCCAAGCTAGCCGCCTGTATGGCGGACAGGTCCGGTAAATCGTCCCCCATGTAGGCGGTTTGCTCCAGGGAGATATCCAGTTCCTCAAGCAGTTCGTTTAAGGCCACTAACTTGTCGTCGCGCCGCTGCACGACGTGCGCGATGCCCAGCTCTGCCGCGCGTCTCTCCACTATGTCAGACTGACGCCCGGTGATGATGGCAACCTGAATCCCGGCATGTTGTAGTAACTTGATGCCGAGTCCGTCTGGTGTGTAGAAAGGCTTGGTTTCCGCCTCAGCGGTACCGTAGTAAAGGGTGCCGTCGCTCAACACGCCGTCGACGTCCAGCGCCAGCAAGCGCACGGTCTTTGCTTTTTCCTGCACGCGGGTCAAACCACGCCAGCCTTGAGAATGTCCTGAAGTTTGACCACGCCCGTGGGGCGCTGTTCCCCGTCGACGGCTACCAGACCGGTAATCGAGTGTTCTTCCATTATGTGCAACGCTTCTGCGGCCAGGATCTCGCGGTCAATGGTAACGGGATGGCGCGACATCACGTCCTCAATCGGTGTGCGGTGGATGTTAATTTCTTTGTCCAGTGCGCGTCGCAGGTCGCCATCAGTGAAGACACCCTCCAGCTTACCGCTCTCGGTTAGCACAGTCGTCATGCCCAGTCCCTTGGTACTGATTTCCATCAGCGCCCTGTCGACTGTGGTGCCCAGTGTCACGACTGGCAGCCCTTCGCCCCCATGCATAATGTCATCGACCTTGAGCAGTAACTTCCTGCCCAGCGCGCCACCGGGATGGGAAAAGGCATAGTCTTCTGCTGTGAATCCGCGCGCTTCAAGCAGCGCGATAGCCAGTGCATCACCAGCCACCAATGCCACGGTGGTGCTGGACGTTGGCGCCAGATCCATAGGGCAGGCTTCCTGACGTACGCTGGTGTCCAGGTTCACATCCGCAGCTTGTGCCAGCACCGAGTTCGGCTTGCCCGTCATAGTGATTAACGGCACAGCGAGCCGCTTTAACAGCGGCAGCAGGGTGACCACTTCAGCGGTACTGCCGCTATTTGAGAGCGCTATAACGCTGTCCTGATCAGTGATCATTCCCAGATCGCCGTGGCTGGCTTCGCCGGGATGAACAAAGAATGCGGGCGTGCCGGTGCTGGCCAGCGTCGCTGCGATCTTGGTGCCGATGTGGCCTGACTTGCCCATGCCTGTCACAACGACTCGACCACGGGTCTCAAGCAACAGCTCACAGGCGCGAGCGAAACTATCGTCAATGCGCTCCAGCAGCTCTGAGACGGCATCCCGCTCAAGCGCGATGGTGCGCCGGACGGCGCCCAAATAGTCAGGGTTTTGAGGCTTTGACACGGAATTAGTGGGCGGTTTGAAACAGCCAGTAATAATACAGCGCGTAGAGCAGCAGGAACAGGGCACCAGACATCCGGCCTACGCCGCAGGGCGCTGGCGAGCCATCGGCCGCAGGCTTTCTGAGCAGCGTGCTGTAGAGAATAGCTGCCAGTAAACCGGTCATACCAAACATGTAGGCAAAGTCTCTGTTGAGCACGTCGGTGCCCAGCAGTTGTGTTTGAAACAGACCCGGTATCGACATGACACCCAGCAGATTGAAAAGATTTGAGCCAAGCACGTTGCCCAAAGCGATTTCTGCATGTCCTTTGACTGCGCTGGCCAGTGATGCCGCTAGTTCGGGAAGACTAGTGCCCACCGCGACAACTGAAAGCCCTATCACCAGGGGACTTACCCCCAGTTCCAGGGCTATATTTTTAGCTCCCCAGACCAACAGCTCTGAGCTCATGACCAGAAAAATCAATCCGATAGCGAAGCTAATCCAGGCGCGCAGCGGACGAAGATGAGGCAGTTCT
Organism: Pseudomonadota bacterium; assembly: GCA_038746745.1. Taxonomy (GTDB): domain Bacteria; phylum Pseudomonadota; class Gammaproteobacteria; order Pseudomonadales; family Halieaceae; genus JANQIO01. The sequence goes on from JBCDKJ010000060.1 coordinate 9,714, forward strand.
TCTACGCCGGCTTCTTCCTCTGCATTGTGGTCGTGCACCTGCGAGCGCACCATTTCTATCAGTATGAAAGCCAGGGCGGAGAGCATCAATAGACCATCGATCCAATCGAGCTCCAGGTCCAGCAATAAAAGACCGCAGCCCAGAGTGACGGCCAGCAGGGTGGGCAGCTCTCGCTTCAGGCGGTTGCGGTGCACAGGGAGCGGCGCAATCAGCGCAACCAGGCCCAACACCAGACCTATATTTGCGAGGTTGGAACCGATTGCATTGCCGATGGCAATTTCGCCGGCGTCAGAAAGTGCTGCGTTGATTGACACCATGACTTCGGGTGCGGAGGTTCCGAGAGAGACAATCGTCAGGCCGATCAGGATGGGTGACATGCCCATGTTTTCTGCAATGGCGGCAGAACCCGCCACAAACATGTCAGCGCTCAAGACGAGGATGATGAACCCCACGAGAATGGCGGCTGCAGCAATCAGCATTGGGGCCGTATTCCTGTTAGAGTACTCGCCGCCGGAAGAGGCATACCGGGCGACGGTGAACTCGTGGGCGTGTGCACAGTCCAAGGCCTGTATATAGTCGTATCATTCTGCGGGTTTCAGCATCATCGAGCGGGATTTGTAACGGGTAACTGTCATTGGTATCGATCATTGGTGTCAAAGGTTCGCGAGCACCGCTCCTGTTGGCAGAATCCGGACACTTCGCGGGTGCGCAGACTACCACAAGGCGGGTGTTCTGGCAGGCACCCCACGGGTCCACCAGAACCCGATGCGGGTTCGCCGGCGCAAAGCGCGGTGGAAGACAGCGACCGGGAAGAGAGAGGAAAGCAAGCGTGCGTCAGTTTAAAGAACTCCTATCAGGAGCCCACTGGGCTAAGCCGAGGATGAACCCATTGATGGCGTCTCCGATGTCGCTGGTCGCGCTGAGCCGTGGTCTGCTGGCGCTGTTTGCCCTATGCGTTGGGGCCTTGCCCGCATTTGCTGCGGGCGACAGCGCGTACGACGTGGTGGACTCCACCACACAGCGCGTCATGACCATTGTCGAAGAAGCGTCTGGCTATGCTGACAAAGACCCCGAGCGTTACTTTACTGAGCTTCAGGCTGTATTGGACGAAGTCGTGGACTTTGCCTACTTCTCCAGAGCCGTGATGGGGCCTTATGCCAGCCGCAAGCGTTACAGCAGTCTGGATGAAGCCGGAAAAGCTGAACTGCGGGAGCAGGTGAAGCGCTTTACCGGCGTTATGCGTGAAGGTTTGGTGCGCACCTACGGCAAAGGTTTGCTGGCATTCGGCGGCAGCCGGGTAGAGGTGCAGCGTCCCGATAACGCAGGCGAGCAAGACGACAAAATTGAAATTACCCAGCTTATCTACAGCGATGGACCACAGCCCTACAGTATCGAGTATCAGATGCGGCGTGGCCGGGATGGTAGATGGAAGCTGCGTAACCTGATTGTGGAGACGATTAACCTGGGCGTGATCTACCGCAACCAGTTCCAGGCCGCGGCACGCGATGCCGATGGCGACCTCGATGCTGTTATTAACAACTGGACCGTACCCGACGGCGCCTGAGACAGCGCTGTGGGTCGCCATGGGCGCGGTATTCTTCTAAAATCCGCAGAGTTACTGGCAACTTCCAGTCAGTTTTTCGTCAAAAAGAGCACGACAGGTGCTCTGTAAGTGCGGACGAAGGTCGGACGCACGCACCAGTACGCAGGTAACGCATGCAGCCTCAACAACTACAGTCACTGCTCGTCGAGGAACTCGCGGATTGCGAGGTCCAGGTACAGGGCGAGGGCAGCCACTACAACATCGTTGTGGTGGGGGAGATGTTTGCTGGAATGCGTCCCGTGCAAAAGCAGCAGGCTGTTTACAAAGTCCTCAACCCCTATATTGCTGACGGCAGCATCCACGCTGTAAACATTCGCACCTTTACGCCCGCCGAATGGCAGGCGCATTCTGCCTGAACTTCCAGGGGCCTCCAGCATGTTGACCCTGGCATTGACCAAGGGGCGAATCCTTAGGGAGACGTTGCCACTTCTGGCTCGGGCTGGTATCGAGCCCACGGAAGACATTGCGTCCAGTCGTAAACTGGTTTTCCCTTGCACACGTTCCGATCTGCGCCTGCTCATCTTGCGCGGCACGGACGTACCCACTTATGTACGTCACGGCGCCGCGGATCTGGGTGTCGTGGGTAAAGATGTGCTGCTGGAACAAGGCGCCGAGGACCTGTACGAACCGCTGGACCTTGGCATTGCGCGCTGCCGCCTGATGACAGCCGCGCCGGTCGGCTGGACGCCCGGGCCGGGGCGTTTGCGAGTGGCCACCAAGTTTGTGCGTACCAGCCGGGAGTACTTTGCGTCACGGGGTATGAACGCTGATTTCATCAAGCTCTATGGCGCGATGGAATTGGCTCCCCTTATGGGTCTCGCCGATGTCATTGTTGATATTGTCGATACGGGCAACACGTTGCGAGCCAATGGTTTGGAACCTCGCGACCTGGTAGCCGATATCAGCACAAGACTGGTAGTGAATAAGGCATCCATGCGCCGCGAGCATGCGATGATTGCGGACGTGGTTAACGACTTGACCGAGGCACTAAGGCCATGATGAAGCGACTGGACACCCGCGAGGCGGACTTCCAGACACAGCTCAAGCAACTGACTGACTGGCAGTACAGCAATGATAAAGACGTAGTGGCCGCGGTCGATGGTATTGTGGAAGCCATCGCTACTCGTGGAGATGATGCGCTGCTGGAGTACACCCGACGCTTTGACGGAGTAGAGGTGAGTTCCGTCGCAGATTTGGAGCTGAGCGCAAGCCAGCTGGCAGAGGCGCTACAGCGGATAGACACTGCACAGCGCAGCGCGCTGGAGATAGCCCAGAAACGAATCGCGGACTACCACGAACGCCAGCGAGGGGAATCCTGGGACTATAGCGATGGCACAGGTACCTTGCTGGGGCAGCGGTTAACGCCGCTGGAGCGGGTCGGGGTGTATGTGCCTGGCGGTAAAGCCAGCTATCCATCGTCCGTGTTGATGAACGTTACGCCTGCGCGCGTTGCCGGCGTCGACGAAGTCATTATGGTTACGCCGACGCCACAGGGAGACACCAACGATATGGTTCTGGCGGCCGCATCCCTGGCGGGCGTGGACCGACTGTTTTGCATTGGTGGTGCTCAGGCGGTGGCGGCACTGGCCTATGGGACCGAGACGGTGCCGCCTGTGGATAAAATTGTCGGACCTGGCAATGTCTACGTCGCAGCGGCCAAACGGCGCGTGTTTGGGCAAGTTGGCATCGATATGGTGGCGGGTCCCTCGGAAATACTCATTATCTGCGACGGTAAAACTCCTGCCGACTGGATCGCTATGGACCTGTTCTCCCAGGCGGAGCATGATGAACAAGCGCAGTCGATTCTGGTCAGTCACAACGCGGCTTTTCTCGACGCCGTGGCCGCAGAAGTCGAGCGCCTGCTGCCCACCATGCCGCGGTCTGCAATTATCCGCCAGTCACTGGAAAATCGCGGTGCCATGGTGCTTTGTCGTGACCTGAAGGAAGCCGCTGAGGTCTCGAATACCGTGGCGCCGGAACATCTTGAGTTGTCAGTCGAAGACCCGCAGGCGTTGGCGGCGCAGATTCGTCACGCTGGAGCGATCTTCATGGGCCGCTTCAGCGCCGAGGCCTTTGGTGACTACTGTGCGGGCCCGAATCATGTGTTACCGACATCGGGGACGGCCCGCTTCTCATCGCCGCTGGGTGTATACGACTTCCAGAAGCGCAGCTCGGTCATCATGTTCAGTCGGGAGGGCGTTCGCTCGCTAGCGCCCGTGGCCGCCGAGTTGGCGCGCGGGGAATCGCTGGATGCGCATGCCTTGTCGGCTGAATATCGTAACCGGGACTGAGTGCTAATCAGCTGCTGCTTCCCGGTTTAGACCCGACAATGACATTCAGGCTGATGTCGTCACTGCCCCGGCGCAGCATGATATCTACGGCATCGCCAGGACGTAACAACGCAATCTGATTCATGGTGGTACGCCCATCCTGTACCGGCTTCATGCCGATGTGGGTGATTATGTCTCCCTCCCGAATCCCGTTTCGCGCTGCTGGCCCTGTGGGGTCAGTGCCTGTGACTAGCAGTGAGGGCGTATCGGTACCGGTCATAAAGATGGTTTGCACAGAGAGTCCCATCCAGCCGCGAATAACTTTGCCGTAGGCGACAATGTCTTCAGTGACCCCCAGTGCTAAATCTACCGGCGTTGCCAATCCGATCCCGGTGAATTCCCGACTGCGGGAGAAGGTAGCGGCATTGATGCCAAGCAAGCGTCCTTCGCCATCAATCAGCGCCCCGCCAGAATTGCCTTCATTTATCGCTGCATCTGTCTGGATAAAGTCTTCATAGGTGCTGAGCCGCAGGCCATAGCGGCCTAACGCTGAGATGATTCCCTGAGAAACCGAGTGTCCAAAGCCGTAGGGGTTACCGATGGCTAGAACGACGTCACCCACTCTTGCGTGGTCGGGATTCCCAAAGGGTATAGCCTGAATATTTGGCATGTCGATTTGCAGAACGGCGAGATCGGTATCGACATCGGCACCCACGACTTTGGCGAGCGATGTACGTCCATCGTGCAGTCTCACGAGAATCGTGTCTGCACCGTCAATGATGTGGCGACTGGTCAGAATGAGACCTTGATCCGAAACGATAACGCCAGAGCCAAGAGCGCGCTGAATGCGCTCGCGACGCTGATTATTCTGCCGCAGAAAGCGTTGATAGTACGGGTCCTCAAACACCGGAGGCAGGCGCTCGCGCAGCACCTTGCTGGTATAGATATTGACCACAGAGGGTATTGCCCGCTGCACCGCGTTTGCAAAGGTGACCCCGGTATCCTGAATCGGCAACTCACTAGCAACTGGCGAGCCCTGCTGCTGACCCCACTGCAGGATTAGAGCCGCCGCCAGAAGCCCGGCGATGGTCGGCCAGGTGATAAACTGTAAAAGACTTCGCATGGAGTCCATTTTTCAACGCGAGCATTCAATTATACACCGAGCGCAAAATAGCCGTTCCATGGCCGCTGCGTGACAGAGAGGATCATCCGATGACGGTAGCCCTCAGCAAGTTAGAGGATACGCTGGGACAAATTTTAGAGCCGGAGAGGTTTCAGGACTATGCACCCAATGGCTTGCAGGTAGAGGGGCGCGAGCAGGTGTCGCTGCTGGTGACGGGCGTAACGGCCAGTCAGGCGCTAATCGATGCTGCCGTCGACGCGGGGGCCGATGCCATTCTTGTCCACCACGGCTTTTTCTGGAAAGGTGAATCACCGGTGCTGCGCGGTATGAAGCGCCGTCGTCTGGCGACCCTGTTGGCTAACGACCTCAATCTATTCGCCTACCATCTGCCGCTGGATGCCCATCCGGAGCACGGCAACAATGCGGCCCTCGCCCGGCTGCTGGCGATCCGGTCAGAGGGCCCTCTGAGAGATGGGGATCCGGTGGGAAACGTTGGCAGCCTGTTAACGCCGCAGCCCGTATCAGTTTTGCTGGAAAGAATCTGTGAACGCCTTGGCCGGCCCCCCTTGCATATCGGTGATGCGACGCGAGAAGTCCAACGTATCGCCTGGTGCACCGGCGCAGCACAGTCTTATATCGATGCTGCGGTCTCGGCGGGTGTTGATCTCTATCTTACCGGCGAGGTTTCAGAACAGACCGTGCATGTCGCCCGCGAAGAGGGCATTGAATTTGTGGCCGCCGGTCACCATGCCACGGAGCGATATGGCGTTCAGGCTGTCGGGGAGGCGCTAGCGGAAGTCTTAGAGATCGAACACCGCTTTATTGATATCGATAATCCCGTGTAGATGTGGGGCGCGCGGGCCTAATCCAGCTAGCGTACTCGCTGGTGGGCGCAGGGCTTACCGAGACGTTTCTGCAGTCAATGCTTCTTTGCCGGTCCCGCCGCCATCGCCGTTGCCTTTCGCTGCCTTTGCCACATCAGTGGCGTCGGCCTCATCGCTGGTGCCTCCGGTCTGGTTTGCAACGAAGTCTTCGGGCATTTCTCCACCCGACGCTACGTCCACCTTGTCTAATCCAAATGCCTCATTCAGTACGCCGGTCGCATCGGCGGAAGCCTTGGGTGCGTAATCCAGCGGCGGTGTCACCGAGGCGACGATGCGTTCGTCGGCAGGGGGCTGTTGCTCCAGGGCAGGGTCAGTGATGGCCCGGATGATTGGCGCACTGGTGTCTTCGCAGAGCATGCTCGCGCCGCTGGCAAGGTGGTTGTGCACGTCGCGGTAGCTCTCAGCAAGATTGTTTAACAGCTTGGCGGTGTCAGTGAAGTGCGTCACGACTTCCTGCTGATAGTCTTGTTGCTGCTCAACCAGCTTCTCCATGTTGCGCTCCAGCTCACGCTGCTTGCGACCATCCACAGAAAAACGCTTGCTCAGCAAAGCACCCACTCCCACGCCCGCCAGCAGCGCAATGGCTACGGCACCGATAAGTTCATTGAGTTCGTACACGAATTACACCTGCTGGTTAGCGATAGTGGCAGTATACCGCCTAAGCCTGCACAGCGGCACGCCGCGTTGCGCCCTCCCAGGGCTGTCGCTAAAGTACGCGGCCATGAACGGCCCACTTCAGCGCTATGAGCAGGACTTGCTGCGCCCCGACTTTCAGGAAGATGCTGCCCAGCGCATGGCTGTGGAAAAGCTGGATGCCCTTTATCACGCCCTGGTGCACGCAGAAGCTGAGGCGGAGTCGACGCCAGCGATTGCTAAGATCTGGCAGAGAGTGCGAGGTGCCAGGCCGTCGCCGGTGCGTGGCTTATATCTTTGGGGTGGCGTAGGACGTGGCAAGACCTATCTGGTAGACACTTTCTACGACTGCCTGCCGTTCCAGCGAAAACTGCGCATACATTTCCACCGCTTTATGCAGCGTGTGCACAGGGAGCTTACCCGTTTGGAAGGGGAAGCTAACCCGCTGGAGAGCATCGCCGACACGCTGGCCGAGGAGGCACGTGTTATCTGCTTCGATGAGTTCTTTGTCTCTGATATCACCGATGCCATGATCCTTGGGGGGCTGATGGAAGCTCTCTTTGCCAGGGGCGTTACCCTGGTGGCGACATCCAATATCGTACCGGACGAACTCTATAAAGACGGTCTGCAGCGTCAGCGTTTTCTACCCGCCATTGCGCTGGTCAAACAAAATACTGAAGTGCTCAATGTCGATGCCGGCGTTGACTATCGACTGCGAGCGCTCGAAAAAGCGGAGCTCTACCACACGCCCCTGGATTCTGCAGCTAATGAAAGCCTGTTGGCCAGTTTCAAAAGCCTTGCGCCGGAGCAGGGCCTGGCCGACCAGGCTCTGGAAATCAATGGTCGAGCACTGCGTGCTAACTGGGTGGCAGATGACGTTGTCTGGTTCGAGTTTGCCGAGCTTTGCGACGGTCCGCGCAGTCAAAATGATTACATTGAGATAGCGCGCATCTACCATGCGGTATTGCTGGGGAACGTGCCCGCGATGAGGACAGGCAGTGATGACCAGGCCAGACGCTTTATTAACCTGGTAGACGAATTCTACGATCGCAGCGTTAAGCTGATTGTCTCTGCAGAGGTGCCGATCCTGGAGCTATATCACGGTGGTCGGCTTGAGTTTGAGTTTCAGCGAACGTGCAGCCGGCTGCAGGAAATGCAGTCGCGGGAGTACCTGGCTCGCTCTCACCGCGCCTGATTGCGCTTTTTGCTGCTGCGGCGCTGGCAACGCCCACCAGCGCTCAGAGCCTGTGGGCTTTGGGCCAGCGGCGCTTGAGGCAAATCCACTGATCGGGTTGCTCGGCGATCCACTGTTCAAAGTGCCTGTGAACAGCGAGAGTCATCGCTAGTGCCTGAGAATCCGCGTCTGCTTCTTCTGGCGCGGCAACAGGTGCGTAGATGCTGACCTGATAGCGCGCCTTGCCTAATCGCTGTGCGCGAATCGGCAATAATAGGGCGCCGGTGCGCAGTGCCAGACGGGCGGCGGTTGTATTGGTGAGGGCATCACGACCAAAGAAAGGCAGCAGTTGACCCGTGTCCAGTCGGGTATCCATCGCCATACCGATGCTTCTTCCGCTGCTGAGTTCTTTCAAGAGTGGCCTGACGCCAGCATCCGACGGGATCAGCCTGACCCCAAAACTCTCTCGCAGTTCGAGCATTTTTTCCCGCAGGGCAGCGTTGGATTCTGGTGCATAGATGGTGCTGATCTCCAGGCCCAGATGCAGTGATACCAGATTTACGATCTGCCATGGACCGGTGTGTGCTGTGACAAATACGGCGGACTTCCCTTCCGTCAGCAGCGCTTGTGACCTCGGGTCAATTTCAAACTCAAGGCGATCTCCCCGCTCACGCCATATTTGATCGAGTTTGATGAGTTCTGCGGCGGATTTACCAAGGCTGCGGAAAATTCCTCGAACGGTGGCACGACGCCACGCAGGTGATGCGTCTGGAAAGGCAATACTTAAGTTGATGTCCGCCTTAGATGCTTTGGCGCTATGCGGGCCTATTGCACCAAACAGCGCCGCGCCCCAGGCACTGGCGCGCTCCGGCGAGAGGCGGTCGATGAGCCAGAACACGCAGCGAAACAATCCAGCTTCCAGCCACTTGGCTGCGCGCGCCAGAGGTGGCCAGCGCCGGGCGGCCCGCTTGGGGACCAGGTAGTACTCAGGCACCGCTCAGGCCTGGCTGCGGCGCTCTTGAGCGGAGGAAGCGATGTCAGGGCGCGTGCCGAACACGACATCCCAGAGGGGCGAGCTCACGCCATAACGGCCTGTTTCGCCAGAGAAGTGATGTTTGAGGTGGTAATGCTTGAGAAAGCGAGCCACTGGGTTACGCATCGGAAAATGATGAGTAGCGTAATGGATGTAGTCATAGGCCAAATAGCCGACAATAAAGAAGGCAAAGAATGGCAGCATAAGCTGTTGCGGGACAATCAGACTGAACAGAAAGTAGAGAGCCGCCATAATGGGAACGCCGCCTGCCGGCGGCATGACCAACCGAGTCTTGTCCTTGGGGTCGTCGTGGTGATTGCCGTGGAAAAGAAATACCAACCACTGACCCAATTTGCTGCGGGCGCGAAAATGAAAAACGAAGCGATGTAGCAAATATTCGGAGAGGCTCCACACCAATAGCCCTGCGGCCGCAAGTCCCGCGATTTCCAGAGCACTAAACGTCTGAGCAGCCATGCCTTTCCACAGCATGAACAGCGCTATCGGGCTCCAGAAAATCAGAGGCGTAATCGGATGCACATGAGAAAGACGTTCGAGCAGCTCATTCTCGAACAGTCGTATCGACTCGTGTGCCTTTTTCTGCTGGACGTTAGGCTGCATAAGACTCTATACCGTTATCTTGCTCTAGCGGATTGGCGGGGGTTCCACCTTTAGGTTTGTCCCACAGCCGTTTAGAGCAGAACCAGTCAGCAGGCTGCTCCAGAATCCAGGCTTCAAACAAGCTGTGTACCTGTTGAATCATATCGAGAGCCTGCTCGTTATCGCTAGCGCCGACATTCCTGGGCTTGATCGGCGCATGAAAAATCACGCGATAGTTTGCATCGTGGATGCGTGTCACCTGCGCGGGCACCATGGGGCAACCTGTCTTCAGGGACAGTTTTGCCGGAAGCAGTGTGGACGGCTTGGGGCGCCCAAAGAACTCCACCGGCTGTCCTTCATCGATGCGCCGATCCATCACCATACCCGCCGTGCGTCCTCGCTTCAGAGCTTGCAGCAGCAGGCGCGCGCCCTGATCCCGATGCAGAAGGTCACAGTTCAGCTGGCTGCGGTTGTCGTGCAACATTTTGTCAAGGTACGGATTGCTCGGGGGTGAATACAGATTGGCGTTGGGCATGCCGAGTCGATACATGGCGGCACCGGCAATCTCCCAGTTGCTGAGATGGGGCGTGACAACAATGCAGGGCGGACCGCCCGGTGTGTAGGCAGGAACGGGCTCGCGCACTTCCACGATCACGCGGTCATTATTGCGGATCATCTGCCCAAGGTGCGGGTATTCCGCCAGAATGCGTCCAGCTCGCCCCCAGGCATCAGTGATCAGCGCCTGCAGTTCCGCATCGGTAAGATCCGGGAATACCGTGCGGAAGTTGTCGCGGAAAATGGCCGTCTTTTGTTGCAGACGCGGCCCGATAATTCGACCAGCTCGCTCGCCCAGGCGCGATGCAAAATCTATCGGCAACAAGGCAAACAGTTTCACCAGACTCCACACCAGGGCGTAGTCCAGGCGCCAGAGTATGCGCTGAAGCAGCGGATGACGGCGCGCTAATCTGCGCAGCGGGCTGCCGATGATGAATTCTGCCATGAACCGGTCGAATCCTGGAAAGCGTAACGAAATCAGGCTGTTATTATACCCAAGGCGGATTGAGGCGTGGCGCAAAATTGTGGTTATTGTGCCGTTTGCACTAGCGACTCAAGGCCTGCATGCAGCGTTATGGCCGGAGTCCACCCAGTGGCGGCGGTGATGGCAGTATTGCTGGCTGTCCAGTCACGGTGCCTGAGCTCTCTCAGCTTGGGCGGCGTCAGCATAGCGGGCCGCCTCAGCAATCTGCCGCACACCAGATTAAGAGTAGCGACAGTGTCTAACAGCCAGCCGGGCAGATTTACCAGCCGCACAGGCCTGCCGTATACATGGGCCGCTGTGTCGGCCAGATCTTGCCACTCGTAGCCATTCGCGCGCCCGTCGTGTAACTCAAAACACTGGCCGAGGACGTTCTCATTGCCAAGGCACTGGCTAATGGCGCGGACCAGGTCATCCACATGGAGCAGCGCAGTTCGAGCCTGCCTGCTGCCGGGTACTGGCGCAAAGCCGCGCGCCATGCTGGCGAATATGGCCTGCATTTCTTTATCGCCAGGCCCGTACACGGCCGGCGGTCTCAGGATGGTATAGCGCAGGGTGCTTGCCGCTAATCGTGCCTCAGCTTCACGCTTGCTCTGCGCATACCAGGACAGGGTCGGCTCACGTGCCGCCAAAGAGGAGATCAGCAGGCAATGCGCCTGTGGATTCACCGCTGAAAGCGCTTGAATAAGTGCTTCGGTGCCGTCGCGGTTAACCTGCAAGAATGGCGCTGCCGAGTTCCCCCGCACAAGGCCTGCTGCGTGGACCACAGCATCGACGTCCCGCACTAACTCTTCGAGGCTGGCGGGCTGATCAAGGGAACCAATGACACTTTCCGCGGTACCCAGCGATACTGACCAGGACGAGGCGACATTTGTGGGTGTTGTATCTGTGAGAGTCGCATCTCTAATAAGAATACGAACATCGAACCCGGCTGCCTGCAAGAATGGACAGAGACGCTGCCCGATAAAGCCAGTGGCGCCTGTGACGGCGACCCGTTTCACGTCAGGCGGAGGCCACCCTCAGACGGACTTCCTCAGCAACAGCGTCCAGGCGCTCTTCGTCGTGCGCAGCAATGAAATCCAGTCTTGCCTTGGAACGCGACAGCTTGCCGGAGGAGGTTCTGGGAAGAGAATGGGTGGGTACCAGCTCCACGTAGCAATCAAGGCTCAACTCCATCCGCACCAGGGCCGTCAGACGACGAACCAGATTGTGTCGTTTACCGGGGTCTGTCTCCCGACACTGCACCACCAACACACAGAGTTCGTCACCGTCGTTATCGGGTGCCGAGAAGGCGAGAGCGTC
>JBCDKJ010000061.1:0-20845 GCA_038746745.1 Pseudomonadota bacterium
TGCCCTCGGGGCCATATAAGAACAGCACAGACCGCAGATCCAAAAAAAGCGTAGATAGCCTAGCAGGCCCGAATAGAAGACAAAGCAAAAACAGGAGATCAGGCGACTAAATGTGAAGGCTTCATGCCCGAAGCCTCACATTGCAGCAGCCGCTAAGCACACCTACCCCGTAGCGAATTCTGTCTACAGGGTCATCCCGATAACCTCCCATAGACAGCCGAAATAAGACAACAGGCATTCGGCGTGGGGTCAGTACGGATAAATGGACAGCATGATGCAAACGAATTTATGGGCTGTGCTACATTGCGCGGTCATTTTTCACTGCCAACAGCAACAGGGGACGGGTTGAAAATGCACATAGCGATCCCGAAAGAGACGCACCCCGGGGAAAACCGGGTTCCGGTGATACCTGATGTGGCCAAGAAATTGGTTCGCATGGGCGCAGATGTCACCATCGAGACTGGCATGGGCCTTGGCTCTGGCTATAACGACGATGAATACACCGAAGCAGGCTGCCAGGTCAGCTCGGATCGCTCCGCCCTGCTGGGCGCTGCGGACATGATCCTGCGCATCCGCAAGCCTGCTATCGAGGAAGTGAGCCAATTCAAGAAAGGCTGCATCCACGTGAGCTATCTGGATCCTTTCAATGAACACGAACTGGTTCGCGCTTTCCAAAGTCACGGTATCACTGCTATTTCGATGGAAATGATTCCTCGCTCGACGCGTAGCCAAAAGATGGATGCCCTATCTTCCCAGGCCAGTCTTGCGGGTTATGTGATGGTGCTGCTGGCGGCTACGCGCCTGCCGTCTATCCTGCCCATGATGATGACGCCGGCTGGCACACTGAAGCCCGCCAAGGTGTTTATTATCGGCGCCGGTGTGGCAGGCCTTCAGGCCATTGCGACCGCTAAGCGGATGGGTGCTCGCGTAACGGCTTTCGATACGCGCTCTGTGGTGAAAGAGCAGGTGGAGTCACTAGGCGGTAAGTTCCTTGAAATTGATCTGGGTGAAACCGGTCAGACCAAAGATGGCTATGCCAAGGAGCTTACTCCCGAGCAGGTGCAAATGCAGCAGCAGGCCCAGGCTGACGTGATAGCCGATTCTGACGTGCTGATTACGACCGCGCAGGTGTTTGGTCGCAAGCCGCCAGTTTTGGTTACCCGTGACGTGGTTGAGCGGATGCGTCCCGGTTCCGTGGTGGTGGACATGGCGGCTGAGACCGGCGGCAACGTCGAGGGTTCAGAGCCAGGCAAAACCGTGAACATTAATGGCGTGATCGTAATCGGCGATGGTAATTGGCCGAATTACGTAGCGCGTGACGCCAGTCAGATGTACGCCTCGAACATGTTTAACCTGGTGGACGACAGCTGGGATGAAGAAAGCAAAGCTTTCAAGGTCGACTTTGAGGACGACATCCTGCAGGGCTGCGTGATTACTCACGACGGCGCGATCACTAACGAAACTATCAAGAACATTCTGGAAGGAGGCGCCTAACATGATTCCGGCTGAAGTTTTCCTGACGTTCATCCTCATGCTGTCCATCTTCCTGGGCTTCGAGTTGATCAACAAAGTCCCGGCTACGTTGCACACACCGCTGATGTCCGGTGCGAATGCGATTTCCGGTATCACGCTGGTAGGCGCGGTGGGGCTTGCCGGCACCGGCAACCAGGACCTGGCCAACTATCTGGGTGCGGGCGCGGTGGCGCTGGCCTCCATCAATGTGGTGGGTGGCTATCTGGTGACAGACCGCATGCTGGCTATGTTCAAGAAGAAGGAGGGCTGAGTTAAATGGATACCTTAATTCAGTTCGCCTACGTAGCGTCTGCCGCATTGTTCATCTTCGGCTTGAAGATGCTGGGCTCACCGGCAACGGCGCGTCGCGGCAACATGGTGTCTGCGGTTGGTATGCTTATCGCCGTGGTTGTCGCTCTGCTCGACCAGGGCATCGTCGATTACGTTTACATTCTGATTGGCTTTGCTGTGGGCGCCGTAATCGGAACAGCGGCCGCGCGTTTGGTACAGATGACGTCCATGCCAGAAATGGTTGCCTTGTTTAACGGCTTCGGTGGCATGGCCTCGCTGTTGGTGGGCTGGGCGGCTCTGAGCCCCGAATCAGGCACCTTTACGCTGATCACGGTTGTATTTTCGATCTTGATTGGTGGTCTGACCTTTACCGGCAGTCTGGTGGCGTACGGCAAGCTCAGCGAGACAATTGGCAGCGGCGCTGTCATGTTCTCCGGCCAGCAGATCGTGAACAGCCTGATTGTCTTGGGCATTTTCGGCAGCGCTGTCATGTTCTGCATCGATTCTACCAATACTACCTATCTGTATGTGGTGGTCGGCCTGGCCCTGGTGTTTGGGATCATGGCTGTTATTCCCATTGGCGGTGCCGATATGCCAGTGGTGATTTCTCTGCTGAACTCTTACTCAGGACTTGCCGCCTGTGCTGCAGGTTTTGCCATCAACAATAACATTCTGATAGTGGCGGGCTCTCTTGTGGGCGCCAGCGGCATTATCCTCACGCAGATAATGTGCAAGGCCATGAACCGCTCACTTTCCAACGTGCTCTTCTCGGGCTTCGGCTCTGCCGGTGGTCCTGCTGTTGCCATTGAAGGTGAGGTCAAGCCGATCTCCGCAGAGGATGCTTACTACGTGCTCGAAGCGGCCACCAGCGTAGCAGTGATTCCTGGCTATGGTATGGCGGTGGCTCAGGCCCAGCACGTAGTGAAAGAGCTGCAGGAAGAGCTCGAGAAAAATGGCGCGGAGGTTGTGTACGGCATCCATCCTGTGGCGGGACGTATGCCCGGTCACATGAATGTGCTGCTGGCCGAGGCTGACGTGCCCTATGATCTGCTGTTGGAAATGGATGAAATCAATCCCCGCATGGAGTCCGTCGACGTCGCCATTGTGATTGGTGCCAACGATGTGGTGAACCCTGCTGCCCGTGAAATGGAGGGCAGTCCGATCTACGGCATGCCTGTGATCAACGTGGATATGGCGCGTACGGTGTTTGTATTAAAGCGTTCCATGGCATCTGGTTTTGCCGGTATCGACAATCCGCTGTTCTTCAAGGACAACACCCGCATGTTGTTTGGTGATGCGAAAGAGTCCATCTCAGGCCTGGTCAAGGAGTTTGGTAGCTAGACTCGTTATAAAGGTATTCAGGTAACATAAAAGGCCTCGCTATTGCGGGGCCTTTTTGTTTCGTGAGGAAGACGATGTACCGTCCCAGCCACTTTGAAGAACAAGACCTTCAGCGCATCGTTGATTTGATCATGACAGCCCCTCTAGCGACTCTGGTCGTGAACACTTTTGAGGGTCTGGTTGCCAACCATATCCCCTTTGTCCTCTCAGGGAATGATTTGGCCTCGTCCACCCTGCAAGCTCATATCCCACGCGGGAATCCGCTGGCGGAACTGTTAGCCGAGGCGCCACCCTGTTTGGCAATCTTCCATGGACCAGAAGGCTATGTTTCGCCTTCTTACTACGCCAGCAAACTCAAACACGGCAGGGTGGTTCCCACCTGGAACTATGCAGTGGTCCACGTTCATGGCCATGCTGCGCTCATCGACGATGCAGGATGGTTGGGTGAGCAGATGGAACGGCTGACAGCTCTGAACGAAGAGCAGAGGGACAAGCCCTGGAAGGTCTCAGATGCGCCCGCCGAGTATACCGAACGGCTGCTGGGCGCTCTTGTCGGTATCGAGTTGACTATTGATCGTATTGAAGCAAAGACTAAAGCCAGTCAGAACCAACCGGAGGAAAACCAACGATCTGTGTTGGCTCACATGGACCGGGAATACCCTCAAGCTGGCTTAACGCAGCTCATGCACGCGGTATTAAACGATCATGGCTCTGATGCCGAGTAGGCCGCTCTACTCGATAGCCTTGTAAAAAAGGGGCTGCAGTTACGCCCCTTATTTTTTGTTAACAGCAGCAGCTGTCTTTGCAGCATTCGCAAGTCTTTTCCTGGCAGCAGGTTTGAGTCTCGCATTCGCATTCACATGACTTGTCCGTCATATCAGGCTCCTTGTACTTGTTCGATGGGTTGTTGAGTGGAAGGCTCCGAGCCCAGCTCAGCGGGCTCGCCTTCAATTTGGTTGGCGAAATCTCTCAATTTTTGCGCAATGTCCAAGCGGTTCAGCGAGTAGATTCGCTCCCGACCCTTCTTTTCCATGCGCACTACGCCTTCCTGAGCGAGAACTTTTAAATGCCGTGATGCCACGGAGGCATCCACGCTGCAACAGTCGCAAAGGCACATGGCGTTGCGTGGCTGCTGGCATTGGCACAGCTCATACACCAGGGAAAGGCGATTAAATTCCCCCAGTGCTCTGAGCAGGTCGGCTAACTCCTGACGTTCGTTCTCGTCCATGGGCTTATGTTTGCGCATTTGTGCAAATATGTCAATAAATCCTTTAAACCCAGTCCTGTCGATAACGTCGTCCTGGTAGTGCGTCTTCTCGCCGCTCAAGTCTGCCCTATACTAAGCGTATGTCTGCTCGAATTCTGTTGCGCGATCGTGTTCCAGCGACGTGTCCAGGGCATGGCGTGCTAGCACGCCAATGTGTTTTTGCGATCATTCTTACAATGCTCTTCGCCATCGCTTTTGCGCCTATGCTAATCAGTTGTGGCAGTGGCGGCGGGTCGGGATCTGATGATCCTGCGCTACCTGATCCCCAGGTGCAGTTGCCTGCATCGAATATCCCCAGACTCAGCGAAGGTAAGCACCTCGGCCTGACCGTTGGGTTTGATCCACTCAGCCTGCAGCAGCAACAACAAACCGAAGCTTTGTTAGAAATTAACGTGGCTGCAGGCTCTACCATTAGCCGAGCACAGCTCGACTGGGCTGAACTGGAGTCTGCCCCGGGCGTGTACGACCTAGCAGTCCTTATGGCTGCGCTGGACGAGGCAACGCGCTTTGGCCAGCAGCCTTTCCTGACTCTAAGCACAGTAGATACCGGCGGCCTGGCACTACCCTCCGACTTGCAGACAGAGCAGGGTGCGCTCGTTGACGGAATGTCGCTGGATGCGCCGTCTATTCTGGCTCGGCTTGAGTCTTTCCTGGGATGGCTGGTACCCGAGCTAGCGGCTTACGAAGTATGGGGCTTAGCCATTGCGAATGAGTCTTCTACCGTGTTCGAGACGATTGATCGCTTGGAGATTACGCGGTTTCTGCAAGCGGGTATCAGCGCTGTGAAGCGGCTGGACGACAATCTTGCAGTTACGGTGACATTTGTTGGTGATACGCAACCTGGATCAATGGTGGAGCGCTTTCTGGCAGATCTCCTGCCCAGTCTCGATTTGGTGAGCTTTAATTACTATTGTCTGTCCAATGAGCTGGTGACTACTAATCAAGCTCGCTGGCAATCTGATATCGAGATTTTGGCAGCCCGTGCCGGCGGCAAACCCATTTTCTTTCAGGAGCTGGGTTGTCCCGCAGGCTGGTCAGACACTCGCAGTGCCGAGCAGGATCGCGCTGCGACCATTAACGCGGCCCCTGCCCTGCAGTCCGAGTTTTTCCGCTTAATGCTGGGTCAGGTCGAAGAGAATGCAGAAATACGTGCTGCAACTGTCTTTCAGCTCTACGACTGGTCTCCAGAACTGGTGCTGTCTTTCGTGGAGCCCTTCCGCGCCCCGGATGAACCTGGTAACGAGCTTGTCATTGATCGACTCAGTGAGTGGCTCGGCAGTGTGGGTATGTGTCGCTGGTCTGATGGAAGCTGCCGCGAAGCCTGGGACATCTACCTCGAAGGCCTTGCTCGTCTGGCAGAAGGCCGTTGATTAATGGTTAGAGACCGAGGCTTAAGCCTTGCGCGGCGTTTCTGTGGTGTCACTTAAGGAGTCAGCTTATGTCGAGAGAAGATACCGGATTAGGAGAGGGGCTGATCTCTTATATATCCAGGGTGGGTTACCGCGACACCGACATTAGAAGGCGGCTGCGTGAGGAAACGGGCCAGCTCGCCGCGGCCAATATGCAGATATCTGCCAATCAAGGTGCCTTTATGTCGGTGCTGGTGAAGGCACTGGGTGCAAAACACTGCCTGGAGATAGGCACTTTTACGGGATACAGCGCGCTGTGTGTTGCCGGCGCGCTGCCCCCTGACGGACGACTCATCTGCTGTGATGTCAGTGAGGAATGGACGACAATCGCTAAACGATACTGGCGCGAGGCCGGTGTGATCGAGAAGATTGATCTGCGCATAGCGCGGGCCCTGGACACGCTCGATGCTCTGATTGCGAACGGCGGGAGCGGGCAATTCGACTTCGTGTTTATCGATGCTGACAAAGGGAATTACGACGCTTACTACGAGCGCGCGCTGACACTACTTCGCGCAGGCGGGCTGGTTGCCGTTGATAATGTACTGTGGGATGGCGCGGTAATTGATGATTGCGTCCAGGATGAAGACACCATCGCTATTCGTCGTCTCAACGAAAAGATTGCGTCTGATGCCCGTGTCGATCAGGTGCTGGTTCCTATCGGCGATGGCCTTACGCTGGCGTACAAACTATAGAGTTCATAAACACTGCCAACGCGCGTAACGTTTTTCGTGCTGTAATGCCGGTTTAACTACTCCTTTTACCCATCAATGACAGGGACCTACAGATGAAGAAATTATTTCTGATTGTCTTTCTTGGCGTGCTGCTTTCACCCGTGGCCGCAGTGCAAGCCGATTCGACGACCGAGAAAATCCAGGCCGCGCTGCAGCTCGATTATCGAACCGACAAGGAGCGTGCCCGCGATAGAAACCGCGAGCCGGAGGCTGCCTTAGCTTTCATGGGACTGCAGGATGACATGCGTGTCTTCGAGTTCGGTCCAGGTGCAGGCTGGTACACCAAGATCCTGGCGCCGGTTTTGAAAGACAAAGGCGAACTCATTGTGGGCTACCCCGCGGCGTGGCTGGCCGAACTGGACCCATTCAGCGATGCACCACAAATGGAGAAAGTGCGGCGCGTTAATCTGGATATGGGCTGGGATGACAATGAACTGGTCTATACCTTTGAAAACTTCGACCTCGAGTCCAGCAAGCTGGATATGTTTCTCAATATTCGCAACTACCATAACCTGTCTTTGGAAGATCGCGCAGGTTTTAACAAAGCGGTCTTCAAGGCTCTGAAACGGGGCGGCAAGTTTGTGATTATCGATCACACCCGCCGTCATATGCAGGCGGATAACCCTGAAAACTGGCGCCGGGAGGATCCGGTGTTGGTACTGACTGAGGTGCAGAGCGCGGGATTTGAACTGGAGGCTTACTCAGACATGTTCTACCGCCCTGATGATTCGCTGGAGTTTGAAGTAGGTCGTAAAACCGTGACAGGCAATACTGACCGTTTCTTCTTCGTATTTAAAAAGCCTTAGCGATTGTTCCCTCCATCGATGCAACAGACACCAAGGAGCGATGGCCATGACTATTGACGCCAAGCGTACACCAGACACCTGTTTCGACAGTCTGCCGGGTTACGAATTTCAGCCGCACTATGTGGATACGCTCGCGGGCTACGAGGGTTTGCGAGTGCATTATCTGGACGAGGGACCGGCGGATGCCTCTCAGGTCTTTCTCTGTCTGCACGGTCAGCCTAGTTGGAGCTATCTCTATCGAAAAATGATTCCTGTTTTTGTCGCGTCGGGCGCCCGCGTGATCGCGCCCGACTGGTTGGGCTTTGGTAAATCCGATAAGCCAATCGCTGACGATGTCTATACATTCAACTTCCATCGCGACATGCTGGTGGCGTTGATAGAGCACCTCGATCTGCATCACATCACTCTGGTGTGCCAGGACTGGGGCGGCTTGCTGGGCCTGACAGTACCGCAGGATATGCCGGATCGGTTTGATCGACTGCTGGTAATGAACACCGCGATTGCGGTGGGCACATCGCCAGGGGAAGGCTTCGAGGCGTGGAAGGCCTATGCCGCCAGCCAGCCTGATATGGATATTGCCGCGTTAATGCAGCGCTCCTCTCCCATTTTGTCGGCGCAAGAGGCCGCTGCCTATGCCGCACCCTATCCAGATGTGACATATAAGGCCGGCGTGCGTCGGTTCCCGGAAATGGTGATGGTGACGCCCGATATGGAGGGCGTTGACGTGTCCAAGCGAGCCGTCCAATGGTGGTCGAAGGAATGGAATGGCAAAAGCTTTATGGCAGTTGGCATGCAGGATCCGGTTCTGGGCCCGGCTCACATGGAAGCGCTGCGTAAGATCATTCGTGGCTGTCGGGAACCCATGCAAGTTGCCGAGGGTGGTCACTTTTTGCAGGAGTGGGGAGAGCCCATTGCGCAGCAGGTGCTTCTAGCGTTTGGTGACCAGTAGCCCCACTGTTTCCCTCAGTTCGCGTTACGGCTCGCTGTGCGCGACGTGCTTGCGCTATAAAGCGTCTACAAGATGGCGGATGTCGTTGGAGAGTGATGATGTCGCAAAGTTGTTCGCTTTGGCGAATTCCTGTTCCTCTTCCAGCCCGCTCAAAATAATGCTGTAGCACACATGCTGCCGCGGGCGTGCTTTTTCGTTGCTGGAGTCGCAGGCAGCGGTAGCGAGCTGTTTCCACTTGTACATACGCGAACCAACCAACCTGGAGATATCCGTATTAACGTTTTCCAAGCGCTGTTCCTGCAGTCGCCGAAGCTTGGGTGCACCCGGAGAGTCTGACTCTATCAGCGCCATAGTACGGTAGCGCTCGGTGAGGAGCGCTTGGAGCCTTGTGCACCAGCGGCTCTCGAAGTAATGCCCTATGGCGTTGACCTGCTTAGCCAACTGTGAACGTACGGTAGCGGCTGAATCAAACACAGCGCCGTCACGTTCCATATAGGTGACAACTGAGCAAACAGCACTGTCGTCCGCCCAAGCGCTTGCGCTGCCGGGTGAAGCCAGCAGGCCAGTGAACAGGGCGATGACCAAAAACCTCGGAGCGAGGGCGCTACTCATTTGCTAATTACCTTATTGAAAGAGCAGCGAATTCTGAGCGTGTGATCAGTTTTAGGCTATTCGTAGAATTACGTTAGCCAGCATACGTAAATTTACTTATGTTTCAGGTGTCAGGTGGCCAACGGTGTATAGCATATCCAGCAGTTGAACGACGTTAGCAGCATTCATCTTGGTCATGATTCTGCCGCGATGCACTTCGACCGTACGTGTGCTGATGTCCAGGATATGTGCAATTTGTTTGCTGGATTGTCCCTGCGCTACCCAGCGCATGATTTCTAACTCCCTCGGTGTGAGTGCTTCGAGCCGAGACTGAATCTGAGATTTAACCAGCTGTCTGTAGCGGCGTTCGATATCAATGCCTACCGCGCGTTTTACCGACTGCCTTACTGACTCTGCCTGGACGGGCTTTTCTATAAAGTCGACAGCGCCAGCTTTCACCACATCGACAGCGGTACGCACGCTGTCGATACCGGATACGAAGATGATAGGAATTTCATTGCCGCCTTCAGCAAGAATCTCCTGTAGTTCCAGGCCACTCATGCCGGGCATGCAGACATCGAGTAGAAGGCATCCCGGCGCCTCCGGTCGAAACGCCATTAGAAACGTCTCCGCGGAGTCATAGGTTTCAACGCGGTAGTCTTCACCCCGCAGCAGGGCTTCCAGCAGCGTGAGGGTTGTTGGATCATCATCGACCGCGTACACGGTGGCCTGATGCGCCATCATCGTGATCGCTCCTTAGAGGTTACCGATATTCCGAATTGCTGCGGTCAGCAGGCTTCGCTCACCTGAAAGTATAGAGCAGCTATCGAAAAAGTGGTGTTTGCGTTGATAAAGAGTATTCATCGCGTTGCCTGCAGCGTTTAGCTTTGAGACCCTATGTGCTGTGAGACTCTCAGCTAATAATAAAAATATCGGACATTCTATGATTAGACACCTGCTAGCAGGTTTGGGCCTGTCTTTACTGGTCGCTTGCGGTGACTCGAACGACTCTTTTACGCCCGCGCCTGCATTACCTGACTTTACCGCTGCCGATGCATGGATGAGCGACTTCGTAGAAAACGAAGCAGCGTTCCCCGGAGGTTCATACATCATTGTAGGTCGGGAGCTCGGCGTGATGCACAAAGCTGTCTTTGGTAATCAAACCGAGGACAGCCTGGTGCTGTTAGCGTCTACCACCAAAGTCCCTACGGTGACTCTGCTCATGGCGTTGCAGGATGATGAAGCGATTGACTTCGATACCACAATACCGATTGCCAGTTATCTGCCCTGGATGGGTGTTTGGGATACCGCCATCACCACAGAACATCTGGTATCAAATCGCTCCGGCATTCCTGGTTTGATAAACGTCTTCATTAACCAGTCGTCTTACCTGCCACACTCCTGCCAGTTTTTACCGCTGGGAACGCTGCAGGCCTGTGCTGAAACCATTTTTACCTCGCCACTGCCTGGACTGGTGAGCACCCCTGCCGGCACTGCGTTTGATTATGGTGGCAGTCAGTGGCAGCTCGCGGGAGCGGTTGCAGAGCTGGTGGGGGGTGGCACCTGGAATCAGCTATGGGATTCTTATATCGCCGAGCCCTGTGGCCTGGAAATCGCAACCTACGGTAATAACCTGTCGAACCCTACAGAGTGGGATGGCATGCCTGAGAGCCTCATTGGGCGCGATAATCCCAACCTTGAGGGCGGGATGATGAGCAACCTGGACGATTACGCCAAATTACTCTTGCTGCACCTCAACGATGGTCTCTGTGGAGACACTCGCGTGATGAGCTCTGAGAGTGTTGCGTCCATGCGCAGACCGTTGACGCAGGACGCAGATGGAGGCGGCTATGGCATGGGCTGGTGGTTGGAACCAGCGCCTGATGCTGGACCGGTTACCCTGTTCACAGACGGCGGTTTCTACGGGTCACTGTCTTGGATCGATACCACGCGCCGCTATGCTGGCGTCGTATTCTTCGAGGAATATACTGGTACCCAGGGAAACGTAGGCAGTGGCGGTGTTCGCGACGAGCTGATTCCTATCATCGAAGTGGCTATCGACGCGGTGCGGTAGTGACACTATTCCTCGTAAACGATCAGGTCGCCAGGCTGGCACTGTAACTCGCGGCAGATGGCGTCAAGGGTGCTGAATCGCACGCCCTTGACCTTGCCGGTTCGTAATAGCGAGAGATTCTGTTCCGTGATGCCAACGGCCTGGGCGAGCTGTTTGCCGTTGACTTTTCGCTCTGCCATCACGATATCTAAACGCAGTTTGATCACCCCGATAGATACTCAAACGAACTGTTTGTTTTCAGCGTCGGCGCGCATACCCGCCACTAGCAGATCTGACATCACCCACATGACCAGCCCGCCCACGAATAATGCGAGCTCGTTGCTGCCTAGTGCAATGGAAAGCATTTTCTCACCAGGTGGATGATTCCAGCTCAGGAGAACACTCATCACTCCCTGATGCAGTGGTTTTGCTATCGCCTGCATGATCAATAGCAAGGAGAACATACGCAGGTTGCGACTGTTCTCTGCGTCAAACCATTGGCCCTGTGCAAAACTGGCGAAAGCTCTCCGCAAGTAAATCACGCCCAGGTAACCTACGCAGAGATAGACAAGCGTTGCCACCCAAAGGCTGTACCACTGCCATGGCGCAACGGACTGCCAGCGAATGGGCAGGCCAATAGTGTTCATAGCAAGGCCCTGAAATCGCTCGAAGGCGACGAGTGAAAGGCCGGCCATAACGGGCAGCGCCAGCATCCATACTGTTGCAAACCAATACACTATGGCGGCGAGTTTCTGAGTCATGAGTGGGTTCCCCCGCTGGCTTGAAAATCAAGTAAAACAATAATACATTAATGTTTTAATTTAACAAGGGTGCCGAAATGCGTGTGTCATTTATATCAATTCTCTGCTCAGTACTATTTCTGCTACCCCACGGCGCCGCTGCGTTGACAGTGGATCAACTGCTTGATGCATGCGACGCAGCGCAGCAACCCTGCCAGAATATCCCATGGGTTCAGGCGTATATGGGGGGTGGGTTCGATCTTATTGCGAGCCTGCAAGAGCAGACTGACCACCTTTCTCCGGTTTACTGCACTTCACCCAGGCAGCTGTTTGATGTGCCCGCTGTGGCGGCGTATTTAGAGAGCCGACGCGAACAGGACGGCGACAAAAATGCGATGCTGATTTTTGTGCGCTACCTGCGAGAGCGCGGCGGGTGCTAGTTGAGAATGGGATCGAGGCGGTGAAACAGCGGGTTATCGTCATCCGGATCGGTGCCTGCGATGATCATGGACAGGCGCAGGGTGCGTCGGTGCATGATAGGCACCAGCGATGAATCCATGCTTGCGTCTGCTGTATTGATGAGTTCTGCCAGCGCAGCATCGGCGGTAGTGAGGTTGGCGTAAGACTCACCAGTCAGACTACTGATATCTGCGATAACTTCTTGCTCAAACCAGTCTCGATAGCGGGCATGGTTCAGCAAAAAACTGGGGATGGCGTGCAGCAGGTCGCGTTCCCAGCCCTCAAACGCGGTCGAGGTTGGCAGGCGTTCAATATCCGCCATCAATTTGCGCAGGCCGCTGTCTTCCCAGGGCTTTATGACCGGCTCAGGAAGCTTAAGATCGTAGCGCAGGGGGATGGCCTGCAATTCAGCTACGGCTTCATAGGCACGCCGGGAAATACTGGCCACTTCCAGCATGCCCTCAATCCAGTTGGCGCCGCGCACTTCAGGCAGCATGAAAAACTTGGCGGCGATGCCTGAAAGCTGCAGAAAACCCACCGTGTGATATCCCACCACGCGAAGGTCTACAGGTTCTCCGGTAATCTCGCCATAACGTCGATATAGCGCGGGAATGTCGCCCATGTTCTCGTAAGGGTGGCGGCCGCGAAAGCAGGCCAGGTCCCAGTGAGTGTCGCCGATATTGGCGATCTCAAAGTCGAGTAGTGCCAGAACCTCGGTACCGGCTGACATAAACTGCCCGGCGTCACCCGCGATAAAGTGAGCCTCATTGCGGTGTT
Source organism: Pseudomonadota bacterium (assembly GCA_038746745.1). Lineage (GTDB taxonomy): Bacteria > Pseudomonadota > Gammaproteobacteria > Pseudomonadales > Halieaceae > JANQIO01. The sequence continues at coordinate 12,927 of JBCDKJ010000061.1, forward strand.
CCGGCACATTCCGACGTAGCCACAGTTGCAGGAACTGGAATGTCGTATCCACCTCTCCTGAGCGCTCTGCGTAGGCATACATTTTTTCCGGTGCTGCCAGGGCAATGTCCCGGGCGGTAGCAGGCGGATCTGACAGGCGGCGTATATGCGCAAACTCACTAACAGGCACAGCATGCATGGACGCCAGGTGCCCCATGTAGGCAAGCATCGCCTGCCAGCGCTCGTCGCTTAGTGTGGAGGGATTGTCGATGGCGGTGTGCAGCATGCCGGGTGCCCGGTCTTCGGTTTCAACCCAATCCATGACGAAGGCCTTCGGTGTATCTACCCAGCCAAAAATATGGGGCACTCGAATACCGTTGGCTTCTAAAACCTGCATCACCTCCATTTCAAAGCGCAGGTCATGCTTACCGGCGATAGGCCGATCACCGCGAAACAGTACCGATTGCTCAGTGCCATTTACATAGAAAGTTACCTTCCACTGAGGGCGCCAGCGCTCCAGCCGCGTAATGTTTGTGACGGTACCGCTAAAATGCTCACCAACCCAGGCATGGATGCCGTCGAGGCATTGCTGCTCGAAGGCATCCTGATCCATATCGCGCGGCTCAGACACAGCCGTTAGCGCGCCTGGACTACTCCTCCAACACCAGCGTTTCGCCGATTTGAGCGGCTTGTATATCCGCCTCGCAGAAGGGAAAGCGCACCCATTCCTTGTTGGAGTAGAGCCGGGTCTGGTCGGCGAAGTGAGGTGACGCAGGATCTGTGGATTGGCTGGGAACCAAAATTACATCGGCGATGGGACATTCGCTTTCATCCCAGGTCACGGCCTGAATATAGCTATTGCCGCTGGTAGGGTTGCGGTATCCACCATCCCTTAGACGTGAGCTGATCGCGCCATAGATGCCCAGCGTTCCCTGACCGCCATGAATAGGAACGTTCTCTGCGTTGCGTTCCAGGAATTGCACCTCACCCCAGGGGGCGTCCAGCGCGACATTAGCATCTTGCAGGCGCTGCGTGGCGGTGGCCAGGGCTGCAACGACGCGGTCAACATTAGCTGCAATACTCGTGTCGATACCGGCAGGCGTGTTGAGAGGGTCTGCCGGGTCAAAGTCCACCGCCCAGAACTCGTCACTCTCCACTACGTTCTGGAAGTCATTGCCGAGTTCACTGCGAATCTGGTTCCAGAACTCTTTCCATACCTGCGCGCCACGGCTCTCCAGGTCGACTTTCATATCCCATGCAGCCAGCACAGTGCAGGCTTCCTGCACATCGACGGCAGCGGGGTCCGCGCAAATCGTCTGCACATCGGCCATGGTGATTTCGGCGCCGTAGACGCGGTTGTTGTACATGTAGTCTTTGACAGTGGTCAGATCAAACAGCGGCGTATCGCTGATTCCGTCGGTGGCCTGTCTGCGTTCCTCAACGGCAATGTGACCAATTCGAGTGCGCAGGAACTGCTGAAGACCCTCATAGCCCACCGGTCCCATGGTGGTTGGGAAACCGGTGAGCGGATTATTTGCGTCACTCAGCCAGTAGCTATTGTTGCTGTTGCTGACATAGTCAAAAGTGCGAAGCTGCGGTAGTGAGCTGGGACCAAATAGCCCAGACCCTTCGGGCGCGTCCGCGTCTACGCCCCAGTCGCAATCAGAGGTGCTACCGTCCAGTGTGATTAGCACATTGGTCGTCGCATCAGCCAGCGTAGCGCCGATCAGAGGTGTCAAGCAGCTGTCGATCTTGTCCTGTGTGATATTGGGAATGGCGGAGATATCGCCGTAAAAAGCTTCGCCATTGCGATCTGCCGCAATCTCGTGAAATACCGGGTTACCGATGGCGCCGATGGCGGCGATGTATTCATTGAGGTTGGATGCCTGTGCTTTTACCAGCCACTGATCGCTGCCGCGCAAGCCTGTGAGCAGGTTAGCGTCGCGGAACGCGAGCACAGTGCCGGTGATGAGGGGCCAGCCATCCAGCAGTGAGCTGAGGCTTCCAAAGTTCACGATGGGGCCGAGATGAGATTCGTAAAAGGTTTTGCTTACAGGCACCGTACTGCCATCTGCCTGCAGCGACTGCACGGTAATCTCGATCGGCACGATATCCCTCACCTCGCCATCGTAGACATATTGCAGAGGGTTGCCGTCTACGAGGTCTAGTTCGAACAGGCTGTAGCGGTTAGCGATGGAAACCGTGTGTGTCCATGCAACGTCCTGATTAAAGCCGATACCCACGTAAGGAAAGCCGTGCAAGACCGCGCCTGCCACATCTACTTCGCCCGGAATTGTCAGGTGGGCCTGATACCAGGCACCCTCGCCAAACCAGGGCTGGTGTGGGTTGCCCAGCAATATAGCGCTTCCTGTCTGGGTTATGTCGCGACCTGCCGCCAGGGCGTTGCTGCCCAGGTCTGGATTGCGCAGGGATTGGCCTAGCTCACGAAAGGCTTGACGGGTTTGCTCCACAGCGGCGTTGGTGACGCTGGTGGTCGTGGTCGGATTAGGCCCCTGCGTCGCTAGAATAGCGCTGGAAAAGGTGCCATTGCCCGAACTGCCGCGAAGTGCCTGGCGCCGCTGCAGCAGAAACAGATCGGTGGCATTCACCGGCATGACCCAGTCAGCACCGCGGCACCCCAGGTCGCCCTCCGGCAGGTTGTCAACGCCGGTTTCTTCCAGATAGCGGTTGAAGCCTGCTGCATAGCCTTCATTTAGGTCTTTGACCCGCTGCGGCAGGGGCGCAATAAACTCTTGTTCAAAAGCTGCGCGATCGCCGGTCAGGTAGGTAAACAGAAGGTCGGCATTTACGTCGCCCTCATCCTCACCTAGCAATTCTGCCGAACGGCCGATGGAGAAGATGATTTCGCGCATCCCCACACAGAAATTATCCTGCGCGTAGGCGTAACCAATGCCATACCCCAGACCTGCGTAGTCAGAGGCTTGTACGTGGGGGATGCCAAATTCTGTACGCCGCACCTCCGCACTGAAAGTCGGCCCAGCGGGAGGCGGTTCTATAGGGGGTTCAGGAGAAAAGCTGTCATTACCATCGGAGCAGGCAATCAGGCCAGCCAGCAGCAGGGGCAGGCTTGCGCGTTTCAGCATCATGGGCGGGCACTCTCTTACTGATTATTAGTCATTATTGGTCGGGCCTAGCTTATTGCTCTGTGTCAATGCGGCAAGCGCCCGGAAGGCGGACTATACAGTACTTTTGGTTTGAGGACCGGTCATGGCTGAAACCCACAGCGGCCATAGCGAGGCTTATAGTCAGGCGTACAGCAAAGACGCCTGGGATGCTGTAGCGCAAACCCTTCGCGACGGAGAAATGGACACCCACCCGGTATTGGCAACCTTGTATGCGGAGCACCGCTACATGGGCACGCTGCTGCGCCTGGTGGAATCCGAGCTGGAGCTGATTGAAACGGACCAGCCCATTGACCCGCACGTCTTCTATGAGTCACTGCACTACCTCACGCATTATCCGGATGCTTTTCACCATCCCCGAGAAGACCTGGTTTACGCACGAGCTGGCGAGGTAGACCCCAAGCTCGCCGATAGTGTCGATACACTGCAGCGTGATCATGATTATTTAGCCGAGGTTGGCGCTAAAACCCTGGCTACTGTCGCGCGCTGGAAGGAGACGGGCCAGGGTGCTGGCAAAATGCGCAGGGATGTACAGCGCTACGTGGAGTCGCAGCGCAAGCATATGGAAGCAGAGGAAGCACTGGTCTTCCCCGATATTGCTCGTATCCTCGATCCAGAAGACTGGCGCGAGTTGGAGCAGGAAAGCCTGCTGGCACCGGCGCCGGACCCAGTGTTTGGTCCGAAGGTGTCGCGGGAGTATCGCAACGTTGCGCGCAAGGCCCGCCGCGCTTTGCGCAAGGGAGCGGAAGATGCTGCGCTGGTGGAATGGATTGGCCTAGAGGCTTTGCTGGAGGGCATGGAGGTGCTTACGATTGCTGGCGAATCCAGCCGCGCGGCGGCGCAGGAGCACTTTTACGCCGCCAGCGGTGAGGCGCTGGATCTGCTCAAGAAGGCCATGCAGGGCGACGGCATTTTTCGATTGCCCCTAAAAACAGCGCTGACAGGCAGCGCTCACTATGTGGGGTTTCTGAAAGACCTTGGCATTATCGCCAGAGATACTGGCAGCGACCTCGGGGAGTTGCGCCGCGGCGTTAAACAGCGACTGGGTCTGGTATTCGATAAAGGCAAAGACACTCAGCCCTGAAGGGGCTCAGGCCACGGCTTCATCGCGAAATTGCAGGCTGGCAAGCCGTTGATAAAGCGGGCTGCTTTTGAGCAGGCTGTCGTGGGTGCCCTGAGCGACAACTGTTCCTGAGTCCATCACCGCTATACGGTCGGCCTTCAGGATAGTGCTGAGCCGATGCGCGATGATGACGGTTGTGCGTCCACGCATCAGTTCCTCCAGCGCTTGCTGCACGTGGTGCTCACTCTCTGCGTCAAGTGCACTGGTCGCCTCGTCCAGCAGAAGGATATCCGGATCCGCGAGAATCGCGCGCGCAATGGCGATGCGCTGTTTCTGTCCACCGGACAAGCGCACGCCCTGCTCCCCTAGATGAGACTGGTATTGGTCTGGCAGCCCGATAATAAAGTCATGGGCATGAGCGGCTTTGGCAGCGGTCTCGATTGTGGCCTGGCTAGCGCCAGGTTGCCCGTAGGCAATATTGTACGCCACGTCATTGGTAAACAGCGCCGGCGACTGCGGCACAACGGCCAGGTGCGCACGCAGGGTGTGTGGCGTCATCTGCCGCAGATCCACGCCTCCCAGGCTGATGCTGCCCTGTTGGGGATCGTAAAAGCGCTGCAGCAATTCAAACACCGTAGACTTGCCGGCGCCAGACGGCCCCACCAGCGCCAGGCTGCGCCCGGGCTCTACGGTCAGGTTGATACCATCCAGGGCCCGTTGCTCCGGTCGTGTTGGGTAGCTGAATACTACCTGATCAATACTTATGGCAGCGCCCTGGGGAGACTTCGGCACACTGGGGGCGATGATGTTGCTGCGCTCAGCCAGCAGACCGCGCAGCCTGTCTGTTGCACCCGCCGCCCGCAACAGCTCTGTCCATACCTCCGATACAGTGGCAAAGCCGCCGCCCACCATCACGGCATAGAACATGAAGGCGCCCAGCTCACCGCCTGACATGGTGCCGGATACGACAGCATTGCCCCCGGACCAGACCATGCTGGCAAGCCCTATGAAAACCATCAGAATAACGGCTGAGACCAGTAGCGCGCGTTCCCGAATACGGCGTTTGGCAATAGCGAAAGCTCGCTGCGACTCAGTGGCAAACGCGCGTTCTTCATCCGCCTCGCGGTTGTAGCTTTGCACCGTCTTTATATGCTGAATAATCTCACCAGCATAGCTGCCGACATCGGCAATGGAGTCCTGGCTCTCACTCGACAGCTTGCGCACCCGGCGACCGAACAGCAGTACCGGCACAAGAATAATGGGAACGGCAGATAGCACTACCAGGGTTAGCTTCACGCTGGTCACCAGCATCATGATCAAAGCCCCCAGGGTTGTCAGCAGCGAGCGCAGCGCCATGGACAGGGAAGAGCCAATAATCGTCTGAAGCAGGGTGGTGTCGGTCGTGAGCCGCGACATGATTTCGCCGGAGCGATTTTCATCGAAGAAGCTTGGCTGCAGGGTGACTATGTTCGCAAATACCGCTTCGCGTATATCCGCGCCCACGCGTTCCCCCAACCAGCTCACCAGGTAGAAGCGCACAAAGGTTCCCGCCGTCATTGCCAGTGCGAGCACCAAGACCAGCAGCACAGCCTCAGTCAGACGCTCCACTGACCCTGCGGCGAACCCCTCATCAATGAGTATGCGCAGGCCCTGGCCCAGGGCAAGGGTAATGACCGCGGTAAAAATCAAAGCGACACCCGCCGCCAGCAGCGTGCCCTTGTAGGGTTTAACGAACTCCACAAGTTGCAAAAGGCTGGAGAGCCTGGGGCGTGCTTTGTTAATGCTATCCATAAGCTAAAGACTATCAGCTTAGGTCTTCAGGGCCTACGCGGACTGGAATTAGGCGGTGCGCGTCTGCTGCTGGGCGGTGTCTGGAGTTGCCGTTCTGATGACGCCGCGCTTACGGCGCAGCTTCTTCTTTCGGCGTAATCATGCGACCAAAAAATACGCCGACTTCAAACAAAAACCACATAGGTAGGGCCAGTAGTGATTGTGAAATCACATCCGGTGGCGTGAGCAACATTCCCATGACAAAGCAGCCCACCACAATGTAAGGGCGCTTTTTGGCCAGATCGTCTGCGGTTGTGATGCCGGCGCGGATCAGAATGACGGCCGCAATGGGAATTTCAAACGCCAAACCAAAGGCAAAAAACAACTTGAGTACGAAATCCAGGTAACTGTTGATATCCGTCATGATGGCAACGTCACCGGGGCCCACGGAGGTAAAAAAGCCGAAGATCAGAGGGAACACGACGTAGTAGGCAAATGCTGCACCGCCGTAGAAGAGCAGAACGCTGGAAGCGAGTAGAGGGATCGCCAGCCGCTTTTCATTCTGGTACATCCCCGGTGCCACAAAGCTCCAAAGCTGAAACAGCACATAGGGAATAGCGAGAAATATTGCTACTACCAAAGTCAGCTTGAACGGCGTCAGAAAGGGTGACGCTACCTCTGTTGCGATCATGCTGGACCCTTCGGGCAGCAACAGGCGCAGTGGCTCTGACACATACAGATAGATTTCATTTGCGAAAGCGAACAGCGCTAAGAACACCAGCAAAACCGCGAGTACACTCTTCAGCAGGCGGTCGCGCAACTCGGACAGGTGCGCAACCAGAGGCATGGCGCTATCGGCGGGATCGTGTTCTGTGCTCATCGACTAGTGAAGGTGCTTAGCTGGAGCCGCTCTCACGCATTGCTTCGGTGTCTGAATCAGCTGTGCCCATGTGTTTGGAAGCCTCCGCGAGACCGTCATCTATGTCCTTGTCTGCTGCTGGCTCAGCGGATTCGTTGGTGGTGCCAGGCGTAGCCGCTTCCAGGTCCGTGGTATTGCCTGAATGCGAGCGAACCGTAGCGGCGGTGAGTTCTTCTGCGCTGGTGTCAACCGGATAGCCGTCCTTGCCAATCCGCATACCGCTTTCCTGTTCAAGGCTGGCCCGCAGACTTTTTTCTGCACTGCGCAGCTCCTGCATCACCGTTTGATTGTGCAGCTCTTGACGAATCTCGTCGGCTTTCAGCTCGCGTTCAATGTCCGCTCGCACGCTGGCTATACTGTTGCGGACCTTGCCAACGTACAAGCTCACCGTACGAATCGCCACGGGAAGGCGCTCCGGGCCTAGTACCAGCAGCCCGACAACACTCACGATTACTAGCTCTAGAAATCCGATGTCAAACATGCGCGTTCACCAGCCGGGGCGTGCCAGATATTACTGAGACTTGGTGTCGCTTTCTTTCAGCTGAGCAGACTCGGGTGTATCCGCAGACTCCTCGTCACCCGTCGCGCTATCGGCTTTGTCCCCCTCATCCGCACTTACAGAGCTGCGGAAGCCTTTGATCGCAGCGCCCAGGTCACTGCCCAGTCCGCGTAGTCGCTTGGTGCCGAACAGCATCATCACGATCAGCAAAATGATCAGAAGCTGCCAAACACTGATTCCTCCGATACCCATGATTCTCTCCTCTATTGCCAGCCGACCGAAATCAGCCGTTCTTACTCTGCAGGCCGGGCGGCTTTTTCCGCCAGGCCAGATGTATCAAAACGTCGCGCCAGCTCCGCTAGCACTGCGCTGCTGTCAGTCCCCAGGTGTGACAGCATCACCAGACAGTGAAACCATAAATCCGCGGTCTCCCGAGTGAGCTCTTCTAACAGCGCGTCCGAGCCCTGCGCCTGCTTGCAGTCTTTTGCTGCCAGAATAGTCTCCACGCACTCTTCACCGACCTTCTCCAAAATCTTGTTTAGCCCA
>JBCDKJ010000062.1:0-20331 GCA_038746745.1 Pseudomonadota bacterium
CTGGTTGGCGGTAGTGGAAAAAACTAGTGGGAAAAAGTAGAGGCAAAAAGCAACGGGGGAAAGGCAACGGGGAACAGTAGTACAACACGTTTGCAGCTGCGGTTCGACTTACGCTGCGCACTTAGGAGCTGTCTACTACGAGCGCTGCGTACTGGCGGCATCAAGACCTGCCACATCGCAGTAACACAGAACAATAATTAGTACGGGGTTAACAACGAGGCTATGCGAAAACACCTGTCGGGCAATTTTTCCCGCTCGAGCTATGCGCGTGATCTTTTGGCTGTACTGTTTGCACTTGCAGTTACCGCCTGCGGGGGCGGCGGCGGGGGCAGTGCCGCGGTAGACCCCACAGCACCGATCGACGCTCCTAACGACCCCTCAGGCACGCCAAACGATGACCCCGATGAGCCGGTTATCGTTACCAGTGCCTTTAGCTGCGGCTCTGCAGGCGCGAGTCTGACTGCAAACGCGGCACCTGCCAGCTATGTCCTGTTTGAGTCGGGTCCGGTCCGACCTGTCGCTATCAGCGAAGACGGCAGCCGCGTCGCTGTGGCAAATGCGCCCGCAAACTGTTTGGAAGTCTTCGAGCTGTCTGAGCAGGGATTTACCCTGAGTGCCACGGTCATGGTGGGTCTGGAACCAGTCGCCGTAGCCTTTAATGGCAATAGTGAGGTCTGGGTGGTAAACCACTTGAGCGATTCCGTGAGCATCGTTGCTCTGGACGAGCAGCCACGAGTGCAACGCACGCTACAGGTGGGAGACGAACCCAGAGATATCGTCTTCGCCGGTCCGGATGGCAATCGCGCTTTCGTCACGGCAAGCTACCGGGGACAGAATCATCCGACCTTCCAGAAAGATGATTTATTGCGATCAGGCCTGGGCCGAGCCGACGTATGGGTATTTGAGGCTGACGCCCTGGACGACAGTTTAACCGGCGGCCCACTCACGATTCTCAACCTGTTTGCGGACAGCCCGCGTGCACTGGCAGCCAGCCCCGATGGCGCCACGGTGTATGCGGCAGCCTTTATGTCCGGGAATCGCTCGACCACGCTATTTGCCGAAGCGGTGCAGGGAGCAAAACCTGCACCAAATGTCAGCCATAGCGGGGATCCGGCTCCTGCTACCGGGCTCATCGTAAAGCAGCAGGGCGCTGCCTGGGTTGATGAAGACGGTACTGACTGGAGTGCGCAGGTCCAGCTCAGCCTGCCTGATCTGGATGTTTTCACTATCGATGCCGATGCAGAAACACCCGGGGTGGTGAGCAGTACTTCTGGTGTGGGCACGACCTTGTTCAATATGGTGGTCAATCCAGAGTCGGGAGAGCTTTACGTTAGTAATCTTGAAGCCCTTAATCACATTCGATTTGAGGGCCCCGGTGAGGCAGCGACTACCGTCCGTGGCCACATTGCGGAGAGCCGGATCACTGTGGTGGATGGCAGCAGCGTTACGCCGGTTCACCTGAACCCGCATGTGGACTTTGATGTACCTGAGAAGAGCAGCTATCCGGCCAGCGTGGTTGCTCGAAGCCTTAGCCAACCCACGGCACTGGCAGTTAGTCCGGACGGCGACACCTTGTATGTGGCAGCCTTTGGTTCGCAAAAAATAGCCGCGATCCCCACCGCGCAATTGCACGCCAACAACTACCAGCCAAGTGCGGCGCAACAAGTGGCGCTGTCCGGTGGCGGCCCTGCGGGGATTGCGCTGACAGCAGACGGCAGCCGTGCCGTGGTCTACACGCGCTTTGATAACGCCATCAGTCTCTGGAACACGCAGACCGGCCAGCTCATTGATGAGCAGCCGCTGTTTACGCCGGAACCAGAGCAAATCATTACGGGTCGTCGCTTTCTCTATGATGCGGAAGAGTCATCAGCTAACGGCACCAGCGCCTGCGCCAGCTGCCATATCTTTGGAGATATGGATCAGCTCGCCTGGGATCTTGGTAATCCCGATGGCGATCCTTTGCAGAATAATAACCCCTACGTACCGCGCAGCCCCAAAACGACGTTTTTCTTTCACCCGATGAAGGGACCAATGACTACCCAGACCTTGCGCGGCATTGCCGACAGTGGGCCACAGCATTGGCGAGGCGATAGACCGGGGCGTACCCGACAGGTGGTGAACGGGGTCGAGGAGTCTCTGGAAGCGGCTGCCTTTAAAGAGTTCAATCCAGCCTTTGTAGAACTCAATGGACGCACTGCACCGCTGCCAGCGGCAGATATGCAAGCCTTCACGGATTTCGCCCTTGCCCTGACGCCGCCGCCCAACCCGGTACGAAATCTAGACAACAGTCTCTCGGTGGCGGAGGCCCGCGGAGAGAATATCTACTTCACGGTCGACAACATTACCGGCACCGGCAGCTGTAATCACTGTCACACCCTCGATGTACTGCAAAACCAGTTTGGCACCTCGGGTCGAATGACGTTTGAGGGTATGGGGATCGCGGAAAACTTCAAGGTTCCGCATATTCGCAATGCCTACCTGAAGGTCGGCATGTTCGGCACCTCTGGCGACTTGAATCAGGGCGGTTTTGCGGGAGACCAGATCAAGGGCTTTGGTTATTTGCACGACGGCTCTATTGCCAGCCTGTTCGACTTCTTCTCGTCGCCAACCTTCAATTTCCCGGCGCCGCAGGTCAGTAATATCGAAGATATCGTCCGGTTCAGCATGGTTTTTGATTCTAACCTGGCGCCTGTGGTCGGGCAGCAGGTAACCATACATGCAGGCAGCGCGGCGCAGTCTTTAGCCAGATTATCGCTGCTGGAAGCGCGTGGCCTGGTGACCACACCCAGAGCGGAGTGTGACCTGATGGCGCGAGGCTGGTTGGACGGCTTGCTGACGTCCGCCCTGCTGGAAGCTAATGGCCGCTACAGGGATACCAGTGGCCGCAGACTCACTCCCGAGCAGTTGCGGCAGGCGCTGACGACGGGTGATAACCGGATGACGTTTACCTGCCTGCCGCCGGGCAGTGGTCGACGGCTGGCGTTGGACCGAATTTAAGCGGCCGACGCTACTCGCTGCTGATGTAGAGGTTCAGCGTGCTGTCGATTTCTTGCAAAGTTTTTTCCGGGTCAAATGTTCCGTCCGTGCTGCTGTCGGCAAGTTGGAACATCGCCATAAACATAGACATCTGTTCGTAGGTTTTCGCAATCTCCAGAACAGATTCACGCTCGAAGCGCTGTTCCCACGCGTCTCTGACCAGCGCCCAGAACGGCCCTGTCTTTGACCAGTATTCATCGCCGGCCTGCCAATCGAAGTTGGCGATACGCTCGTAGCGAGCCAGACCGTTTTCCCTGGCAATGGCTGCTTCGCGCTCGCCTTTTTCATCGAGCACGACTTTAAGATTGCTCTCTTCCTGCACCCAGCCTGTTGGGTAAATGGTATGTCTGTTTGTGCCAATCAGCACGTGATAGTCATCGCGCACGCTAAACTCGCGCCGGGGCAGGGGCCGCCAGGTTTCTTCACTGGTCCAGCTGGAATAATTAGCGAAGTGTTCCCAGGTGCCGCTGGCCATGTAGCGGGGTGAGTCGTCTACCTGGTAAACCGCCTGACGCCAACGGCCCTTTGCATCGCGACGGGACTGTCGGTGATGTTCCCACACCTGGTGACCAGCATACCGGTGCATGTCCCGTGCTTCGTAGTGCCAGTCCTGACGCCAGTGTTTGACGACCATGGGTTCGCTGATGCTGCCGTCTTCTGCCTGGAATCGCATTACAATAATGTGTTGCAGGCTGATAAACCTCGGCTCATCTGCCACCACGTAGACATACTCAGTGCCCCAGGACTGATAGGGCTGCTGCGGTGTGTAGCCCTCTACAAACCCAACGGTTTCGATGAAGTCAAAGCTGGTTCGATAGCCGCCTGCCATCGCCAATATGGCACGTCGATCCTGTTCCAGCGTACTGATGCCGTTCTCGTGCAGGTGTTTCCAGGCCTCAGTGGGTTCTGTCACAAGCTCGACGGCGCTGCCGCGAGTAGTGCCACCGCGCGGCGCCATGGCGTCCTGCGTAAGAAACTGCCAGGCGAAGGTGTACTGTCTGGCGGGAGTGGCGGCGGAGGGCGCGGCGTCCTTCTGTACTGCCGCCAAAACGGCTGCAGTGACCCAGCAGCCGACAGCGATAATGAAGGCAACCGACAGATGACGGATACGGCGTGGCATTATGGTAGATCCTGATACGGGTTGGTTGAAATGCTCTGGAACAGCGCTGTTGTAACAGTGTTTTGGGGGATTGGCATACCCGGGAATTCTATGTCAGAACACGACAGTTATAGCAGAAGTGTCCAGCTCCACCCATAAACGCCGAGGAAGGCAGTGATTGCAAGCAACCAGCCCAGGCTTTGCCAGAGTAGGGCGCGGTTATCACGGTCTCGTTGATGCATTGCAATTCTCCTGTGAGGGAATCAGTGACAGCGTGCGCCAGTGGGAAACCTCGAGCTCTGCGGCCCAGAGCGCCTGGTAATAGCCTGCTGCCGCCTGGCAGAGCCTATCTACCGGGTCGTGGATCAACCCTGCCGCGGCCTTAGTCGCGGTTTCAGTCTCGAGGGGTGAGTGTTGCGCCTGCAAAATCCGAAGCAGCGTTCGCTCGTCCTGCGACAGGGTGGGATAAGCCACGCAGCGCAGTTCGATGCTGCGTCGGGCAGAACTGGTTAACACGCACATAAACTCATCAAAATCGGGAATCGCAGACAGGCACCCCAGGCGCTGATACGTTTTCGCCAGGTCTTTGCGGACACAGCGCCCATAGCAGGCAGAGATCAACCATTGCCGCATGCTCCATACAAAAAGCTGATCGCCCTGTGCGATTTCGCGAGTCCCAACTTCGGGAGCGGCGTTGTCGTGCCCGTCACCCGCAAACCTGCCAAACTGGCTCTGCATGCTAATCCCCCCGGTTCACAGCGTTATTTCCATTTCCGGCCCGCCCGATGGCGCTGGCCTACTGGATTTCTTGACGCTGCTCATCGAACAAACAATAATGAGAATCGTTATCATTATCAAGGGTGCGATCATGTCAAAGCATGAAAAATCTGGCGCAGCCCGGGGCGCTGGCAAACAGCAAAGCGCGGAGTCGGGTAGCGATGCCGAGTGCGTCTGGCAAAGAGCCATGTTCAACGCGCAGTCCCTCGCCGCCGAAAATCGCTGGCGCGAGGCGCTGCCCCAGGCTGTGAGCGCTTGCGAAACGGCCAACCAGATGGCGGGCAGTCACGTGGGATACACTCAGGGTTGGAGCAGGAAATTATCTGCTTCGAAAGCCCTGTTGACGATTGTTGTGCGGGCTCTGCGCCGACAAAGCCGGGAGCATAGTTTCCCATCAACACCACGCGGGTTCTCGCTCACTTCCTCCCCCCGGCAAACTTTGCACTAAAACTCTTGCTTTCGCCGCGCAAGACCAGCCATCCTTAACTACACTGTGCGTAACGCGCCATTACCGGCGCGCGTGGCGAATTCGTCCAGCGTCAACGCGTCACGCTTTCTATCGAATAACACACTGCGTCATCATCCTGAGGAGGCTAAGCATGACCACACTCGTAAACCGTCCAGCGCCAGAATTTACGGCAGCCGCCGTGCTTGCCGATGGCACCATTGATGAGAATTTCAGCCTTGCGTCGCTGCGCGGTAAATACGTGGTGCTGTTCTTTTATCCCCTGGACTTCACCTTCGTCTGCCCTTCAGAAATCATTGCCCATGACAAGCGCGTGGAAGAGTTCAAGTCACGTGGCGCGGAGGTGGTCGGCGTTTCCATCGATTCCCAATTCACCCACAGCGCCTGGCGCAACACCTCGGTGGAAGCGGGCGGAATCGGACCCGTGGGCTTCCCATTGGTGGCCGATGTGAGCCATGCGATCGTGAAGGACTACGGCATTGAGCACGATGATGGCGTGGCCTTGAGAGCCAGCTTCCTGATTGACAAAGAGGGCGTGGTGCAACACGCGGTGGTAAACAATCTTCCGCTGGGAAGAAATGTTGATGAAATGCTGCGTGTCCTGGACGCTCTGCAGTTTGCGGAAGAGTATGGTGACGTCTGCCCGGCGGGCTGGAAAAAGGGTGATGCCGCCATGACCCCCACCGCTGAGGGTGTAGCCAGTTATCTTGCGGAGCATGCCGACGCGCTGTAATACGTCTACAGATAATGGCTCACGCGATCTAACGGCTAACGCTATCTAAACCGACCCACTACAACGTAAATATCGCATCCCGGCTCGGCTCCGCCATCGTGGCGGAGCCGAAGCAACGCCGTTTTGTCGATATTCCGTCCAGCCCCACAGGCGGCATAATTTCGTTTTTTGTCAGGCTGCATTGACGAGCGTGAACGTCACCTCAGTGAGCCATATACGACCTTGCGGCGTATACTGATGCTGAGACAGGTTTAAACGAACCCATACGGGAGGACTACCATGTATGCCGTTGTAAGAGTCTATGAGTACGAGCATCAGGCGCGAGCCGCTGCAGCGAAGGTCAACGAGGAAGGCTACGATCCTGAGCATGTGGTGGTGTTCAATACCAGCATATCGCAGCAGGCTGATGCTCCATCACTGATGCGAGTCATGCGCGCCGGCGGCTTGGTATCGCAATATGCTGAATTCTACGAGCAGCAGCTTGCCGCGGGATACACCCTCGTAATCGTGGGTGCGGCGTTCGGAACATCCCGGGAAGCTGGTCGATTGCTCGACGAGTACAACCCGCTCCCGGTCAGCCACGAGCCGACTCGCGGGCCATTCGTAGCCTGGTATGAAAAGCCGGCGGCCTTCTCTACGGCACTGCGAATACCTGCACTGACCAAGTCTGACACACCGCTTTCAAACTTGTTTGGCTTGAAGGGTAAGCAGGAGGGGCTGAGCCACTTTTCGCGCTGGTGGTCTCCGCTGACTGACTGGAGCTTCTCTGAAATGATAGGAATGAAGTTTCAGGCAGCCTCTGATACGCCCTTGTCTTCAAAAGTTGGCATGTCCACCAGCAGTGACAGGGTAAAGGGCAAGTCTTCTACTTTCGGCATGCCCTTGCTGACCAAGCGCGACACGCCGCTGTCGTCTCTGTTTGGCATGGGCACCAAGACCAAGCGCAAGCGCATTTTGAGCTCTAACGCCTAAGCCCTGTCATTCCCGCATGGGATAGCCCATGCGGGGCTTTAAAGCAGCCGTCTGTCAGGCGTCCCGGTTGTTAGGCGTTACGGTCGCTCCACGCAGCATACTGCTTCACCAAATTTTTCTGTCTCTGGCGGCAATCGTCAGGGCTTCTCCGTGTCCAAACAGAGTGTCAAACTTTATTTACACACACAGTGACAATAAGCCTTGACATAAGCTGGACGAGAACCTAACGTAGGACATACGAGGAGCGTAGTTTCGGCTATGCCTCGGATATCGTTACCAAACCGGAGGACTATACGGTGGAAGGAGAAAAGGTATGGCCGACAGGCCTGACGGTACGTGAATCCGAAGAGGTTCATAAGTACATGATCGATGGCACACGCGTGTTTTTCTGCATCTCGCTGATTGCTCACGCGCTGGTGTATTCACTGAGCCCTTGGCTGGGTTAAGGAGCTACCATGAATAACGGAAAAATGTGGTGTGTCGTAAAGCCCTCAGTGGGCATTCCGATGATTCTGGGCGGCGTTGCGGTTGTTTCTTTGACAATCCACTTTACCGTCCTGAACAACACAACCTGGTTCCCCGCCTTCTTCGGCGGCTGATACAGGGTTGTAATAGCCTAAACGAAGGCGGGGCAGCAGACGCTGCCCCGTGTTCCAGGCGGATGCGCTCAGGGAGTTTCAAAACCTGTGAATCGCTTCAGTCTAAGAATTATGCACACGTGGGCCAATCTTGGGCCGCGTTTCTTCCCGTTTGCCGATGTTGCCACCCCTGATCTGCCGCTAAGTCGGCTGCTGCGTCTGTCGCTGTTTCAGGTTTCGGTAGGCATGGCCATGGTGTTGCTGGTCGGTACGCTCAATCGTGTAATGATTGTCGAGTTGGATGTACCGGCATCCCTGGTAGGCGTGATGTTGGCGCTACCACTAGTGTTTGCGCCGTTTCGTGCCTTGATTGGTTTCCACTCAGACCACCACCAGAGCGCTCTTGGCTGGCGACGAGTGCCCTTTATCTGGCGCGGCTCTTTGGCCCAGTTTGCGGGATTTTCAATTATGCCGCTGGCGTTGCTGGTGCTGGCGGATCGTGGTGAATCGGCCTCTCTGCCTGACTGGGTGGGGTATCTAACGGCGGCGGCTTCGTTTCTACTGGTAGGCGCGGGAGTTCATACGATTCAGACCGCTGGTCTCGCACTGGCAACGGATCTGACTCCCCAGTCTTCTCATCCCAAGGTGGTGGGGTTGATGTACGTTGCCCTGCTGCTGGGCATGATGGTGAGTGCCCTGGCATTTGGAGCAGCGTTACAGGAGTTTTCCGCTGGTCGCCTGGTACAGGTTATACAGACCGCTGCTCTGCTGACGATGGTGTTAAATGCCGTCGCCCTCTGGAAGCAGGAGCCGCGCCGACGGCGGGGCATGGAAGCGCCAGCTCGCGACCCCAGCTTCAGTGACGAATGGCGCCAGTTTTGTGCTGGTGACCACGCGGTAAGACGGCTCGCGATCGTAGGACTAGGCACCATGGCCTTCGGCATGGCAGACATACTGCTGGAACCGTTCGGTGGCCATGTTCTGGGCCTCAGCGTTAGTGCGACTACCAGCCTTACGGCTCTGTTTGCGATTGGTGGTCTGGTGGGTTTTGGGGTGGCTTCAAAGGTCATCGGCAGTGGCGCAGACCCCTACGTCACAGCGCGTAATGGGGCTATCCTTGGCATACCAGCATTCCTTCTGGTGATTGTTGCCGCACCGTTGCAGCAACCCCTGCTATTTCTAGCGGGAAACTTCCTGATTGGTTTTGGCGGGGCGCTGTTTGGGCACGGTACGCTAACGGCAACCATGAATAGAGCGCCCAAGGAGCAGGTAGGCCTGGCGTTGGGTGCATGGGGTGCCGTACAAGCCACTGCCGCGGGTGTCGGCATGGCGCTCAGTGGTGCCATCCGTGACCTGGTGTTGGCGGTGCAGAACTCCGACTCGGTATTCAGCGGTTATGTGACGGTTTACGGCATCGAGATCGCGCTGTTGATCATCACTATTATTGCGGCCTGGCCGCTGCTGCACGGGAACGGAGAAAGTCAGGCTGTTGCAGTCACCGGGCCCGCTGTACCAGAGAGCCTGTGACAGTAAGGGCCATTATAGAGTATCCGAATCCGCTGCTGCGTCGTAGCTCGGAGCGGGTTACCCGCTTTGATCTCGACACCCAGCAGCTGGTGCAGGATCTTTTCGACACGCTGGCGACTACCAATGCCATCGGTCTCTCCGCGCCCCAGCTCGGCGAGCTTAAACGGGTACTGGTCGTGCATGTCGCCGATGATGAGTACGGGGCTCGCAGCTATATTAACCCTGAGATTGTTGAGAGATCCGGTTTTGGCATCGTCGAGGAAAGCTGCCTGTCGGTCCCGAATATCTCAGGCAATGTTATCCGCTATCCCTCGCTGCGTGTGCGTGCCCAGGACGGCAGCGGGGCGCATTTCGAGGAAGACATCGAGGGCATGCATGCTGTTTGCTTGCAGCATGAGATAGACCACCTGGATGGCAAACTGTTTATCGACCGACTGTCCTGGTTCAAGCGTTTTCAGTTCAAGCGCGCTAACCGCCGCCGTCTCGCCGCTGCACTTGCTTGATCAGGCCGGGGGTTTGCGGCCATGAGCAAGGTTCAGGTCCAGCGCAGCGACCGCATTACTGTCATCACGATCCATCGAGTAGACGTTCGCAACGCTGTCGACGCAGAGACGGCATCCCTGCTGGCCGACGCCTTCCGTCAATTCGATAGCGATGTGGACGCGAGCGTAGCGATTCTGACGGGAGCGGGGGGTTACTTTTGCGCCGGTGCTGACCTCAAGGCAGTGGCCGCTGGTCAGGGCGCAAACCGGCTGGATATGCAGGGTGATGGCCCCATGGGGCCAAGCCGCATGCGTTTGTCCAAGCCGGTAATTGCCGCGGTGTCGGGGCCCGCGGTCGCAGGTGGCCTGGAGCTGGCGCTGTGGTGTGACTTGCGCGTTGTCGATAGTACTGCCGTGTTCGGTGTGTATTGTCGACGCTGGGGTGTGCCCTTGATCGACGGTGGCACGGTGCGCTTGCCCAGGCTGATAGGACACGCCAGAGCGCTGGATATGATTCTCACGGGCCGCAGCGTTGATGCCCACGAGGCGCTGGAGATCGGCCTTGCTAACCGCTTGGTGCCAACGGGACAGGCTCTGGCGGCGGCGCGGGTGCTGGCGACCCAGATAGCGGCGTTTCCCCAGGGCTGTATGCGTAGCGATCGGCTTAGCAGTTATGAACAGTGGGGCGAGTCGGAGGCGGCTGCGCTCGTTAACGAGTTTCGTCGGGGACTAACGGTTATAGAGTCGGGGGAAACGCTGGCGGGTGCGAGCCAGTTTGCTGAGGGCGCCGGTCGTCACGGGCGCTTCACTGAACCTGAGCGCGAACCAGATGCTGATTGATGCGCTCAGAAGTCACGCTTACTGCGTGGCGAGTGATTACCTATGCGCAAACGTCCTTTGAGGTGGTATAGCAGCTCCAGTGCATCCTCGCGGTTAAGAAACTCGCCCAGAGAAATTTCCTCGCCTTTACTGAACAGGCTCAGTTTGGGCGCGTCCCAGGGGTGAGTCTCTGGTGTAACGGAGAGGGCGACATCCTCCACATCAATTTCCCATTGCTGCCGCGGATAGTAATGACCCTTCTGAATGCGAACAGTATTCGTGCTGAGCGTAATGACGTGGCGATAGCGCAGTTTCCAGCACACGTAGTAGAGGGCAGAACCCAGCGCCAGCATCTCCAGGCCTGCAAACGGCAGTATCGGCCAGGCGCCTAACAGCAGGCTAAAGGCGAGGGCAATGCCGCCAGACAGGCAGCACATGGCGATCAGAATAATTTTGTTGGTTTCCCAGGTGGCGGAGCGGTTAGGCTCTGCAACGATTAGATCCGCGCCGTTATTATTTTCTTTGTATACCACGGTCTTGTCTCCGCCGTTCTGCCACCGCATTCTAGAAAGCCTGACGTGCACGAACAAGCGGGAGATTCACCTATGTCACCATTGATCAGTGCTGCCGAGCTGAACAAGGTCTGTTCAGAGTCCATCGTCGTCGATTGTCGCTTTGATCTCGGCGATTCGGATGCCGGCAGGCGGGCCTATACGGCGAGCCATATCCCCGGGGCGCACTACCTGGATCTGGAAGTGGACCTGTCCGCGCCCGTCGGGCGGCATGGAGGGCGCCACCCGTTGCCCGACGTGGCTGCTTTTGCGACTACCATCGCGGAGATAGGCATAGATGGCAGTCGCCTGGTGGTGATCTACGATGACAGCAAATTCTGCTTTGCCGCTCGCCTGTGGTGGATGTTAACTGCCCTGGGGTATTCGTCAGTAAGGGTATTGGATGGTGGATTCGCTGCGTGGCGGGCGGAAGGATTACCGGTGACCGATGCCCCCTCGCCAGCGCGGCCTGCTGCAGTTCCAGCACTGGAAGGGTTCTCAGCTCTGGTCGATCGCAGTTGGCTGCTGGCACAGGGCGAATCAGTGACCACGTTGGTGGACTCCAGAGATGCCAGACGTTACGCCGGGCTGGAAGAGCCTATTGATCCTGTTGCAGGACATATCCCGGGGGCGCTCAATCTGCCGTGGTCATCGGTGAGCGATGCGCAGGGTTTTGCGAGGCCGGTGTCAGAACAGCGGGCTCGCTGGGCAGATATTGATCCGGATGAAGAAACAGTCGTGTACTGTGGTTCGGGCGTCAGCGCCTGTGTCAATCTGTTAAGCCTGTCGCTGGCGGGTCTGCCCAGAGCTCGCTTGTATGCAGGCAGTTGGAGCGACTGGTGCTCATATCTTTAGCCAGCCATGGCAGCGGATGGGGTTGCTGCTGCTTACCGCAGCGCCGATTGCCGCCCTCTTTGCATTAGAACTCCGGTGTCGAAACCTGCTCGATCCAGCCGCCGCTGCCGGGGTGCTGCAGGCCCAGGCGTGTAGCGTGCAGCAGCAAGCGGTCGGATGCCGCCAGAGCCTCGGGGTGGGCGTACAGATCGCAGCCAAGTATCGGGTAGCCTATCGAAGCAAGGTGGATGCGTAACTGATGAGACCGGCCGGTGGTGGGCTCGAGTAAGAGCCTTGTGTTGCCATGTTTCCGCTCCAGCACACGATAGCGCGTTAGCGCTTGTTTGCCGCGTTCATAACAGATTTTTTGCAGCGGGCGATTCGGCCAGTCAGTGGCGATGGGCAGGTCGATCTCTCCGCTGTCTACGGGCATGTCCCCAAATACAATGGCTTCATAGGCCTTGCTCACGGCACGTTCCTGAAACTGTCGGCTGATGTGGCTATGTGCAGGCTTGGTTAGCGGCACCACCATCAATCCAGATGTGTCGAGATCAAGGCGATGCACCACAGTGGCGCTGGGGTGCGTCTGCTGGATGCGGGTGATCATGCAGTCCTTGTTCAAAGGGTGGCGCCCAGGAACAGATAGCAAAAGGTGGGGTTTGTGCACGAACAGCAGCAGCTCGTCTTCGTAGACGATATCAACAGGGCGTTCGCAGCGGGGTACGATGTAGACCTCACTCATGGGCGGCCACTGTAGACCTGTGGATTCAAATGTAAAGCCAGACGCACCATTAGAGCATGGCGCGCTCAGCGCCCGGTTGGCAGCAGCGATACCGGAGGGGCGGGCCGAATTGCAGGTGCTACCCGACGCGTCTTTCCTGTCGCTGTATCTGCTGAACGCGGACTACCCGCAGCAGCAACTCTCTCCAGAAGCGATGCGTGCTGTTCTCAATTACCCTGCGTATTGGGCGTTCTGTTGGGCCAGTGGTCAGGTGCTAGCGGCGTTCTTGGCGCGAAATTCAGCCTGGGTGGCCGGCAAACGCGTGCTGGATTTTGGTTGTGGTTCGGGAGTTGCAGGGATTGCGGCGGCGCGGGCAGGAGCTGCCGAGGTAGTTGCCTGCGATATCGATGCAGACGCCCTTGCTGCCACGGCTGCCAATGCTGTCATTAATCAGGTGTCGGTGCAGCTGCGCAGCAGCTTTGATGCCTGTGAGGGGGACTTCGATGTCGTTCTGGCCGCCGATGTGCTCTACGACCGGGCCAATCTGCCATGGTTGGGGCGATTTCTGGATCGGGCGCCCTGTGTTCTGTTGGCAGACTCTCGAATACGGCATTTCTCCGAACCGGGATATCGCAAGCTGGAGGCCCGGCACAGTAATACCGTGCCTGATCTGGATGAGTCACCGGAGTTTCGCACGGTCGCTCTGTATGCCGGCAGTAGAACGTCAGGCGTCAGCTAAGGTCCTGGTGGTTTTGTTCAATGGTACTGGCGCCTGATCCAGTCACTGAAGGCATCGAACATTGCCCGATCCGAATGGCGGTTGTCGGCTATCACTTCCTCGCCGTGTACCACACGAATTGAGGCATTTACTGAGTCAGCGGGTGGGCGGGGCCGCTGAACTGCGGAGGCCAGGCATTGTTGGGCCTCTCGCCAGGCCTGTTCCACGCTGCGGTTACAGTGTGCGGCCAGGTAACGTCCGCTGAAACCCTCACCCGTCAGCTCGCGCAGGGTGTGGTGGTGACTGACGCTGTTCCCCGGCGCCCAGTAGTGCTTCGCCAATAGCGGCCCCACTGCAGGGTTGTCCGTGATAAAGCCGTACTCGCGCAGGAACCAGGCGCGGGTCTGATAGACCGCCATATTCGCCAGCAGATAGCCGTGGTAGGAGCAGGCGCTGTCTTTGTCCAGCAGGTGAGGGATGGCCAGCAGGGGCCGCGGGCTGCACTCCAGCCCCAGAATGGTCTTCTCCCAGTAACGCGCCTGTTCTAACAAGCGCTCTGGCGTGAGCTCATTGTCTGGCAGGGAGTAGATAGCCCACTCAAATTTGGCCACCACCAAAATCGCGCGCTCATAGTAGGCAGCCATGGGCTGCTCTGAGGCGATCAGTGCCTGCAGTAGCGCAAGGGGTACGGCGTCGCCACGTTCGTTATGCGCGTAGCGGCTGAGCCAGTCTGCGTCTCGCAGCAGGCTGTCAAAGAACATAGACTGAGTTTCTGCATAGGACATCGAGGTGGGCGGAAACTCCTGACTGAAACAGGGAGCGTTCTGGTCGACGTTGGCAAAATGGGCCGAGTGTCCCCCTTCGTGGAATAGCGTGGTGAGGCCGTCATCGCCACTGCCCACCTGATCCGGGGTGGCGTTGCTGGTGAAGTTGATGACCGCAGGCGACCAGCCATCCGCCGTGTTCCAGGCGACGCGGGGTGCATGCATGAAGCCATTTTCGTACTTGCCCTTGCGGTCCAGCAAGTCCAGGGTCAGGCTGGCGCCACGAAAATCAACACCCATACGACTGAAGGACTCCACCCAGCGGCGCAGACTTTCGGCAAAGGGCAGATAGGCGTCCAGTTTTTGTGCAGAGCTCCCGCGGGAATAGTATTTCAGGTTGTGCCCTGCCAGGGCTTTCTCGCCGTGAGTGGCCGCCAGGGTGTCCCAGCCCTGTTGCTGGGCAGCGCGGGTTAAGGCTTCGAACTCGTCGAGGATGCCGAACAGTTGCTCAGGGCTCATTCGCTCTTCTTTGTTGACCTTGTAGTCAAAGAAATTCCGGAATCCCTGGGCGCGTGCAAAGGCATTGCGTCGCTTTACCATGGCGATAAAGCCGTTTTCGACCACCCATTTCTCCAGCTCCAGCAGAGCGTCATGGGAGGTCTTGCGCACGGTTTCATCGTCTGCGCTGGTAAGGTTGGTCGAGAGCACTAAGGTAGACGCTTCGACGCGCTCGCCCTCGAGGGTGGTGTAGTGCAGCCGCAGGTGTTTGCGGCGCTCAAATACATCGGCATCGTCCTGAATCAGCTCGCTCTCCATCGCGCGAGCCTGGGCAGACTCGATGGCGTTGACCTCGAAGAACGCGAGCCATCCCCGTAAACCTGCAATCAATTCCAGGTCGGCATCTTCAGCTTTTGCGTGAGCGATTTGAGCCCTCAGGACGCCAATGCGCTCAGGATCTGAGATGAAGCGGTTGTAAGCTTTCTCAGCCTCTGCGAGCGCCTCGTGGTCTTCACTGGTACCCACGTAGGTGGTCCAGAAAAGATCTTCTTTTGGCTCGGCGACAGCCAGATAGTCGGCGTTCAGCTGGTCAAAGTACTGCCGTGGATTCATTGCCGGTTCTCCGCAGCTATTCTCGGCGTTCCATTTAGCAAGGAGGAGTAATGTTGTGAGACGTCGTTTCGCCGCGCAGGGCTGCCTGGTAGGCGGCAATGGCATTGGCGAAACCCAGTCGAATAGCGTCCACCGTCAGCGCATGACCGATCGACACCTCCAACACGCCGGGAATGCTGGCAAAGCGCGGCAAATTATTCAGGTCCAGGTCGTGGCCCGCGTTGATCCCTAGCCCGACGTCGGTCGCCGCCGCGGCTGCATCAAAAAACTGCTGGAACACCGCGTCTACATTTGAACTCTTTTTACACGCCGCCGCATAGGTTTCCGTGTAGAGCTCAATGCGGTCGGCACCGAGTTGCGCGGCCAGTGCGATCTGCTCAGGGTTGGGGTCCATGAACAGGCTAACCCTGACCCCCCAGCCTTTGAGCTGTTCAATGATGGGCGCCAGCCGTTCGCCATCGGCCATCAGGTCAAAGCCGTGGTCGGAGGTCAGTTGAGCATCACCATCGGGCACCAGGGTGCATTGATCGGGACGGAGTAACTCGATCAGGGGCAAAAACCCCGGGTAGTCACCTATGCCAGCGCGGTCGCTGGCGCGCGCCGGTGCGAAGGGGTTGCCTTCGATATTGAATTCAATCGGGCCACCGCCTGGGTGTGTCATGCCAGCAATAACCGGGGCTAGTGCCTTGCAGTCGTCTGCGCGAATATGACGCTGATCGGGTCGCGGGTGTACCGTAATCCCGTCAGCGCCCGCAGCGACCGCCATACGGGCATGCTCGGTAACACTGGGGTTGGTGGTGTCGCGAGAATTGCGTATGAGCGCAATCTTGTTGAGGTTAACGCTGAGGGCAATCATTCCGGCGTGGTCGTCTCCATTGCTGGTGTATCAACGCGCACGATCTCCCGAATGACTACCGGCGTCACCGGCACATCACCAAAGCCCATGAAATTCTGCGTGGGTTCTGTGGCAATAGAATCCACCACATACATCCCATCAATAACTTCGCCGAATACTGCATAGCCTGCCTTGCCGGGTGTCCAGTCCAGTCTGAAGTTGTTGCGAACGTTGATGTAGAACTGGCTGGTCGCGCTGTCTGGATCACTGGTGCGGGCCATAGCAATCGTGCCTTTCGTGTTATGTAGCCGATTTTTTGACTCATTCACGATCGGATCCTGGGTCGGTTTTTCCTGCATCAAGGGGGTAAAGCCGCCGCCCTGTATCATGAAATTGGAGATCACTCGGTGAAAAATCGTGCCAGCGTAAAACCCGTTGTCCACGTAGCTGAGAAAGTTCTCCACGCTCACCGGTGCAGCCGTGGGGTTGAGCCGGACCATGATATCGCCGTGGCTGGTGCGAATAATGACCTCTGGATCAGCCGCCACCACGGTTTGAGCGCTTAACAGCATCACAATGGCAAAGATCAATGGCTTCATAGTTGTGTCCTTGTGCAGCAGGGAGTTCGAGTAAAAAAATACCTTCAGATGCACCAGCTGGCGTTACGCCCAGCTGGAGCTGGGGCGACGCTTGGGTCGCAGTCGCGGTACCACCAAAGCGATAATCACGCCTAGAAATACTGCGAGCGCGCCGTAGATAAAATACTGGTTCTCCTTGCTTTCATGCAGGCGTTGGTTATCTGCTTCCAGCAATTCGATACGCGTTTGCAACACCTGTGCCTCCTTGGCAAGACGCCGGTTGGTGGTATCCAGAGTAATGGCGTTGGCGGAGATACGCTTGATGTCCTTCAGCTCCTGTCGAGTCTCGGCCAGGGCTTGCTCCAGGGCCTGCGCTTCGCTCTCACGGTTAGAAAGGGCTGTCTGGGCGCTGGCAAGTTGTGAGCGCAGGCTGCTGTCATCTCCCATAACGGCATCGAATTGGGCCTGCAGGTCTTCCAGCCGATCCGCTGCGGCTGGAGCATCCATCAGGTAGCGGCTCAGCAGCCAGCCCTCGGTGCCGCCATCGGTCACAATACGCGCATACCCGGACTCTGCGTCAACTTCTAGTACCGTGACCCTGGTGCCACTGGGCAGGCCCCGGTGCACAATCCGGAATTCAGTGCCCTGGCCGCTGCGAACCGGCACATACAGTGTGTCGGAAATATAGCGCACATCTTGTGCTGCTGCCGGCAGCGCCAGGCAGAACAGCTGAAGAGTGAGCATGAGGGTTAGGAAAAGGGTGAGCCAATACTTCAATGGATAATTCTGTGCCACGGTTATCGGTTTGCGAATGGGCCCGCAGGCCGGGAACAGGGTTTTAGCATGGACCCGGCGCAGGGTAAAACGCCGGTCTAAACCTGATCGCGTCCGGTAGCAGGATCTGCCGGGCTGGCATCTGCCGAGTCCTCTTCATTCATGTGCGGGGCAATAATGAATGCGGTGACCAGGGTGAGCAGCAGCGTAAAGCCAAACGCGGAGTACAGCTTGTAGCTGACCCAGAACGCCTCACTGAAACCGTAGGCTACTACCAGATTAAGGCCGCCGACGAGGGTGAAGTGCCCGGCCCACAGCCACAAGAGCAGCGTCCAGGTGGGTTTGGGTAAGTCCAGCTGACTGCCAAGCGTGCGCTCCATCAGATTGCGCTCGCCGATGAAGTGACTGGCTGAGAAGACGATTGCCAGAACCCAGTTAAACACAGTGGGTTTCCATAAAATGAACGTCTCATCACGGAACACAAGCGTTGCCCCGCCGAATACGCAGACAGCGGCCAGGAGCCAGAGCAGCCGCCTTTCCAGCTCTCGCGTGAGAGCCCAGGTCAACAGCACTTGTATGACAGTGGCTGCAATCAGCACCGCAGTGGCGGAAAAGATACCGTCCATGGTGTGGCTGTACTCTCCCAATGAGAGCGTCTCTCCATCCATTTGATAGGCGAGGAAGAAAAGGATAAGAGGAACAAGTTCCGCCACTTGCTTCATGGGAAAAGGAGGCTCTTTTGTGTTTGTGTGACTGAGTTGTCTGATTTTATACGGAGAATCCGCCGCTACAGGACTACCGCGGTTTTTCCAGACGCTGGATAATGAGGCGGCGATGATAATTGATTTCCATACTCACAGTCATGCCTCTGACGGCACGCTGTCTCCCAGCGAGCTCCTCGCGCGAGCCAGGGCGGCGGGAGTGTCGCAGCTTGCGCTGACCGATCACGATACGGTTGCCGGCTTTGAAGAGCTGCGTGACAACGTTGATGTGCCGGCCGATATCAGGCTGCTTTCAGGGGTGGAGCTTTCCTGCACCTGGAGCAAGACTGCGATTCACGTGGTCGGTCTCGGCATGGACGTTGAAAACCTGACCTTCAGGGCAGGTCTCGAACATTTGGCAGCGGCCAGAGCGCAACGGGCAGAGATCATTGCGGCAAAACTGGAGCGCGCGGGCATGCCCGGCGCACTGGAGGGTGCCAGGCGCGAGGCGGGAACCAGCGAGTTGGCAAGACCACACTTCGCGGCGTGGATGGCCGCAGCGGGCCATGTGCGTGATATCAGCCAGGCCTTTGATCGCTACCTGGGCGCTGGAAAAATCGGCGATGTGAAGGCCCTGTGGCCCGACATGGCGAAGGTTGTGGAATGGGTAGTCCGAGCAGGCGGCAGTGCGGTGCTGGCGCACCCGCTGAACTACAAATTCACACGCACTAAGCTGCGTGCCTGCGTCGCTGATTTCAAAGCCGCAGGCGGAGTTGCCATCGAGGTGTACTCCGGTCGTCAGGACGCTGGGCAGGTAAGACGTCTCTGCGATCTGGCGTCAGACTTTGAGTTCGCCGTATCCGGCGGCAGCGATTTTCATGGACATCGGCATTACGGTCAGCGGCTGGGGTTCAATACCAGCGCACTCCCGGACCAGGCACGACTTCTCAGGGTCGCTTAGGTAAGGATCGGGGCAGGGCATGAGCCAGTTCTTTCACATCCATCCGGAAAACCCGCAGTCGCGCCTGATCAATCAGGCGGTGGATATTGTCCAGCAGGGCGGCGTGATTGTTTATCCTACCGACAGCGCGTATGCCCTGGGCTGTCACATCGGTGACAAAGCAGCGCTGGATCGCATTCGGCGTCTGCGCCGACTCGAGAAGGACCACAATTTTACGCTGGTCTGTCGCGATCTCTCAGAACTGGCAGGCTACGCACGCGTTAACAACCTCGTCTATCGGCTGCTGCGCAATAACACGCCGGGCCCGTATACCTTTATTCTCGAGGCGACGTCTGAAGTGCCGCGACGGCTGAAGCATCCCAAGCGGAAAACCATAGGCTTACGGGTGCCGGACAATGTGATCGCACGGGACCTGTTGGCAACGCTGGGTGAGCCTCTGATGAGTGTGACGCTGATTATGCCCGGTGACGAATATCCATTGACGGATCCCTACGACATCCGCCATACCCTCGAGCATGAGGTCGATCTGGTGATTGACGGTGGTTTCTGTGGCCTGGAGCCCACCACCGTGGTGGATTTGTCGGGCGATCTGCCCGGCCTGGTGCGCGAGGGCAAGGGTGACCCGGCGCCCTTTATGTCTCGCTAAGTGCTGCTGACGCTGGCGGTGCTCTGAGGGCCGGGGTTATAATCTCAACAACGTCGTCCGGCAGGTGATCAGTGAGCGAGTCAGTCGAGGAATCGTCCCCCGAAACAGGACCGGAGATGGTCAACAATGCATCTTCTTCTCTTGCCAGCTCCGATGGCAAACCTAGTGCCAGCGCTAGTGCGCAAACCGGGCAGTCGTCCGAACAGACAGCGCCCCTGGAGCAAAACCGCTCTCTCAACGAGATACGTCAGGCTCCCCAGCAGGGGGAGATGCCTTTTGCTGTGGTTATGGGGCAGGCGGTGACAGAAATACCCAAAGACCTTTACATCCCTCCACGGGCTTTGGAGGTCTTTCTTGAAGCTTTCGAAGGGCCGCTGGATCTGCTGCTCTATCTGATACGTCGGCAAAACATAGACATCCTCGATATCGACGTTTCGGACATTACCGAGCAGTACATGCAGTACGTCGAACTCATGGATGCCATGCAGTTCGAGTTGGCAGCGGAGTATCTGCTAATGGCGGCTATGCTCGCAGAAATCAAGTCGCGAATGCTGCTGCCGCGCTCCGAGAGCGTCGAAGAAGATGAAGAAGATCCACGTGCGCAGTTGATCAGGCGTCTACAGGAGTACGAGCGCTTCAAAAAAGCCGC